>CAMKMX010000026.1 GCA_946414025.1 uncultured Fibrobacter sp.
GAAAGCCACAAGGACTGGATTGTGCCGGACTACCGCTGGAACGAAATCCGCGGGTTCCTGCGCCAGCCGCTGAACGACCTGTGCATCAGCCGCCCGAAGGCACGCCTCAGCTGGGGCATTCCGCTGCCCTTCGACACCGACTACGTGACCTACGTATGGTTCGACGCCCTCCTGAACTACGTGAGCGCCTCCACCGCCTTCCACAAGACTTATGCCGACGGCACGCCGATCTGGCCTGCCACTTACCACCTCATCGGCAAGGACATTCTCACCACGCATAGCGTGTACTGGCCGACCATGCTCATGGCTCTCGACATTCCGCTCCCGCAGCACATCTTGGCCCACGGCTGGTGGCTCGTGAACGGCGGCGAAAAGATGAGCAAGTCCGCAGGCAACGTGGTGAACCCCATGGACTACATGGAAAAGTACGGCATCGACGCGTTCCGCTACTTCCTCGCCCGCGAAATGGTGGTGGGCCAGGACGCGAACTTCACCCACGATGCCTTCGTGCGCCGCATCAACAGCGACCTCGCCAACGACCTGGGTAACGTGCTGAACCGCGTACACCGCCTGGTGCTCAACAATTTTGAAGGCAAGCTTCCCGCAGCGACCTCCATCGGCGACGCCGAAAAGGAAGTCATCGACCTTGCAAACAAGGTGATTGCCGAAATCAAGGAAGGCCTGCCCCAGGCCCGCCTCTCCCAGTCTATCGAGACCATCATGCAGCTGGTGCGTAGCATCAACCGTTACCTCGAAGTCAAGGCTCCGTGGAAGCTCGCGAAGGACCCCGCCCTCAAGGATGAACTCGCGACCGTACTCTACGTATCTGCCGAAGCCGTGCGCCTCTCGCTTTGCCTGCTGTGGCCGGTGATTCCCGCCAAGGCGGAAGAAGGACTCGCCATGATCGGCTGCAAGTTCCAGAGCGCAGACGACCTCGCCTGGGGAATCCTCAAGGGCGGCGAAACGTTCGGCGAAGGCAAGCCGCTCTTCCCGCGCATCGAGGAAGAAGTCAAGAAGCAGGAAGCCCAGAGCAAGCCCAAGCAGAACAAGCCCCTGATGGCCGCCGACGTGCCCGCAGCGATGGACATGCGCGTTGCCCAGATCGTGGAAGTTGCAGACCATCCGGACGCTACGAGCCTCTACGTGCTCAAGGTGGACGCAGGCGAAGGCGAACTCCGCACCATCTGCAGCGGCCTCAAGAACAGCTACAAGGCCGTGGAACTGAAGGACAGAAAGATTCTGTTGTTCGCAAACCTCAAGCCCAGCGCTCTCCGCGGTATCATGAGCCAGGGTATGCTCTTTGCGGGCGACCTCGACAACGAGGCACACACCTGCAGGCTCGTCTCCGTACCTGAAGACGCAAAGCCCGGTGACCGCGCCCTGTTCAAGGGTGTAGCACCCAGCGAACCGCGTGAACTGAAGGTGAAGGACTTCGAGAAGATTGCGCTCTCCGTGAAGGGTGGCGCGGTGTTCTGCGACGCTCTCGCGCTCGAAGTGAACGGGAAGCCCGTGACCTGCGACGTGGCCGACGGCAACGGAGTGCATTAAGCGACCGTTCGCGCTGGAATCTGTATAACAGGTACAGGGCTGGCGCTCACTCCCACCTAAAGGTGGCCATGTACACTAAGCACTAAAGTGCTAAGTGTCCAAAGCTCGCCTACGACGACTCGTCAATACGAGTCATCTACGGCTCACAGAGATTATTAGGGAGGGCGAAGCCTTCCCGATTTTTTGTATATTGCTCTCCATGAGCATTAAAGAAAACAAAATCTTCCTTTTCTGTAAAAATTACCTAAAATCCCTGAATTGGATTGTTCTCCTTGGCATCGCCCTTTTTTGCATTGCACTTGCAATTGTGAATAACATCCGCGTAGATGATGCCAAGTCTGTCACTTGGATCGGTTCCCAGGACATTCTGGAAAAACCGGCGGATATTCTCTAGAAGGAGGCGGAAATGATTGATTGCTTTCAGCCTCAGAATCGCAAGCGTTCCATTGTTTCTGGCATCTTGATGCTGGTGGCCACCTTCTTTGTGTCCGTATGCGTTGCCGAAATCAGCTTTCCGGAATCTATACTGACTTTTACCGACCAGGAATGGCTTATTGGCCTGTGGCCCAAGGCTTACCGTTACAACATCCAGGTGGGACTTTGTGCCCTGATTATCGGCGGTGCCCTGATTGTGCCAGCATTCAAGATTCAAAAGGATTTCGCCATCCGCGCCCTGGAAACCCTTTGCCGTATCGGCATTGGCGGCATGTTCATCTTTGCCTCGATTTTCAAGATCCAGAACCCTCACGAATTTGCAGTTCTTGTGGCACAGTACCAGTTTTTCCCTGCACTTCACCTGGAATTCCTGAACAACTTTTTCGCCCTCGTCTATCCGCAATTTGAATTGTGGTTTGGACTCGCCATGATTGTTTCGCCCTTTGTGCGGGAATCGGCCCTTGCCATATTCTGGATGTTCGTAAGCTTTATTATCGCCCTCGGCTGGGCGCTTTACCACGACCTGGGCATCACCTGCGGGTGTTTCGAGATTGAAGGTGCCGCCGACAAGGCGGAAACCTGGACCAGCCTGATCCGCGACCTGATTCTGATTTGGCCTACCCTCTGGCTTGCTACCCGCAAGAACAAGAGCCTGATTTCTATCTGGAAGGCTTCCAAGTGATCAACACCTCCCTTTGTTATATCGAGCAGGACGGCAAATACCTGCTGCTTCACCGCATCAAGAAAAAAAACGATATCAACAAGGACAAGTGGATTGGCATTGGCGGGAAATTCGAAGAAAACGAGTCTCCCGAAGACTGCATTATTCGCGAAACCCGCGAAGAAACAGGCTTGACCATCGTCCCCAAATATAGGGGCATTGTCACTTTCATTTCAGACGGGATGAACGAGACAGAGTTTATGCACCTGTTTACGTCCAAAGAATTTAGCGGAAAAATGCGGGAATGTGACGAGGGCGTTCTGGAATGGGTGCCAAAAGAAGATGTAATCAAGCTTCCCCACTGGGATGGCGATATGATTTTTCTTTCGCTGCTGAATCAGGATGCTCCCTTCTTTTCGCTGAAACTCACCTACCGGGGGAGCACTCTCGTTGAAGCCATTCTAGACGGCAAAAAGGTCGATTACAGGGATTTTATTTGAATTCCGGTGCAATGGTCAAAATCAGGTTGACCCCGTGCAACCCATGGAAGCCTACCTGGGCACGGAAAAGGTATAATTCAGGCATCCTGACGCGAATACCGAAACCCCAGGAATTGTAGAATCGGTCAAAGCTGAATTCTTTTACCTTTTCGGCGTGCATAGCATATTCGTCAAACAGCACCCCATCTACAAAACGGTCAATGGGCCAACGGTATTCGGCGCTGAGTCCCATGATATGGTACGCCGACCATTCATCTCCGTAACCTCGCATTGGATACCTGGCATTCATTGTCGGGAAGGCGTTGAAGGGAGCTCCGCCCTTGTCCATTTCCCACATGTTTTCCATTCTGAACTGGAGGGCAACGACTCTTCGTTCAAGGAGCGTTTCCCTGATGTTTTCGGGTCTCCATACGCGAAGGGCCTCGTCCCAGGAAAAATCCGTGTAGAACTTGCGGCTTTGCCTGGCCTCTCTTGCCGAAAGAATATACTGTTTTGCCTTTCCAAAGTAGAAGTAATGCTGCCAGATAAGGCTGTTGTAGATGTAGTCGTGACTCTTGTCGCTCTTGGGAACTTTTCCGCTTCGCTGAGAGTCAAAAGAATCATACCTTATTCCCCCATACTCCGGCGCAAAATTGTATTCTCCGGAGAGGATGACTCTGTCCCCTTTCGAAGGAGCGTACGGGAAATCCAAATCGTCATACACCAGAGATAGAGCTACGGAATACTGTTTTGAAGATTGATACAGCCCACGATCAGCGATAGAAAAAACCGCATCGTTCAAAATACTGTCTTTTGAATTGTCCGGGAGATCTGCATCGATAAACATCTGGCTCGTTGACAGTTCCAAATTCAATTTCTTGGACTTGGTCAAGGGAGATCCGATTCTCCATTGAAAGCTCATGGTTGAATCGGGTTGAATAAAGGCTTCCTTGGTTCCTGGAATGATAAAATTTGCGTCACTGTCCCAATACAACTTGTAACGGAACCCGACAAACAGCGGCAAGCCAAAAGGTTCCTGCTTGGTATATCGGTCAGAAAGGTACAGGTCTCCGTTTGCATAGTAGCTGCCTTGCAACACCAGATAATCCCTGTTAAAGAGAATACTCCGGTGACGGTACGTCATACCCAGCTGCGTTTGTGTTCCTGGTTTTAGGTTCATTGTGGGATAGACAAAAATCTTCTTATCTTCCCCAAAAGACATCAATTCTACGGACTTTTCAATGACCCCGTTATTAAGAGCGTATTGGACTGGCGCAGATAAGGGATAAACCGCAGCATTCAAAACGGGCTGTATGATATGTGCGTAAAGCCAAGAATCCTCTTCAACCGTCTTTTCTTCGGCATTTACGGACTGAAACAAGAAAAGGAATAGCAAAAAAACAAAAGACCTCATGGACCTTTGTAGATTCCTTGAGTAACTCACCTTGTTTCTGCGACTCAAATACATTCTGGGACACAATATAATTATATTTCAGTTGATGTTTTCGCTAGTCACAAAAATCATCAAAAGAGCGACTCAATATCCGATAGCCATATTGGTTATATCTTTTGTCCTAGCGTTACTTTCTATCTACCCCGTCCAGAATTTGCGGTGGGAACTTCAGTTACAGGACGCCCTGACCACCAAAGGGAGCTCACCCCTCTATTACAAAGAAATAGAGGAAAAATTCGGGGCGCTTGGGAGCCTGACTGTTGTCATGGAGTCCGAAGACAGTTCCCTAAACTATTCCGCCGCCCGGTCGTTATACCAAAGATTGCTGGCAGACTCGACTATTCACTTTGCCGAATTTGAAACGGATGTCGAGTTCTACAAGAAACACAGCCTTCTCTACATCGAAGAAAACGACCTGGACACGGTCGCCGAAAGAATCCGGTCTTTGCAAGAGAAAATCACCATGGCCCACAACCCCCTATATGTGGACATGACCGACGACTCAAAGGCTTCAGCGGATTCAAACGACAATAAGGCCAACCAAACCGTTCTTGATTTCTCCGATCTGGAAAGCAAGTATTTCGCCATCCTTTCAAGGACCCATGCCAGCAGTGACGGGAAAATTCGGGTTGTTGACATCTATCCTAAAAATTCCCTATCCGACTTACAGGCCAACCGGGACCTGCTCGGCAAAGTCAAGTCATTCTTCAGGGACAATCCGGAATATGGTTCCATAAACGTCTATTACACCGGAAAAGTCTACGACACCATCCAGACGGGGCGGACCCTACTCCCCGAGGCGAAATTTGCAGGCAAAATCACCGCCCTCTTTATCTTGCTGCTTTTCATCATCCATTTCTACAAGCAGCCCCAACTAATACTGGTATCGGCGATTCCAGTGGGACTCCCGATCCTTTACACTCTTGCCCTGGCCTGGCTGCTGTATGGACGCATCAACGTATTCACCCTGCTGCTCGCCCTAGTTTTGCCCGGACAGGCCTGTCAGGTTATTACCCATGTGCTGAACCGTTACTTTATAGAACGGTCCAGAAACTTGAGTCCCAAGCTTTGCATTGAGAGCGCCGTTCTGGGGATTGGTCCATCTACAGCGGTATCGGCCGGAATCATGGCTTCGTTTTTCGCCTGCATGATTATCGTGCCTGTAGCCGGGATCCGCGAGCTCGGCATCCTCGGTTCCATAGGCTGCATTTTAAACTGGATTTTCACCATACTTATCTCTACATCTCTCCTGCACTTGTTCCAGCGCAAAAAAGCCTTCTCTGTCAACAGCTTCCGTTTCCAGAGAGTGTTCAAGATAACGCTCCTTTCTTACAGGACCAACGGAATCATTATAGCCGTTCTTTCCGTATTGAGTCTTGCGGCGTTGATTTATGGCGGTGTGAACCTAAAATTCCTTTATGATTTCAGGCAGACTGAACTCCCCCGCGAAGAACGGGTGGCGGATTCGTTAATCGCAAAAACCGGTTTCCCTCAATATGACCCCGTCATCGTCATGATGTCAAAAGACAATGGCGATGAACTTTATAGAAGGTTCAAACAGCTCAAGTCCAAGGGCAAGATTCCTAATATTGAGAACGTTTATACCTTAAGCGCTTTCTCGCCAAAGAATCAGGTCAACAAGAAAGAAAAGCTTAAAGAAATCCAGGCTTTCTTTACTAACGACATCTTGCAGCAGCTGGATTCTGCCGAAAAACTGAATGTCTCGAAGATTTCTGAGATTCTTTACCGATTCGATTTTGATGAAGACGACCAACCCGAAAATATCCGCAAGAAGTTTAGCGACATCGACGGGAATGCAGGGGCCTTTGCCTTTATCTTTTCGAACATCAATCCGAACAACGGACTGGAATGTAGGCACCTGGCACACGACCTAGCCCTCCTGAATGGCTCGGATGATAGCACCTACAAGATGACGGGCGTGCCTGTTGTGCGGGCAAAATTCTTGGACCTGGTGCTGTCTAATGTCGACAAGACCATTTTCTTGGGGTCTGTTCTGGTGTGGTTCTTCTTGCTGTTCTTCTACAACCGTTTCAGCAGGGCCATTTTTACCATCCTCCCCTCCCTATTTGCCATGAGTTGGCTATTGGCCCTAATCAACGTCCTTGGAATCAAACTTTCGGTCTATAGCACTATCGCCTTTCCGATTTTGATCGGGGCAAGCGTTGACGGTTCTATCCAATTGTGGACCGCCTACTACGAAAAGAGGAAAGGAACCGCCCTCACCCTTTTGCAAGGCAAGGCTTTCTCTATTTCCATAAGCCAGATGGCCGCCATGATTGGAACCTACGGTTTGCTGATTTCATCGCATCCGGGCCTAAAAAGCATCGGACAAATTTCGTTTATCGGACTGATTTGCATCTCAATCGCCCAGTTCACAATGTTTTCGTTAATTGCAGGTTCTCTAGACAACTACAGAATCCTGCAAAGGCAGAAAAAAGAAAATGCCCAAAAGTCTCTCCAATAGAACCCTGAATATTGCCGCCTCCCTGACAGTTGCCATCGACAGTCTTGCCAAGAAGATGATAGCCGAAGGCAAGGACGTGGTTAGCCTTGGTGCCGGCGAACCGGATTTTCCGACTCCAGAACCTATCTGCAAAGCGGCACATTGCGCCATCGACAGCGGAAAGACCCGCTATACCGCACCCGTCGGCATTTTGGAGTTGCGCAAGAAAATCTGCGAAAAGCTCTCCAAAGAAAACGGGCTCCGTTATGAACCGGAACAGATTACAGTCACCAGCGGTGCAAAGCATGCCGTGTTCAACTCCCTTGCCGCCCTGATAAACCCCGGTGACGAGGTGATCATCCCGGCCCCCTATTGGGTGACTTATCCTGAATTGGTGAAATGGCTTGGAGGCGTTCCCGTATTTGTTGACGGATTGCAAGAAAATGATTTCAAGATAACGGCCGAACAGCTGAAACAAGTTTGTAATGACAAGACCAAGGCCATTTTAATGAACAACCCTTGCAACCCTACCGGTTCCGTGTATAGCCGCGAGGAACTGGAGGCCTTGGCAAAGGTCATTGTCGAAAATGACCTCTACTGCATTTCTGACGAAGTCTATGAATATTTCGTTTATAAGGGAACATTTACCAGCATTGCCTCTATTGAAGGGATGAAGGACCGTTCCATTGTCATCAACGGCTTTTCCAAGTCTTACTGCATGACTGGCTGGCGCGTAGGCTACGACGCCTCCCCCGCCCCCATCGCCAAGATTATCGGGAAAATCCAGGGGCAAGCTACGCACCACCCGAGCAACATCGCCCAGTACGCCGCCATCGGGGCTCTAGAGATGGGAAATGCAGAATCCCTCAAAATGAGAGATGTTTTCCGCAAGCGCAGGGATTTTATGGTATCAAAAATCGGCGAAGCCCTGGGGCAAAAGCTGCGCGCTCCCGAAGGAGCCTTTTACCTGTTCGCCCCCGTGAACTCCGTTTATGGACGAACAACGCCAGAGGGAAAGACCATCAAGGGGTCCGTAGATTTGTGCGAGTACATTCTTGAAAGTCAAGGGCTTGCCATTGTACCGGGAGCAGCTTTCGGAAACGACAACTGCGTGCGTTTTTCTTATGCTGCCAGCGACGAAAATTTGGAAAGTGCCTGCAGGCGTTTCGAAGCTGCCATCAGGAGCTTGAAATAGCCGTTCTAAAGGGCATCCGACGACATGTTCCATATAGTCACACCCGAAAAAGGAAAGCCGTTTACCATCGGACGAAAAGAGGATTGCGACATCCGATTCTCCGACGTTTTCGTTTCCAGGGAACATGCGACCATAGAATTCACCGACGGTTCATGGAATCTAAAGAACCTTTCAAGCAATAGCGTCACCCAGGTCAACGACGAAGACGTTTCTGAAATTTCTCTGAAAGATGGCGACATCATCGTCATCGGGCTTCACCGATTGAGAGTGACTTTACGGGGCGACGCCCTTTCCCTGCTGCTTCTGGATGCATCTGATTCTACGGAATCCTACACCTTGACCTCAGAAGACCAGGAGATTACACTGGAAGGTGAAAACGGGAACACCGCGTTCAAGGCGAAACTTTTGGATTCTGGCTGCAGGCTCCATTTTGCTAAAAAATTGACGGATTCCGCTGGTAAAAAAGGACATGAAATCCGCCTGGATGCAGGCGACACCATCCGTCTTGAGAACTTCGAGTTTTCGTTCCAGGCTGGCGACCTGCTGGTCAAGCGGGTCATGTCCGGATTTGACGTGACGCTTAGGAATCTGGATGTCTATGCCGGCAAAAAAGAGCTGCTGTCCGACATAAACCTCTACCTGCCCGCAGGAGAAATTCTTGCCATTATCGGACGCTCCGGCCAAGGAAAATCTTCGCTCCTAAAACTGCTGAAAGGGGAATACACCAAGTCTCCCGAAGGCGAAGTCCTTTATTCCGGGCTGGATTACCGCAATAAAGAAATCCGCAAACGGATAGCCTTTTTACCGCAGGACCCGGCGCTCCACAAGGACTTGACCGTCATGGAAACGCTCCTGCATGGGGCAAAAATTTCCATGGACAAAAAGGAGTTGAAGGAATCTTTCCAGGAACGGGCTGACCGAATTTGCGAGCTGTTCGGACTTACCGCCCGCAAGAACAACCCCGTAAAGACTCTGAGCGGTGGCGAAATGCGAAGGCTTGCCTTGGCTCAGGAACTTATCGGCTCTCCTGGCCTGATTGTGTTGGACGAGCCCCTTTCGGGCTTGGACCCCTACAACACAAACATTCTGTGCACCCACCTGAAACAGCTGGCCTTCTTGGGTCATACGGTAATTCTCACCACCCACAGCTACGAGGCCCTGAACATCGCCAACAAGGTGTTGGTTATCCATCAGGGCAAGCAGGTCTTTTATGGTTCTCGCGAAGAATCGGTGGGGTTTTTCAATACCAAAAGTGCTGAAAGTATTTTAGCGGGATTGAACGACGACTCCTTTATCCGTTGGGCTTCTTCGAAAAAATCTATGGAAGTGGCTGACGGCGAAAAGAAGAACCGAACCTATTTCAAGACCGATAAAAAATCGGCTTTACTCCCGTACCATATCCAGTTGATTCTCAAGCAGTGGTTTCGCGACAAGGGAAAACTCTTTGCCCTGTTTATTCAGCCCTTTATCCTCGGATTTGTCTTCTCCCAGATTTTCTCCAATAATTCGCCTCTTGGGATTGTAAGCTTTGCCATAATCCTCTGCGCCAACTGGTTTGCTCTTTCCCTTTCGATTCGAGAAATCGTCCAGGAAAAAGAAATCTTGACTAATGATTTGCGAAAAGGCATGTCTATCGCCCCCTACCTGCTTGCCAAAACGGGAATTCCCTCTGTTGCAGCCTTCATGCAGACCTTCGTTATTTACGGTTTTATCTCCTTCAAGGTGACGATGCATCCGACCTTGCCGATTCTTGCCCTCGTGCTTGCCCTGACGGTGATTCCCGCTGTGTGCATGGGTTGCCTTGTCAGCGCATTTTCCAAGAATCCCGGCCAAGCAAACGCGTTCTTGCCCCTGATTATCATTCCGCAGGTGGCCTTGGCCGGAGCCCTTGTTCCCCTGGACCAGATGCAGGCTATCGGAAAGGCACTTTCCTTTGCCATTTGGTCAAGGTTCGACCAAGACGCCCTTCTGGATTTACTTTTGGACAGGCCTTTCGAGAGCCTGAACTTTGTAATGCTGATGACACTCATCATTATATTTTGTATTATAACCTTCGTCAATTTACACCTCCTTAGAAAAGCAAAATGAGTCCCGAGAATCAATCAAATACTTTCCCTCGCCCCTTTAACGAAAACTACGACCTGATAGATACTCTCGGACGGGGAGGCATGGGCTACGTCTATAAGGCCCTGGACAAACGGCTCGGTCGCGAAGTGGCCCTGAAGGTGTTGGACTCGTCTTCTGACGAAGAGGCAATCCAGAGGTTTTACCTGGAAGCCCAGGCCATGAAAGAACTGGACCACATGAACATTGTCCAGATTTTTGACTTTGGAAAGCAGGCCAACCAGCTTTTTATTGCCATGACCTATGTGAAGGGGGTGGCGCTTTCCGACATTTTGCAGAAGCAGAGCAAGCTTCCCTTTTCTTCTATCGAGGTGATTATCAAGCAGATTGCCCGCGGTCTTTTGTACGCCCACAACCGCGGTATTGTCCATAGGGATGTGAAGCCATCTAACATCATGATTACCCACGACAACCGTGTCTATATCATGGATTTCGGGATTTCTTACATCCAGGAGATGGAAAAGCAGCGCCTTACCAGAACGGGCATGACCATGGGCACGCCCGAGTATATGTCTCCGGAACAGTGCCACGGCGAAGAAGTGACCCTCCAGTCCGATATCTACAGCATGGGCATCATTTTGTTTGAAATGACCTGCGGACAACTCCCGTTCAACGGCAACAAGCCCATAGAAATTGCCATTCAGCATGTGCAAAAGCAACCGCCTGACCCGCGACAGTTCAGGCCGGACATGCCCAAGGGGCTTGCAGAACTGATTCTCAAGTGCCTCAAGAAAAAACTGAACGAGCGTTTCCACGACATGCAAGAGTTTTTGGATACCTGCGATGCGGTTTTCCCGCAAAAGGACACCCGAAGCACAGGCAAAATTACAGGACGGAAAACTTCTTTGTTCAGCCATGGCAGAGAATCCATTGCCGAAGTGGCCACAAAGATTCCTTCTAAGGCAAAAAAAATCCACCGCAAGCTGACGGCTCTTGCTCTTTCCATATTCCCGCTGATTATCATCTTGATGGTGCTCTTGATGCTCACTCACAAACCCGAAAGCACCCTTCGAGATTTAGAGTGGGACGAAGCGGTCGGTAATTTCGAGACCAAGGCCCTGGAAAATGACGGCGGTGTGAACTATGGTCTAGACAACCTGGGCGACGGCGACCTGAAAACGGCATGGCTCAATAGCATGCCCCTGAAGCCGCAGAATCCCGTTTTGAGCCTTTATTTCAAGAAAAACACCTTGGTCACCCACCTGGGAATAGCCATCGGATACCAAAAATCCGTTGACGACCTGTTTGGCGACCGGTTCCGTATTTTCAAGAAGCCGAAAACTATTACGGTAGAAACCGCAGACGGATTCAAGCAAAAAATCAAGCTGGAAAATATCAAGGGCATGCAGTACCCCACCATCCAGGCCATCGAAACCACAGAACTCAAGTTCTATCTGGAAGACATCTACGAAGGTGAAAACGAAGATTTCGCCATTTCGGAAGTACGGCTCCTGGGGATGGAGGTTGATTAGGGGCTAGGATCTAGGGGCTAGGATTTAGGATCTAGGGATAAGGGTATGAAGTGTGAGGCCGCTTCGCTTTGAGGGATGTCATCCTCGCTGTCGTTCTGGAGTCACGCTGTGGCGATAGAATCACGAGGATCCGCTTGAGGAATTAACAATGAAAAATGAATCTGTGAATAGCAATTCGGTCAAGTCCGTCAATCGCAAGAAGGGTAACGCTATCGAGACGGAGGCTTCGGCCTACCTGATGCGGAACGGTTATGAAATTTTGGACAGAAACTACGCCTACCGCGGAGGCGAGCTGGACATTGTGGCCCGAGACGGACAGACCATCGTCTTTGTAGAAGTCAAGTCCGTGTGGACCGCCGGGCAAGGGAATCCCGCAGCCCGCGTCAATGCACTCAAGCAGCGTAAAATCTGGAACACTGCCTGCCATTACCTCTACACTCAAAAAGACAAGGCCCCCAAAGGCTTTGACACTCCCTGCCGTTTCGACGTCCTTTCTATTCGCGCTTACCAGAAGCCCATGCAGTTTGAACACTATAAGAACGCCTTCGAAGGGTCGCAGGTGATTCCACAGTGTTAGGGGATTAGGACCTAGGGAAATGTGGAGCGTGAAATGTGAGGTTCGAGGCACGAGGTTCGGGGTTCGAAGTGCGGGAGATGTCATCCTCGCGCAGGCGAGGATCCGCTTAAGGAATCACAGGTTAGAAGGTCAGAAGTTAAGGAAATGATGGAATAAAAGGTATTTGGTCTATGCGTTTTGAAGTACATCCAGACAATCCACAGGCAAGAATCGTTAAACTTGCGGCTGCCGCCTTGGAAGACGACGGTCTGGTTCTCTACCCCACCGAATCCGGTTATGCTATCGGTTGTAACGCGGAATCTCCGAAGGCAATCCACAAGCTCTACGCTCTGAAAAAGCCTATGAAGAAATTCTTCATGGCCCTGATCGTGCCAAACATCAAGGCGGCTACGGACTATGCCCGCGTAGATAACTTTGCCTTCAACATCATGAAGCCGAGAGTCCCTGGGCCCTACACCTTTGTTTTGCCTGCGGACCCGCACATCGCCAGGAGGCTAGACGTAAAGCGTCCAGAAATCGGCATCCGTATGCCGACACACCCCTTCTTCACGGAACTGTTCCTGCATTTTGACAAGCCTATCCTGAGTACGGCGGCCAAGCTCAGCGAAGATGACCTTTACGACCCCGACGAAATCTGGAAGACCTTCGAACACTCCGTAGAGATGATGGTGGACTGCGGGCCTATCGAAATCAACCCCACGAACATCATCAGCCTGGTGGGAGACCAGGTGGAAGTGATTCGTGGGGAACTGTTGGACCCCTAATTTTTCGATTGATTAGTTTCCGTTGATGCAGCGGACAGAGTAGGCGTTGCCCTTGTTGTTCACAAGCTGTCGGACCATCTGGTCTGACATGCGGCCCATGGCCCAAAGCCAAATGGTTTCGTTCCTGCCGTTCTGGGACGACCAGAAACCCGCATATTCGCCCATATCTTCGTAACGCACCGTCTTAGAACCAATCATCTTGCGGTAGCCCGAAGAGAAAACCGTAAAGCCATATTCGTCTGTGCCGCCACCACCGTGCCAGCCCGTAGTGGCCTTCAGTTTGCTTGCAAATGCACCGCATTTATCCACACCATCGTAGCACTGGGTAAGGCCCGTCAGCATGTCCTGCCATTCCCTGTCGCGGGGCAGATGCCAACCTTCGGGGCAAGCCTTGCGGGCTCCTTCTAAATCGTAAAGACGACCACTACGGACACAGTAGTTGTCCTTGTCCTCATAGCACCAGGAATGCCCGGGCACGTTGTAATTTACGTTCTGGGCGAACCATTCACGGCCCTCGATCTTGATGGTCCTGTAAACCTGACCGTCGCGGGGGTCCTTGAACTGGCTGGAATTGTCGCGGATGGTGGCTCGGTGTTCCTGTTCTTCGCGCCTGAAATTCACCAGCAATTCGCGCTTGTACTTTTCGCCCTTTTCGTATTTCTTGTTCCATTCGTCCTGGGCTTTTTTGTTGAAAAACTTGATCTTTATATCTCCCACAGCGTAAAGGATGTCTCCACAGGCCAAATCCACGCCAGCCACATGCACGACCAGGTCTTCTTTGCCGTATGTTTCGGGGTCACCAAAGTAAGAAATCCAGGCTTCTTTGGTGGTGTTACACACGGAGAAAAAGTCCCCTTTTTCGATTACTTCGGCGGGAACGGTCATGTTTCCAGAAACCGCAAAAGAGAATACCTCGCTATCCACCTTGAAAGATACCGGTTGCACGTTCTTGTAGTGGGTGTACTTGCCAAGACGGACATTGCCGCTAATCTTTGCAGAAGCGTAATTAGCCTCTTCGTTGGTCTTGAAAATAGAGTCCCACGACTTGGGCAGGGCAAAGGCACAAATTGCAGACAGACAGACTAAAAAACAAATAGTTTTGCGAATCACAAAAACCCCTCGTTAAAAACAGGAACAATCATAGTTTTTTTTAAGACTTATGGCATCACCATTATGCAGAATCAAGCTAAAAAAGCTACATTGTAGGCTATGGCAAAAAACAAGTACATTCTTCAGATTCATTGCCCGGACCAGACAGGACTTATTGCGGGTACTACCCAGGTCCTTGCAAAAGCGGGCGCTAATATTATTGATTTACAACAACATACGGCCAAGGACATCGAGACCTTTTTCCTCAGGGCCGTTTTTGAGATGGAATCAGAGGACGTCCAGGAGATTTACAAGCATCTTGAAACCCTGGAAGGTCACCTGAAACTCAACTGGAAACTGTTCGATACTTCCAAGATTGAACGCGTCGCCATTTTTGTGTCCAAGACAGACCACTGTCTCTACGATTTGCTCCTCAAACAGCGTGACGGAGACCTGCCTTGCGAATTCAGCTGTATCGTCGGAAACCACCCCGATCTTGGACCCGTGGGCGGAACCTTTGGCGTGCCATTCTACTACGTTCCCAGCAATCCGGACAAGACCATTCCCGAAAACCGTTTCCGCGAAATCATCGCCGAGACCAAGACCGACACGGTGGTCCTCGCCCGCTACATGCAGATTTTGAGCGAAGCCTTTACCGAAGAATTCAAGTACCGCATCATCAACATCCACCACGGGTTCTTGCCGGCCTTCAAGGGAGCGAAGCCCTACCACCAGGCCTGGCACAAGGGTGTGAAAATTATCGGTGCTACCGCCCATTTTGCCACCGAAGACTTGGACCAGGGCCCCATCATCTGCCAGGATATCCAGCGAGTACCCGAAACGGCCAGCATCGACGAACTGGTGGAACTGGGCAAGGATATTGAAAAGCGAACCCTTTCTGCTGCCCTGAAACTTTGGCTTGAACACCGCGTGTTCGTCTATGCCGGAAGAACCTTTATTCTATAGGTTCAAGATTGTAAGTGTCTGAAGTAACCTAACACCTACAACCTATAACCTAATACCTTTACGAGGAGACACCATGTCCGAAGAAATCAAGAATGAAGAAGAGAAGGTTGTTGAAACGCCTGTCGAAACAACGCCAGCAACCGCTGTAGACACCCCGGCAGAAACTCCCGCTGAAGCACCTGCCGCCGAACCGGCTCAGCCTGCCGTTTCCGAAACCCAGCCCCAGATTATCGTCCAGAAGGAACGGGGTTTTTCCCACTATGTGGGCTTCGCCCTGCTCTGCGTGCTGTGCATCTGCTTCTTCTTTATGCCGGGAATCGCACTCACCTTCGGCGTGAGCCAACTAGTCTCGCTGAACGGTGCTGCCGCCTGGATTTTCAGCGCCATCTTGAGCTTTATCATCTGGCTCATCTTCAAGTTGAAGGTCAAGGGATTCAAGAAATCCTTCTATTTCTACATCGGACTTTGCGTGGTGGTTTTTGCTCTACTTATCGCCATCGAGGTGTTGACCGAAAAACTGAACGTATTCGCCAGTATCTTTGCCCTTTTGAGCGGAGCCGCGGCGTAACGCGTGTTAAATGAGTCGTGAGTTGTGAGTTGTGAGTAAAGCACAGTTGTTCCTTCGGCCTGGATCCTTCGTCGCTACGCTCCTCAGGATGACACCTCCTGAGACCAACAATCCTAACCACGGACCTTCGGTCTTAACCACTAACCACTAATCACCAAATCCTAACCCCTAGATCCTAATCACTAAATCCTAACCCCTACCCCTATGAACATCAAAGACCAGTTTGTCCATTTCCTTGTAGAATCCGGTGCTCTCAAGTTCGGTGACTTTATCACCAAGAGCGGTCGCGAGACTCCGTATTTCATCAACACCGGAGAATTCCGCACGGGAGCAAGCCTTTCTAAGCTTGCCGAATATTACGCTAGCACTTTCATGGTGCACTTTGACGGCAAGGCCCAGAACCTCTACGGCCCGGCCTACAAGGGAATTCCCCTGTGTGCCGCTACGGCCATGAAACTCTCCGATGTCTATGGTCAGAACCTCACCTTCACCTACAACCGCAAAGAAGTGAAGGACCACGGCGAAGGCGGTTCTCTGGTGGGCTACAAGTACACCGAAAAGACCGACGTGGTCATCATCGAAGACGTGATTACCGCAGGCACCAGCGTGAACGAGACCATGCAGGCCCTCTCCAAGATTGAAAACGCCAATGTGGTCGGCCTCTTGATTTCGGTGGACCGCAAGGAAAAACTGGAAAACGGCAAGTCCGCACTCCAGACCGTGCAAGACGAATACGGCATCGTGGCCCACTCCATCGTGAACATCAACGACATCATCGCGTTCCTCGAAAGCGAAGAGAACCGCAAGGCCATCAACGCCCCCGAAGGAATTCTCGACAAGGTTTACGCCTACCGCGAAAAGTGGGGCGCAAACTAACTAGGTGAAAATGCTCAAGGGAGTCTGGACTTTTGGTCTCTGGTGTATAGTCGCTTGCATCCTTCTCGGTTGCGGCACGCACTACCAGTGGACAAAAAGCCACCCCGCCTACAGGATTCCGCCGCGGGACGACCTTGCGGTCGTCGGAACAGACAAGGCCTTTGTGCTAATCCGTTCTGCCTGGTTTGCCAAGAAACTGAATATTTCCGCTGACAGCATCCAGACCAAAGTCACCACAGAATGTGCAAACCTTCTGACAGATGAGCTGAAAAAACGCTACAGCAGATTGAAGGTCGTGCCCTCAAGCCAGCTAGGTGGCCTGCCCGAAGAGAGCCTGAAGCTCGACCAGCGGATTTTCATCAAGGGAAAATTCCCGGAGCAGGGTGTAATGGTGGCCGATTCCAGCGGAAACATTCCCAAAACCATCCTGATTGTCCACGAAGTCATTATAGGGACAGACCTGAGCAGGGAAAACTATTTCGATTACGCCCTCATCCACAACGAAGGTCCAGAAAAGAAGACTTCTAACAACCTGACAGCCATCGTTTCCTATACCCTCTGGGATAACGAAAGGCAACGGGCACTGTTCAGCGCTGTCGATCAGGTGGAACGCCCCATCGTAAAAATTTCAATGGGCGACATAGAAGAACTGGTTCGCGACATCGCAACCCAGATACAGCGTAACCTTGACGCAGGAGCGGGCCTATGAAAAAGCTTCTGTATGTTTTGCTGATAGGCCTGCTTGCGGTGATTTCCCACGCCAAGGACATCTATTTCGATTCCCATTACACCCTTTGGAAAGATGGCGATATCTTAATTTGGAACGTGGACAAATCCATTACCATCGACCCCAAGGAATTTTGTCTTTCGCTGAAACGGAACAACACCAGCATCGGTGACCCTAAGTGCCGCATTTTCGGTGAGTGGGAACGTGACTCCGTCGCTCTCCGTTATGCAACTTGGCTCGGTTATAATCTGGAACCGGGCACCAAGGCGGAATACCTGAAGGCGAGACACCCCGCCATGATAGCAAAGATTCAAGCACTAGAAGACAAAATCGTGATGTACGTGTCCAAGGTCGAAGGTGTCGTGAGGGTGGCGTTGTTCGATGAAACAGCAGGTACGCCAAAAATGGCTGGCACGGTGGCATTTAACAGCGACCCTATCGCCTTGTACGACGACATGGCCAATTCTTTCTTTGATCGTCCTGCCAAGAGACGCCTAACGAAAAAAGAACGGGAAAAATTGGCTTCAGAGCCCGACGAATACTATCGGGAAACTCCCAATTTCAATGGTTGGATTGGCGTAGGCCTCGGGTATTCCCAGGCAAAAATCCCGCTGACTCCCGACAACTGGTACCGAAGCCAAATCGACAGCAAGGTCCGCAGGTACCGCGTCACCAAAGATTCCACCAGCCTCTGGAACTTTATTGACGATTCTGATCCGTTTTTAAGCCTTTACGCTGGCGGAACCTGGTACGGCTTTATCGGAGCCGAAATCATCTACCGCGTGGCTAAACATAATGTGAAAACCGACAGCAAGGACACCTCTTACGACGAACTTGACTATTGGTATTTCTACCAGCACGAAATCGGGCTCAGCATACACCTTTCCAAGACATTCCCCATGAACAAGTGGTTGGACATCACGCCTTTCGTGTTTCTCGGGTTCCAGTACAGTTTCTTTGTAGAAGAAATCGACGTAAAGGACGATGTGAAAAAGCCTTCTGCCGCCTACGAAAAGCGCGTGGAATTTGAGGAAGTCTACAAAGGGGCCCTGGTGGGAATCGGCAGCCAGTTTGTGTTCGCCAAGCATTACGGCATAAGCCTGCGCACGGGAATATCCAGCCGAGGGAGAGACATCTACTCCGACCCCTCCCCCGACGCCGCCGCCGAACCTACGACCATCGGAGGCTCTACCATCGACTGCTTTGTAAGCCTCGGGCTTGAGTACCACTGGGTCCTGTAGCCCTCAATTTTTCTACATTTGTGCCCACTATGAGCGAAGAAATTACCGAAGAGAAGAAAGAGGAAAAAATCAATCCTTTCTTGACACCGGTCAAGATTATCGAACCGAAGAACAAGCTGCCCGACTATACATTCGACCAGCTGCCCGACGAACAGAAGAACATCTTGAGAGAACACGGCTGGACGGAGCTGATGCCCGTACAGCGCAAGACCATCCCCTATATGCTGGCCGCCCGTGACATGCTGGTGCAGTCCAAGACCGGCTCGGGCAAGACCGGGGCCTACGTGTTGCCCCTTCTGCAGGTCATCGTGCGGGACCATCCGTATCCGCAGGCTTTGATTCTTGTGCCGACCCGCGAACTTTGCATCCAAGTGCAAGACGAAATCGAGAAGCTTTCCAAGGGCACGGGCATTAGGTCCGTGGCCATCTTTGGCGGCGTGGCCTACGAACCCCAGCTGAAGGCTCTCCGCGAAGGAGTGCACATCATCGTCGCGACCCCTGGCCGCCTGATGGACCATGTGCAGCGCGGCAACGTGGACTTTTTGGACATTCGCGACCTGGTGCTGGACGAAGCCGACGAAATGCTTTCCATGGGATTCTACCCCGACATGCAGAAGATTCGCCGCTACCTGCCCAAGGCTATTTCCTGCACCATGTTCAGCGCCACCATCCCCCAGACGGTGAAGAGCCTCGCCCGGGAATTCCAGCGCCCCAGCGCCGAATTCCTTTCCCTCAGCTACGACAAGGTGATTGCCAACAACCTGGAGCACCGCTGGTACCCCTGCGACGTGATGGAAAAGGATTCCATGACCATCAAGGTGCTGGAATACTACAATCCCGACAGTTGCATGATTTTCTGCAATAAGAAGAGCGACGTGAGCTATTTGGAGCAGGTGCTTTCGGGTTACGGATTCCAGGTGGGTGCGTTGAGCGGCGACGTGGCACAGTCCATGCGAGAAAAGACCCTGAACGCCTTCCGCGACAAGAAAATCAAGATTTTGATTTGTACCGACGTGGCCGCCCGCGGAATCGACGTGGACCATGTGACCCACGTGATTGTGTATGACCATCCCGCGGACCACGAAGTGTATGTGCACCGCAGCGGCCGTACCGCCCGTGCGGGCAAGAGCGGGCTCTGCATCTCCCTCATCACACCTGTCGAAGAAATCGAAATCAAGCAGACCGCCGCCGACTTCGGCATCAACTTCATCAAGATGGAAACGCCCACCGACGAAGAGATTGCCAAGCGCGTCAGCGACCGCCTGCGTGTTCGCCTTGAGCAGGAACGGCAGCATTTCGGCGGGCAAAAGGCTACCGAACGCATCAGCAGGTTCTTGCCGCTGGTTCGTGAACTGGCCAGCATTCCCGAAGACCAGATGTTGCTGGCATTCTTGCTGGACAAGTATGCGTGGAGAAAGTAGGTTTGTGAAATGGCTAAAATTAAAGTAAAATCTGCAAAAGAAATCGAGCTTATCCGCGATGCGGGAGCTCTTGCCGCCGAGACGCTGATTCTTGCCGGTGAAATGTGCAAGCCAGGCGTTTCCACCCTGGAAATCGACGAGTTCATCGGGGACTACACCAACAAGCACAAGGGCCGCTCCGCCTGCATGGGCTACCACGGCTACCCCCGCTACGCCTGCATCAGCATCAACGAAGTGGTGTGCCACGGCATTCCCCGTGCCGATACCGTCCTGAAAGACGGCGATATCGTGAACATCGACATCACTACCATCCTTTCGGGCTACCACGGCGACACCTCCGCCATGTTCTGCGTAGGCAAGGTTTCCAGCCTCGCCCAGGAACTGGTGGACACCGCAAAGTTCTGCATGGAAGAAGGCATCCGCGCCGCCGGCGAATCCAGGGCCCGTTTCTGCGACATCGGCTGCGCCATCCAGGACATCGCCGACGAGCACGGTTTTAGCGTGGTGGAAGACTACTGCGGCCACGGCATCGGCCGGGGCTTCCACGAAGAACCCACGGTGCTCCATTTCCGCAACTCCGAACGCACTCCCTTCATCGAGGTGGGCAACGTGTTCACGGTGGAACCCATGATCAACGTGGGCAAGCCCGGCACCAAGACCCTGAACGACGGCTGGACCGCCGTGACACGCGACGGAAGCCTTAGTGCCCAGTGGGAACACACCATCGTCCGCACAAAGGAAGGTGTGGAAATTTTGACGCTCCCGCGGTAAGGGGGAACATGTCCCTTCTCGGAAACATACGCGACAAGGCCGTCGAAAAATTCGTGCGGAACCACGAGATGGTGAAACGATTCGGCGACGTGCAGTCCATTTCCATCGATTCGGACATGGGCACCGCCGACGTGGCCGTGCTCCTGCACGGAGAAGACAGGCCCATCAAGTTCCGCGGGTACTACTCCTTCGAAGATGGCGATACCGGCACCGACATCGTCATCCGGAAAATTACCTGCGAAAGGGAATGGATCGACACCGCCCTCTCTATGTGGGTAAACGGCAAGAACTACCGCTACACAATCCCCGGCCTGGCAGGTAGCATCGCAAAGATTGTGTTTTAGGGCGTTCCCCGCTGGCGCGGGTCGGGCTATACTCGCTTCGCTCACGGAGCCTCGCACTTGTCATCCCCGCGAAGGCGGGGATCTCCATTGCGCGTCTCCACCCTATCGGGTCACTATCCCTAACGCGAACCATAGAGGCGCTTTATTGAACTATTCATTTTTTTGTTAATTTTGCTTGTTAGAAAGAAGTCTCGTTCGAATAGGATTTGTACATAATTCGTCCATTATTTTAAAGGCTAAATAAATAACGGCGAAAGCGATTGAACTCGATGCTGTCGCTTGTAGAATAATGAACAGAATCAACGCTAAGGTAATAAATACCGCACAAGGACAATAATTGATAAATTCGCGAACCTTAATTATTTGACCTTCTCTTCTAAATTTATTAAACATCTTGGAAAGTCCTTTTTCAATCACAACAACAAAAAGAAGCAAAAGACAAAGAGTAAAAAAAGTTTTGGAAAAATTTACGGATTGCATAGATTTACTGCTCATTTGGAAGTATGCTTCGTTTAGGAATATATATCTTGTGGAATAAACGAAGCCGACCAGTGTCAAACATCGTCCTATTTCAAAGAAATGTATTTTGGCAGAAGATTCGTTCTTGGCACGTTCCCAGTCATATTTTAGATTGTGCGACATTCCTTCTTCATAATGAGTTAGTAAATCTTCCACAACCAATTTTTCTGTTTTAAGACCATTTTTTTTACTTTCGGCTTCCCATTTTTGAAAGGTCGGCTTTAAGCACTCATCGTCGTGTGTCACAAGTCTATCCAGAATAGCCATTAGTTTTTTGTCTTCAGGATCTCCTAAATTGAACCTAACTTCAAAGAATGCTTTGGCTTCTGCGGCGGAATGAAATACGATACCACAATTTTCCTTGCCGTCCGTTGTATCGCCTTTGATGCAAAAGCGGTCCTTGTTTTCAAAATATCGCCTCAAGGCAATTGTTGCACCTCGCAAGTCGTCTCGCCATTTCTTGCGTTCTTGTGTGATGTTTTCAATGGCGTTCTTTTTGTCAGCGGTAGACTTGTTCACAAACGCTGTAACAAGCGACGCTAAAACACCTGTTATTGCTGCAGCAATAATTGTTTCTAAATGCATTTTTATTCCTTTTTTCGTGACAGGGACATGCCCCTATGGGGCTAGTCCCGCTTCTATGGCTTCGCCATTATCGCCTAATCCTTGAGACAACGTACCGAGAAACCGCTGTATTTGTAGTAGAAGTTGTTGTAGAGACGCACACCTTTCGCATTCAAGGTCCAGTAGTAGGCGTAATCGCTACTGTATTCTGAGGAATTCCAGAAGTAGGCACTAGAGCCGACACTGTTGAAAACGCCATCGCTGTAGCGGCCAGCAGGGAGAGCGGAAAAAACGTATGCATCCGTTGCATTAGGCCAATTTTCAAAGCCTTTTGCTTGCATTGCGTATGGAGAAGACCCCATCGCAGAATACAGCGTTTCCCATTCGGTAATCGTCGGCAAATGCCAACCTTCAGGGCAGATCCCGCGAACAGGGTAAGTACGCGAACATGTTCTTCCATAACCGCAATTCTTTCCATTGGTGCTAAATGTCCCTGCACTATCCATGGTTGCAGCCCATGTATAAAGTCGACCATATTTTGCACAGCTATCCAAACTGTTTTTATAGCACCAGATTCTTCCCTTCATGCCTGGGTAATTAATAGTGTCTGAGTAGTTTAGGTTTTCTGCCATCCATATTTGCGTTCCAATGGCAACCGTTTTATAGGTTTTTAAGTCTCTTTCGTCAGTCAACGAACCATATACGATGACAGAACTCGTCCAGTTACTATTTTTACAAGTATAGATGGAATCCTGTTCTTCAGATAATTGTTTTCTAATTACATCATTTTCTGTATAACTAACACATCCCTTATTCAACGAAATTTCCATTTCGTTTGCCATTCTGAATACTCCGACATCACACACGTATTTATTTTCGGCAACGACTTCACCACCTACAATTGCTCCGTCTTCTGAGCAAATCTTTCCATAAGTATCATACTCCAGCACAGTAGCCTCTTCCCAATTTCCAGTCTCGCAAATGTAATACGTTCCATTCTGAATATGCTTTTCACCATCTCTACTTGCGACACAAGCTCCGTTTTCAAATTCCACATCATTAGCACTTGCTCTCCACGCTCCGTTTTCATACACATAGTGGTTTGACGAATTTACAGAACCCGGTTTCATTTCTCCTTCGGTTCCAGCATTCCAGCCATAAGTATCATACTCCAGTACGGTCGCCGTCACCCAACTCCCTGACTTGCAGATATAATACACATCGTTCAAGTTCTCGACAACCCCACTGTTTGAAGTGGTGCAATATCCAAGTCCATACTCTTCAGCGGTTATCTGCTTCCAAGCCATGCTCTCGCAGATGTAATACTTACCACTCTGAATATGCTTTTCGTCACTTCTGCTAGCGACACAAGCACCGAACTCATATTCCATATCATTTGCCGTAGCACGCCACGTCCCATCTGCATAGGTATAATGGTTTGACGAAATCACCGAACCAGGCTTCACTTCACCATCCGTTCCTGCGGTCCACTGATAAGTGTCATACTCTAGGGCCGTAGACAACACCCAACCGCTTGATTTACAGGTGTAATATTTATTGCCAGACTTGCTAACCTCGCTTAGTCGGCTGGTTACACACGCTCCGAGATTATTTTCTATCGCATTGGCACTTGCTCGCCATGCCCCATTCTCATAGACATAGAACTTGTCCTGGTTCACCTTGCCCGCGCGAACTTCGCCATCATCACCCTTGCCGAACCCGTCGGTATCGTATTCAAGAACAGTCGCTGTGCGCCAGCTCTTGTCTTCGCAGATAAAATAAGTTTCATCAATTTTCGCAATCTCCCCCGCACGGTTTGTGGAGCAAAGTCCCAAGGCAGTTTCATTCTTCGCAACCGTCCACTTGCCATTTTCAAACACATAGTAAGTCGCCGTCACATTTCCTTTCTTGACTTCGCCCTCTTCGCCGTCAGTCCACTCGTAGGTATCCTTCTCGAAATCGGTCGCCTTCTGCCAGCTGGTCACCCTACAGATATAATGGACGTTATAGTTCTTGCTCTTTGAGTTCTTGTTTTGCGCAATTACGCCGGACCTTGTCGCAGAGCAGCCACCCAGTTCGTAGGCGTTGTTCCAGTAAATGGTCAGGTAGTTTTCGTAGTCGGGAATGTCCAGGATATTCCAGCTCTTCACATTGGCCCTCACAGAACCGCCGTCAAAAGCTTCCGCCCAGTCCGCCATGCCCGCCTTCATCTGCCCGTCGTCCCACTCTCCGTCTTCCGCCAGGTCGCTCTTGAAACTATTAATCGCATTTTGGATTTCGGCTTCGCTCCTGTCGCCAATGAAAAGCAACGAAATCGCCATCAGGGTGGCGTTCCTCCCAGAGCCTTCGCTGGTCGACGGCACGAATGTCTTCAGGTCCTCGGAATACTCCACCGAAGTGGCAAAACCGAACGCCGTCATGATTTCATATTCTGCCTGTTTCTTGGCGGCGAACACGCTGTAGCCCTTGTTCACCAGCTGTACGGCGCGGTCGTATTCCAGGTGGGTCAGCAGGTTGATATTCACCTCGGTGCGGCCGGTCAGGTCGGTCAACACGCGGAGCGTCATGGAATCCTTGGAATATTCTCCGCTGACTTCGTTGCGCCACAGGCCACGGACTTCAAGCACCGCGTAAGGGTAAACCAGGTTCACCTTCGGAATCACGAAGTCGCCCTTGTTGCTGGAAATCTCGTCGATATATTCGCGGCCCGTGTAGGTCAGTGCGTCGTCGTGCAAAAGGACTTCGCGGAGCGTCAGGGGCGAATTGAACTTGAAGGGGCCCTTCTGCGCCGCACCCAAAATGGACGCGTTCTTCACGATATAGCCGTCGGCGGTCTCGGGCACCCACTTTACGGAATCGCATCTGAAGAAGACGGAATCCTTCTTGACCAGAACGCGCTGCTTGGCGTTGCCTGCGTGGCACTGGGGCAAGTCTTCCTTGGTAGGAACGATGTCGTAACCCAGATAGGTATCGTCCTTTGCCCAGCCATTTGCCTTGCAGGTATAATAGGTGGAATCGGCCAGCACCAGGGCACGTAGGCCGATAGCGCCGGAATCGCAGGTGCCGAGCTGCTCCCTTGTAGGGACCTCGATGTAGGATGTGCGGGCCGATGAGCTGGAACCGCCGTTCAGCGGGTCGTCCACGGTGGAACTGCTAGATTCCGGGTCGTTGCCCGGAACGACGCTGGAGGAAGACTGCGCCGGGTCGGAATTCTCCGGCAGGGTCGTAATGTCGAGCCAGTTGTTGCCGGAACACAGGTAGTCGATGGATTGCGCCGTGACATACACGGTATCCCCTTCGCGGTCGGGGGTGCAGGCTCCCAGGTCGTAGATGGTGGAAACTTCGCGGACGGGGACATCTTCTGCTCCGCTGGACTTGCTCCCGCCATCGCCACCGCAGGCGGCAAGGATTGCCATGGATCCTATCGCCACTACGTGGCTCCAGGATGACAGCTGGAGGAAATTGCTCCAGGATGACAGACGGAGTAAACGACTCCAGGATGATGTGAAAGGCGAGATAGTCCCTTTTTGCATAGAGCCTCCTTGGGCGACATGTTTTTGCCTGCCTTGGAATGCCCTGATTTCGGTTCAGCCTTTTGGAATTTTTCACAAAAAAAGCGTGAGCCGTTGTCAGTGCATTCCCACTTGAGGCTCTGGAAAACCTTTCTCCGAAATGCACAAACGACCCACGCCCATTGGGCGTGAACCATTGCGACTTATTCTCGGAGTTATGAAATTTTCCAGATTTCCAAGTGGAGAACAAGAGCAACGCTCAAACTATGTCAAACCAGTCTATAAACTTATAAGTCCCTCTCCAGAAATCAACGAACCGCCAGCCGCGCAAGTCCAGTCTGCACGACAAAACACATCGCCAAATTCCGCGACATTACATGAATAAATATATCATAAAAAAGGGCGAAAAGCACAAGAAAAAAGCTATTTCTCCCAAAAACAACCCTAGATTCTATCGGCCCCTTCGGGGCCTCCAGAATGACAGAAGGACAAGCGGGGCTTATGACCTTTCGAATAAAGTCTACAGGCCCGTCACCAGACCGCCGATTTGGCGGGCCAGATAGGTGGCGTAGTTGTCGGTCATGCCGCTCACAAAATCCAGCACCTGATGGTAGGCCTCGGCGGTAGTGACGCTCTGGCCAATCTTGGCGTTACCAATCAGCCGCACGATTCGGCTTGCCCGGTAGGAGCTCTTCACGTTCACCCGGTAGTCGTGAACACCGCTGATAAAGGCGTCCAGCACGGTGCTCAGGGTGGTGTAGCTCCCCACTTCTAGTTCGGTCTTGCGACGGTCGGGATAAATGCGTTCACGGCCCAGGCGTTTGGCGATAAAGATTCCACGCATGGCATCGGAGCGGGACAAGTCAATCAGGTGCTTGTCCAGAGTGCCTTCCATAATCTGCTCGTAATTGTTGGCAAAGACCACCGCCACATCATCGATGAGATTCTGTATAGCCTTGCCCCGCACGCTGGAGAGGAAATCCCTGAAATTCTGGCCGTTCTCTTCGTATTCCTTGTCGATGTTGATGTCCGGACCGCAGAGGTAACTGAACATGTCGCGGACATCGGCAAAGGTGAGAATACCCAGCTCGATGGCGTCTTCTACGTCGAGAATGGAATAGCAGATGTCGTCGGCGGCTTCCATCAGGTAAACCAGGGGGTGCCTCACCCACTTCCCGTTCCCGATTTCGGGGAGCCCGAGAATTTCCGCTGTGGTCCTGTACAAATCCGCCTCGGTAGAGAACAAGCTGGTGGGGTGACCGTAGCAGGCCAGAGACGGGTACTTGATCATGGCCCCGATGGTGGCGTAGGTCAGGCGCATGCCTCCGTCCAAAAAGTGGTATTCCAGCTTGGAGAGAATACGGTGGCCCTGGGCGTTGCCGTCAAAGTTCTCGAAGTCCGCCAGTTCCTTGTCGGTCATGTCCTTCAGAGGGTCGGAATTGCGGTTCTTGCGGAACCATTCCCGAATGGCGGACTCCCCCGCGTGCCCGAAAGGCGGGTTACCGATATCGTGGGCCAGGCAGGCCGACTGGACGATAGTTCCAAAGTGGTACTCGTTGATGCTCTTGGGCAGGTACTTCTTGACCAGGTGGTAAACCGTCACCGCAAGGCTGCGGCCCACGCTGGCCACCTCGATACTGTGGGTCAGGCGGCTGTGCACATGGTCGTTTACGGAAAAAGGGTGCACCTGGGTCTTGCGGCCCAGCCTGCGGAACGCCGTCGAAAAAACGATGCGGTCAAAGTCCCTATGAAAGTCCGAACGGTTGGGGTCACGGTCTGCGGGGTGACCATAGCGGGTAGCCGAAAGAAGAGTTTCCCAGTTCAGCATCAGAATACCACCAGGTCGTTCTTGTGAATCAGTTCATCGGGCACGGAACTGCCCAAAATCTCGTGGACTTCCCGTGTCTTTTTGCGGAGCACCAGCTTCAGCGTTTCGCTGTCAAAACCTGCCACGCCGCGGGCAATTACCGTTCCGCATTCGTCCAGAACTTCGATCAAATCGCCCTTGTCAAAGTGCTTCTTGACCGCAAGCACACCTACAGGAAGCAGGCTGGAATGCTTTTCGCGCAGGGCCTTGGAGCCGCCCTCGTCCACCACCACGCTTCCACGGGGGGTGGTAATAAAGCGGAGCCAGCGCTGGCGGCTGTTCAGCTTGTTCTTGGAACCGGCAAAGAACGTGCCCACCGCATTTTCAAGGACCACCTGATGGGGCAGCACCTTCATGCCGTTGGCGAGGAATGCGTTGGCACCGCTCCGGGTCACGTTACGGATAGAATCCAGCTTGCTCCGCATGCCGCCGGTACTGACCGCAGAACCCGCCTCGCCGGGCTTGCCTGCAAGGGCGAGAATGGCCGGGGTAATTTCGGGAACAAAGCGCAACAGGCGAGCATCGGGATTCTTCTTCGGGTTGTCGTCGAAAAGTCCATCTTCGTCGGTGAAAATCAGGAGCAAATCGGCATCCAAGAAGAGGGCCACGTCGCTGGAAAGCTTGTCGTTATCCCCCACCTTTATTTCGGCCACCGCCAGGGAGTCGTTCTCGTTGATGATGGGAACAATCTTGCGGGCAAGCATGGCCTTGATGGTGTTCTGCAAATTCTTATAGCGCGTGCGGTCCCGGAAGTCGTCTGCCGAAAGGAGAATCTGGCCCACGGAAAGATCCACCCAGCGAAACATCTCCCGGTAGGCATACATCAGGTCAATCTGGCCAACGGCGGCGCAGGCCTGCTTCTCGGCCATGTTGGTGGGCTTTTCCTTGTAGCCCAGTTCCGCCATGCCCGTACCCACGGCACCACTGGTGACAATCACCACTTCCTTGTCCGCTTCTATCAGGCGGGAAACGGAATCGGCAAGCTTCTGGATGTAACGGCTGCGGACACCGCCCTTGGCGCTGTCCACCAGAATTCGGGAACCGATCTTTACAACAATGCGGCGGGATTCATTCAGGATGTTCTTACGAAGTTCACTCATAGGATAGGGGCTAGGATTTAGGGGCTAGGATCTAGGGGTTAGACAGATGGTCTCAAGAGGTGTCATCCTGACGCTATTCATTTTCCGTTCCTTACCTGCAGACCAAAAGACGGATGGCGTCCAGACGGAGTTGCGGGGTGGAAACAATCTTGCGGCGTTCTGTCACGTTCTTTTTCATCTGCTGCAATGCCGAAGAGCTTCCGCCGTGGCCGCGCATCAGCATCAGGTGGTTCATGCGCTGGTATTCCTGCTCGGTGCGTTTTTCCACCAGGTCGGCGGCCTTTTCGGCATATTCCTTCGCCATGGCATTGATGGACTGGCGTGCAAAGCCAAGACCTTCCTTGGCAAAGAACCTGAGGGTCGCATCGACGGCCTTGTTCCCGCGAGGCACAGCCACATCCCTGAGGCTTGCCGTTTTTAGTTTATCGAGAACAGAAGACATGTCCTTGCCAGTAGGGTCAATCAAGGCAGATGCATAGCAGGGTCCAACGATATCGGACATGCCCCACTCTTCGGGCACGGGCAGTTCCACTACAAAGTTGTACTGCATCATGAGCCCGTGCAGGCCGGAATCCTGCCAAATGGAGCAGGCCACCGTACCGTGGTTCACGCCGGTCTCGTAGTCGATAACGCCCTGGGCCAACGGGTGTTCCAAGCTTACAAAGTCCACCTCGTCGTGAATCATGGCAACCTTGCGGTCGAAGGTCACCGTAAGGGAGATGGCATCGGAACCCTGTTCCTCGTCTTCGCTCTGAGCGGCCATCATGGCGCGAGTGGGCATACCGGGAACCGTGCCCGCTTCGATCTGGGGACCCATGGTAATCACGGTACAGCCGGCAATGGCGCTGGGTTCAATGTCCAGCCCGCGGGCCTTCAGGGAATCCAGCAGCAAGTCCTTCATCTCCGGCTCGGCATCAATTTTCTCGATGGCGTCGGTAATCTCTTTCGCCTTTTCTGGGTTGCGGGAGTTGAACTCCAGCAGGCGGTCACGACCCTTCTCGATTTTCTTGCGCATCTGTTCGGAATCTTTCTGAACCGCGGGAATGACCTTGGCCATAAAGTTTTCCATGCTGTTCAGAGGATCCGCCAAGGCTTCAATCAGGCTGTCCGTATACTTGAGGAACAGCTCGCCGCCGCCCATCAGTGGCGCGCCAAAGGCATTCAGGCCTTCGTCGTACCAGCGGAACATCACCTCCTGGCCGGAGCCCTTCACGTAGGGCACATGCACGTAGATGTCCTTGGTCTGGCCGATACGGTCCAAGCGTCCGATGCGCTGTTCTACAAGGGCCGCATCCAGAGGCAGGTCGAAAAGAATCAAATGATGGGAGAACTGGAAGTTGCGGCCTTCGGCACCGATTTCAGAAGCGATAAGGATGTTCGCCCCGTTGGGCTTGCTAAAATTCGCAGCCGCCTTGTCACGAGCCAAAATGCTCATGCCTTCGCTAAACACGGCGAGTCCGCCCTCGCCCAGGTATTCCGTAAGCACGGTCTTGAGTGCCATCAAAACAGATTCACTTTCGCAAATCAATAGAATCTTGTCTTTCTGGTGTTTTTTCAGGAATCCCTTGAGCCAGACAATGCGTTCGTCCTTGTCCCAGGCGTCGGAATACTGGGTACAGAGAAGACCGTTCTCCTGAATGTCCGTGGTCAGGTCGTCGCCAGTTGCACCCTCTTCCATGTAGAGGTATTTCTGGGCGGCAATTTCTACCATGTCCCGGTATTCGGGATTGGGCTCCAGCGGGATAGCGTCCAAGATGCGTTTCGGGAAACCGCCCACGCCCTTGCGGGTGTTCCTGAACACCACGGAACCTGTACCCATGGCATCTACAATCCGGCGAATCCACTCCCCTGCTGTCAAAGACTTGGAGCTTTCCTGCTCCAGCCAGGGGCGAATCTTGGAATTCTTGGGCACGGCCTCGTAAAGGTCGTCCCAGCTCATCTGGTGGTTCGGGTCTGTGGGAATCTTCTTGAGGTCGTTTACCAGCTTGTTGTAGGCCTCCTGGTCAGCGATAAACTCCTTGTAGTCCGTAAAACGGGTAGGGTCCAACATCTTGAGGCGGTTGAACTGGGACTCCGGATTGAGCTGCAGAGGAGTTCCCGTCAAGAGCAGCAGGCCCTTGGTCTTTTTGGAAATGGCGTTTACCAGCGTGTATTCCCGGCTGGTAAAACCGTCTTCACAGACCAGGTGGTGGGCCTCGTCTACGATGGTCATGTCCCAGTCAATCTTGAGCAGGTCTTCGATCAGGGCGACCTGCTTGATGAGAAGCTCCACAGAAACGATAAAGTTGTTGCCCCGCATAAAGGGGTTGGGCTTGGCCTCGTCCTTTTCTACGTTCACGAATATGCTCTGCATGTAACCGTCGTCTACCAGGGTGAACAGCTGGTTGAAGCGGCGCTTCATTTCCACCATCCACTGGTGTTTCAGGGTATCTGGAACGAGAATCAAGGTCTTTTCGATACGGCCACGGGCTTTGAGGGCATGCCAAATCATGCCCGCTTCGATGGTCTTGCCCAGGCCCACCTCGTCGGAAAGCATGAGCCTCGGAAGTGCCGTGCTGGAGCAGGCCCTATAGCACAGGTAATACTGGTGAGGAATCTTATCGACACGGGGCCCAATCATGCCACGCACCGGAGAGGATTGCCACTTGCAGCTTAAAGCCAGGGCTCGGCTACGGCGGTCAAAAGCCTTGGAAGAAACGTCACCCTGGGAATTACCACCGTAGATACCGTCGGCACCCACATTGGAAAGGGCCTTGAACAGGTCAACAACGCGGGCCCCCTGTTTTGCCACCAGGTCCGATTCCTTGATTTCTTTGCCGCCACGGCCAACATAGACAACTACGCCCGCTGATTCCCGGAGGGATTCGATAACGAAGGATGCTCCCTTCTCGCTTTTGGCGGTCTCCCCCGGATTCAATACGAAACGCTCGACGGGAGCGCTATCCGTGCGGTAAATTCGAGTCTGGTTTAAAAGGGGAAAGCGGAAGACGACATTGCGGCCCTGCAATTCCGAAACAATACCGAGACCCAAGTCCGGTTCCGATCGGCTCACATAACGCTGGCCAGGCACAAATATATTCATAGCACCCAAATCTAGAATTTTTTTAGCGTTCATTGTTGTTGTTTTAGGTCGAAAAGAACAGAAATCGGCCCTAAATAACATCGATTTTTTTTCTAGATTTGTAAAGGATATGTCATGGTTTTTTATAGATGAATCCATCACCGAGGGTGAAAGGCGGCAGGGCCCCTATACCCTGGACGAGATTCTCGGTTTTGTAGAAGCAAAAAAGATTACGGACGACACCCTGGTCTGGCATTCCGGCGAAGAAAACTGGAAGCCCTGGAAGGACACCCTGGAGGCAAAAACACACGCCTCCAGAGAAGACGCCCTGCAAGACGCCATCGAACAGCTTTTGAAGCAGACCCAGACCGGAAAGCATTACGCCGGATTTTTCGTGCGGCTGGTAGCCTATATCATCGACAACTTTATCGTTGGGCTGTTCGGCGGAATTGTGCTGTTCATCATGAGCCGAACACATTCCATAGACCTGGACAAAATCCAGGGCCTTGCGGCAGCTTTCCTTGACGACCCCACCTCTGCAGAAGCAATGAATAACCTTTTCAATGCCCCCGGAATGTGGGAATTCATGCTGATTTGCTCTATCCTCCAGGCTATCTACTTTATCTTTTTTACCGGAAAATTTTCTGCCACGCCGGGCAAGATGCTCCTTAAAATCCGCATTGAATCGGCCCAAGGCGAAAAGCTCAGCTGGGGGCTTTCTTGTGTGCGCTACATGGCGAGCATTTTTACACAGTTTACACTTACCTTGTACGGCCTCGGTTACCTCATCGTATGCATTGATCCCAAGCGCAGGGCGCTCCACGACTGGATTGCGCGAACCCGCGTGGTTTACAAGGACTAGGAGATTTGTATGTACCGTTTTGAAGTCCATCAAGTAAAGAAACCGCTGGAAGGCGAAGTAGAAATTTCTGGAGCGAAAAACGCCGTGTTGGCGGTGATGGCGGCAGCACTCCTCGCCGATGGCGTTTCCGAAATTACCAACGTTCCCCACCTGAAAGACATGAAGACCATGAGCGATGTGCTCAGGGTCATCGGCTGCCATATCAGCGGTGAAGCCCATGTGTTAAAAATTGACACCCGCCAGGCAGATCACCTGGAAGCTCCCTACGAACTGGTAAAGACCATGCGCGCAAGCTTTTACGTGCTGGGGCCTCTGGTGGCCAGGTTTGGACGCTGCCGCGTCTCGCTGCCCGGAGGATGTGCCTGGGGGCCCCGTCCTGTGGACTTGCACCTGAAAGGCCTCGAGGCACTGGGCGCAAAGATTACCCTTACCCGCGGCTATGTGGAAGCCACCTGCGAAGGGCGGCTCCCCGGCGGAAACTTCAACTTCCCCATTTCCAGCGTTGGCGCTACGGTGAACGTGCTGATGGCCGCCACCCTCGCCAAGGGCACCAGCGTGCTCCAGAATGCGGCGCTGGAACCGGAGATTGACAACCTGGTGGACTTTCTCGTGTCTATGGGTGCAAAAATCCAGGGCCGCAGCACACGAACCCTCACCGTGCAGGGCGTCGAAAGCCTGCGTCCCGGCAAATGCTTTACCATTCCCGACCGTATCGAGGCAGGCACGTTCCTGTGCGGAGCTGCCATCACCCGTGGCTGCGTCAAGGTGAACAAAATTATTCCCGAACACATCGCCTCTACCCTGGACGTTTTTCGTGAAATGGGCTGCAAGGTGGATGTAGGACCCGACTGGGCCCAGGTAGATGCCCGTGGTATGGAGCTGAAGCCTATCAGCATATCGACGCTTCCCTTCCCGGGATTCCCCACCGACATGCAGGCACCCCTCATGGCCACCCTGGTTTCCGTGCCCGGCAACAGCCTGATTCAAGATACCGTCTACAACGACCGATTCAAGCACGTAGCCGAACTGGAACGCCTGGGCGCAAATATCCAGATCAACGGAAACACCGCCACCATCAAGGGCGGCACGCCTCTCGAAGGCACCGAAATCATGGGTTCTGACTTGCGGGCTACGGCAGCCCTAGTGCTTGCGGCCCTTATCGCCGACGGTGAAAGCACAGTAAGCCGCGTGTACCACCTGGACCGCGGCTACGAAGACTTTGAAGCCAAGATGGCCAAGCTGGGCGCTACCGTCATCCGCCACAGCGACGACGAAGAAATGGAATAATATCTAGGGCTATCTGCCCATTGGCTTTCCGCCCTTGGGAGGTGGATTCGGCCTGTCACCCATGGGTTCTTTGTCCTTAAAATCAGGGCGACCGTTTCCGCGATTCGGGTCAAACATCTCCCTTTCGCGGGGTTGGTTTTTCGGGAATTCCCCTTCGAAACGGGGCCTTTCGTCACGATTTTTCAATCCGTTTTGACGCATCTGATTGCGTTCTGAAGGCGGAGCTTCGCGAAGCTTGGAAAGAATTTGCTCCCTGGCCTGCTTGCGTTCTTCGCGCATACGCTGCCAATCTGCACGCTCCTGCTGGCTTAAACCCGGGGTTTCCTTGGAGAATTCCTGTTTTTCGGCAGGGGTCGGAACGTAGGATTCAGGTGCAGAGGATTCGCCGGCGGCAAAAGAGAATGCCGTCGCGAGAAGAATCGTAGATATGAATTTAGTCTTGTTCATACCCATAGATTTGCAAATTCCGTGCCAAAGTTCCATGTTTGTATATCTCACGTTAAATATAGATAGTGGTTTGTAATTAGGGATTAGGATAGTTGGTCTCAAGAGGCGTCATCCTCGCGCAGGCGAGGATCTGCTTGAGGGATGCAAGCAGATGTTCGCTTTCGCGAACATGACGAAAATGGACTAATTTCACACTACACATTGTTTACAACTCATAACTGACAACTCACTACTAATCTCACATTTGGTATCTTTCCTGTTCAATCCTAAAGTCTCACTTAAAGTCTTCCTTTTTCATGCCCAGCCGTTCCATAATTTCTCGCAGGACCTTGCGGTCTATGCCGAGGATGGTTGCCGCCAGGGTCAGGTTCGCGTTGGAGTCCCGCAGGGCGTTACCGATGACTTCACGCTCAACTGCCTCTCTCGCCTCTTTCAGCGTCCTGGGCGATTCCTTCGCGTCTTTCTGGATTGTTTCAAGACCCAAGTTCGCCGGCTGTATCACACCGTGAACCGCCTGGACAAGCGACTTCTGGATTTTATTTTCCAGTTCACGGACGTTTCCCGGCCAGTGGTAGCTAAGCAGGGCCTTTTCGGCATTGCGGCTGAGCTTGAACTTGCCTCGCCCATACTCTGCGCCGTAGCGTTTCAAGAATTCCTCGGCCAAGAGCACCACGTCTTGACCACGCTCCCGGAGAGGCGGCACCTGGATAGGCATGACCTGAATACGGAAATACAGATCTTCGCGGAATTTCTTTTCTTTGACAGCTTCTTCCAGGTCCACATGGGTAGCAGAAATCACCCGCACGTTCACGGGAATTTCCCGGTTGTCCCCTACACGGGTAATGTGCTTTTCTTGCAGCACCCGCAAAAGCTTCACCTGCATGTTCAGGGGCAGTTCCCCGATTTCGTCCAAAAAGATGGTGCCACCGTCGGCTTCTTCGAAATAACCCTTCCGGTTATCGATGGCTCCCGTAAACGAGCCCTTGGCATGCCCGAACAGCAGGGATTCTATCAAGTATTCCGGAATGGCTCCGCAATTCACCGCAATGAAAGGTTTGTCCCTCCTGGGGCTATGGTTATGGAGGTAGCGGGCAAAGACCTCTTTGCCCGTGCCCGTCTCCCCGCGGATAATGACCGGCAGGGGCAGGGGCGCCAAACGATCCGCCAGGGCTACAAGGTCTTCCATGACCTTCGACGAATAGACGATGCCGTCTTTGCGGACCACGTTCTTGAGCACGTCCAGGGATTCCTTGTCCCGCAGGCGGTCAAAGGCGGCAAAGGTAATCTTTTCGCAGACCGTCACAAAGGAATCGAACAGCTTGCTGTCGGCCTCCGTAAATGGCTCCGTGCGGGCGGCCCGCTGCAAGTACAGGTATCCCGATTCGGAATCGGGAGTCCGGAAAGGCGAAACCATGATGCTTGTCAGCTGGTTCTGCACAATGGACTTGGAAAGGTCTGCCGAATCGTCGTCCAACTGGTTCCAGACGATGGCACGGTTCTCGCTCTTGGCGTGCCGAACCGCAGAAATAGAAATGGAGACCTTTTCCGGGTCCGAAAAATGGAGAGGGACTTCGCCGCCAATATCCAAGACGGCAGCGTCCGCATTCAGGACTTCGCGGGCGATATTCAGGATTTTCGGGAAAAGAGTATCCGGCTCCTGTTCGTCCAGGAGAATCTTGACCACGTCAAGCATTTTCTCTGTGGCCACAAGGGAATCCGGATTCATCATTCACCTTCCTCGGGTTTCAATCGTTCCAGCACGCCTTCCAGGTTCGGCATTTCTACCGAATCGGGAGCGGCCTGCATCTGGCTATCCCTGGTCTTTTGCATCAGGAGCGTCCCTGTTTCATCTACAGAGGTTTCGCTCCTGCCAAAGAACGCAAGGGCGACCAGAACCAACACAATCAAAATAAATAGACAAGCCCCAAAATAAAAGCCTTTTTTGCCCTTTTTCGGAGAAATTTCCGAATTCAAGAAGGGCAAATCCGCTTTTTCGAGAGTTTTCGTCTCGTTTTTTTGCAAAATCTCGGAAATTCTTTGGCCAAAATTTTCCAGGGTACGGGCCAGCTGAACCCCTACACAGCCATGCTTTTCTAGGGCGATTTCCAGCAGTTCGTCCAGCTCTTCCAGGTCTTCTAGGCGGGCATCTGGACTGGGCTGTAGAAGCCCTTTCCAGAGAGGTTCCAGCAGGGACAGGTCTTCGGGAGAAAGGCCGACTTTTTTCGCCTGGATTTTTTCCAGAAGGGAAAGGCCGATTTTTTCGGGACCCAGGTTTTCCATAGCCCCGCGAATTTGTTCGAAGGTTTCGCCTTCAAGCAACGGCTCTCCTGCAACCCAGAAGTACAGCAACGCACCAAGGCTGAACAGGTCCGACTTTTCGGAGGGGGCAGCTCCCGAAAACCGCTCAGGAGCAGAATAATGCAACGCACCCGGCCCGACGATTCCAAAGTCCATCAGTACAGGAGACGCTGAACGGTCAAAGAAAACGTTGGAAGGATTGATGTCCCCGTGGGAAATCCCCGCCCCGCGCAAGGCCTGCAGGGCCGCCACAATTTTCCGTAAGGAATGGAGGGCCACGCCAAGGGGCATAGGGGAAAGCTCTTTCGAGGAAACTCCATCGACATAGTCATAGACGATGTAGGGCCTCCCCTCCACCGCTCCCGATTCCAGGATTCGGTAGACTCCAGGCACGTTCAGCTTCTGGAGTTTTTCGATAACAGAAGCGTCATAAGAAACGCCTGCATTGTACCATTTAAAGCTGTAGGTCCTGGAAGATTCTCCCTGGACCTTGTAAATGCAAGCCTCGCCGCCCTGATGAATAAAGCTTGCCGATGTAAAGGAACGGACCAATTCCATCTAAAGCTTTCCCGATTCTATCATGGACTTGAGGGAATCTTCGGCGACGGCGGTCCAGTGCCTGAGCGCCCTGCTGGTCGAATCCCGCTGGAGGCCCATGGACCAGATGTCCCAGGCCGCCGGAACGTCTCCTTCGTTCCAGTACAAGTTCCCAAGGTTCACGTAGGCCGACATGAAGGTAGAATCCCTGGTGATGGTATAGATGTAAATGTCCTTGGCTTCGTCCGTGCGGCCCAGGTTTTCAAAGATGAGGGCCTTCAGGTTAAAGCTGTAGAAATTGCTGGAGTCAAGCGCAATGGAGCGGTCCAGCAAAGGGAGCACGTTGGCCCTGGAATTTTTGGACAGTGTTGCCCGCGAAAGGTAAAACAGGCTGTTGGAATAGGCCTTTCGAATCGAAGCCGTGCTATCGACGTTCCAGAGAATCCGGAACTCGGCAACCGTGCGCTCCCAAAGCGGAAGCGTCTGCCCATCCAGTTTCTCTTTTTCTTCGGCGATGGCGTAATACGAAAGGGCCAGTCCGTAGCGGGCATCCCTGTCCATGGGATTTTCATCTAGCGCTTTTGAAAAATTGACAACGGCACGGTCATAGTCGCCTATTCGCAAGGCGGCGTTCCCGTGGGAAACGGAATCGCCCCTGCAGGCAAAAAGAAAAAACGCCGCAAAAAGGAGAACGGCTATTGCAAATGACCTACGAGCCATGCTACCAATATATAAAAAATTCGTCGAAAAAGTCCTTATGTGCACAAAAAGTCCCGGAGGGGCAACCTCCAGGACTTCCGTGATGTCATTAGCTTGGGGATAGGGTTTGCTTTTCAAGACATCACTTATAATAGTAGGTCATGCCGTTGGCCAGTTCCACCGTACTCATGGAGCCCACATCTACAGAGGATACGCTGGAACCAACGTCATTGCTGAACACGATCATACTGCCCGAGACACTGGGCTTGAAAGCCGCCTTGTTCGAGCCGTAGGCCGTGCCCGCCGTGAAAGAGACGGAGCTGCAGTTCACCATGCTTTCGGTCTGGCTCCCGAACCCGAGCAGGACACCTCCCGTCACAGAAATTCCGGAATCCGTATCGATAATGCCGCCGCTCTGGTTAGTAGAGCAGGAACCGCTTGTGCTGCCACCCTGGCTTCCGGGCCTGCTGCCGCCGCCCATTCCGCCACCCATTCCGCCGGAACCCAGTTCCAGAATCACCACGCCGCCGCTCATCTTGACAGATCCGTTGGCGTCCAGCACGTCCACATCGCCACCTGCCGCATAAAGATAATGGTATCCGCCGTAGATTTCGATATAGCCTACGGACTTGGAGGCCGCTCCACCGCCACCGGGGCCACCCCACTGGGAGCCGCTTGCGGTACTGCCGTCTGCAGAACCACCGGCAGCGTTCCAACCGTCGTCACTTGTGGTTACGGCAGTCTTTCCGCCCTTGGCGATAATGTACCAGCCTTCAAAACCTTCTACCGCCTTGGTCACGTTCACAATTCCGTTGTTAATCATGAGGGTGGAATCCGCATGCACGCCGTCGTCTCCGGCGGAAACGGTGGTTTCGCCGCCGTTGAAATAAACGTTCATGTTGGAATGGATGCCGTCGTCGCTTGCGGTAACATTCACAATACCCGCGTTGATATAAATTAGGTTGTCAGAAACGATTCCCTTGCCACTGGACTTGACCGTAATCTTGGGCGTAGAAACGGAATCGGCCAGAAGCAGGTAGTTGTAGGCCTGGATGCCGTCGTCACCGGCGGTAATGCTGAACTCGCCACCCGTAATGACAATCTTTCCCTTGGTATTGTCGGTCACGGAGCCCTCATCCTCACCTTCGTCACTCTTGATCCCATCACCATTTGTAGCCTTGATCGTGTAGATACCGCCCTCGATATCCACAGAACCCTTGCCCTTGATGGCGTTGTTCTTGGCCGTCACATTCATGGTGGGCACATCCTTGATGCGCAAGTCGTTGGTGGTATGGATTCCATTGTTGTAATTGCCGGTCACCGTCAGTTTTCCGTTGCCCTTGAAGGTGATGTCGTCCTTGGCATAGATGGTAGCCGAAGTGGTATCTTCCTTGGTAGAACCGTTCTTGGTGTATTTCCAGATGATGGTGCGGGTAGAAGCGTCGGCAAGCTTGTTTTCTGTGCCGTCCACCAGCATAAAGAACACCTTTTCGGCACTCTGCACATAGAAGGGGGCTTCGGAGGCACTTGTCAAATCCAGCCCGTTCAGGTAGAGGTAAACCAGGGCGTCCGTACTGGCGGCCACCACCACCTGGAAATCGCTGGACTTGCCGGAGAGGTAGTAATTGCCGGCGCAGCTGATGGTCGCCATCTTCTTTTCGTTGTCCACGGTAACGCAGGAATTTCCGTCATTTTCAACGGTAAGGCCCGACTCGCTAAAGGTGAGTTTCAGGTCTCCTTCGGCTTCCTGGTAGGTGACCGCCTCGGCCACCACCTGTTCGATAACCTCTTGGCTAGAAGTCGGGTCGTAAACGTTGTCGTTTCCGGAAGTGGCGGACTTGCCCGAAGTGCTGGATTTTCCGGCTACGGTGGCGGCACAATCGCTTGCATTTGCAGTCTGGGTGCCATCGCTGCAGACATAGACCGTCGTGGTCGTAGAATCGGAGACCCCGCTTACACATTCGTCTGCGCTGTTGGCAACACTCCCGTCGTTGCATGTATAGGTGGTCACCTCTTCAGTTGCGGCGATTCCGTCGTCTTCTGAGGCCGAAGTGGTGGTATTGTCGCTACAGGCCGCCATCAGGGCAACCGATACGACAGAAAGTGGATAAATGAGATTCTTGATATACATTTTAAGCTCCTTTTCTTCAAAATTATTTAGAAAAGGAGCTTAATTGGGGCTTTTTTTTGCCTTTTTCAGAAAACTGAATTTTTTATTCGGAACTTTTTGTTCCGTTCGCGACCAATGGTTCCAAAATATTCGAAACACCCTATCCTGAATACTCGCTCAGGTAATACGGACTTTTAGGCGTGACATTTTCAATTTATCTTCTTTTGGGTAATTTTCACGAATACAGATAAAACAAAAAGACCCCCTCGCGGAGGCCTTTCAGTTTCTACAAGAAACAGATTACTTGGCAGCGAATTTCTTGGAAGCAGCCTTGACCTTGGGGTCGTTCTGGGCTTCCTTGATTTTCTGCTTGATGCCGTCCTCGATAGACTTCTTGAGCTTGGCGGCGAGGGCGGGGAAACGTTCTTCCAGAGAATCGCTAAATGCAGCAGGCTTTTTGGCAGGAGCGGCACCACCCTTGCGGCGGGCATCGGCGGGGCGCTTCTTCTTGGCACCAGCAGCCTTGGCGGCGGGTGCCTTCTTTTCCTGAGACTTTTCTTGGGATTTTGTTTCCTGAGGTTTGGTTTCTTGTGTTTTGACTTCGGTTTCTTCTGCCATAATGTACCTCTTGGAAAATGTTAACTTGACGGGCCAAAGATAGCAAAAATACGGTTCCTCTAGGAAATCGTCACAAAAAATTATGAAAAAACAATGCCCACCGCGTTCAAGCGCCGATTAGCGCTGGTTTTCAAGCCAGTGGTAAAGCATGGTGATGTCGGCGGGGCGCACTCCCGGAACCCTAGACGCCTGCCCGAGGGTCATGGGCTTCACGGCATTCAGGCGCTGGCGGCTTTCGATGCTGATGACCCCAACCTGCATAAAGTCCAGGTCGGCAGGGAGCTTCACGGACTCCATCTTTTTCTGTTCCTCAATTTCCTTGGACTGCCTCTCCAGGAAACCAGCGTAAATCTCTTCGGCATACAGGAACCACTGGTCCCGACGGGGAATGTTCCTCTCCGGAAGGGCTGTCTCAAACAGGCGTTCGGGGTCGATTCCCGGACGGCGGAGCACGTTTATCCAGCGGGTGCGGGTTTCGGCCAGAGCCTGGCCACCGAGAGAAAGGACCTGGTTCGCCTGTTCGGGCGAGGCGGACTCGGCGGTCAGGAACTCCCTAACCTCGCCCATCTGCTGCAGACGGCGTTTCCAGTCGGCGTAATCCCCGTCGGAAATCATCCCGATGGCGTGGGCCCGTTCCTTGAGACGGGTCTCGGCGTTGTCACTCCGGAGGAACAAGCGGTACTCGGCACGGCTGGTGAACATACGGTAAGGTTCGTCCAGCAAGGTGGTGGTCAAGTCGTTGAGCATCACCCCCAAGTAACTGTCGGAACGGCCCAGAACAAAGGCCGGTTCATTCTTAACCTTGAGGGCGGCGTTGATGCCCGCCATTAGGCCCTGACCGGCAGCTTCTTCGTAGCCGCTGGTTCCGCAGACCTGGCCTGCAAAATAGAGTCCCGGTACGTTCTTGCATTCTAACGTCGGGTAAAGCTGGGTGGCATCGACGGAATCGTATTCCACCGCATAGCCAATCTGCAAAACACGGGCGCGGGTAAGCCCCGGTATTGTGTGGATGGCAGCGAGCTGGATATCCGCCGGCAGGCTAGAACTGAAGCCGTTGATATACACGCGGCCGATGTCCGCCCGTTCCGGTTCAAGGAACAGCTGGTGGCCGTCCCGGTCGCCAAAGCGGTTGATTTTGTCTTCGATGCTGGGGCAATACCGCGGGCCCTTGCCGTGAATGCGCCCGCTGAACATGGGGCTATCCTTGAAACCGCTCCTCAAGATGTCGTGGGTCTTGATGTTGGTGCGGGTAATCCAGCAGACGCAGTCGTTACGGATAAACTTGCTTTTCGGGTCACCCCAGAAGTATTTTTCGTCGCGATCGGGAACCGTTCCTGCCAGGTGGCGGTCGCTCATGGGCCAGGGGAATTCGTCCCCACGCTGGACTTCGCATTCGTCAAAGTCGATGGTATCTGGATCCAGGCGACTGGGAGTACCTGTCTTTAGCCTGCGGAGGCGGATTCCGTTCCGGGCGAGGCATTCCGAAAGTTTGTCGGCGCTGGGCTCCCCCACTCGCCCACCGATGCTGGTTTCAAGCCCGGTGAACATCTTGGAGGCAAGAAATGTCCCGCTGGTAATCACCAGGGAGCGGGTCACGTAGCGTTCACCGTTCAAGAGGGTCAATTCCAGCCCACCGTCGGGCATCCGCTCGAAGGCGGCAAGTTCCCCTTGGATTACGGAAAGGCCTGGAAGACCCGTAATTACGTCCCGTGCCACTTCGCTGTAATAGTTCATGTCGCACTGGGCGCGGGGGCCCCAAACGGCAGGCCCCTTGCTCATGTTCAGCATGCGGAACTGGATTCCCGCCTTGTCGGTGAGTAGCCCCATCAGGCCGCCGAGAGCGTCGATGTCGCGAACGATCTGTCCTTTGGCTACCCCGCCTACGGCAGGGTTACAGCTCATGCGGCCGATGGCGTTTAGGTCCATGGTGAGCATGGCGGTCTTGACGCCCAGTTTCCAGGCGGCATGGGTCGCCTCGATGCCGGCATGGCCGCCACCGACGACAACAACATCATATTCTGCGATAACCATCGGAAGTGGTTAGTGATTGGTGATTTGTGATTAGGGCGGCTTCGCCGCTAAAATTACTTGGCTTCTGCGGGCTTGGCTTCTGTTTTTGCAGGGGCAGGGGCTGCCTTTGCTTCAGCCTTAGCCGGTGCGGGCTGTGCGACAGCAGGAGTGTCCACTTTTGCCGTGTCAACTGCAGGGGCTTCCACCTTCCATTCCACGGGCTTGCCGTTCAAAAGTTCGGCGATTTCCTTCTTCAGGTCTTCCTTCTCGCGCTCGAAGGCGGCGTAAAGCTTGTAAGAACCGTCGGGGTTCACCAGATAAACCTTAGGAACGTAGCCATCGCTGTAAAGTTCACCAAACTGGCGGGATTCGTCCCACAGCACGTCGAAGGCCCCTTCGAACTTGGCATCGTCAGAGAAACGACGGATGCCGGACTTGTTGTTTCCACCGCTCGCGATAGCCACGGAGGTCAGGCCCTTGGGATTAAATTCCTTGGCGATTTCCACCAGCTGGGGAGCGGCATGGGCGCAGTGTCCACAGGTAGCGGAGAAGTAGAACATCAGCAGGGGCTTGCCAGCGTAGGCATCCAGGTTTTCGGCCTTGGTAGAAATGCCCGTGGCCTTCACCTTGAAGTTAATCTTTGCGGGCATGCCGTTAGCAAGGGTTTCGCCCTTCAGTTCGGCTACTTCGGCTTCCAACTTTTTCTGTTCTTCTTGCTGTTTCTTGATAGCCTCTTCGCGAATGACCTTCATCTTTTCGTTGAAACGTTCACCCACAGCCTTCAGGGAATCTTCGGGCAAAGTCATGGTCTTGGTGGTGTCGCGGACCTTGGCGGCAGATTCACGAACGCCCAGCACAAAATAGTCGGCATCGAATTCCGTATTGAACTGCTTACCGATAGACTGGAACTGAGCTCCGAACTGCATGCCAATCAGATAAGAGAATTTCTGGATGTCAGTCGCGGCATTTCCAAGAGTCACAGTCGCTTTCGTGGGAGCCGGAGCAGCTTCGATAGGCATCGCTTTTGTCACAGAATCCATGTAGGCGCGGATTTTCGCCTGGTCACCTCCAAAACCCGCCAAAGTAGCACTATCGGGTCTGGTCTTTTCCATGCGTTCGCGGGCAATTACAGAGAATCGGCTACCAACAGCCTGCATAGAATCTGCCGGCACCTGCATCTTGAATGTGGTATCCTTTTCGGACTTGATAAAGTCATAGACCGCTTGAACGACTACATCTTCGTGCAATTCCGAACCCACCTGGCGGGGAATCATGGTAAAGTTCTGGCCACCGAACTGGGCCCCCAGCATGTAGGCAAATTTCTGATCGTCCGTGGAATTGGGACCGATAACAGCCTGCTTAGGCGTGCCCTGCATGTCACAGGCCGTCAGGGCCAAAGCACAAGCTCCAAGAGCAAAATATTTGGACTTCATCTTTATCAACCTCTTTTAGACTAAAATTGGCAAAACGCCATTTCTCAATGCCAAATTTAGCAAAAAAGCGGAAAACAAGCCACCCATTTACTATTTTTACGCCCACGATAGGGATTTTTCAAGCCCCCGCAGATTTTGTCTATAAAGGAAAGACCATGAAACTCTCCAAGTACTTTTACGTGACGCTCCGCGAAACGCCCAGCGATGCCACCATGCCCTCCCACATCTTCCTCATGCGCGGCGGCTACATCAAGCCCGTTTCTACCGGTATCTATTCCATGATGCCCATGGGTTTCCGCGTGATCCAGAAGATTGTGAACATCATCCGCGAAGAAATGAACAAGATTGGCGGTATCGAAGTGGACCTGCCGGTGGTGCAGACCGCTGAACTCTGGAGCGAATCGGGCCGTTACCAGGCCATTGGCGAAGAACTCCTGCGCTTCAAGGACCGCAACAACCACAACATGGTGCTCGCCATGACCCACGAAGAAGCCATGACCGACCTCGTGCGCTACGTGCTCAACAGCTACAAGCAGCTGCCGGTGATGCTCTACCAGTTCAAGACCAAGTACCGTGACGAAGCCCGTGCCCGCGGCGGCCTTATCCGCGTCCGCGAATTCTTGATGAAGGATGCTTACAGCTTCCACACCAGCCAGGAAGACCTGGACCGTCACTACCAGGAAGAATACGACGCCTACCTGCGCATCTATCGTCGCGTGGGCATTGAACCGGTGGTGGTGCAGAGTGATACGGGTATCATGGGCGGTAAGGTCGCTCACGAATTCATGCTCGATACTCCGAACGGCGAAGACTACTTGATTCTCTGCAAGAAGTGCGGCTACCAGGCCAACCGCGAAATCGCAAAGTTCCAGCGCGTGCCGTTCAAGGGCGACGAGAACGCAGCTCTCGAAAAGGTCGAAACTCCGCACTGCGCAAGCATCGAAGACCTCACCA
>CAMKMX010000027.1 GCA_946414025.1 uncultured Fibrobacter sp.
TCTCGATGGCAGCCTTCGCGACGGCGATAGAAACTTCCGTAAGCAGGCGCGGGTCCAAGGGCTTCGGGATCAAGTATTCCTTGCCGAAAGTAAAGCGCTGTGCGTTGTAGGCGATGTTCACCACGTCGGGCACCGGCTGGTGGGCAAGCTTTGCAATGGCACGCACGGCGGCATGCTTCATGTGCTCGTTGATGCAGGTCGCGCGCACGTCCAAGGCCCCGCGGAAAATGTAGGGGAAACCGATGACGTTGTTCACCTGGTTCGGGTAGTCACTGCGGCCCGTGGCAAAAATCAAGTCGCCACGGCTCGCCATGGCCTCTTCGTAGCTAATCTCGGGAGTGGGGTTCGCCAGCGCAAAGACGATGGGCTGGTCAGCCATGCTGCGGACCATCTCCCGGGTCAAAATGTTGCCCTTCGAAAGCCCCACGAACACGTCGGCACCCTTCATGGCGTCGGCGAGAGTCTCGATGTCGGTGCGGTCGGTAGCAAAGAAGGCTTTCGCTTCGGTGAGGCCCTTGCGGTCCTTGCGGATAACGCCCTTGCTGTCGCACATCACGAGGTTTTCCTTCTTGAGACCGAGCGACAGGTAGAGTCGCGTGCAGGCGCAAGCGGCTGCACCCGCACCGTTCACCACCATTTTTACGTCGCGGATGCTCTTGCCCGCCACCTCAATAGCGTTCAGCAGGCCCGCCGAAGAAATGATGGCCGTGCCGTGCTGGTCGTCGTGCATCACGGGAATATCCAGCTCCGCCTTGAGGGTGTCCTCGATCTCGAAGCACTCCGGAGCCTTGATATCTTCCAGGTTGATACCGCCAAAGGTGGGGGCAATACCCTTCACGATTTCGATGAACTTCTTCGGGTCCTTCTCGTTGATTTCGATGTCAAAGACGTCGATGCCCGCGTAAATCTTGAAAAGCAGGGCCTTTCCTTCCATCACCGGCTTGCCCGCGAGGGCGCCAATGTCGCCGAGCCCAAGCACCGCCGTACCATTACTGATTACCGCCACCAGGTTTCCCTTGCCGGTGTATTCGTAGGCCAGGTTGTTGTCCTTCTCGATTTCGAGGCAGGGCACAGCCACGCCCGGAGTGTAAGCGAGGCCCAGGTCCGTCTGGGTGCTGTGGGGCTTGGTGGGCACAATCTCGATCTTGCCGGGTTTGCCCATGGAATGGTATTCCAGCGCCTGTTCCTTCAAATCCTTGCTCATAAGGCCTCCTTTTTGCGGTGTGACGCGTGCAGAATACACTCCAACACGCCACCCTATCTTTGACGGAGGCCAAATATAGAAATTAAAGCTTGGCTACAGAAAGAAGACCAGGTAAAACTACATCCAGCCGCGCTCGGACGTGCCGGTAATACCGCGAATCTTCAGTTCGAAGTCATCCCTGTTGGTTGCCGCGTTCAGGGCCACGTCCAGGGAAATCTTTTCTTCGTTGTAGAGTTCCAGCAGGGACTGGTCAAAGGTCTGGCTATGATACTGCATATGGCCTTCGGCAATGGCCGTTTCCACCATAGGAAGCTTGTCCTTGTCCTTGATGTATTCCTTGATGGCCGCCGTATTCACCAAAATTTCGGCAGCAGGCACGCGGCCCTTGCCGTCCTTGGTGGGCAACAGGCGGAGCGAAATAATGCCAGCCAGAACTTCTGCCAGCAGCAAGCGGATTTCGTCGTGCTGGTGGGGCGGGTACATGGAAAGCACACGCTGGATTGTTTCGGTAGCGTTGGTGGTATGGATGGTGGCGAACACCATGTGGCCCGTATCCGCTGCCGTAAGCGCAATGGCCATAGTCTCCAGGTCACGAATTTCACCCACCAGAAGCACATCCGGGTCCTGACGAAGCGCCGCACGCAAGGCGTTCGCGTAAGAAAGGGTATCCACGCCAAGCTCACGCTGAGAGATAATGGCCTTGTTGTCGTTGTACAGGTATTCGATAGGATCTTCTACCGTAATGATATTCACCGACTCTTTCTGGTTGATGTAATCCAGCATAGAAGCAAGAGTCGTTGACTTACCTGAACCCGTCGTGCCGGTCACCAAGATAAGGCCGCGACGTGTCAAGGCCAAGTCCTTCACTACATCCGGGAGTCCCAGTTCTTCGAAGGGGGGAATCTTCGCCTTGATGTGACGAATCACCACGGCGATGGTGCCGCGCTGACGGAACACGTTCACACGGAAACGTCCCATGTCGCGGGCGCCGACGGCAAAGTCACATTCTTTATTAGCCTCGAAACGTTGTTTCTGATCCCGGTTCATGATATCGTCCAAGAAGGAATCCATCATGGCCGGATCGATGCGGGTATCAAAAATCTTGACTAGAGAACCATTGATACGAAAAATAGGAGGAGTTCCCACGCGAATGTGCAAGTCAGAGGCCTTGCTCTTTACCATTTCGCGCAGAAGTTGCTCTATCCTTAAATCAGCCATTTACTAGCCTCCAAACTTTTCATTGTAAATCTTGCGAACCTGTTCCAGGCGATCCTGGATTTCCTTGTTCTCGGGTTCCTTCTTGGCCAGGTCCTGGTAGATTTCCAAAGCCTTGTCGCAGATTCCCTGTTCCAAGTAGATTTCAGCCATGGTACGGGTATTCTGGCTTGCTTCCAGGTCCGCATTGACACTGTCCAGAGTAGCCGAAGGATCCTTCACAAGGCCGGCAGAAACCTCGTCATCAGAATCGCCGGACATCAAAAAGTCAACACCCTTGTTCGAAGGCTTTTCGACCGGCAAATCATCGTCATCACTTTCGAAGAGTCCCTTGAAAGCTCCCGATACTTCGGATTCCAGGTTGTCAAAATCCGTTTTCGGAGCGATAGCTTCGGCCTGAGGCTCGGCGGGCTTTTCTTCGACAGGAGAGTCTGCTGCCACATCGTCGCTTTCTCCAAACAAATTATCAAAGGACTTATCCAGGCCTTCTTCCAGGGATTCTGTCGAGATGTTCTTTTCTTCGACAGCGGCTCCGGTATTTTCTTCGTCGCTACCGAACAGGCTATCGAAAGCACCGCCCATTTCTTTTTCGAAATCGCTCGCCCCTTCGGAGAAGGCATCGGCGTTGGCGGCAGGTTCAACAGCAGGCTGCGTTTCAGAATTCACCGAAACCTCGGCAGCGGGCTCTTCAGCAGCAGGCTCAGCAGTTTCCCCACCAATGGCGAGGTCTTCTTGCGGCAGGTCATCATCGCTGCCGAAAATAGAGCTGAAAGCGTTATCGACGCTGCTTTCCACTTCCTTGTTCTCATCGGCGGGAACTTCCAATTCGGCAGAAGGTTCTACGGCAGGCTCTGCAGCAGGTTCTTCAACAGTCTGGGTTTCCTCTGCTGGAGTTTCTGCCATCGAAACATCGGCAGACTTCTGGAACAGACCCGATTCTTCGGGGAGATCGTCTTCCGCACCGAAGATAGAATCGATTGCACCACCGACACTGTCAGAGGAATCTTCCTTCGCCGGTTCTGCCTCTGCAGACTTTTCGAACAGGGAATCTCCCGATGCCGGAGTTTCTTCAACAAGCGTTTCTTCGGACGACGTATCGGCAGACTTCTGGAACGGCGACCAGTCGCCTGCATCAACAGGCGTGTCGTCAAGACTCAGGGAATCATCGAGGGATTCCGCCGGCTGTTCCGCTTCTGCAGATTTCTGGAAAGCGGCAGGTTCTTCGGGCAGTTCGTCTTCGCCGAAAATATCACCGAACGCATCGTCGATGCTCTGGGGCTTGTCTGCAGCAGGGGGTGCGGAAACTGCATCCGACACCGCCGGTTCAGCTTCGGCAGGAGCATCGGCAGCCGATACATCGGCGGACTTCTGGAAAGCAGCGGGCTCTTCGGGCAGTTCGTCTTCGCCGAAAATATCACCGAACGCATCGTCGATGCTTTGGGGCTTGTCCGCAGCGGGGGCTGCGTTCGAAGTCGTCGAAGATTCTGCGGACTTCTGGAAGGCGGCCGGTTCTTCGGGCAGTTCGTCTTCGCCAAAGATAGAGCCGAAAGCGTCGTCCACGCTCTGAGGTTTGTCCTCTGCAGCAGGAGCACTGAACACCTTGTTTGCATTTTCCGCCGCGGCAGGTTCATCATCGATGCCAGCGGAAAGATTCAAATTGGAGAAGGGAGATGCTGGAGCAGCGGGTTCCTCGGGCTCTAGATCGTCATCCACGCCAAAGAAACTGGACATGGCGGAATTCACATCCCCTCCAGAAATATCGTCATCGGCAGGGAACACTTCCGGTGCAGAAGGCGCTTCGGCACCGATGGATTCCATGGCGGAATCCAGGGAGGCCTGCAGGTTGTCCATGGCAGCCTCGTCACCGGCATCGGAATCCGGCATCAAGGCGGAAAGGGCCGCAAAGGGATCGTCAGCATCCCCAAGAGATTCAAACGCCGTGGTTTCAGGAGCCGCAGGAGCGGATTCCGCCGACGTAAAGCCAGCGTCGGAAGCCGTCTCTACAGGGGCTTCGTTCACAAACTCAAATCCGCTGCCAAACTTGGGTCCCTTCTCTTCTGCCGGGGCCATGCTCTCGGGAGATTTTTCAAGGAAGGGAGCGTCATCTCCAAAGGAGAAGTTCAAGGAAGAATCGGCGTCCTCCGTCTGCAGTCCGGACATGGACAAATCGGACTCACTCAACTCGACTCCGGCAGCGGCCGCTGTAGCGGCAGCCATTACGTCGTACTCGTCCTTCCAGAACTGGTCCAGAGGATCCATATCGTGGACCTTGCGGTAACACTGGTTACGCTCGCTGACCTTCTCCAGTTTATCGTAGGCATCGCCCATACGTTTCTGAGCAGACAAGCAGAAGGGGTCCATCTTGAGAACCTTGGCGCATTCCTCAATGCAGCCCTCGTAGTCGCCCTTCTCGAACAAAATCTTGGTACGAACAAGATGAGCCGCAAGGTCACCCGGGTAGAGGGTCAAGCCGCCATCTATACGCTGCAAGGAGGTGTCTAGGTCACCAGCCTCTCTCTCCAGATCGGCCAGCCAGGCAAAAGCCTGGGTGTTCACTTTCTTTTTCCCGATGGTCTTTTTCAAAGTGTCCAACGTTACCGTCATTTTTCCTCCAATGAGAGCGTAATCGCCTCGTCGGTGAGCAATACAGGAATGTCTTCGCGAATGGGATACAGCCGTTTCCCGTCTTCCGAGACCAAAGCTTCTGTCAAAGGTTCTGTTACGCGCTCACCGCCGACATTCTTTACCGAACCGGCAGAAATGGCGCTATTCAGCGACGAAAGCGTGCTTTCGTCCGCCATGCTGAGTTTACCCCTTGTTTCGGGGCAACATAGGATATCTAAAAGTGACCTGTCGAACATAACACCTTAAAAATCAACAACTTACACATGAGTAAAAATAACTCAATTTTGTGGGAAACACAAAATACGGTAAGTTTTTAATGCAGATTTTTTAGGTTAATTAGGGCAAATTCGCCGTTTTGCGGCTTCCCGATGAGCAAAAACACCCTCATCCCCAGTTTTTCCAGCCAGTGGAGGTCAAAATCCTCCCTTGTCCCCGAAAAATTGGAAACCACAAGCAGTTCATGGCAATCCGTTCTCTTGCAGATAGACTCCATCTCGGAATAACCGCCCAAAAGATGTTTTCTGTTTTCTGGAGACACAGTCCCAGGTTCACCGCTGACACAACCTAGGATTTCCATACCGGAAATCACATTGTGGGTATCAAACCATGGCTGGAGGGAATCCTCCCCACCACCCAGAAGGATTGAACGGTGGCGCTTTTTCGCAAAAATCCGATAAAAATAGAGAAACCAAAACATAAACCTCCTCCATGCCAAAAAGGCGAGAGGCACAAGAATCGTCGAAACGCAAAGGATCGCCATTGCAATGCCATCAAATTTTTCGGGATGCGTAAACCACCGATAGCCGGCAAAACTCAGTATCGGAATTAAATTGACCGGCATTTGAAACCAGTAAGAGTGTTTCCCTTCGAGACTTGAGCTGGCGTATTCTCCACGAACCGCAAAAAACAGCAGGTTTGCCACCGCGACAACCACAGCAAGTTGCCGGTCGGCAAAAACTTCCAAATCCAAAAGACATGCAGCCCACAGAAACACCACTCCCAAATCAAGAAAGATTTTCCAGAACTGTGGAACCAAGCGAGAAAACACGCCAACGCTGGCAGCAATAACAATGCCCAAGAAAATAAGGAATTTTGGAACCAGGTAATAGGACCTGTGCTTTTTCACAAAAATCCACATAGCATTGTAGAAATCGATATAGGATTTTATGCGACGGGTACGACTGCTCTGCCCCCTGAAATGGAGGACATTTGTTACAGGCGTATAATAATTCTTGCAACCGGCGACCTTTGCCCGAAAGCACAAGTCCAAGTCTTCGCCGTACATGAAAAAGTCCTCGTCAAATCCATTAAGTTGTTCGTACAAATCCCGACGGATACAAAAGAAAGATCCGCTGATGGCATCCACCTCGGTTATCTCGTCGGGGTTGGCATAAGTCATATTGTACGAAGAAAGTTTTTTGCTTTTGGGGAAAAGGCTAGCAAGGCCCAAGGTCTTGGAAATGGCCGAAAGCTCTGTCGGAAACGAGCGACGGCACGACCACTGCATGCTTCCGTCTTCGTTCAAGATACGGCATCCCACCGTACCGGAGTCCGGATGCTCTTCCATGAATTGAAGAACTTCGCGAAAGGCGTTAGAAGAAACAATGGTATCCGGATTGACAAAAAAGAGGTACGGATTCTTCGCCCGCTTTTCCGCTAGGTTACAGCCCTTGCCAAATCCGAGATTCACCGAAGAATCAATCCACTCCACCGTCGGAAAATTCGCCTTGATTTCTGGCGTAATAGGCTCTCTGGAACCGTTATCTAGGACTATCACCTGTACATCCAATCCCCGAGAGGCATCCTGAACAGACTTCAAGCATGCCGGCAAGAAGTCGCAGGAATTGTAGGCAACGATGATGACAGAACAGGAGGGCATGAGATAGTTATCAGTTTTCAGTTTTCAGTTGTGAGTACTGCGAATTTCAAGAAGCTACATTCAAAAAAACACACAGCTCATACGCGGTACTCAAAACTCATTAGGCGAGTCCGAGCCTTAGTTTTAAAACGAGGAAAAACGCTTCGGAAATGATACCGCCGCTCATCTTGGAGGTCCCGCGTGTGCGGTCCGTAAACACGATGGGGATTTCCTTAACCCGAAGGCCCTTTTTCCAGATTTTGAAGGTGGTTTCAATCTGAAAGCAATAGCCGTCACTCTTCATCTTGTCAAGATTCAGCGCCTGCAGGGCCTCACGACGGAAACACTTGAATCCACCAGTGGCATCGCTTACCGGAAGCCCTGTCACAAGGCGGGTATAGACGTTAGCGCCATAGCTCAAAATAAGACGGCGCAAGTCCCAGTTCACCACGCTGATACGGCGGTCCTGATAGCGACTGCCCAGCACTAGGTCGGCATCTTCTGCCGTTTCCAAAAAACGGTTCAAGTCCGCAGGAGAATGGCTAAAGTCAGCATCCATTTCAAAGACGCGCTCGTAATCCCTCTCCAAGGCCCACTTAAAGCCCGTCACGTAAGCAGAACCGAGGCCCATCTTACCCTTACGGCGAATCAAGTGGATTCTCGGGTTCTTTTCCGATTCCGCCTGCACCAGGTCTCCCGTACCGTCGGGGCTTCCGTCATCTACCACCAGAATTTCCAGACAGGGATTCTGCTCCAGAATGGCCGGCATAATGAGAAGGATGTTTTCCTTTTCGTTATAGGTGGGTATAATGACCAGGCTTTTCGGGTAAGACATAAATTCCTCTACATTCACTTACAATCTACAAAATCATTCCTCGCCGAGAGTATCAGCAATGGGGAAAGTCTGCTTGCGGTGACCGTTTACCATCTCTCCAAGAAGTCCCAAGGAGAAAAACTGCACGCTCATGACCAGGGCAAAACCGCCTGCAAGCAGGAGCGGACGCACATGGAGCGCCCCCGTCTGGAGCCATTCGTAGCCAAAATAGCCGCAAATGCCCAGGCCCACCAGCATAAACAAGAGGCCGATCAGGCCAAAGAAATGAAGGGGCTTAGTCGAAAAGCTCCGCATGAACATTAGGGACACCAAATCAAGGAATCCTGACACCAAGCGGGAAATGCCATACTTGGACACCCCATGAACGCGGGCCCTGTGAGCCACGGGCATTTCGGTAATACGGAATCCCTGCCACTTGGCCATAACAGGAATAAAACGGTGGTAATCGCCATAAAGTTCGATATAGCGCACCACAGAACGGCGGTAAGCCTTAATCCCGCAGTTGAAATCGTGAAGACGCTTCCCGCAAACCATGGAAACGGTCAAGTTGAAAAGCTTGGAAGGCCAGGTCTTGTGCCAAGGATCCAGACGCCGAATTTTCCAGCCGGACACCAGGTCATAACCCTTATCCAAAATCTTAATCATCTTGGGAATTTCCAGGGGGTCATCCTGCAGGTCGCCATCCAAGGTCGCAACATAATTACCCCTAGCTTTAGAGAAACCGAGAGCTAGCGCATCGGCCTTTCCACAGTTGAACTGGAAACGGAACCCGCGAATAAAGGGGTATTCCTTAGAAAGGCTTTCTACAACATCCCAAGTGTTATCCCTGCTGCCGTCATCGATGATGATGACTTCGTAACTGAAGCCCGTAGGCTCAATGGCGGCTACGATTTCCTTGAGCAGTTCCGGAAGATTTTCGCTTTCTTCCTTGACCGGGATGACCATCGATAAATCCATCATGACCTCAAAACTATTTCGCCATCGCTACTGTGGGCGTGGAATCAGATGTTTTAACGGTAGAATCCTGAACGCCACCTGCAGTATCATTTGTCCCACTAGACGAATCCGCCTCAGGCAAAGGCTCCTCTATCTGCAAAGGTTCATCTGACATATGCTCAATCTGCTGCATGCTCATGGCAAGCCTCGACTTGCCCCCTTCTTCGTAGTCGGGGATAGCGACAATGCCCTTGCTCAAGACATTCAGAGCCTCCTGTTTCATGCCGGCGGCCTCGAACACGAATGCGGCAGCCCAGTAGCAACGCCATTCCTTGGGGAACTGCTTGATGCCCAATTCCAGATACTTGGTGGCCTGCAAGGCAAGGCTATCCACAGCCGCTTTCTTTTCCTTGGTAAAGGGATGTTCCTGACGGAGCGCAGAAATCTTGTCGCGAACATCAAATGAAACCTGCAAATACAGGGAGATATAGCTAGAAAGGAGCCGCTCTGTTTCAGAGTTGATGTAGGCCGTACCATCGCCCAGACCACGGAACTTATACACCGTATCAATGAGGGCTGCCGTATAGGCGGCGTCAAAGGCATTGCGCTTGGGCTCCAAATCGCCCTTCACCAAATTGTAAACCAAGCCTTCCTGGACCATGTACTTTTCTAGCCCCATGAAGTTGGAAGTTCCCACCGTCGTGGAAATTTCAATGGGCTTGTCCATGTTCTGCAAGGCAAGATCAATGACCAGCTTGTGCTGGGTGAGCATCATGCTACTACGAGTGCGGTTCGCCCATTCCACAAAGGCATCCCATACCTGGTAATGGACCTTGAACTGGAAAAGCTTCGCGGAGTCCGCAGGAGACAATTCCTGACCCTCCATCTGGTCGATACGGGACTTGAGCTGGGGCATCAGGCGGTTGGCGTTCTTGACCCAGGTAGAGACCTGATGGTTCGGGTTAGAAGCGGAGCTGTTGTCCAGCACCATATCGCTATCGATGGTCTTCTTGTCATAGCTGAGCTTCAAGATAGGTTCGTTGTCCAGCATCTGCTTGATGTACCAGTCCGTATTGCCCAGAGAAAGGTTCACCACGCGCACGTCCTTGCGGATACCGGCGACTTCTTGTGCAAACCAAAGCGGGAAGGTGTCGTTGTCGCCGTTGGTAAAAAGGATGGCGTTCGGGCGGCAACTGTTCAGCAAGTTATAGGCGTAATCCCAAGGAACCCACAAGCCGGAACGATCGTGTTCCTTGTAGTTCGAAATACAGGGAACAAGGAACGAGACCAGCACAAGCACTGCAGCGACAGGACTTGCAAAGGAGGCGTAAGCTCCCGTGGCACAGACAAACACCAGGATTCCAGCACCGATTCCGAGAATCATGCTCATGAAGATAAAGGCCGGCGTGTAGAAGTAGTCACGCTCGCGGACTTCCATGTGGACCGCATCCGGGAAAGGCGCGCGAGCGCCCACCTGGGCAAAGCCATTTTCTATTTTCTGCCAGGCCTGCCATGCCGTTGCATTCTGCAAAGAAGCCAACTTCTTTTCCAGTTCGGCAATTTTTGGAGCAGGCGTATTCCGCTGGCGAAGCACCTCGATGCGGATCTTGGTGCGTTCAATATCCTGCCGCAAATCAATCAGGTCGTTGGGATCGGGAACCATGGGAATTGCAGCCCCACGACTGTTCAAGTCCTGAACATTCCGGGTCATGACGCTCACCCAATAGTCGTGCTCCCGCTGTTCCATGCGGGTGCCATCGGCAAAGTTGATGTAGAACAAGAGCCCCATGCTGCAAAGCACGTACAACACAGACGTATAAATTCCCAAGCGCCGGTTACGTTTCCAGATAAATACGCAGACCATCACGATAAGGCCGTTCATGAGAACGAATATCAGGAACTGCGGAAGCACCGCATCGCCCATAAAGCTCATCTGGGTGGGGAACTTGATGCCGAAGCGTTCCAGAGGTTCGTTTTCGGAGGCGTCAAAGGTATAGACCCCGTTGGCGTAGTTTACACCGCCCACCTTGTAGGGCAAGTACTGAGCCATCTGGTAACCACCGTAGCTCATGCTGGGGAAAGAGAACAATTGGTGAGTGATGCGAGAACGGCGGTAGAAGGCTCGGCTAATCATGCTTTCGGAGCCATACTGCTTGCGTTCCACAAAGTTATTGAATGCCTCCCAGTTCTCGCTCTTGAACAGGTTGCCCAGCTGAAGGTTGCCCTGGTCGTCACGGATATTGATTTCCGGGTCATTCTCGTCAATAACGGGGTTCAGCTCGGAACGAATGGGAATGTAAAGATGGGTGCTGTAACCCACAAGGGCGAAGAACGCAAAGGCAAGGGAAAGGCGGATGGCCTTGTTCACATTTGGAGTGAACGGCTTGACGACCGTAAGAATCGCTAGAACCACAAGGCAAACAAGAGAAATCTCGATAAATGCCGACACCATGTAAATCACGGAACAGAGAAGCGTTCCCGTAATCCAAATGGGAATGCGTTCCACAATTTTCTTGGGCTGGGCAGCAAGCAAAAGGACAAACACCGCAGGCACCGTAAGCATGGTGTAGAGGTGGGCGCCGATACCGAGGAATGCGATATAGCAGATAAAAATCAGAATCTTGTCGCTGCCGTCTTCGTCCCTTTTGTTGTACCAGACCAGACCAAGGTAGGATACCAGCATCAAGATGAACATGGCCACACCATAGACTTCGGCTTCAACCGCGTTGAACCAGAAGGTATCGGAGAAAGTCAGCAGGAAACCGGCCACGAGAGCGGCGGTAGCAAGCACGATGGTGCGGACCTTAGAAGAAATCTTTTCGGCAAGGGAGTCCGTCTTGAGGACTGTCGCCAAAAGATCCCAGGCAAAGAGGGCCGTCACATAGACCGTCGCCGCAGAACTCACCACGGAGATGTAGTTCACCCGCTTCGCGATTTCTTCGACAAAGGGGAGCAGTACAATGACCGCACGGGCGAAGAACACGAAGAAGGGCGTTCCAGGGGGGTGCGGGATACCCAGGGTGTTAGCGCAGGCCACAAACTCGCCGCAATCCCAGAAAGAGACCGTGGGCGCCATGGTCATGGCATAGACAATCAGGGCTACAAGGCTAGCAATCCCTGCAAAAATATGTTTCATCCACTTTTCTTTAATCACGACTATTTATCCTTTATTTGAATTCCTGTGCTGATTCCGCGCTTGTTCATGAACCCCGACAAAAGCCCGTTCACAAAAGCTCCCGACGAATCGGTGCTGTACTTGGTGCTAATCTGTACGGCCTCGGACAGGGCCACCTTCACGGGAATGTCTGGCACGAACAACAGTTCCACCATGGCGATGCGGGCCACGATGCAGTCAATCTTTGCGATACGGTCGATTTCCCAATGTACGGAACAGGCCTTGATGTCTTCGTCCAGTTCTTCGCGATGGGCCTGCACCAGGTCCACCAGCTTCATCCCGTATTTTTTCTGGTCGTCTTGCAGAGGCTGGGATTCCAGGACTCCCGGAAGGGCCTCCCCTGCCGTAGAGCCCGTAATCTCCATGGCATACAGGAGCTGCATGGCAAAAACTCGGGCGGGTCTGTAAGTTTTATTCATAAGCAAGTCTCAAGATTCAAATGTGGAGTGTAAGATGTGAGATTATTCATTACACACTACACATTCCACATCACACATTATTTATCGTTCCTACCTTATATCACTTTGTACAGGTTCGCCATTTCCACGGCGGTGGCTGCCCAGTTAGATCCCAGGTTTCCGGCCTTGAGGCCAGCGCGGTTCATGGCCTGGTCCACAGTGTCGGTGGTAAGAATCCCGAGAATCACCGGGAGTTTGCCTTCGGCGGCAATGCTTGCCACGCCACCGGTAGAGGCGTTCACCACCACGTCATAGTGGCTGGTCTCCCCACGGATCACGGCGCCGATGGCCATCACGGCATCGTACTTGCCACTGTCGGCAAGCCTGCGGCACACGCCCGGCAGTTCAAAAGCACCCGGAACATGCACCACGGTAATGTCCTTGTCGGCAACGCCCAGCAGTTCCAGTTCACGGACAGCCCCTTCCAGGAGCTTGTCGGTGACCACCTCGTTGAAGCGGGCGACGGCTATGGCCACCTTGAGGCCTGCACCGTTCAGAGAATTCTTGATTTCGTTCACCATGTTCATATCCTCTTTTTAAACCTTTTCGCTGGTCACTTCGCCGGTCGCGGCGGTGTCGCTGTCCACATGCAGCTGGTGGCCCATCTTCTTCTGCTTGGTCAGCAGGTAAAACCGGTTCTTCTCGTTGGGCTTGATTTCGATGGGCACCCGCTCCACAATCTTGAGTCCGTAAGCCGAAATACCCGAAATCTTGCTGGGGTTGTTGGTCAAGAGACGCATCTCCCGCACCCCCAGGTCTGCCAAAATTTGAGCCCCCGTGCCGTACTGGCGCAGGTCCGACTTGAACCCCAGGTGAAGGTTCGCCTCCACCGTGTCCATACCCTTCTCCTGCAGTTCGTAGGCCCGGAGCTTGTTGCAAAGTCCGATACCTCGACCTTCTTGACCTCGCAGGTACAGAAGCACGCCGCCATGTTCACCAATAAACTTCATGGCGGAGGCCAGCTGTTCGCCGCAGTCGCAGCGCAGGCTCCCGAAAATGTCGCCGGTCAGGCACTCGCTATGGACGCGCACGTAAACCGGCTTGCTGAAGTCGGGGTCGCCGGCCACCCAAGCCACATGCTCCACACCGTCGGTCTTGCTCCTGTAGGCGTAGGCGGTAAAGTCGCCGTACTTGGTGGACACGTGGGGGGCAGCTACACGTTGCACCAGTTTTTCGTTACGCAGGCGGTAGTCGATCAGGTCCCGGATAGAAATAATCTTGAGGCCGAACTTTTTGGCCACTTCCATCAATTGCGGAAGACGGGCCATGGTGCCGTCCTCGTTCATGATTTCGATGAGGGCGGCGGCAGGCCGAAGCCCTGCAAGCTTTGCCAGGTCCACGGCGGCTTCTGTATGGCCAGCCCTGCGGAGCACGCCTTCTTCCTGGGCATACAGGGGCGAAATGTGTCCCGGCCGGCCAAAATCGCCTGGCTTGGAATTGGGGTCAGCAAGGGCCTGGATGGTAGCCGCACGGTCGTGGGCCGAAACCCCCGTAGTGCAGCCTTCAATCTTGTCCACCATGATGGTAAAGGGTGTTCCCAGCATGGAAGTGTTCTCCGCCGTCTGGCGGGTCAAATTCAGTTCATGGCAGCGGGAAATAGGCAGCGGTGCGCAAAGCACGCCCCTACCCTCGTGAAGCATGAAATTCACCTTTTCGGGCGTAATCTTCTCGGCGGCGATAACAAAATCGCCCTCGTTCTCGCGGTCTTCGTCGTCCACCACGATAAGGAACTTTCCGTTCCTGAAATCCTCTATGGCCTCTTCGATGGTATTAAGCAAGGTCACGTTCCTTCAAATAATTCTCGATATACTTGCCCAGCATATCCACTTCAACGTTCACGATGGTCCCTGCCACCCAGTTACGCAGGTTCGTGCGGGCCAGAGTCTCCGGAATGATGCACACCCGGATGGAGTCCTCGAACTTTTCGGCCACCGTAAGGCTGATACCGTTCAGGGAGATGGAGCCCCGGCGGATAATGTAGCGCTTGAGGTCGGCAGGCATCTTCAGGTCCACCTCGACACCGGTTTCACGAGGCACCACCTGGATAACCTCGGTCACGCAGTCCACGTGGCCCATCACAAAATGCCCACCCATAAAACTGTCAGCGCGGCAAGGCAGTTCCAGGTTCACCAACTTGCCGGGAGCCGCAGCCTTGAAGGCGGTGTTTTCCACCGTTTGGTGCATCAGGCAAAAAGTCGCCTCGTCTGCGGTGCAGGATTCCACCGAAAGGCACACGCCGTCGTTGGCCACGCTGTCGCCCAGCTTGCAGTCCTTGAAAAAGCCCGGAGCCCGGAGCACCATGGAAAGAGCGTCCCCGCGGGGCACAAGGGAAACAATCTCACCCGTCGCTTGAATGATACCTGTAAACATACGGGGGCAAATATAGAAAAGGGTCTAGGATCTAGGGGCTAGGGACTGGGGAATGAAGCCCGAGAAACGTCATCCTCGCGAAGGCGAGGATCCGCTTGAGTAAGAAAGTATGAGACGGGATTAGTAATGAGTTGTGAGTTATGAGTTGTGAGTTCTTATAGTCGCGCCTTTGGCGCCAAATTATATGCTGAGGACTGAAAACTGACGACAGATAAATCAATAATGTGGGGTGTGGGGGAAGTCTCCCCCTGATTGCAGCCTTGGCGATTAGACAGAAGCCGGCAGTGTCATTGCGAACCCCGAATAGGGGTGAAGTAATCACAATCCAACGATCTCGCCAAGGCTTCCATCACCCCCTCTAGCGGGGAGAACCCCGCAACGCCCCCTAAATAATCCGAGTCTCAAGGGCACAGTCGCCTGCAAAAAAGACCGTCGGTCGCAACTTCACTTTGTTCGTCGCTACCCTCCGGATTTTTTGCCTAGCAACTATGCCCTCTCGCCTCGAAAAATGGGTTTCGCTACGCAGGAGGTTGCTCGGTCACGGTGTTCCCTCGCAACCATATTCTTATCACAAAAAAAGGCCCGAAGTCCTTTCGGAACTTCAGGCTCGTTTGCATATTGTCGTAGCGGTTACTTTATTCAGAATCCTTGACGCAACGGACGGAGAAGTCGCGGTTCTTGTCAACATTGCCCAGTTCCGCATAGTCATTGCAGTAGCCCATATACACGTAGTAGGAGTAGTCGCTATCGTCCTGCGTGGCACTCCAAAAGTAAGCACCGAGGGTGAAATAGTAGAAGTAACCAACGTTGCCCCTGTAGCCAGCGGGCAGCGCGGAAAAGCCGTAGGCATCCTCGTTGGTGATGCCGCTATACGCCCTCCAGTCAGTTTGGGCCTTGAGTTTTTGGCCCGCTGTGGACTCACCGCCCACCGCGGCGAACAGGGCGTTCCATTCATCCTGCGTGGGAACATGCCAACCGTCGGGACACACCCCCTGCACGTTGCCCTTGCCCAGGGTGATGCAGTCATGACCGAAGCCACACTCATCCTCGAGCTTGCCCATGGCGGCAGCCCAGGTATAGAGTCTTCCATACACGGAGCAGTCGCCCGCCATCTTTGTTCCGGCACTTCCGCCGCCACACCAACTGTTTGCGGTCTGATAGTTCAGATTCTCCGCCATCCACTTCTTGCTGTAAGCGGGGTTTTCGCTTGCGATGGTCACGAACCTGTAGAGTGTGCCGTCTCGGGTATCACAAAATTGCGTATCGGGATTGTAGGCCAAGTCATCGCAGGATTTTTTCTGTCCGCTGGAGGAAGATTCCCCGTCAAGCGGGGAATGACGAGATGATGATTCCGGGGAATGACGAGATGATGAAGACCCCTCGCTACCAGTGTCGGAACTGAATTCCGAGGCGGCGCTAGAGGAAGATTCCTCGTCGACATTTGTGTCACCTGACAAATCGGGTTCGTCCGATACTTCGCTGCTGAACGGCCAGAACTGCTTCTTGGAGGAACTGGACTGTCTCGACATCAGATCTTCCAGATCAGCTTTCAGCTTGTCCCCGTCAAGCCCGTCCTTAATTTTTTCAATGATGGCGGAGTCGGTAACAACCACCCACTTGTTCTCTAGACAGGCAAAAAATGAGGTGTCCACCTTGGCGACTTCCTTTTCACAAATGTCGGGCAGGGTTGCCTCGCTCCCGTAAACGGGAATTTCGCTAGACAAATCGCTGGAACTGTCGTCACAGGCGGCAAAGACCAGCGGTAGAGAGATTGCCACGCACCCAAGGGCGCTGGCAATGACACGGTGTTTCCACGCAGGGCGGCTCAAGGATGACGCAACAGCAAAATTCTGTTTTTTCATTATTTTCTCCGTAAGTTTGTAATTTGCCTACTCCGGAATGTAAGAAAAAAAACAGTTTTGGCTAATGTTTTTGAAAAAACTGGTCCTGCAGGTCCACTTTGTTTGCAATTACCCCGTAGGCTGCGAAAAAATTTACGTTTCCAAGTCCATCAGGTCGAAATACATCAGCCTTGTATGCGGGTCGTTGTCATCCTGCGTCATGAAGCGAAAGCCGTTCTTCACGTAAAACGGGACGGCCTCCAAGTAAGCGTCCACCGTCAAGAAACGACAACCCGTCTTGTTCTCTATAACAAACATGGACTTGATGTAATCCAACACCGTAGTCCCAATCTGCCGCCCCTTGGCAGATGTTTCCACACCAAGGCGACACAACTTAACCGCTGGGTAACTTTTCAACCGTTTTTCGTTTGGAAACCCCCGCTTTTTTCGGAATCGATTGAACTCCGCTCGGTCCTTGAAATCCGTAATGGCCACCTTGTCGTTTGCAAGGCTGCAATAGGCATAAACCTTACTTGCATCATCAACGTCAACACAAGCATACGTAACAGCAATCAGATACTTCTGAAACACAGCAGCATGGTTAAGGATAAAATCGTTCAAATCCCCGTCACCACAGTCAAAACTTTTGACGGCATTGGTCGGGTCTAGCCGAACAAATTTCAGTGGATAATTTTTTGCTAAACCTGCCGAAAGCACGGGTCGATACCTCCGTTGGCCGCTTCACGGGCACGCTTCTCAGCCATGCCATGCTCATAGGCCTTTTTCATGAATTCGTAATTCCGCAGGCGGCGGGCACGAATTTCCGGAGGTTCCGGGTGCCGCTCTTCCATACAGGCCAAAAACCGGCGGGCATCCTCGCCGAACAGGATAGGAGTTTCTCGTATTTCGCGAGCCATAATTCCTCTTCTGTTATACCATATAGAAAACTGGCCAAAGGCCAGGCGGCAACCAGTCAAGTCGGTTCCTTTATTTACAATATACTAAAAATAAGACAAGAAAGCAATAATTCTTGGCGATTACCAAAAAAAATTATCCCGGGTAATATACCGTCAGCACATCGGGGCCGATGATGGCCGATTCCTTTGCCACTGCGGAATCGGGCACGCCCGGGAATACGGTTCCCTGGCAGTTTTCTTGAAATAAAATTCGTTCCACGGAAGGGTCGGTAGATTTCCACAAATCCAGGCGGTTCCACAGGGGCGTATTTTTTTCGCCTCGATCACCTGAATCGCCGAAAATTTTTGCAGACAGATGAGCACCTGGTTCCACCATCAAGCGGTGCATTCCCCGGCGGGAAAGTTCCGCAATCATCTCCGTCCAATTTTCTTCGAAGGTGTTGCCACTTAAAAGGATTGTTTCACCTTTGATGGCGGGCTGTTCAACGCAAGTGAACACCAAGCGCGGAATTGATGTAGCGTCACCAACCTGCGAAAAGAACTTCAACGCCGATATTTCCGTTTCCGTAAACTCATGGTGCCCCGCCCAGAGGATTTTTACAGGACTGTTACCATGGGCAAAACGCACGTCCAAAGAAGGATTGTCGGCAAGGAGCGTTCCCGCCCCCACTAGGATAGCGTCACTTATGGCCCGCAGTTCATGGTTCCAGCAGGCAGCCCCCTGCTTTGTGATGTTCAAGGGGGCGGGACGACCGTTACCGTCCTGCATTCCCATGAAGTCATTTTCCGAAAGGGCAATCTTGACTTCTACAAAGGTCTTCTTGTTCCGTACAAAGTAATCATAAGCTTCAAAGAACCGTTCTATTTCGGCAAAGACTACCGCGCCCTCGTTTTCCGATTCGTCGGGAGAAAGGAGGGTGCAACCCTCGGCAGAGCAACTGTCGTTCCAGCCGCTTTCGGCATGGGCCCGCAGGCAGGCGTCCTTGCCCTCGTAAACCTTGACGCCAGCGGCCTCCAGAATGCCACGGCTTTTGCCGCGGACAGCCGGGTTCGGGTCTGCATGGGCGAAATAGACTTCGGAAATTCCCGCCTCGACGATAGCCTTGGTGCAGGGGGGCGTGCGGCCGTAATGGCAGCAGGGCTCCAGCGTCACGAACAAGGCCGCCCCGCGGGTAAGTTCGCCCGCGTCACGCAGAGCCATGACTTCGGCGTGGGCATTCCCAGGGCTCTGCGTCGCCCCCCGCCCCACAACCAGTCCGTCTTTCACTACAACGGCACCCACCGCCGGATTCGGGCGGCTGACGCCGATAGACCCGAAGGAAAGTTCAAGTGCAAGCTGCAGGAAGTTCATTGAGAGGATTTAGGGGCTAGGGAGGTTCGAGGCACGAGGCTCGGGGCACGAGGTTCGGGTTTGTGAGTTTCAGGATTTGTCATCCTCACGAAAGTGAGGATCCGCTAGATAAAAGCAAGCGGATGTTCGCCTTGGTTCGACAGGGCTCACCACTCACAACTCACCACTCACAACTATTTCGGGAAGGCCAGGAATCCACCCACCACGTTGAACACCTTGTCGTATCCGTTTTCGATGAGGAAATTGGATGCGGCCATGCTGCGCTTGCCGCTACGGCAGTAAATCAGCAGGTCCTTGTCCTTGGGAAATTCAGAAAGGCGCTGTTCAATTTCTTGCAGCGGAATGTTGATAGCGCCGGGCGCCATGCCCTCGGCCACTTCGGCAGGAGTGCGCACGTCAATGAGCACGGCACCCGCCTTGCTCATTTCCAAGGCCTTGTTCCAGTCAATATCCGTAATGGTGGCCTTAGGTGCTTCTGCCGCAGGTGCTGCTTCTACCGACTGTGCCGGCGTCGCAGGGGCTACAGCCGCCACAGCCGCCGGAGCCTTCTTTTCTACGGTTGCAGCCTCTTGCTTGGGAGTTTCGTTACAACCGGCCACAAGAAAAGCCGTACAGAAAGCAAGACCAATCAACTTTTTCATATTATACCTCTTTGTTTTGAGAATCTAGTCTAATATAAGCGCACAGAGCCTGCAAGGTAACGCCGCTCTTTTCTTTCAGGGGCACTACGTTAAAGAACATGGGACAATCCAACTCGTCACCCTCGGATTTCCAGGACACGCGACGGCCTGTTTCAAAAACCTCTGTCAGAACCTTATTAAAATACAATAGAGGCTTTGAAAACGCCACGCTGCTCAAGGGTTTCCCCTGTATCGACGCCAAGTCATCCACATGGAAGGCATTGGCAAAGCATTGGTTCGCCCCTAAAATTTTGAATTCCCTATCTACCCAGAAAACCCGCAAATCAGGCAAGGACAAAGCCGCCGAGAAAAGAGCATTTTCATTATGGTTCGGATCAAAAACAAAATTATCCATCATCAGGTCCAGGCGGTTCGCCACACCCCGGAATACCAGGTTACCCTCTTCGTCAAAAGCGATCAAGCCGCGAAGGTTGTACCAAAAAACATTTCCTTTCTTGTTGAAAAGGCGAATCTTTACCGGAGGATACAACTTATTCTTTTCGATAATGCTGTTGTCCGCCTTGTATTCCAGAACGTAGCGGTTCGTCAGCTTATCTAAAAGGGCGGCATCCTCTTCGGGCATAATCTTTGTAAGTTCCACACCTCCGGCAGATCGGGGAAGTATCTGGAAATCCTCATCCACGATGGGTGTCAAGAATGTCACCAACCGTTTTTCCACATCCAGGCTCCACAAGAAATCCCCTGTCGTTTTCAACATCAAGTCCAGGGTATCCTGTAAATTCTGGCGCTCCCTGCGGGTTTCCTGTTCCCTGGTTATATTTTTTAGAAAACACACATAATGATATTCCGACAGGGACGCCCGATAAATAAAGCAGCGCAGTTCATACCACAGAATATCTCTGTCTTCCATTTTTAACGAAAAGAGAAATGGGATATCCCTATGCTTTTCTGTTTCCTCGAAAAACAAACGCATCCTGCCCCAATCCTTGGGGTCAAGGAGCTCTTGTAAGCTCTGTCCCTGAACTAATTTTTCTAGCAGAGGTTCTTCGGTAAAAAGAGGCATGCTGTACAGGTAATCCAGATTCTGGGACAGCACCACGATTCCCTCGTTCACGTTATTGCCAAAGCGCTTGTAGAACTTTTGTTTTTTTCGGCTATCCCTGAGCAGCATAAAGCACACCAGGCAAACCACCACAAGTAGAACCCCGATGGCCACCGAAGCCATAGCCCAGTCAATACTTCCGATTTTGGGAATCTCCGTCATACTTTTGAAAATACAATTTTTTTCGGAGCCACAACCCGTTCCACCCCAGATTTCCGTTGCCAAAGCCGTGAGTTCCGCCCCATTCCAGAAATTTCAGGTTCAGGACCAGTTCCACCCCCACGCTAAACCGCGGGAATGTATAAAAACTAGAAAGCGTGCCAAGCCTGAAATAGAAATCGTGGCCTACTCCCAAAGATTTGCCGTCCGATTCCACCGACAGGGAAAACACTTCGGTCGGCTTCCACAAAAGACTTCCCATTCCCGTCCAGGTTTCGTCGGTAAAGCCCATGGTCCAGAGGCTTCCGTACACGTTGCCCCATCGAAGGCCCGCACCTGCCTTTATGCGGTGTCGAACCCAACTCGCTTCCCGAGGGACATAATCCAGCAGGGTTCCGTAGCCCGCACCAAATACCGCGGGCCCTAATCCGTAAGCCCCGTCCAGTTCCCCATAGTGTTCCCTGAAAAGGCTGTCCATCTCGCTATAAGAGTAGAAGAACGCCACCCGGTAATGCCCGCTCCCCCATTCCCCGGCAGCGCTCATAGCCCACCGGTCATATACCTCCGGCACGTTCCAGTAAGAAAACCCGAAGGCAGGCTCCCCCACCCTTGCCGGACTGGAATACCATCCAGGAAGCCCCGATGAACCCGTAACACTCTTTTTCACAAAGGGCACCGGCGAATCCAGGCCGAAAACGAAACCCGCCAGCAGGAACACCAGCAGAAAACTACGGACGCACAACAATTCCCACCACCTTTTCAAAAGAGCCCGCCGAAATCCTGACATAGGCCGCACCCACCCCCGTATAATCCTGCACCGGCACATTCCACCAGGCGTTAGACATGGCAGGCGCCTTCTGTTTCCAGACCACCTGACCCGCGCTGTCCAGCAGGTTCAACATTACCTCCCGGTCGCTCTCCACCTTTACCCGCAAAGGGTCTCCCCGCTTTCGCAAGACCCTTGATGATAGTTTGTACACAACCGGTTCCTCGCCATACTTTTCAGAATGCCTACCCTGAAATCCTGGCGTATTTTCTGCCACTCCAGTCCTGGGATTAAATCCCGACGGACAGCTCACCGTGAACTTGTCCCACCCAACGCTATCCAAAACCGCATCGCCATAGCAAAGCGAAAAGGAGCCCGCCGTATTGTTCAGATAGCCGATGGAGGCCTGCACCATTTTCACGTCCTTATACACTATCTGTTCCCGCAGGGCTGCCGTATCCCTGGACACGAGAACGCTTTCGTAAGGCCCGATGGAATCTGCGCCGGAACCCCAGAAGTTCCCGCGACTACAGTGCCTGATTTTGGACAGGGGAAGCGCCACCTGGGAGGCATTATAGACCTCCACCCATTCGGGCATGGGTTCTTCTGGGCAATGGTGCACCTCGGTGACCATCAAGGGGGAATTACCCACCTGGGCCACCAGCGTATCCACGTTGTTGTTTACAGAAATTTCGTCGTCGGGCACATGCAAGTGCAACAGGATGGGACTCTTGACCGGAATGGCGAAAGAGAAGAATTCATTTACATGCAGCGAATCGATCTTGCCCGAACTCGGACGATACAAGTCCAGATATTCATAATGCAGCCAAGTGTTTTTGCAGCCCGAAACCCTGCCGGACACCCACCAATGGTCTTCCCTGAATTCATACTCCACACGGGATATCCCGCAGTCGTCCAGGTCCAGTTCGTAAAGGGGATTTCCGTACCCGAGCGTAGGCTCGTCCAGGACCCACTGGTCCCCGTAGCCCTTGCGCTGAAACGACTTGCCGGCCTTCGGCTTGTCGAGATAGATTGAGTCCGCACAGGTTCCCGCCTGCAATTTCCAGACGGACTCCCGGGAATTGGGCAGGCTGTAACTGCCCAGGTCTCCACAGGCAATTCCCTCCTTGTCCGGACACAAGGCATTCCCGTGAGAAAGAACAAAGCGGCCGCCCTCCGGATAAGGAAAACCAAGTGCGCCCTTTCCGTCCAGGGAAACAAAAAGGGACTCCGCGAAGAAAGAGGAATCCATGCGGATTTCCACGAACTCCCCCTGCTGGTCCGGCACCTCTGTCGGGTCAGGAAATATTTCCACAAACTGAGGGCAAGCCACCGCCAGGGAGGAAAAAAACAAGATGTATTTCAAGATAAACCCCTAGGGGTTTTCCCTTACTGCTACCCTAACAGGGTGCCACCTTGCGGAACAGGTCAGGGGGCTCAATCCACGGCGTAGTCGCCGGGGAGCATATAGGCAAGAGGATTCACAGGATTGTTGTTCACCCAGACTTCGTAATGAAGATGGGGGCCAACGGAACGGCCTGTGTTTCCCATATAACCGATAATCTGGTAACGGCGGACAAACTGCCCAGGATTGACCAGGGACATCTGCATGTGGCCGTAGCGGGTCACAATCCCGTTGCCATGATTGATGGTCACGAAATTTCCAAAAGTAGAGCTCATCTGGGCCACATCCACCACACCGTCGGCAGAAGCATAGATGGGAGTCCAGCGGTCATTGGCGATGTCCACGCCATAATGCATCTTGCCCACCTCGCCCGTAACCGGATGGATACGCGGGCCAAAGGAAGAAGCGTAACGGCCCTGGGTGGGCGAAATGGAAGGCACAAAACGCCAGGCGGACTGTTTCTGCTTGATAAAATCGGTCAGGTTGTAGAATGCGCCGCTGTTGTTGTCCAGCTTACCATGCAGGCGGTTCGCCTCGTCCCTCAGGTTCGCCATCTTTTCGAACACGGGGGACGTTTCCATAAGCAACTTGGACTTGGGCTCTACGGAGCCGCCAGTACCCAGGCTGCGCTCCTCTTCGTCGGGCAGGGGCAGGCCATACTTGGAATGAAGCCGCTGTTCGTCACCGAGAAAATCTGCAGACGTGCGGTTCAGGTAATCTACGGTCCCCTGAATCTGGGAGAGGTCGCGGTCCAGTTCGGCCCGGTCTTCTAGAACGTGGTTCAGCAGACCACGATAGACGGTCGTCGCCGCAAACTGGGCCAAGAAAAGCAAAAAGCCCACCACCAGCAGGAACTTCAAGAACGGAAGCCCGCGGAACACCAACGACGGCACGTGGAGGGTCACGGACCGGGAGGAATTCTGAAAGTGTATAGTGGTCTTTGCAAAATTCACGGCGCAAAAGATAGAAAAATGAGGGCCTACAAAACACCCCTGGGCCGTTTTTTCCGTTTTCCCTAAAAAATCGGCGTTTTTGAGCAAAAAAGGGGAATTCCCAGCCCCGCACCGTATACAGTTGTCAGTTATGAGTTGTGAGTTGTGAGGTATGAGGTATGAGGTATGAGGTATGAGGTATGAGGTATGAGGTATGAGGTGTGAGGTGTGAGGCACGAACCTCAAAGGGAGCCTTTGGCGACCGACCTCACTACTCAAAGCGAAGCGACCTCAAACCCCTAACCCCTAGATCCTAACCCCTAGATCCTAGCCCCTAGATCCTAACCCCTAGATCCCAGCCCCTAGATCCCAGCCCCTAGATCCTAACCCCTAGATCCTAGCCCCTAGATCCCAGCCCCTAGATCCCAGCCCCTAAATCCCCATTTTCTCAAAAAAACATATACATTATTAAAAGTTTTTATGTAAATTACAGGAACGGGCCCTGAAAAGCCCCTTTACCCTTTGGAGATATTATGAGCTTACTGGATGCATTTAAACCGAAATGGCAGAATTCCAACCCCGACAAGCGTATCGAGGCCGTCGAGGAAATGGGACCTTCCAATCAGGACACCTTTGAACGAATCGCCCTGTACGACGAGGAACCCAAAGTCCGCACGGCAGCCGTCAAGAAACTGACGGTGATTTCCGCCCTCGCACAGATTTCGAAAAACGACAAGGACGCCCATGTCCGTCGCCTGGCCGAGTCCCGCTATTTCGATGAAATTGTCCGCAAGCTCAAGGATTCCCGCGCAGCCTCCCCCGAGGCCCTGCGCTTTATCAACGAACTGAAAGACACCCGCTACGCCGAAGACCTGATCAAGAACCTGCCCTCCTCCGAGCTCCGCCTGGAGCTGGTGAAGCTGGTGAGCAAGGCGAACCTGCTCGCCATCGCCGCCACCAAGGATGCCGTCGAGAAGGTGGCCATGGAAGCGGTGAACAAGCTTTCTTCGGAAAGCCTGCTTCAAGAAGTGGCCAAGTCTTCCAAGCACACCTCCGTGCGCAAGGTGGCCGCCGATAAGATCAAGGCCATGCAAGACGCCGCCGACGGCGGAAAGCGCGCCCAGATGCTCCTGATGAGCAAGCGGGAAGCCCTTATCCAGCAGGCCCACCACCTGGCCGCCCAGAAAGACCCCATTTCTGTAAAGGGCCAGTTTGAAGAACTGATGGAAGAAGCCAAGGCCCTGGGGATGGGCCCTGCCCAAGCCACTCTGGACGGAATCTACGCCAGCTTCGTCAAGTTCTGCGACGAGGCCGATGCCGCCCGCATCGCTGCCGAAAAGGCCGAAGCCGAAAAGCAGGCCCTGGTCAACCACCTGATGGAAACTTGCGCCGAACTGGAAGCCCTGGTAAACGAAAACAAGCTCCAGGAAAACATGGAACGGGCAGACCAGATTATCGCCGAATGGAACGAGAACAAGTCCAAGATGACTCCTGACGCCATCCGCAAGTTCAACCAACTGTTCTTCAAGGTCCAGGACTTGAAAAAGAAGGAAGCTCCTGCCGAAGAAGGAGAAGCCACCGAAGAGAAGGAATCCAACCGCAGGGAACTTCTGGACCAGCTTCAGGCCCTCGCCGACACGGAATGCTCCGAAACCACTTCCAAGCATCTGCACGGTATTGTCCGGGAATGGGAAAAGCTTCCCCTGCTGGAAGGCAGCGACCCCGAACTGCAAGAATACAACTCTCTCCGTAGCAAGCTGGGCGAAAAGATTGCGGCCTTCAACGCCTCTGCCCAGGAGCGCTTCGAAAAGAATTCCGAAAAGCTCAAGGCCATCATTGAGCGGGTCAAGGGCTTCAACGAAAACGAAGACTTCAAGGAACTGAGCCTCAAGCTCAGGGCCGCCTTCCAGGAATGGAAAGACATCGTAGGCGACCAGAAATTCAAGTACCACGAGCTGTGGCTGGAATACAAGTCCGCCACGGAACGTTTCCAGGAAATGCGGCAGTGGCAGTCCTGGCACAACGAGAACGACAGGGCCTCCATCCTCGACGAACTGGAACTGCTTTCTAAGGAAGAAGGCAGTCAGGAAGTGCTGGACAAGCTCAAGAACCTCGCCACCAAGTGGAAAAACATCGGACCCATTTCGCCCGCCAAGTTTGCGGAATTCAAGGACCGTTTCCAGGGACTGTTCGAAAAAATCAAGGAGAACTGCGCTCCCTTTATCGAAGAGCGCATGGCACAAAGGGTCAAGAACCTTGCCGACAAGGAAGCCCTCTGCCAGAAGGCCGAAGAGCTTTTGAACAACGCCGAAATTTTCTGGAAGGACAAGTTCAAGGCCATGCAGGAAATCCAGGAATCCTGGAAGAACATCGGCATGGTTCCTAAAGAAAGCCTTGCCGCCCTGATGGAGCGCTTCAAGAAGGTGACCGGCGAGTTCTACGCCAAGCACAAGGAAATCCTGAAACAAGAGGACAAGACCCGCGAAGAGAACTACGAGCGCAAGCTCAAGCTCTGCGAAGAGGCCGAAGCCCTGACGGAATCTACCGACTGGAACGCCACCTCCGGCAAGCTCAAGCAGCTGCAGGAATCCTGGAAGACCATCGGTCCTGTGCCCAAGAGCAAGTCCGAAGAAATCTGGGCCCGCTTCCGCAGCGCCTGCGACGGATTCTTCGAGAAGAAGCGTGGCCATTTCGAAGAGATGGACGCAGCCAAGCAGGAGAACCTGAAAAAGAAAGAAGACCTCTGCGCAAAGCTTGAGGCCCTGGACCTGTCGAACATCAGCCAGGAACTGGTGGATACCGTCAAGTCTCTTGAATCCGAATGGAAAGAAATCGGCATGGTTCCGAAAGAAGCCATTGAGACCATCAACAGCCGTTTTGCAAACTTCGTGAACCAGTTCATGGACAAGTACGCCCAGGTGAACGAAGACATCAAGAAGCAGCTCGCCGACATCAAGGCGAAAAAGCAGGAGATGATCGAGAAGGTAAAACAGTTTGCCGAAAGCGCCGGCAGCAACCAGCTGGCCGATGCCGTCCGCGACCTCCAGAAGGAATGGCGGGAACTGGGTTCCTGCGGTCTCGACGAAGTGAACCTGCAGAAGGACTTCCGCGAAATCTGCGACGACTTCTTCAGCCGTCGCCGTGACCAGCTGGATATCCAGGAACAGGCCCGTCAGAACAACCTGCAAAAGAAGATCCTGCTGTGCGAACAGGCCGAAGACCTGCTCACCGACCTGAACGAGCAGACCGTCGGTGGCGCCATGAACAAGGTGAAGCATCTCCGCCGCCTGTGGAAAGAGGTTGGGGCTGTTCCCCGTAGCGAATCCGACAAGGTGTGGAAGCGGTTCAATTCCGCCTGCGACCAGGTGTTCGCCTTCGGCCGCAAGGACGAAGCCAAGGGAGAACCTTCGGAGAGCTAAATAGGTGTGAGGGTTTTGAGTTGTGAGTTGTGAGTTGTGAGACTTTGGATTGGAATGTCTTGAAGCTCGCTGCACTCACAACTGAAAACTGACGACTGACAACTGAAAATGCAATTCCCTCCCTGGACAAGTGTTGACGAGGCGGTCCGGCTATTGCAGGACGGCCAGGTGGTGGCTATACCTACAGAAACGGTTTATGGCCTTGCGGGTAACGCGTTTAATCCCGACGCCCTGGCGAAAATTTTTGCCGCCAAGGAGCGCCCCACCTTCGACCCCCTGATTGTCCATATCTGCGACATCAAGCAGCTGGCCGATGTGGCTAGGGACATTCCCGATGCAGCCTACCGGCTGGCCGAAGCCTACTGGCCCGGGCCCATGACGCTGGTGCTCCCTAAGAAGGACTGCATCCCGGACCTGGCCACAAGCGGGCTTCCGTCTGTGGCGGTGCGCTTTCCGTCGCACCCGGTAGCACAAGAAATTATCCGGAAGTCAAACCTTCCCTTGGCCGCCCCCAGCGCGAACCTTTTCAAGCATGTGAGCCCGACGACGGCTATGCATGTGGCCGAACAGCTGAGCGGACGCATCGCAGGCATTGTCGATGGCGGGCCGTGCCAGGTGGGCGTAGAAAGCGCCATCATTTCCCTGTTGAACGAGACGCCCACAATCCTTCGACCGGGCGCCGTCACCGCCGAAATGGTGGAGCGGGTTCTCGGGAAGGTGGCGTTAGGCGTTTCCAGCTCCAAACCCGGCAAACCCATGGCGGCGCCCGGACAGTTGGATACCCACTACAGGCCACAGGTCCCGCTATATTATGGGCCAATAAAAAAAGACTACAAGTTGCCGACCCGAACCGTGAGAATTGCATTCGGGACGACAGAAGGTCCCATTCCAGCAACCGTTAATTTGTCTAAAACGGGCGACCTAGTAGAAGCCACCGCCAAGCTATACGCCCTGATGCACGAACTGGACAGGCCTGAATACGACCTGATTCTGGTGGACCCCATTCCGGACACCGGATTGGGGATGGCGCTGAACGACAGGCTGCGGCGCGCGAGTATCAAGACTTTGCCTTAGGCAAAACAAAAAGGCCCCGGCGTTCACCGGAGCCTTTTCAGCAACTTCTGCTAAAGAAATTACTTTTCGATTTCGTACTGAGCAACCAGGTTGCCTTCAGCGTCCAGAGCGCGGACAACGTTTTCGTCGCGCTGGAGGGTGAGGTTGGCCTTTTCGCCGTTGGCGGCGGTCACTTCGACGGACATGGAGCCATCGGCGTTCTTCACGGCGGCGATGGAGTTGCCCTGAGAGTCGGTTTCATGGTAGGAATCACCGGAAGCGAGAGGATTGGAACCAGTCCAGAATTCAACAGTGTTGAGGACCAGGCCATCCACCAGGAACAAGCAGATGCCGTACACCGGAATCCACATCATGAGGAAGTGGACAATGGAGTTCAGCCACTTGTTGCCAAGAGTGCCGTTCCAGTCATGGAGCTTGTTGAAGCAAGCGTTAGAGCCGTAGCAGCCAGAAAGAACGATCATGCCGGCAGCGAGAAGGGTAGCGATACCTTTTTTCATTTTTTTATTACTCCTTAAGGATTGAGTTTATCGTAATTACGACAAGAAAAATATAACTAAAAGGGGCCCCTTTTGGCTATATTCCCAAAAAAGAACGTTAGGACTTGATAAGGCTCACAATTTTTATTTAACGCGTTTTATGCGTTAGACGTCTTGGGGCGTAAAAAAGGGGCTTTTCTCAAGCATCAGGCCCTTTATTTTGTTAAATTCGTAGTTCAACCATGAAAGAAGCTAGAGCCGTCAAGTTTTCCCAAAGCACCATTTTCAAGAGTTTGCTGCTCCTGATTCTTGCTACGGTATTGATCGCCTCCATCAGTATTTTCTTTTTCGCCAAGGGTCAAATAAAAGCCCTTACCAATTGGAGCAGCAACAATAACCGTACCCAGCTTCGGCAGATGGTCTTCGCCGCGAACAACGAAATCCGACTGTTCGCCAACCGAATCATCTTCCTCACCCACACCACTGAAATACAAAGCCTGGATTCCGCCATTGCGGGCGCCTACATCAACAGCGACAACATCGCCTCCCTGTTCAACGACGACGAAACAATCAACCTCTATGACGACGAAAACAACCTGATTTGCGAAAGGAAAAACGACTTCGCCGATGAACAGGTTCAGCTTCATTTTGAAATTTCTAAAATTCCCAAGCACAATTCCTATTTCAGCCCCTGGTGCATCGACGACGACCACTCCATGCCCACCCGCATTTTCTCTTCTGAAGTCATCGGAGAAGAAAAAGAAAAGGGCGTTCTTCTGGCAAACTTTTCCTTTGAACGACTTGAAAAGTACTTTGCCGACTGCAAGGTGGGCAAGAACGGTTTTGTCATTGCCATCACCGAAAAAGGGGAAATCCTGTACCTGCCCAGTTTCAGGGAAACCGGCCGCAAACGCATGAACATAACCGAACTCGGTTTCGAAAATTTCCAGCCCCAAAGGTTTGAGACCCCAGGACCCTACTTTGTGAAACTCAGAAACGGAAGCGAATACCTGGTCAACTATGAGTACAGTCATGCATTCCAGTTTGGATTGCTTTCGTTGCAGCCCCGTAGAGAAATCGAAGACATGGCTTCGGCCATCAAGCAGTCCAGTATGCTTTTCCTCATAGGAACCATCGTTGTCACCTGCCTTATTTCTTTTTGGATGTTCCTCATCTTGGGAAAGCCTTTGAACAAGCTGATTGTCCACATGAAGAAAATTACCGACGACAACATCGACACCCCCGAAATCAGGTTCGGTCGGCGAGACGACGAAGTGGGCCAGCTATCCAAGGCGTTCAACCTGATGCACGACACCATCAGGCGGCAATTCAAGGAATTGCAGTCCCATAGGGAGCTCCTGGAACAAGAAGTCGCCGAAAGAACACAGGAACTGGAAGAAGCCAACAAGAAACTCCGGATTATGTCCAGGACCGACGAACTGACGGGACTACCCAACCGCCGGAACATTCACGAGTGCATCGAAAACGAAGTCAGCCGCATTTCCAGGTCACACAAGCCATTCTGCTTTGTGTTCATTGACATCGACCATTTCAAGAGAATCAACGACACCTACGGACACGCCTGTGGCGACGAGGTCCTGAAATCCGTTGCTCAGACCATCCGCGGGATGTTGCGGAACTACGACATCGTGGGCCGCTACGGCGGCGAAGAATTTTTGGTGCTACTCCCCGAGACCGACTTGGACGGAGCTGCCGTTGTGGCTGAGCGGTTCCGCAAGCAGGTGGAAGAACAGTCCATCAAGCACGCCGATTTTCTCATCAACGTCACCATCACCCTGGGCGTTTCCAAGTACGACGGTCGCCTTGGCGCCGACCGCAGCATCCAGATGGCGGACAAGGCCCTGTACGAGGGCAAGGAATCCGGCAGGAACAAGGTGGTGGTCTGGGGACCCGACCGAATCTCCGAAGAAGACTACCGGGCAGCGGCCATGGAAATGGCCCGAAACAGATAAACTAATGGGGAATAAGCGCCAGGTTCTGCTTAAGGACCTTCAGCTGTTGCTTTGAAAATTCCGTCATTGTTTTTTCGGAACTTACAGGGAACATGAACAGGTGGGCGTCCGGACAGCCGCTTTCATCAAAGGTCACCCCGTAGGCCCGGGAATCCAACATCTTGACCCCGTAATAGGGCATCCGGTAATCTACGGACGCCTTACCTTTCCCTTTCTTATACAGACCGCTGGTCAATAGGTCCGGACAATATGGGGTGTCTTCGAAGCCATCTTCCAGAACGGACAGGTCGTGATAATTCTCTAAATCTTCCCAGGTAGAGGTGGTGTGCCGAAGTCCAAAGAAATGTCCCGTTTCGTGCACCGCCACCTTCACGATTTCTTCGGCGGAGAGGGCGCGCTCTCCTGTTGTCGTGAGAACATGACTCCCAACAATAACCGTGCTGCCCTCGCCTCCCGTGAGGTTAGAGGCAAAAAGGGCCGCATATCCCAAGACATTGAGCTCGTTGATGCGGTGGACCAGGACAATGTCCAAAGCTTCGTTCACTCCCTTCACGGGCCAGCCGCCCAGTTCCGCAAGGGTCATGTCCTCAGAAGTCGCCCCCGCGTGCCAATGCACGTCTGACGGGTATTTACTCCCGAGAATCGGATGTTTCGAGGCGTAATTGACATAAATCGTATCGATGACAAAGGAGGTATAAGCTTTGCGAAATGCCTGCAGCAACATTTTTGCGAGGCTGTCCATTCCGTCTACTCCATCGATAGGGTCGATAAGCCCCACAGGAATCAGGTTCAGGGAAAGGTGATTGGAATACTTGCCCGAGCCTTCGAATATCACGTTTCTGGTCTTGCCCCTGTAATAGTCGTTGTTTTCGACCAGCGTAAGCGCCCACAATGATTTTTCGTTTTCTTCGCAAACGAAAGTGAAGACATATCGACCACCGACAACCTGAGGTTTCACGGTTTCCACCTTAGAAATTCCGGAGCCGCCATTTTGATTAGGATAAATGCGGAACAGTTGCATCTTGGGAGCTTCATAGGCAGAATCCACCTCGAAAGAAAGAGAATAGAGCCCGCCCGGATGCACTATCATCATGACTCCCGTGGAAAGATGCGCATCCACAGAATCCCCCAAGGCGGGGTCGTTGGGGAACATGGCATAAAGTTCATTTTCCAACGGGTAAACGACCCTTTCGGGGTCGGAATCTTCGCTACAAGCCGAAAAAAAGGCGGTCAAAACCCCAAAAGTGAAAAAAATGAACAGGGGGTAGGCTTTTTTTGCATCAAAAAAGCGTCTTATACATAGAGGGGCAAAAAAATTTGACCTGACCATACCCTAAAGGTACAAAAACAAGCCACAAAGGATTGTGCAAAATGAAGCTTTTTTCTTCTTTTCGAGAATTGACATTTCCCCTGGCGGGGAAGCCAGCTCTGGTAGTAGCCTTCACGATAATGGCTGTCATAACCGCCTTTGAAAAGCCCCTTTACGGAGCAGTTCTCCTGGCCTTGTTGTGGAGCCTAGTCCATGTTTCTGGAAAATTCACCCAGCGGGTGGTGCTGGCGGCGCTGCTCGCAGGAATCGGGAGCATTCTGATTTCGGCACGGGTATTTTCGAGTGGGGGGACGACCGCAAATCAGGTCATAAAAGTGCCAGGTTCGCAGGTCGTAACAGCGGCTAATTCGCAGGTCATAACTGTGCCGCCGAAGGAGGGTTGCGGCACGGTAGAGGCGGTGCTGCCCCGGAGCAACGGCGTTGCGTTTGTGATGAAAGTCCGTTTTTCACAGGTCGCAGCGGTTGACGCAGGGGGCGCAGAAGCCAACACGCAGGTCGCAACGGTGCCGAATCGTTCGGTCAAAGAAGTCGCCGGAACCTACCGCGTCCGCCTTACCGAAAAGCGCGCCCTCCCCCTTTTGCCGGAACCTGGAGACTCCCTCTGTTACGAGGCGTCCTGGTACCCGGTGGAACCGCCCACAGTTCCTGGTGCCTTCGATACCCGAAAGTGGCTGGACAGCCAGAATCTTTCCGCCTACGGGAAAATGTTGCACTGGAAAAGCTGGCGGGGCAGCTGGAATCCGGAACGGAACTTTTACCATTTCAGGAACTGGATTCGCCAAAAGCTGTCGCGGTTCTTGGACCCGGCAGAAACAGGACTTTTGATGGGGCTTTTGGCCGGAGACCGGAGCGGCATTCCCGAGGCCCTGCGGAGCGATTTCCAGCGGTCGGGACTGGTACACGTTCTGGCCATTAGCGGTTTTCATGTGGTGCTGCTGGCGGGGCTCCTGATGACGTTCCTGAAGGCGACGGGGCTCCCCCACAGGATTGTGCGGGTGGTGGGCATCTTGCTCCTTGCCATCTACGTGCCCGTCACCGGCGGCTCTCCTGCGGTGACCCGTGCCGTCATCATGTTTGCCGTGCCGCAGGTGGGCATGCTCCTGCAACGGCCGGCGGGTGCGCTGAACAGCCTGGGGGTGGCCCTGATCCTCATCTTGCTTCCAAACCCCCAGGTGCTCTGGAATCCCGGATTCCAGCTGTCGGCGGCAGCCACCGCCGGAATCATTCTCGGGTCCAGCCACAATCCCCTGAAGGCATTACCCGAAAGCCTTTCGAAGAACAAGCTTTGGGCAAAGTTCCAGAGTTTTGTCGTCGAACCCACCTACGTGACGCTGTGCGCCACCTTGGCGACGGCCCCCCTCCTGATTTACCATTTCAAGACCCTCGCGCCCCTGGCCTGGCTAGGCAACATCGTCATCGTCCCCCTGATTTCCTGGGGAATGGAGGCTGGACTTTTTGCCCTGCTTTCGCCCATCGACTTTGTGACGGGAATCTTTTGCAGTGCGGCATCGGTCCTGCTCCGGACTGCAAGCCTCTTGACACACCTGCTTTCCGATTCTTCGGCGGCATCGGTAACCGTAGGGCCCTACCCGCCCTTTGTGCTGTTGCTGATGGGTTTTGCGTTTGCCCTGCTTACCAGCATCCGCAAAAACAGGCTTGGTGCCATCCTTTTCTCCCTGGGACTCCTTTTCTTTTCGGGCTTTTATTTTGCATGCAACTACCGTGACGTGGTCTGGCCCACCTGGAGCCTTACCGCCATCGACATCGGGCAGGGGGACGCCATACTGATTACCACACCTTCAGGGCGGAACATCTTGGTGGATAGCGGGCCCAATGACCGCAGGGACTCGGGCAAGGATATCATAGTTCCTTTTTTGCGACATTCCGGAATCCTAAAGCTGGACGCACTTGTGGTGACACACGCCGACGCCGACCATTTCGGCGGGGTCCTCGGGATTGTAAAAAGTTTTCCCGTCAAGGAAATCTGGGTCAGCGAGTGTGCAAGGCTGGAGCCGAAACCCGCCTGGATTAAAACGATGGCCGTGGCGCTGGAGCGGGGCATTCCCCTGCGGGATATCGGCCGGGGATTCACCTGGTCCGAGAACTTTTTCGAGATTCGGGCCCTGCACCCTGTTTCTAGCGACAAGTGCGCAGAGACCAACGAAGAAAGCATTACCCTCCGGGTGAAGGGCCTCGGGCATTCCGCCATCCTGACCGGCGACCTGACGGTAGCCGGCGAAAAGAAAATACTCCGGTCTCACGCCTTCTTGAAAAGCGACGTGCTGAAACTGGGCCATCACGGGAGCAAGACGTCTAGCAGCAGGAACTTTTTAACGGCGGTAGGCCCAAGGCTTGCCCTGGTCTCTAGCGGCCGGAAAAACAGGTTCCGTCACCCCCACAAGCAGGTCACAGACCGGCTGGATTCCCTGGGCATCCCTTACCTGAACACGGCGAAGCGCGGGACCATCACCGTGCAGTTCACCCCCGATACCATGGTGGTAGAGACGATGCTACCACCAGATATGTTTGAGAGAGGAAAATAAACCTATTGACAAAATAATAATGTATATATATATTATATATATGAAACGCAAATATGACTTCAGCAATGCGGTAAAGAATCCGTATGCAAAAAAATTGAAGAAAACGATTTGCATCAACATCAGCGAATCGGTCCTCGCCTATTTTAAGAAACTCGCCGAAAAAACCGGGATTCCCTACCAGACCCTAATCAACATGTTCCTTACTCAGGCCAAAGCCGAAAAGATGGAACCAAAATTTATCGCAAAACCACCTCGAAAAAAACAGGTGGCATAAAACAAGCGACATAAAAGTCCCGCTTTGTTATTTTCCCCGCATCGTCAGTTTGCGCTTTTCAGCTTTTCTTCTTCAGGAGGAATCGTTTTGCCGTTGACATTTTCCTTAAAGGAAATCGACAAAATCCCAGAAACCCATCCTTTTTTTCTGATTTTTTCAGCGTCAAAATGCTTGCGAACCTGCATAAAATAAAGTATATTCAGAAAGCAGGTCTTATAGAGGCTCTTTATGAGCGGGGATAAACCACAAGGCGAACACTACCGCCTACTTTCCGCAGGCGGCACTGTCACCGAAAAAGAATTCCGCGACTTCTGGAAAGAAATCCTGAAGAACGTCCCCGGAGCGAAGTACCCGTAAGATTTTATAAGAACTCTTTATGAGCCGAAGGAAAACTTAAGGAGTAATGATGAAACCATTTTTAAACCTTTGTAAAACATGAAAAGGAGCACCGAAAAGTGAGAACAAAAAATCTTTACCTTATGATTATTTTATGCACTGGCCTTCTTTTCTCTGCATGTCAGAAAGAAGACATTAGCAATCGAGATCCAGATCCTGATATGGATGGCGTTTGTGACCCTTGGGTTACAAAAAAAGGTCTTAGTTCTGAATTTACATTGATATGCCAAGGCGTAGACAATTGTCCGAATGAGTCTGGAGATGGCGAGGATGGTTGTCCCAAACCCCAAGAGGAACCACATCAAGAAGAAAAACAACCAAATAAAAGCCCCGATCCCGATGGTGACGGAATTTGTTCCCCGTGGGTGGTTGAAGAAGGTTTGGGCCGAGAGTACGCAGATATCTGTAAATCATATGATATTTGCCCGGACAAAGCTGGAGCAATAGCAAATAAAGGTTGTCCATGGGACGATCCGGATGTAGACAACGACAACATTTGCGATTCCTGGGTGATTGAAGGAAGATATTGCAACTTTTTTGAGGAAGCGGCTTCAGACCAACAGAAAGCCAAAGAATGGTATATAACGAAATTCTGTAAATGTCAAAGCTAGCCAACTTTATCTTGTAACAGTTCTTTATGGTCTTATAGGAGCTCTTTATGAGCGGGGATAAAACCAGAAAAAAAATGTTATAATTCTTGGAAATTGTCGATAATACGCAAGTGATCAGGCCTCTCGGCGGAAACTCGCAGGGACTAACAGTCACAAGAGTTTCCTCCTGTAGAAACGGTTCTTACCAGTAAAGAACGTCCCTAATTACGAAACGCTTGTTAACCAGAGCCATTTTGTTTGTTTTTTGACCGAGATGTGGGCTTCCCGAGCGAACAGTCGAACAAAGTGAATCTGCGAGCGAGGGAATGTTCACATCGAGGGAGAGATTTGTTAAAGGAGATGCCCCGTCAAGCGAGGCATGACATGAGGGTGCGGGGTCTTAGGGGCAGAGCCCCTAGGAGAGGAGGTGATGGAAGACTTGGCGAGATCGTTGGATTGTGATTGCTTCACCCCTATTCGGGGTTCGCAATGACACTACCGACTTCTGTCTAATCGCCAAGGCTGCAATCAGGGGGAGGCGTCCCCCTTTCAATAAAAAACTACCGGACGTTCAACAAGATTCGGGCGGGTTCGTGGAGGATGCCGTTGGAAGCGATGGAGCTGTAGCCTTCGTGGACAGAGGCGATGGGGTGACCCGCATCGTCGAAGAGGTCCGACTCCCCTTCGATGGTGGTGAACTTTCCGCCCGCTTCCTTGAACAGGAGCGGATAGGCGGCAATATCCCACAGGGAGACAACGGGGTCCACCATCACTTCGGCGCGACCCGATGCCACCATGTAATAGCCGTAGCAGTCGCCCCAGCCGCGGTAGAGGTTCGCGCTCCGGCGGAGTTTCGCGAAGCCTTCGCCAAAGCCTACCGTTTCCATGGTGTTCACCGTTCCCGATAGCACCAGGGCGTCGGCCAGGGAATGGACTCTGGAGCAGCGGACCGGGTGCCCATCCAGAAACGCGCCGCCGTCTTGAACCGCCCACACGGCGCTGTGCAGGGCCGGTATACGGATGACGCTTGCCACGGGCACGTTCTTGCGGTAGAGCGCTATCAGCGTGCCGAACAGGGGAACGCCCCGGATGAATGACTTGGTGCCGTCAATGGGGTCCACAATCCAGCGGTATTCCTTGTCACAGAGGCCGTCGCCGAATTCTTCGCCCAGCACGCCAAAGTCGGGAGTTTCCTTGAGCCAGAATTCGCGGAGCAGTTCTTCGGTGCTCTTGTCGGCGAGAGTCACGGGCGTCCTGTCCGCCTTCCATTCGATGCTCAGGTCCCTCTGGAAATACTTCAAAATGTTCTCTTCGGCCATCTCGGAGGCCTTGAGGGCGATTTTCAAAAGATCCAGGTTTGTAGCCGTTGCCGCCATCTATGCCTCCCCTTTCCATTTTTTAATCAAGGCCATCAGAAGTTCGTTTTCTTCGGGCCGGCCCACCGTAATGCGCACGTGTTCGGGCATGCCGAAACTGGTAAGCCCGCGGACAATCATGCCGTTCTGTTCCAAAAATGCCACAAGGTCCTTCGCCTTGGCACCGATGTGGACGCAGACGAAGTTCGCCTGGGTGGGAAGCACCTTGAAGCCGAGAGCCGTAAATTCGCGAGTGAGGAACTGGATTCCTTCGCCGTTCATTTTGCGGGTGGCCTCTACGTGGTCGGTATCCCCAAGGGCGGCGATGGCAGCCACTTGTGCCGCCTGGTTCACGTCGAAGGGCGGTTTTACCTTCCACAGGTGACGCACCACTTCGGCGCTGGCCATGGCATAGCCTACACGAAGCCCTGCAAGACCGTAAATCTTGCTGAAGGTGCGGTTGATAAACAGGTTCGGGAATTCGTCCAGGGCGCCTACCAGCTTGGGGTAGTCGGGAGCGGTAGCGAATTCGGAGTAGGCCTCGTCCAAAAACACCAACACGTTCTGCGGGACTTTTTTCAAGAAATCGCGAATTTCGGTTTCGCTGTAATAAAGGCCCGTGGGGTTGTTGGGATTGCAGATAAAAGCCACACGGGTCTTGGCATTTATGGCCTTGGCAAGGTCATCGAGGCCGGTCTTGGCCTCCCCTTCGCCTACGCCAACAAAATCCGCCCCGTTGGAAAGGGTGGTAAACTTGTAAACGGAAAAGGTGGGCGTAATGGCCACACAGTTGTCGCCCTGACGGATGAACGCCTTCCCCACCATGTCGATGATTTCGTCGGAGCCGTTGCCCACCACAATCTGTTCACGCTTGACGCCGAACTTTTCGGCCAGAGAGCGAATCATGGAAGGTGCGTCTCCGCGGGGGTAAAGGTGCAGACTGTCCGCAATCTTGAGGAAGGCTTCCACCGCTTTGGGCGATGCCCCCAGCGGGTTTTCGTTGGAGGCCAGCTTTACCACCTTGGTAAGGCCGTAACGTTCGCGGATTTCCTCGATGGATTTTCCGGGAACATAATCCGAAAGCTTGGACAATTCTGGACGGGGTTCAATCATAATCACCTCTTTTTCGCAAGAGCAAATCTAGTAATTCCACCGGATTATTTTAAATTTGGCTTCATGAAACGCCTCGCCGTACTCGCCACATTCATATTGGCCCTGTTCGCCACAAGCGCTTTTGCGCTGGACCCCATCTGGGACATGCACTACACCTTCGGCCCCGAAAGCCACAGGGCTCCCAAGTTCGGAGCGGGCGTTGGTCTCCGTTCCGACTTCGATTCCCACGTACTGTTCCCCGCCAACATCATGGGGACCATTTCCAAGGACTTTGAAATCGGCGCGAAAATTGACATCGACACCTACAACCAGATGGACAACACCCAATTGTCGCTGGACATCGGCGGAAAATACCATCTGCAGCCAGGAAGGTTCATCGAGCTGGACGGCTACTTCGGGCTGAACAGGAACAACGGCAGTGCGGTGATTCTCACCTACGGGACGGAACACTTTATCGCGAAGAACTTCTCCAACTTTTACGAAGCCCGGGCCGGTTTCCTAGATGGTGTCACCGGTGAAGATGGCTACGTAAAATTCGCCTTTGGCATGACTCCCACCTTGAATTTCGGACACACGGTCCGGGTGATGATCGAAATCAACACCTCCGAAAGCGTGGGGCATATTTCCGACGACTTCATGATTGATATCATTCCCAAGTTGGAGGTGGCCCTGGGTGCAGCCCGCGTCCGCCTGGACTTTGACATCGGCGTCATGCAAGAAAAGAACAATGACCAGAAGACCATTGCTCTTTATGTGATGACGGCGCTGTAGCGGCAATGAGGTCGGCACTGCGTGCCTTTGGGGTATGAGGTATGGGGCCGATCGCATTCTGCTCCCTTTGGGCTACGAGCAAATAGCTCAAAGCAAAGCGACCTCAAAGGGGCTTTAGCCCCGAGCTCACACCTCACACCTATTTCACCACAAATTTCTCGCCGTCGTAGTCGATGACCACAGGCTTTGCGGCACTCACGTCTCCAGCGAGGATTGCATGGCTCAGCGGGCGTTCCACGTTACGTTCCAGGTAACGCTGGATCGGCCGCGCGCCGAATTCCGGCTGGTAGGCTCCGTCGGCAATGGCATCGAGCGCCTTGTCGGTCAGGGTCAGCTGTAAATCCTGACGGGCGGCGCGTTCGGCGAGTCCCTTGAATTTGAGCCTTACGATGTCCCTGATTTGCGGCTTGGTGAGGCTCTGGAATACCAGCACTTCATCCAGACGGTTCAGGAATTCAGGCCTAAAGAAGCTGCGGAGTTCCGGCTCGATTTCCTTCAGGGTCACGGGCTTTGCATCACCCGCGCGGTTCTGGAAGTGAGTGGCACCCAGGTTCGACGTCATGAGAATCAAGGTGTTCTTGAAGTTCACGGTACGGCCCTTGCCATCGGTCAGTCGACCGTCGTCAAGCACCTGCAACAGCGTGTTGAACACGTCGGGGTGAGCCTTCTCGATTTCGTCGAGCAGAATCACGCAGTACGGATGCGTACGCACGGCTTCGGTCAGCTGGCCGCCTTCTTCGTAGCCCACGTATCCCGGAGGCGCACCGATCAAACGGCTCACGCTGTGCTTTTCCATGTATTCGCTCATGTCGATACGCACCAGCGCATTCTCGTCGTCGAACAGTTCCACGGCAAGCGCCTTCGCCAGTTCCGTCTTGCCCACACCCGTCGGGCCCAGGAACAAGAAGCTACCAATCGGCGCATTCTCGCGGCTTAAGCCGCTACGGTTACGCAAGATGGCTTCCGAAACCGCTTCCACAGCTTCGTCCTGGCCAATCACGCGGGCATGCAGGCGTTCGTCCAAGTGCAACAACTTTGCCTTTTCGCCTTCGCAAAGCTTGGTCACCGGAATTCCGGTCCAGCGGCTCACCACAAGGGCGATGGTTTCTTCCGTCACCTCTTCGCTCAGGTCGCCGTCTCCGGCGGACTTCTTGATTTCTTCCGTCTTCGCGGCGATTTCCTTTTCGAGGTTCACAATCTTGTTGTACTTGAGTTCGGCGGCGCGGTTCAAGTCGTAGCGGGCTTCGGCCTGCTCCATCTCGTCCTTTGCCTGCTGCAAGGATTTCTTGAGGCCCTGCAACTCGGCATTCTTCGCGCGCCTTTCTTGCCAACGGTCCTGCATCAGCTTGACTGCAGCATCTGTCGTCGCGAGTTCTTCACGCAACTCTTTCAGGCGCTTTACGCTGGTGTCGTCGGTTTCCTTCGCCAAGGCCTGCTCCTCGATTTTCATCTGGAGTTCCTTACGCTGCAAGGTATCCAAGGCTTCGGGCACGGTGTCCATCTGCGTCTTCACCAGGCTTGCGGCCTCGTCAATCAGGTCGATGGCCTTGTCCGGCAAGAAACGGTCACTGATGTAGCGGTTCGAAAGCTTCACCGCCGCCACGAGCGCGTTGTCGTGCAGACGCACGCCATGGTGCGCATCAAAGCCGTCCTTGATGCCACGAAGAATTGAAATCGATTCCTCTTCGCTCGGCTCGTCGACCTGCACGGGCTGGAAACGGCGTTCCAAGGCGGAATCCTTCTCGATGTACTTGCGGTATTCCTGCGTGGTGGTCGCACCGATGCAGTGCAGCTCGCCACGGGCCAGCTTCGGCTTGAGCATGTTGCCCAAGTCCATGGAGCCTTCGGTCTTGCCCGCACCCACGATGGTGTGGATTTCATCGATGAACAGCAACGTGTTGCCGTCTTCTTCAAGTGCGTCGAGCACAGCTTTCAAACGTTCCTCGAAATCGCCGCGGTACTTTGCGCCCGCCATCAAGGCAGACAAATCGAGCGCAAACAACTTCTTGCCCTTCAGAGCGTCAGGCACATCGCCGCGATAGATTCGCTCGGCGAGCCCTTCGACAATAGCGGTCTTACCCACGCCAGGTTCACCGACCAGGCACGGGTTGTTTTTCGTCTTTCGGCTCAAGATCAAGATGACGCGGCGGATTTCTTCTTCACGGCCAATCACCGGCGAAAGCTTGCCGTCGGCAGCCATTTCCACGAGTTCACGACCGTACAGTTTCAGCGGAGACTGCTCCTCGGCATTGGCGGCTCCTGCAAACGGGTCCGAAAGCCAGGTTTCCACAACCTCGACGCTTCCCAACGCATCTTCGAACACCTTCGCAAGTCCACGGTCGCCTGAGAACTTCATCAAGGCCACGAGCATGTCGCCCGGGGTCACCATACGGTTCACTTGACGCGCCGCCTGCACCGAGGCACGCAAAATGCGGTTCAAGTCGTTATCGGGTTCCACGTCGGGGTTTACGCCTTCCATGCGCGGAATCTTCTGCACGAACGGCTCCAGCTTGCCGCGGAGCTCATTCGTCTTCGCGCCCTTCGACTTGTAGAGTTTCTTCAAGGTGGCATCCGGGCCTTCGACAAGCCCCACCGCCAAATGCGCCGCACCCAAGTAGGAATGGGAGCAGCGGTCACGCAGGCTCTGCGCCTTCGCCAAAACTTTTTCTGCATCGTTGTTAAAATCAGACATGGTTGCCTCTTTTTATTTTTACCGCCCTCCGATATGCAAAACCCGTGCCAAGGGCCGTTTTCGGCAAAAAAACGCCCAAAACCGTGCAAAAACGGCAATTTTCGCCGTAAAAAAGCAAAAAATGTCGCATTTTTCAGCGGCTTTTTTTTCAAAATAAGACGCGCGGGCGTTTAATTCCGCACAAATAAAGGTATATTCAGAAAGTAGGTCTTATAGGGGCTCTTTATGAGCGGAGGTAGAACCTCGTTCAAAGCTCAAATTTCAGCCCCTCCATTCTGCAAATTCGGCCAATTCGTCAATATTTATTGACAAATAAAGTAAAACAATATATATTTATTGACATCATGGGTAAGAAAAGCGTAACTCTACTGCCAAAAACCGGTAAAATCCTTGAACAGATGGGAGAACAAATCCGTCTGGCTCGCATGCGTCGTAAAATTTCTGTCGCGCTTGCTGCCGAAAGGG
>CAMKMX010000028.1 GCA_946414025.1 uncultured Fibrobacter sp.
CCGGTAAGGAAGCCGAAGTGGCCATGGAAAAGGTCGGCATCTCCTGCAGCCGTTCTACCATCCCGTTCGATCCGCGCAAGCCGATGGATCCGTCCGGTGTGCGTCTCGGTACTGCCGCTATCACGACCCGTGGCTTTGACGAAGAAGATACCCGGGTCGTGGTCCGCATCATCGACCGTGCTATCAAGGCTAAGGACGACGATGCTGCTCTCAAGAAGATTCGCGAAGAAATCGTGGCTCTCTGCAAGAAGCACCCGCTGTACAAGTAATTTTGCGGAGCAAAATTACTTGGGCTATGAGCTCGGTCGCTACGCTCCCTTTGAGGCGTGAGCGCGGACTTTCGGTCCTTTGAGTAAAATAATGGCGCCTTTGGCGCAAGATATTGAAAAAGTGGTTCGCGTGGGCGGGCCACTTTTTATTATCTTTGTTCTATACGCACGAGGTTTATGATGAATCCGAATTTGGCTCTGTTGATTCTCTCTTGGCAGGTAGCGTGCCTGTATCACGAAAACGAAAACGGGAAACTCCTTCCCGGTTCTGATTCTGCTACCGAGGCAGAAAGCGACATGCTTGACAAGATTCATGATGAACTGACACCGGATGTATCCTGGGACGAGTTCAACAAGGTCTATGCAGGTTTTTCTTCTGCAAAGGAACGCGCCGGAGCTTGTGTCGAGACGCTTAAGGGCGAAACAGTCGAGTTCAAGAGCAAGGTTCTGGAATCCATGCTTAAAGTAGCGGGCGCATCCCGTGAAGACGAGAATGAAGACAATATCTCCCCCGAAGAGATGAATTTCATTCAACAAATACGCGAAGCTCTTGAATAGTTTTACTATATTGGTCTATTATGGATAAAGAAATTGAAAAGTTTGACGATGATGACGATTTGGAAGAGTTCGACAAGAACCTTCTGGAATCTGAAGATTTTGAACAGAATGCACCTGTAGTTCGGGATTACAGTCAACGTCAGATCCTTATTTGGGAAGAAGATGATGCTCGTCGCGATGCTTGCCTGGAAGTCCTGACGGATTTGCTTGTCGGTGCTACCATCAAGGCCGTAAAGACCGAGGCCGAGGCGTTGGAACAGCTTGAATCTGAAGACTGGGATACCTTTGTGGTGGATTTCTATTCCGAAGGTGTGTCCGCAAGTGAATTTATCAAGCGTGTAAACAACTACCCTGGGTCTATCCTAGTGGCCATCTCCATGGGGCCGTTGACATTGCCCGATGAGCGAGATCCGGCCAAGACGGAACTCTTGCGCAGGCTTTTTGATATGGACAAGCCGGTGGCTCAGCTTCACGGCTAGTGCAGAAATGAACCTATTGAAAATCCGAAGGGAAGTTCCCTTCGGATTTTCCTTTTTGGGGAAGACGGAAGTTTCTGTTACATGCAGTCGTGCAGTTCCTCTGGAGTGGGGGCGTCTAGACACCAGGATTCTCCTAGATTTCGGGTCTCCCAGCGACGGATATCTAGCTGTGTACTCTGAGGATTCTTGTTCGGGCTGCTGTAATTCGGTATTACTGAGGCAGAATCCTGGGCATTGGAATAGAACAGGGAGTCAAGGATTTCCCCACTGCATTGAAGGACTATGGTACTCTTGGTGTTGGTCAGGTCTCCCCATGTGGCGGTGTTCCGGAATCTTTCGGGAGTGTTTGCCGAGGTGTCTCCGAACACCATGGTTTTGCCCGGAGCAATTTCATCAACGATAATTTCCCAGGCTTTGCTGCCGGCAGATCCCGTACCGATGGTACAGCCGTTCAATAAGAGCGTGTCGATACTTCCATTGTAGATTTCGATAAATTCGTATTGGGAGGAGTCTGTCTTTAGGGGAGCGCTCAGGAACTCTGTAATGACCAGGTCGTTCAAATGCGGTGTACGTTTTGTTGCGGGTAGGCTCAACATTATTTCGAGGTTGGCGTTTTCGGCAGTTTCTATGGAAATCTTCGCCTTGCCCCGCAGAGATTTTAGTTCTAAGGAGGGAACGGGATTGTCCGGACTCAGATAAAGCGAATCTTCAACCTGGTAAATGTTGTTGTCTTGTGTATCATACAAAGTAATCTTAAGCCGATACATGGTTTCTAGAGGGAGCAGTTCCGTACGGAAAATTCCTTCGCTGTCGTCCATTTCCATAAGATATGTGAAAAGTGAATCTGCGGTGGAAAGCTCCATTTGCCCGTAGGCTATTCTTGAAGGATTGCCGAACCCTAATGGGATTTTCAGGTAGATGAACCCGGCAAGGGGGTGCATTTTGAGGTTGATTTCAGTTGTCTGCCCAGCTTCAAGGCGGGTTTCAACTTCGCCCCTTTGCATCAGGCTTCCGTTGGCGTAGATTTTGGCCTGGAACTTCCAGTGGTCGTGGGGAAACAGGTCCAAATTCAATGTCCGCTCTTCGGGGGATTTCACCAGATGAAGCGTGTCCGCCCCAATGCAGTCGATAACCAGGCTGTCCATGAGGGGGACTTCGCTGAAGCGAAGATCCAGCAAGACTTTGGCTGTACCTCTTTCTGTACCGACCACGGGGTCTTTACCTGAACTGTCGCCACAGGCTAAAAAAGTTAGTGTGCAGAGGGTAAGGGCATACGCCCACATGGTAAGTTTTTTGATAGGATTCATGAGACCTCCTTTTGGTTTATTTGATATCCTATGCTATATAAACGGAGATGGAGGTCCAAAAAAGCCTTGAAAAGAAAATATTACAATGAAGCTCGTTTTATCACTTAAATATGGCTTTTTTTTATTTTTGTTGCCTTTTTTCTGCAGGATAAAGTATATTCTATACCATGAATGGTGAAGAATTGAAAATTTCCGAAAAGATTAAGGGCTATCTCGGCTCCCATGGCTATGCTGACGATTTTTCTGTAGAATCTATTGCAGGGGCTGGTTCGGGCCGCCGCTACTACCGGATTTCTTCTGGCGAGCGTTCCTCCGTGCTGCAGGTGTCCGCCGAAGTAAACGACGATTTCAAGAAGTTCGTGGAATATTCTCAGGTGTTCAAGGCAGAAGGCCTTCCGGTACCGAAGTTGTTCAGCGTCGATGAAGATTCTGCCCAGATCTTGCAGGAGGACTTGGGAAACCGTCGCCTTCTGGACGATGTGTCTCCCGACAAGCCTCAGTCCGGCAGTGTCCGCATTCTCTACCCCGAGGTAATAGAGGCCTTGATTCACTGGCAGAATGCGTCCCAGTCCCTGTTCAGTTCCCACACGGACCTGTGGCTTCGCCGCTTTGACTTTGCGGCCCTCAAGTGGGAAACGGATTACTTCACCGACAACTACCTGAAGTCCCACTGTGGAATCGCCGAGATTCCCGATTACGTCCGTAATTTCTATTCTCTCTTGGCGGTATCCGTAGATGCCCAGACCAAGGTGCTGATGCACCGGGATTTCCAGAGCCAGAACATCATGATCCGCCCCAACTCCGAAATCGTGTTCGTGGATTACCAGGGGGCGCGCCGCGGTTCCATGTTCTACGACATCGCGTCTCTGCTTTGGGACCCCTACGTGGGTCTGCCGTTAGACATGGTGAAGGACTTCTTTGAATACTGGCGGTTTCAGTACAAGGGTGCAAAGATTTACACCAAGGAAGATGCCTGGGAAAGCTTTATCCATGCAAGCCTCCAGCGCGTGATGCAAGCCCTGGGTGCCTATTGCTTCCTATCCAAGACCAAGGGTATCCAGAAGTTCGAGCAGTATATTGAGCCCGGCAAGAAACAGCTGCGTTCTGTTTTCTCGGAATTCCGAAACATCGCCAAGGCCACGGATTCCCAGGTGTTCTCCTTTATGGAGCGTGCTCTCCTTTGAGTTCCCTGATTCCCGCTTATACGCAAGTCTATAAGGAGCCGGTTGCTTTTCAGAAAGCGCTGGGTTTTGCCTTTGAGGGCCTTGTGAATTCGGGCGTTGCTTTTGATGCCCTGTCCGCCTGGAAGGCCGTCGAAAAGCGAATAGGGGAGGGAATCTACATGGGGTCTGGCCTTTTGTTGCCCCATACGAGAATTTCTGGGCTTGAATCGCCCCTGATGGCATTTGCCGTCGCTCCCGAAATCCAGGGCGTTTCTACTCCCCGCAGAGAAACGGCACAGTTCCTGTGCCTGCTCTTGTCGCCGGCGGAATCGGCTACAGCCCATACGGTTGCCATTGCTGGAGTGGCGAAACTTTTGCTTGACCCGGAGTGGAAAGCGAAGGCTCTTGCTTGTACCGATGGGGCCGCCCTGAAAGGGCTGTTTTAAATATTAGGTTCGAGGCTTGGGGCTCGAGGAATGTCATCCCCGATTTAGTCGGGGATCCGCTTGAGGAGTCTTTGATTAGTCGTCAGGGTTCTGAAGCTTGTCATGTTCGCGAAGGCGAACATCTGCTGGAAAACTGTGAGCAGATCCTCACATTCGTGAGGATGACAAAGTGGACTTGTCTTTCCCCTCATACCTCATAGCTCATACCTCATTTTGTCAAGACATCCTAGAAAAAAAATATGTTGATAACTTGTGAAAACCATAGGGATGATTTCTTGATTATCAAGGGTGTAAAAAGGGTGTTTTTCGGAGAGAAACGGACATAGACGGGGCATAATAAAAAATTGCCTTTTTTAAGCAGAAATTGACGGTTTTTGAAAAAATTTCAGCGAAAAATCTCTTTTTCGTATGTTTTATTTAATTTTGGTGAACGATTTTGTTTGACCCTCTTTTTGTGTTTGGAAAACTGTGGATAACATTGCTTATTTATTAGATGAAAACAGCTCCCCCTGGGCGCGGGCCATGGCCCTTGTCCGCGAGGAATGCTCTGAGTTTGGTGCTGCCTTTTTTGATGCCGTTGGTTTTGATGGGTTTTGCGAAGGCTATGTCTGTTTGACGGTTCCCGATAGCTTCAGGGAGACTTGGCTCAACAGTCATTACGGTGCCCTGCTCCGCAAGACTTTTGCCTCTGTATATGGCAGTGACTTTGTGGATTACAAGGTCCGCGTGTTGAATGAAGCCACTGCCGATGCTGCCCCCTCGGCCACGGCGGTCCAGATATCCAAAGAGGTGGAGCGCCGTATTCTCGCCTCCAAGGCTCGGGCATCTGCACAGCAGCCTGCTAAGAAACCAAAAGAAAATCTTAATTTGTACGAAAAGTACACCTTCGATAATTTTGTCGAAGGGGAATGCAACTTTACGGCCCTCAAGGCCTGTCAGACCATCGTGGAGCATCCGGGCGATGCGGCCATGAATTTGCTTCTGGTTTACGGGGCTCCGGGCCTTGGCAAGACCCACCTGCTTCAGTCCATTGCTGCAAGCCTTCAGAAGACTCGCCCGGAACTTAGAATCCTTTACCGTCAGGCCTATGATTTTTTGCGGGATTATTCGGCCATAGGCGATGCCGCCAAGATTAAGGATTGGGGAAAGGTAAACGAGCTCAAGCAAAAATTTTCGGACATTTACGAGCATTGCGATGTCCTCTTGCTTGATGACATCCAGCTTTTGAAGAACGGCCTCAAGAGTCAGGAACGCCTGTCCATGCTCATCAAGTACATGAGCCGCATGGGCCGCCAGGTGGTGCTCAGCTGCGACTGCCATCCTTCCAAGTTCAAAAAGCTTTCTGCAGGTGAAAAGCCCGAGAAGAATTCCCTGTCTCACGAACTGACGGCAGACCTGCTGAACCCGCTGGAAAACTGTGTGGGCGTAGGGCTTGCAGAACCGGACTTTAACACCCGTATGGCCCTTATCCGCAAGATGTCCGAGGGTATTCCCTTTGTGGAATCCGACCGTGAAGAGATTTGCCGCTACCTGGCGATTCAGCCCAGGGCGAACGTTCGCATTATCGAAGGTCTCATGAACTGGCTCCGGGCCATGCATGTGCTCAACAACGTGGAGCTGAACCTCGCCAACGTGAAGCGGATGCATTCGACTCCCAAGCCCGGTGCGAACATCGTCCTTACGGTGGATAACATCCTGGAGTCCGTTGCCGCCGAGTTTTCCGTTGAACCTAGGGTGCTCTGCTCCAAGCGGCAAGACGCAGGAGCGTCTATTCCGCGGAAGGTGGCAATGTACCTGTGTCGGGAACTTACGACGGAATCCCTCAAGAACATAGGGGAGGCCTTCCACAGGGATTATTCTACGGTGATTTCGTCTATCAATTCCGTCGTGGAACAGCTCTCCAAGGATGCGGGCCTCAAACGTCGCGTCGAGGACATCCGTTACCTGCTGGAAAGCTGATTTTTGCCGGTTTTGGCCTTTTTTTCGGCTTGTTTTAAGGGGGCGTCGCCCTCCCTTTTTTGTTTAGTGTTTATCTTTATGCAAAAAGTGAGGTTTTTATGAAGAAGTCTTTTTTGTTGGCTGGCGGTTTTGCCTTGGCCCTTTTCTTCGCTGCTTGTGGCGATGACAGCAGTTCCGGTAACAGCGTGGATCAGGAGACGGATGAATCCTCTTCTAGCGTAGAAGATTCTACGGATGTGTCTTCTTCTTCGGCGGAATACAAGGACCCGAGTTGGCCCGAAGGGGCGAGGGCAGCAACCCTGGATGACCTTAAAAAGTACTACCTCGTAAAAATCAAGGGTGAAACATTCCACTTGGGCACCGGCTCTAAGAACGGCATGTTCTCCCTTTGGGGAATCGACGAATCCAACGGCAATCCGCACCTGGCTTTGTTGTTGATTATGTCTGATTTCAAGGATGGCATTATCAAGATGAATTCGTCCAACACCATGGATCCCCTGGTCTTGGACGAAAAAATCGCCACCAACAAGATCCTGAAGGATATCATGAAGTCCTCGAAGGATATGGAACTGTCGTTTATTGTGAACGGTGACAAGTTGATGTATCGTGTGGATAAGGGTGATTTTGCCGAGGCTGAGGTGGAACAGTTGAAGGCTGACCAGTCTTTGGTCACCGATGCCGCAAACTTTGAGAAAAAGCGCCTGGCTTGCACAGTTGCTGGCAACGATACGACTCAGGTCTATAGCTTCTACAAGGGCCGTTACATTATGGAGCGTGTCGTGGGCAAGGATACGGTGTCCTGGAATGCCGGCTATGTGGATACCTATAGGGGCTACACCTTCTTTGTGTCCAAGTTTGCCACCGGTGCAGACATGGCCATGATGACCCGCCAGGTTACGGCGTCTATGGATTCGATCCGTGGTAATTCCAAGTGCGTCAAGTCCGATTTCAAGTACTCCGACGTGGACGTGGCCTCTTTGAAGGGTGACTGGGCTACTTTGGACAAGTCTACCAACACGGATTGGGAATTCAACTTGAAGGCCCCCATGCAGTACACCCTGGTTGCCAATGCCGGCATGAACGAGAACAAGTCTGGAGCCTGGGATGTTTATGGTGACGTGCTGCTCTTGAAGGTCGAAAAGATGCTTAAGGCCGACGAACGCAAGTGCGCTAGCGCCATTAAGGGAAATGTGACAGGCGTCTCTGAAAAGGGCTTTACCTACAATCATTCGGACAAGTGTTCTCCTGCAATGCCTAAGGCGTGGGAAGTGCCTGTTTACGAAGAATAAGACTTGATAGTTGATGTTCTTGAAAAACATTAAACGGTCTTTCATTGGGGTTGCGCTGTTGTCGGCAACCGTCGGGGTGGTGTGGGCTGCATCTCCCGTGCTCGGGCCCGACCGCCACAGCAATTTGAAAATGCTGGAAACGGCACCGCTCCTTTTCGAGTACCACCGCTTGACCACGGGGGACATGCCCCAGTCCTTTGCGTACCCCCGTCGGGATACGACATTCCAGAAGAACTTCGTGAAGACGGAGCGCAACGCCCTGCTGTATTACGATAATGCTTGCGGTGCGATGATTTCTGGACATTTGGGTACTGATTCTGCGGCGTACTTGGATTCTTGTCGTGCTCGTGCCCCCCGTATAGCGCTAGCCACCAGCGTGGTGGGCGGTATCGACTATCGTGGGGGAGAATCCCTTGGCGATACTATTTGGCCTGGAATTGACGGCGGCATCTACATGCGTGGATATGCGGACTCCGTGGACTTTGTGCTGGACGCCCGCATCTATGACGAGTCCCACACGGCGGCAACGCCAAAGTCTTTTGACCGGGAGTTTGTAGAGGTCCAGAAAGAAGAAAATAATTCGGGCGTGGAGTATGCGAGCTACGCCCGCTACCGCACTCATTTCGGATTCAATTACGATTGGCTGCGCGTTGATTTGGGCCGTGACGTGATGCATTGGGGACCCGGTTATTATAACAACCTGACGCTGAACCAGTTTGCCCTCCCGTACAACATGCTTGCCATGGACATGCGGTTTGGCCCCTTGCGCGTTATCAGCTTTTATGCGGACTTGCGTGTTTACAACAACAGCATGAGCATGAAAAACAAGGACGACACGCGAAACCTGTTCGGCCATCGTTACGAACTGGCCGTAGGGGATGCCACCATCGGCATCAGCGAACTGACGGTGCTTTACGACAACATGAAGCCCTGGCTCTTTGTGCCGACAGCGCCCCTGTTCATGGAAAAGGGGAACTATTCCGAGAACAGCAACAACGGAGCCCTGGCCTTTGACTTGAACTATCGCCTGTTCCAGTTTGCCCGTGTCTATACGGAATTTTTCCTAGATGACATGGAAAGCCCCGTGAGCCTGGTCAAGAATGATAACATCGAGGCCAAGTGGGCCTGGATGGCGGGCTTGCAGGCGGGTCACGATTTTTATTTCAAGGGGCATAAGTTGGAAGTCGGAACCATTGCGGAATACGCCCGCATAGAGCCCTATGTTTATGGACACTTCGAAAAGAACACGGCCCAGATGGCTCACTTGGGTTATCCCCTCGGGAACCAGGCCGGCCCAAACAGCCGTACGGTGGACTGGAGCGTCTTTGCCCGCTTGGACAATCACATCTTTGCAGGAATTCGGAACACCTGGTTCTGGAAGGGCACGGACTACGGCAGCGCCATAAACGATACTACTCCTCTTCACAACCACATGAAGATCCACAAGAAGTATCTGGACGGTGCGGAAATGCTTTACTCCCTGACGCCTGCGCTGAGCTACGAAGGACAGTTCGTGAGCTTCCTTGGCGAAGTGACGTTATTCGACGACAAGAAGGTTTACCTGAGGGCCGGGTTCAAGTGGTAATTAGAGGTTAGGGGCTAGGATCTAGGGGCTAGTGATATTGTATGAAGAAGCCTGAATTGCTTGCACCGGCGGGGGATTTGACCCGCATGAAATATGCCCTGGCCTACGGGGCCGATGCTGTATATGCAGGCCAACCCGCTTTTTCTTTGCGGGCCCGGGAGAACGGTTTCAAGAATCTGGACGACCTGGCAGAGGGGGTTGCCTACGTTCACGGCCAGGGAAAAAAGTTCTACTTGACCAGTAACGTGATTCCCCGGAACACCAAGGTGGAACCATTCCAGAAGGCTCTGCTTGCCGCCCTAGAATTGAAACCGGACGCCTTGATTGTGGCAGATCCCGGTTTCGTAGGCTGGCTCCGGAAAGTTTCTCCTCAGACCGAAGTTCATTTGTCTGTGCAGGCCAACACCACCAACTACTTGACCGCCTCATTCTGGAAAGACCTGGGGGTTCGCCGCATCATCTTGAGCCGTGAACTTCGGTTGTCCGAAATCCTTGAAATCAAGGAACGGGTTCCTGACCTGGAACTGGAAGTCTTTGTCCACGGGGCGGTGTGCATGGCCATGTCGGGCCGTTGCATGCTTTCGAACTGGGTGACTAGGCGTGATGCCAACCAGGGCGCTTGCGATAACAGTTGCCGTATGCCTTACCGGCTCTACGCCAACGAAGGCCCGCAGTGCGAAGGCTACAGGGAACACGAGGGAGAATTTTTCTTGCAGCGGACCGACCGGCCGGAACTCCAGCCGGTGGCTCTGGACGAAGATACCTGGGGAACCTACTTCATGAGCAGTCGGGACCTGTGCGCCTTGGACGTTGTGCCCGAGCTGGTCCGTGCCGGGCTGGATTCCTTCAAGATCGAGGGCCGCACCCGTTCTGTTTATTATTTGAGCCAGGTGGTCCGGGCCTACCGCATGGCCATCGATGCTTCTGTTAATGCTCTGGAATCGGGCGATTCTTTGCCTGCAGATTTGAAGGATGCCCGCCATGCACTGGATTTTGTGGATGGTCGCGGGTTCATGCCGGGATTTTTGAAAGGTCCCTTGCCCCAGAACTACGAGTCCACTCACGTGGATGCCCCGTCGGGTTGTGTCTGTGCCCAGATTTTGGATTACGATGCACCGACCCGTTCTTTCCGCGTGAATGTGAAGAATCAGTTTTCTATGGACGATTCCTTGGAGTTCATGACTCCCGAAGGAATGTCCCTTTGTAAAATCTCATCGTTGAAGAATTTCAGGGGCGAAGACGCCGACCGGCTGAATCCCGGCACAGAAGGAAGGGTCTTTGTACAAGATAATGTTCCCGTTTCACTGGAGAATGTAAAATTCGGCTTTTTTGTGAAACGAACGCACCCAAATCCCGAAACAAATACATAAATTGTTGCCATGGCCGTAGATGAAGCTACAAAGAAACAGGATGCGCTGGAGCTCTATCAGATAGACGATAAAGCCATCGTGCCTTTTTTTAAGTCTCATCTTGAAGAATTGCAGAAATTCCTGCAAGAACATAAGGGTGAAAATCTTTCCCTGTTGGTCAAGCTCAAACAGTTTATTCGGACCTACCGCTTGCCTTTTAACATGCAGCGCTATATGGAGGTTCAGAGAACCTACATTCAGCAGAGCCTGCAGACCCAGGTGCAGAATCGCCAAGAGGCAGTGAGCCATTGGATTCAGGAACACGCCTGTAGGCACCGCAACCGTATGATACAGCTCCAGTGCTTGTATTTGGAACGAATTAAGGATAAACTAATACCCGAAGTTCAAGCTATGCTGGAACATCGGCTCGAAAAGCTACAAGGGAATGCAAAGCCTGATTCCGATGGCAATCAAGATAATGCCGGCAAATAGCTGAGCCAGGTTTGAACGGAACAGCTTTGCTGCTCTGGAGCCAATTTCAAAACCGATAACCCCGAATAGGATCGCGGCTAGCGCTATGGCGATAGTGGCAAAGAGCATGTCAATCTCTACAAAGGCAAAGGAAATGCCGATGGTCAGTGCGTCAATACTGGTGGCGAGGGAAAGTATTACGACGCTTGCAAGGGACAGGTTTGCAATCTTGTGCTCGTCTTCTTTTTTGCGGAAGGCTTCCAAGATAAACTTGGCTCCCAGTAGGCAGAGAATAGCACTGGCAATAATAGAACCCAGGTCATGTATCCAGTGCCTTGCCAAGGTTCCAGAAAAGAAGCCTGCAAGGGTCATTCCCCCTTGAAAGAAACCAAACGATAATGCAAGAACAAGGGCTTTTAACCGGGACACACCCGAGCGCCCGAGCCCAATAGAAGTGGCCACGGCAAAGCAGTCCATGGCCTCGATAACCGCAATGAGAATTACGGAGAGATAACTCAAAATAGCCTAAAAGGTTTAGGTGTTCTTGAACAGTTCTTCTTTGTCTATAGCCTTGAAGTTGGTAGCCTTCAGGGCTTCGATGGCCTTGTCCGTATCCTGGAAACGGAGAATCATGATGTTGGATCCGTTCAAGGTAGAGGGGTAGGCGTACATGTAGTCAATTTGCTGGCTTCCAACGGCGGTGCTTAGGAGCTCGGCAAGACCACCGATGGCAGCGTTCACAGGGCAGGCCACCACATCGGTGATGGTTGCGCTGAGACCTGCCTTGGCAAGCACATCTACCGCTTTTTCCGGATTGTTCACAATCAGGCGGATAAGGCCGAACTCACCGGAGTCGGCGAGGGTCAGTGAAAGCAGGTTCACTCCTGCATCGGCCAAGGAACGGCACACGGTCTGGAGACGGCCCGGCCTGTTGGAAACGAAAACTGAAACTTGCGGGATTTTCATTTGAGATACTCCTATTTTAAAACTTCTTGACAAAAACGAAGAGTGAGATGAGTTGTCAGTAATGAGTTGTGAGTGTATAGTTTGGCGCCAAAGGCGCGATTATTGAAACTCAAAGGTGCGAAGCACCGACTCATTACTCACTACTCACCACCCACTACGCCTTTGGCGTTACATCTTCTTCCTGTTGTCCACAACTCTCTTGGCTTTGCCTTCGCTACGGGGGAGCGAGTCGGGCTCGCACAAGGTGACGATGACGGAAATGCCGAGAATCTGTTCAATGGAATGCTTGAACTTCTTGTTCAGCTGTTCCATGGCGCCCATGGAGTCGCTCACCATATCGCGGGAAACTTCCACCTTCACTTCCAGGGTGTCCATGTTGTTCTTGGTGTCGAGCACAATCTGGTAGTGGGGGAGTGCCTTTTCGGCACGGAGAAGTGCCGTCTCGATCTGGCTCGGGAACACGTTCACGCCACGCATGATAATCATGTCGTCGCTACGGCGGCCGATGCGACGGATACGGCGGATGGTGCGGCCGCACTTGCACTTGGTCTTCTCGATAGCGGTGATATCGCGGGTGCGGTAGCGCAAAATGGGCATGGCCTTTTTGCTCAGGGTGCTGATGACCAGTTCCCCTTCTTCGCCATCGGGCAGGGGTTCCAGAGTTTCGGGGTTGATAATCTCGGGGTAGAAATGGTCTTCGAAAATGTGGATGCCGTCGCGGCATTCGCATTCGCAACCTACGCCTGGCCCCACGATTTCAGAAAGACCGTAAATGTCGTAGGCCTTGATGCCCGTTTTTTCTTCGATGTAGTCGCGCATGCCGTCGCTCCAGGGTTCGGCCCCGAAGATACCGCGCTTTACGTTGAGACTGCGAATATCGACGCCCATTTTTTCGGCTACGTCGATAATGCGGACAAAATAACTCGGTGTTCCGCCCACTGCAGTGACGCCGAAATCTTTCATGAGCATCACCTGTCGTTCGGTGTTTCCGCCACTGATGGGGATAACCGTCGCGCCAAGAGCCTCGAAACCGCCGTGGATACCAAGACCGCCGGTAAACAGACCGTAGCCGTAGAAGTTCTGCACGATGTCGGTGCTGCGGAACCCGCAGGCGAGAAGTCCGCGCTTTACCACCTGGGCCCAGACTTCCATATCTTCTTTGGTGTAGCCAACCACGATGGGCTTACCGGTAGTGCCGGAACTGGCGTGCAGGCGAACCACCTCGCTCAGATCTACAGCGAACAGACCATAGGGGTAGGTGTCGCGTAAGTCCTTCTTCATGCTGAAGGGAACCTTGCTGATGTCTGCAAGGGTCTTGATGTCGTCGGGCTTCACGCCTTTTTCGTCCATCCGTTCGCGGAACAGGGGAACTTTTTCGTAGGCAAGCTTGACGGTAGCACGGAGTCTTTGGAGTTGGAGTTCCCGCAGTTTGTCTTCGGGCATGAAATCTAGGGCCATTTCGGGCAAGACTCTATTTTCTTCGTCATTCCAGGCGGTTGAACGCATATAAACCTCAAATAGCGGTCCTCAGGACCAGTGTGAAAATACGGAGTAGAATTTATCTTTTTTTCTTTGATAAAAGCCCAAAAAAATGAAAAAAATTAGAGAGTCGGGGGCTTTTTCATCGCTTTGACACAAAATGTAAAGCGGAAAGAATCTTGAGTGGGATTTCTCCCGATTTTGGAATCTTTTTGTGGGCGTAATCACTGTGTTTTTTGTATTTTTGGGCAGAATTTTGTTTTTTTTGACTTGATAGGTAGGTTTATTCTGCGCCTTCGCGTTGTGTTTTTGTTGCTCTTTTTTGTGGGAATGGCTTCTGCCCAGCTTTTGGATATGTCCCAGATGTCTGCCGACTATATGGCGGAGAATAAGATCCATAAGGTACGTGTAGAGGGCAATCAGCACATGGATGAACGGAATGTGCTTAGCCGGATTGGGCTCCGGGATGGCCAGAGTTATTCCCCTACGGCCCTGTCTAAAAAGGTCCAGGAGGCTGTTGCAAGCCTCTACCAGTCTGGGTATTTTGACGATGTGACCGCCTGGGTGGACTACGTGGGTGACGGCACCGAGGTGGACTTGATTTTCAAGATCAAGGAACTGCCAGCATTGGATACGGCTATCATTGACGGCTGTGACGAAATCTCTGAAGAGGATTTGCGTCTCAAGATCCGTATGATTCCTGGCCAGGTTTACAGCAAGAGCCAGCTGGAACGCGACCGTCAGGCCATGATAGACTATTACCACTCCGAAGGTTACCTCCTTGCCGAAGTGGGTTACCGTGAAACGCCCGTTGATGAAAATAAGAACCAGGTTACTTTCATTGTTCGGGAAGGGGAGAAGGTCAAGGTCCGTCAGTTTGATATCCAGGGAAACGATAACGTTCCTGCAGAAGATATCATGGAACACATGGTCACCAAGTTGGACCAGTGGTGGGGTGGTGGCGAATTCAAGGAATCGGTGTTTGAAGCGGACCGGGATACAGTATTGAATGCCATTCGTCACTTCGGTTACCTGGATGCAGAGCTTACGGATTACAGGGCTGAATATTTGCCGGATTCCAGTTGCTTGTTCTATTTAGGACGTATGGTCCCCATAGGGGAATCCCTGCAGACTCTTTATGACCAGTTGAATCGCGCCATGGGCGATACGGCTACCGCTATGTCCAAGATGGCGGGCAAACCCACTATGGAGGTGACCCATTATTTTCGCAACGAACGCGTAGGAGCGCATGGTTTTGTGTCCCGTCCGCTACCCCAGGTCAAGTCCGAAGAAGATGCCCTGAAGCTTATCAACGACATTATCCGCTACGAAAAGGCCCGCAAGGAATGGCTGAAAATTGTGGCGGGCCGCAAGTTCAACAATCCGAAAATTGATTCCCTCAAAAATCTGAAAAAGCTGCGCCCCTATGAGGAAAAGCTTTTGGTCCGCTATATGATCGAGGACATGTTCCCCGCATTGAACAAGTACGACAATATTCGTACCTCTAGCGCCATTTGTATCCATATTGCCATGGTAGAGGGCCGAAAGTACTACATGGGAAATGTCCACTTCACAGACAATAAAGTCTTGGACGAGGCTGTACTGAAATATGCGTTCCGTCTGGATAGTGGAGAGATTTTTGACCAGTACAAGTACGATGCTTCCCGCAGGGCCATTCTCGATGCTTATCGCGAAGATGGCTACATATTTGCCCGATTTGACGAGGAAAGAACGTTTGTCAACGATTCTGTGGTGAACCTGACCTACCGCATGACCGAAGGTCTTCCGGCCTCTATCCATAAGGTCTTTATACGTGGCAACACCAAGACAAACGAAAAGGTTATTCGTCGCGAAGTGCGCTTGTATCCGGGCGACACCTACCGCCAATCTTCTCTTGAACGCAGTTTCCGCGAAATCATGCAGCTGAACTATTTCGATATGGTGACCCCCGATATCAAACCGCTGAGCGATCAGGAAGTGGATTTGGAATTCGCCGTGCAAGAAAAGGAGGCTGGCACCGGTCAGTTCAGCTTGGGCGTGTCTTATAGCCAAAGTGATGGATTGGTGGGAACTGCTAGCGTGTCTATCCCCAACTGCTGTATGGGTAACGGCCAGGCGGCCTCCTTCAGCGTGGAATACGGCATGGACAAGAAGAGTGCTACGGTCAGTTTCCAGGAGCCCTGGTTCTTGGATAAGCCCATTACCGTAGGAACAAGCCTCAGCTACAGCTGGTGGAACATGAGCGATTACGACGATCCTGACATCACTCGTTATGGTGGCCAGGTCTATGTGGGTAAGCGTCTCAAGTGGCCCGATGACTATTTCTACGGTCAGGTGGGTTATAGCTGGCTTATGAATAAGCAGGGTCCCAACATCGACGACAGCTACGTGGTCTATACCGGTTTGGAATCGGCGGTGAACTTCCGTCTGATTCGCGATGACAAGAACCTGCCCCAGTTCCCCACAGACGGGTCTCGCTATGTGCTGGATGTCCAGGTGGCCGACGACGCGTTGTACAGTGATTTTGAATTCGTTAAGACCGAGCTTACCATCAAGTGGTGGTTCCCGCTGTTTAGGGATCGCCTGACTATCGCTCTTACCAACGAATACGGCGTCATTTTTGGCGATCAGCTCCAGTACAGAACGCTTTACACCATGGGCGGCGTGATGGGCTACGAAGGCATGATGCGCGGTTACAGTTCGGGCTCTATCGGCTACCGTCGCTTGGGTCGGAGCTTCCAGTATATGGGCGCAGAGCTCCAGCTGGCTATTGTTCCGCAGACATTCTACTTGTTACCCTTCTTCTTTGATGCCGGTAACGTGTTCGGTGAACGCTATAACCCCAAGACCAAGGTGGATAAGCCCAGCCGCAATCCCTTGAGCGAGTGGGATCCCACCAGTCTCAAGAAGGACTACGGCTTTGGTTTCCGTGTGGTAGTGCCAATGCTCGGTATTATCGGCTTTGACTTTGCCTGGCCGCTGGATGTGGGTGAAACCTATTCGGGCCTGCAGCGTACCCAGGTGGGAGATATGGAATTCAACTTCGTGATTGGCCAAGGATTCTAGGAGGCGCTATGCTCGAAAAATCTTTGATTCGTCGTCTGGTGATTCTGCTTGTCATGCTCTTGGCATGCGTGTCTTTTGCCGAAGATGGACTCCGCATCGCCCATGTGGATTCTAAACTGATCTTCGATGGCTACAAGGGAACCAAGAAGGCCCAAGAAGAATACGACCGTCAGGTGGCTAAGTGGGAACAGCAGGGAAACCTGATTCAGAAAGAACTGGCCGCTATCAAGGAAAAGCTGGACAAGCAGGTGCTAATGCTCAGTGACGAAAAGAAGCGTGAGCTGGAAGCCGATTACGCCAAGAAGGAAACGGAACTGAAGGAATTCATTGACCGTGTATATGGCCGCAAGGGAGAGCTCATTACCGAAAACGAGAAGGTGAGTGGCCCTATTATTCAGCTGATTCGCAAGGCCATTAACGAAATCGCCTTGCAAGAGGGTTACGACATGGTGGTGGACCGAGCTACAGGGGCCGTGGTTTTCTGGAAAAAGGAAAATGACTTGACCCAGAAGGTGCTAGATTACCTGAACAATCGCTAAAAGCTTGCTTTGATGAACCCCTTGTTCGGGGTTCTGTTAATCTTGCCGGTAGGATTCTGTCTCTAGAATCCTATTTGCGTTTTTGACCCGATCGGGGCTTGGGGATTTTGTGTCCGCAAGCGGGTATTCGATTCCCATTTCTTGGTATTTTGCAAGGGCCAGGGAATGGTAGGGGAGCACTTCCACTTTCTTGACGTTGGAAAGCGTGCTAATGAAATCGCCTGTTTTTTTCAGGTATTCGTCGTTGTCGCTGATGCCTGGTACCAGCACATGCCTGATCCAGATGGGTTTTTGAATTTCGTCCAGGTAGCGAAACAGGTCCAGGTTGTGATCGATGGAATGCCCGGTGAGTTTTTTGTGGAGCTTGGGGTCGATGATTTTCAAGTCCACCAGGAGCAGGTCGGTAACTTCCATAAGTTGCTTGAACGTGCTGAAATAGGGCTCTGTACGGACGAAGTTTACGCCAGAAGTGTCTATGCAGGTGTGTACGCCCGCCGCCTTTGCCAGGGTGAAAAATTCCAGCAAGAATTCCATCTGCATCAGGGGCTCGCCGCCGCTGACGGTAATGCCTCCGTCTTTGCCCCAATAGCTCCTGTAACGCAGGGCTTTTTTCAATAGGTCTTCGGCGGAAATGTCGAAAGAGCCCGCCTTGTCTCCTTTGAAATCCCAAGTTTCTGGGTTGTGACAGAACAGGCAACGCATGGGGCAACCTTGTGTAAACACCACGAACCGGACTCCAGGGCCATCTACGGAGCCGAAAGATTCCAGTTTGTTGATTCTGCCGAGCATCGGTCGTAAAGTTACAAAAATAGTTCAGGGCCCATGGGGCAAAATTTCTATGTTTGTGCGGCACAAGTCTACCATGTTGGTTTTTTATGAAGATTCTTGTAACTGGCGGTGCAGGCTATATCGGTAGCCACACGATTATAGAACTCTACAAGGCGGGGCATTCCGTCGTGGTTGTGGATAACTTGGTCAATTCTTGCGAAGAATCCCTTCGCAGGGTTTCAAGGATTGTGGGTGAGCAAATTCCTTTTGTAAAGGCCGATGTCCGCGACGCCGTTGCCATGGACTCCCTTTTCAAGCAGAATAAATTCGATGCCTGCATTCATTTTGCCGGGCTCAAGGCAGTGGGGGAGTCTGTAGAAAAGCCTCTGGAGTACTACGAGAACAACATGAATGCCACTTTCGTATTGCTTGACGCCATGCGAAAGAACGGTGTCAAGAACATCATCTTTTCGTCCTCGGCTACGGTTTATGGCAATCCGGCGGAAATCCCTATTACTGAGAACTGTCCAAAAGGCGCTATTACCAACCCATATGGTCAGACCAAGTCCATGTTGGAACAGGTCTTGATGGACTTGCAGAAGTCTGATTCCGAATGGAACGTGGTGCTGCTGCGTTATTTTAATCCCATAGGGGCACACCCCAGTGGTCTGATTGGAGAAGACCCCAATGGTATTCCCAATAATCTGATGCCTTATATTTCCCAGACGGCGGTGGGACTTCGCAAGGAACTGGGGGTGTTCGGCAATGATTACGATACCCCCGATGGTACGGGGGTTCGCGATTACATTCATGTATGTGATTTGGCGGCAGGCCATGTAAGTGCCCTGCAGGCCATTGAACGCAAGTGCGGACTTGCCATCTATAATTTGGGAACGGGGCACGGGTATTCCGTTTTAGATGTGGTGCATGCCTTTGAACGGGTAAACGGGGTGAAAGTGCCCTACAGCATCAAGCCCCGGCGTGCAGGGGATATTGCCACCTGCTATTGCAACCCCGAAAAAGCTTATAGGGAATTGGGTTGGAAAGCTCAGTTCGGTATCGACGAAATGTGTCGGGACGCCTGGAATTGGCAAAAGAACAATCCAAAGGGATACCGGGGTTAGTATTTTTCTATACTTGGTAAAAAAATTTAAGGTCGGTTTTTCGAATGACTGAAAATGAACAGAGGGCTACGATTAGCCTCGCTCAGATCCAGGCTCCCCAGGCTGGGGACACCATCACGTTGATGGAAGCCTTGGGTATCTTGTGGAAAAAGAAATTCCTGTTGCTTTTGTTCATGGTGATTGGAACTGCCGTGGGAGTTCTGTTAGGCAACTGGATTCGTCCTCAATACACAAGTGACGCCATGTTGCAGATTGACGTAAAGGGCAACAAGACCAGCAAGGCTATGGGTGAGATGGGAGCCCTACTGGATGTGGCGAGCCCCGCAGATGCCGAAATAGAATTGATTAAGAGCCGCATGGTCCTTTCTAATGTGGTAGAGGATGAACACCTTTGTTTCAAGGCGTCTCCGGTTGGCCGTATGGACCGGCTTTTGCATCGGGAAGGCCGTATGGATTTGGAATACCTCTATATTCCTGAAATGGCTCGTGAAGGCTCGTGGCGCGCTGTAGCGACAGGACCAGGCTCTTATATGGTGGTCTCTCCCGAGGGGTCAGCCCTTGTAGAGGGAACCGTGGGCGATATGATAAAGGCCCCCTATGCAGGTGACACTCTTGCCATACGGGTGAGTTTCTTGCATGCGCAAGAAGGGAAGGTCTTTGTGCTTTCGCAGTCGAACCCCTTGTCGGCGGTTCGTGCACTTGCTAAAGGCTTGAAAGTTGTCGAGAAAGGCAAGAAGTCGGGAATTATTGCGGTGTCTTATTCCCACCGTTTTCCGGACAGGGCGGCATCAATCCTGAATAGCGTGGCTAATACTTACCTGCGTCAGAATGTGGAAATGCGCAGTGCCGAGGCTGAAAAGACCCTGGAGTTTTTGGAAGAACAGCTGCCGGGAGTCAAGGCCAAGTTGGATAGCGCCGAAAAGGTGCTTGCTGATTACCGCCATCGGATTGGTTCTGTGGATATGACCGGAGAAACCCAGGTGCACTTGCAAAAGGAGGTGGACCTGCAGAAGCAGATTCTCCAAATGGAGCAGGAACGCCAGAGGACAACGCGCCTGTTCAAGGCCGAACACCCCAATGTACTTACGCTGAACCGGCAGATAGACAAGCTTCGCAAGGAATTGCAGAAGCTGAAGATTAAGGCCGAGAAGATGCCCTTGACTCAGCAAGAGGTGATGCGCCTCCAAGAAGAAGTTCAGGTGAACAACGCCCTTTATACAACGATGTTGAACAATATCCAGCAGCTTCGCGTGGTTCGTGCTGGCGAAGTGGGTAACGTACGGGTGGTGGATTTTGCCCAGGTGGAATCAAAACCCAGCAAGCCCAAGAAGTTTAATATTCTCGTCTGTTCTGTTGCCGCAAGTTTTATGTTAGGTGTTTTGCTTGTATTCCTGATGCGTATGCTTAGAAACGGCGTTCGCAGTTCTCTTGAAGTCGAGAGAGAAACAGATACAAGTGTCTATGCCAAGATTCCCGAATTTAAGGACGGTGTTAAATCCTTGGCCAGGGGTAAGAAATACAAGGCTTTGGTCCAGACATCCCCGGATAATCCCGCCTGTGAAGCGCTCCGTTCCTTGCAGACGGCTATCGATTTCTCCGTGACGGAAGACAAACGGGTGATGATGGTTACGGGCATGATTCCTGGCGTTGGCAAGTCCTTTGTGAGCTTGAATCTTGCGACCCTTTACGCCATGTCGGGCAAGAAGGTCCTGCTTATAGATGCAGATATGCGTCGAGGCGTGCATCACAGTGGCAAGAAATATGGTCTTGCCGATGCTCTGTGCGGTAAGTGTAACTTGCAAGAAGCGGTGTCTATTGCCGAAGTGGAAAATCTTTACATCATGGGTGCGGGAAATGCGACCATTGCGCCTACGGATATGCTGAGGGGAGGTTCTTTTGAACAGCTTCTCCATTTGGCCAAGCAGCATTTTGATGTGGTTATCGTGGATACTCCGCCTATGGACCTGGTGACAGACGCTGAACTGATTTGCGGTTTGGTGGACTTCAACCTGCTTGTCCTTCACTATGGCAAGCATTCCATGGATTCTATCAAGGATGCAGTTGGTCGTCTCAAGCGCTATAGCGAAAAGCCATGCGCCTTCGTGATGAACCATTGCGAGCACGAGCCTGGCCATTATTACGGTCATTACTACGGCAAGTATTACAGCAAGAAGAAGTAGTAGGGTGTTTTTCGGCATCTAGTCCGAGCGGTCGTTGTGAGCAAAAAGCGCCTCGTATTAACGAGGCGTGTTTGCGAGAGGGTTGGCCAACCGGAATGCCTTGGCAAGAATTGGGCCAATCCGGTCGTGTAAAAACTCCAGAAAATAAAAACCCACACGGCTAGCGATATTGCTTTTTCGTGAGCAACAAAGCCCCAGTTATTAAACTGGGGCGGTTGCGACCTTTGGCCACTTAGTGCTTTAGCACTTACGTGGACATGGCCACCTTTAGGTGGGAGCGAGGACCAGCCCAGCACTTGGTGCTAGATTCTAGTCCGAGCGGTCGTTAAAACCTCACCTCCATAAAAAAGACCCACACGGCTAGCAATATTGCTTTTTCGTGAGCCTACACCACTGATATTAATCAGTGGTGTAGGCGAGAGGATTGGCCGACCAGAATGCCTTGGCAAGAATTGGGCCAATCCGGTCATATAAAAACTCCAGAAAATAAAAACCCACACAAGGTGGGTTTTTATTTTCTGGAGGTGAGGGGAGTCGAACCCCTGTCCAAAATCACGTCCATGTCCATTCCTACAAGCTTTCCCTTCGTATTTAAGGTCTCGTCTTGTCCACGCCCAAGAAGGTCGGCGCAGAGTTTGACCAGCCTAGTGAATCTCGGAACCTGCCCCCAGGCATGGAAGATTCCTATCCCATATTGCGTCCGGACGTACATCCCGATGGGAGCGGAATGAGGCCCGGCGTTGCCGCTAATTAGGCAGCGAGTGCGTAGTTTTCGTCAGCACTTATTTTTTTTCAGACTTTTTTACGAGTGCCCTCGTCTGAGACCTCGGCTTGCAACTAACACTTCAGCGACCCTGTCGAAACCAGATCACCCCCGTATTTTTATTCCCGAGTTTAGATCTGGTTGCGACAGGCCTGTCGACTAAATGCGAGCAGGCGAGCATTTAGGCCCTTGAGCACACTCTGTGTGCGAAAGGCCCGAAGGGCGAGCATAACGCGAGTAGCGTTACGTGAGGCAAACCAGATCACCCCCGGTGCTTGCACCGGGGGTGATCTGGTTGAGACCTGTCGATTAAACGCGACCTTAAGGAGCGTTTAAGCCTTTGAGAGCGTAAGCTCGAAAAGCCCGAAGGGTGAGAATAATGCGAGTAGCGTTATTCGAAGCAAACCAGATCACCCCCGATTCGAGAGACAAATATACAAAGTTCAATGAAAATTGTAAAGTAATCGATCTGGTTGAGACTCGTCGACTAAATGTGAGCAGAATCCTGGAGAAAAAATTTCTACTTTTGCAGACCCCATGGACTCCATCCAAGAATACCTGCAGAACCCGGTCCCCCGGACCCTGAACCTCTTTGCGGAGGCTGGGGATGAAGCCGTCCATGTAAACGGTGCCACGGTCCCTATGGCCGCCATGATGGTGGCCAGGCGATTCTTTACGGATCCGGGCAACATCTTGGTGGTAGCCAAAGATTTCAAGTCAGCCGAAGTCTGGATGGAAAATTTGCAGAGCCTCGTGGGCGAGGACTTTGTGCGGTTTTTCCCGTCCATCGGGCTAAAGCCTTACGAACAGAAGGTCCCTTTTGAAGGAGTTCTAGAAGAACGGCTCCGTTTTTTCAAGGACGCCGGGAATCCGGAAAAGCCCTTGGTGGCGGTCTGCTCCCTGGATGCCCTGCTCATGCGCCTGCCCGCTCCGGGGACGCTCCAGAAGAACATCCGGTCCTTGAAGGTGGGCGACATGGTGGAACCCTCTGCGCTCCGGCCCTGGTTCTTGGACCATGGCTTTGTAGAACAGCCCGTGGTGAGCAGCGTGGGGGAGTTTTCTATTCGCGGATGCATTGTAGATGTGAACTGCTTCTTGTACCCGCACCCAGTCCGTATCGAATTCTTCGGCGACGAAATCGAGTCCATCCGTACCTTTGACATTTTTACCCAGCGTTCTATCGAAAGGATGGACCGCATTGAACTGTTCCCCATGGGAGAGTTCACCCTGCCTTTGCAGGAATCCTCCAAGATTGACGCTGATATTTCCGGCCTCTGGTGGCAACGCTCCCGCTACCAGGAATTGAATTCCAGCCTGTTGGATTACCTGCCCCGCTGTTCCCTGGTGTTCGAAGAACTTTCCTCCCTGGCGGAGACGGCGTCTAGGCAGTACCTGCATTTTGAAGACCTGTTCGGCGAACTGAAAACGGCTCGCCCCGATACGGAATCGCCGGAGAAAATCTGGTGGAAATTCGGCGATATTTCCAGACAGTTCCCGGGCAAGGCAAGCCTGGACCTTACGCGGGTAGAGGCTCAGTCCAACAGCTGGTACAAGATCTCTGCAACCCCTCAGGATTTCTCCAGCACGGGAACCGACGCCGTGGCGAAGCAGATCGAGGAATTTGCGGCTACGGGCGGCGAAGTTTACGTGGTGGCCCCTACGCCTAGAGCTCTTGCAAGACTCCGGCACGTGCTGGAAGGACTCCCCGTAGAAGATTACTTTGTAGGGAACCTGACGGAAGGCTTCTGGCTTACCGACGAAAAGGTGGCGTTCCTTACGGAGACCCGCATTTTCAACCGTCATGCAGGCAAGGCTCGCAAGCGCCAGATTGCGGGTTCGGTCGCCTCAGCCCTGATGGTGGAGTCCCTGAACCGCGGGGATTACGTGGCTCACGAAGACCACGGTGTGGGCCGTTACCTTGGGCTTGTCCGTGTAGAAGTCAACGGCGGCATGGTGGACTGCGCCTTGCTGGAATACAGCGGCGGAGACCGTCTCAAGTTCCCCGTCTCGGACCTGCAGAAGATTGACCGCCTGGATGTTTCCGAAGAGGAACCTCCCAAGTTGGACAAGTTGGGAGGCAAGAACTGGGATACCGTCAAGAAGCGGGTCCAGAAGAAGGTGGTGCAGATTGCCCGGGAACTTGTGGAACTGTACGCCCGCCGCGAACTGGTGGAAGGTTTCGGTTTCCCGCCCGACGGAAAGCTCCAGCAGGAGTTCGAAGACGCCTTCGAATACGAGCCTACGCCGGACCAGGTGAAGGCTACCGAAGATATCAAGCGGGACATGGAAAGCAGGCGGCCTATGGACCGTCTGGTCTGCGGCGATGTGGGATTCGGCAAAACAGAAGTGGCCATGCGTGCGGCCTTCAAGTGCGTCTGCGCCAAGAAGCAGGTGGCTATCCTTGTGCCCACGACGATTCTTGCTGCCCAGCATTACGAGAATTTCAAGGAACGCTTTGCCGCCTTCCCGGTGAACATCGCCCTGGTGAACCGCTACCGCACGCCCAAGGAAAAACGGGAAGTCTTTAACGGGCTTTCCGAGGGCAAGGTGGACATTGTGGTAGGGACCCATTCCCTGCTCAGCGAGAAGAATCACTTCAAGGACTTGGGCCTGCTCATCGTAGATGAAGAACAGAAATTCGGCGTGAAGCAGAAGGAAAAGCTCAGGGAGTTCCGCCTGTCGGTGGATACCCTCAGCATGAGCGCCACGCCAATCCCCCGTTCCTTGCACTTGAGCATGACCGGCGTTCGGGACATCTCCCTCATCAATACGCCGCCCATCAACCGCTTGCCTGTAGAGACCAAGCTTTTGAAGCGGGACGACGTGATTCTTGCAGAAGCGGTGAAGGATGAACTTGCCCGCGGAGGCCAGGTGTTCGTGGTGAACGACCGTGTGCAGAGTATCAACCAGCTGGCCGAAGAAGTGGAAGCCTGGGTGCCGGAGGCCCGCGTGGCGGTGGCCCACGGCCAGATGGAAGACCGGGATTTGGAGCGCGTCATGAACGCCTTCCTTTCCAAGGAATTCGACGTGCTGGTGAGCACCAGCATTATCGAGTCGGGTCTGGATGTGCCCAACGCCAACACGATTATCATCAACAACGCCCATCATTTCGGCATCAGCCAGCTTTACCAGATGCGAGGCCGCGTAGGCCGTAGCGATGTGCTGGCCAAGGCTTTCTTGGTGATTCCCGCCAAGTCGGAAATTTCTCCGGAATCCATGCGCCGCCTAAAAGCTCTGGAGCAGTACACCGACCTGGGGAGCGGCTACCAGCTGGCCATGCGGGACTTGGAAATCCGCGGCGCAGGAAACCTCCTGGGGCAGGAGCAGCACGGCTTTATCGCCGAGGTGGGATTCGAGACGTATATTCGGCTGGTCAAGGAAGCGGTGGAGGAGTTGCGGGGTGGCCCTACGGACAAGCCTATTCAGCCCCGTGTGGAAATCGGCGTGGACGCCTACTTGCCCGAGGACTACATTCAGGATGGCCTTACGAGAATTTCCCTGTACCAGAGGATCGCCCGCATTGCCTCCCGGGCCGAGGTGGAAAGTATTTCCCAGGAACTGGAAGACCGCTTTGGTCCGGTGCCCGTGCCTGCCCAGATGCTCATGAAGGTAACCGAAATTGGTCTTATCGCAGGCGGGCTACGCATTCAGGGGCTGCAACAGCGTAAGGGAATCCTGGTGGCGACCTTTACGGAATTCCCTCCACCAGATACCCGCATACTGGGCGAGATTTCGGGCCGCTGCACTTGCCCCATGCGTTACCTCGGGGCAACGCCCCTGCAGGCTGTCTTTGAATTGGGAGCCGCTCCGGCCGAAGTTCTGGCCGGGAAAATTCTAGAGATTTTCCGCAGCTTCGCGGACATCCCGAAGCTCTGATAACAATTTCTGGGCGATGTCTCCGGTGCTGGGCTTGCCCTCGCTGAAAAATTTCCCTACAAAACTTTCGTCGGCGTCGGTCTCGAACAGCAGAACTTCTTTCGGAAACTCCGCCACGGCCATTCGCGAAGACTTCTTGGTGAGGGTGCTGGCATGGACCGAAAGGAGACCGCCCATCTCCAGGATTTGACGGGCAGTGCCGGCATCGCCGCCGAACCGGTGGAAAATGGGCCGCGGGCCTTCTTTAGTCTTTCCGAAACCCGCCTGTTTCAACAGGGCGATGGCACGTCCATAGTCGCCGACGCAATGGATTTGCAAATCCCGCTTCAATTCAAGAGCCAGCTCTGCTTGGAAAGTAAAACACTGCTCCTGCAACTCGCCCGCACCGTATTCCGGGAACCTGCGGTCTAGACCCGCTTCGCCTACCATGAAACCGCTATCCTGTTCCAGAATGCGGCGGAGCTCTGCCTTGTGCGGTTCTGTCGCCTGGGCAATTGCCATAGGGTGGATTCCGAAGGCCAGGTTGCCCCCCTTGTTTTTCAGATCCAAATCCTGCCACAGTTCCCACAAGGTTTCCCATTCTCCGGGTTCGCAGGCGACGGCGGTGTAGGCGTAGCCTATTCGGTCCAGTTCCTGGGCGAGTTCCCTTGGATGGGGAAGTCTTGTGATGTGGATATGGCTGTCGTAGAGCTGTTTATGGGGCATTTGGACCTGTTTTTTGAACCAAAATAAAAAGAATTTCAACAAAAATCAAAAAATGCTTGTTTTTTTAGAAAAAAAAGCCTAGTTTATGACTACGGCATCCGCCGGAAACAAGTTTGAACCCCAAGAGCCGCCAGGCGGCTGCCAAAAGGAGATTATATGCGCGACCTGATTGAAAAGGTTTTGAAGAAAGGGCTTTCTGTTTCTTTTTCTGAAGAGGGTGGTTTTGCGGTTATCCGTATTTGCAAAGGAAGCGACGTGGTGGCCAGCTGCAGTCTCGGTTCTGCGGATTTCCGCGCCTCGGTAGAAGACAGCCTCCAGTCCTTGCTGCTGGACCTGGACCGAAAGGGCGTTTAATAATTCAGAATTCGGAGTTCGGATTTCGGAGCTTGGATTTCGGAATTTGAGATTTGGATTCAATAGTTCCTAAATGAAAAAAAGTCCTGCGGAATTCCGCGGGACTTTCTTGTAGAAAAAGGTTGTCCTAGTTTATACGGCCAACCAAGTTGCCGGAGAGCATGAAGTCACGAGAGCTGCCGTAGCTGTGGAAGCCGGCGGACAGGCTGAAACGGTCCGTGAAGGCCTTTTCCAGGTAGAGGGCGCCGAGAACATCCTTTACGTTCTTGGTCTTGAAGCTCTGGTATTCCGGGTGTTCGTGACGGTCGCCCACGTATTCCGCTTCCAGAATGATGCGGTCCACCACCGGTGTGAAGAAGGCAAAACCGCCAGTTACGGGAATCACCATGTCTTCGTTGGGGTCGATGTTCAAAAGGGCCGCTTCGGCGAAGATGTTCATCGTCTTGCGGATGATAGGCAGGTTGGCCTTCAAAGAAGCGTTGTGCTTGATTTCGGCATCGGCGTCATAGACCACGTCGAACACGTTGGCACGGTAGGCCAACTGCACGTTCAAGTCGCTGAGGCCTTCCAGACCGTGGAAGTTGAATGCGGCACGGATGTCACCTTTGTTCAGGTGGGGGGCCGTGCTGATGAGAGAAACGAAGAAGTCCATGTTTTCAGTGGGGCTGAAACCGAACTGCAGCTGGTTTTCGGAACGTTGGGTGGACATGAATCCGGCCAGGTAGCCATCGATGTAGCCACCGAAATAGTCGCCGTTCTTGTCGGTGTTGTCCCAACGACCGACCTTGAAGCTCAGGTGTTCAGTTTCCTGGTAGGCCCAGGCTTCGTCGAGTTCAAAGTAATCGCTGACTTCGTTGTATTCGTCGTTGCGGATTTTTTCCCGCTTTTGACGCTTGGTCTCGTAGTCGTCAATGGACTTGTCCAGGTCACCGGGGTGCAGGGAGATTCCCAACTTGCCCTTGAAGTCGTCACCTTCGGCCAAGATGGCAAAGTTGGCTTCGCCGTTCCAGGTTTCCAGGTTGTCGCCATTTTCGTCGTCTTCGGTGTTCCAGAAGACCTTGCCTGCTTCCAATTCGAAGTCAGCCATCACGTCAAAGGAGAGCTTCTGGGTTTCGAACATGGCGTTGTCGATCATCTTTTTCTTTTTGCGTTTTTTCTTGGCCGGAGCCTTGGCTTCTTTTGTAGGGGCGGCAGCGGCAACAAAGCCGGTGGTGTCGTCTTCGGCGACAGCGGCGGCCTTGGCGGTGTCGGCAGGTGCAGCTGCACTATCAGCCGGGGCTGCGGCCACTTCTTCGGCTGGGGCTGCGGCGGCAGCGCTGTCGGCAGGAGCGGCTTCAGCGGCCGGGGCTTCTGCAACAGGGGCGGCTTGCTCGGCCGGAGCTGCGGCCTGTTCGGCAGGAGCAGCTTCGGCGGGAGCGGCCTCGGCAGGGGCGGCGGCCTGTTCGGCAGGAGCGGCCTCGGCGGGGACGGCGGCCTGTTCGGCAGGTGCAGCAGCCTGTTCAGCAGGAGCGGCGGCTTCTGTTGCCGGTGCAGCCTGTTCGGCCGGGGCTGCCGGTTGTTGGGCGGCTGGTGCTGCTTCGGGAGCGGCAAAAACGGATGCCGCCAGCACGCATGACAATAGAATCATTTTTTTCATGAAAAAGAATCTCCTTTCATTATTCAATATGCGAAAATTTTAGAAAAAAATTAGGTCTTTGGGGTTCGTGAAAACTGTTTTTCTTAAAAAAATGTTATGTTATAGGCGAATGAGGTTTGTTTTGAAGAAATTTTTAGTGTTTCTGTTTTTGACGCTTGCAGTTGTCGCCTTTTCTCAGGAGACATTGCCCGTTTACAAGATGGTCAAGGGGAAAATCAGGGAAGATGCTCCCGTGGGAGAACTAAACCGTTCTGACTGGATCAAGGAACTGCCCATACCCCAGGTCAAGGTAAAAAAGGTCTCCTGGGTTAAGGAAACCGTTCAGGTGAAGGATAAAAAGGGCAAAGTGGTCAAGGACAAAAAGGGCAAGCCTAAGACCAAGGTCAAGAAGAAGAAGGTGGTGAAATATGTAATGGAAGACCCGAAGGAGCCGCCCAAGTTCGTGCCCATCGATTGTAAAATTGGAAAGGTTTATGCCAGGCGTTCGGAACTGGCCCGTTTTCAGCAGGAATCTATGGATTTGAGCGGCGAGTACGCTTCTGCTACGGGAAGTCTGTTCCTGAAAAAATCACCCAACAATCCGGGCAAATTTACAGTGACCATCCAGAACGGACCTCTGGGCGACCGCGCAGAAATAGAGATGAGCGACATTCCCATGGATGAATCTACCAATGGCGGAAGGCTTTCTTACAAGGAAGAAGGCTGTGCCTTGGATATTAGCATCTTGAATCGCAAGGTGACGGTTGTACAGCGGGGTTGTGTAGATTACAATTCTGGGAATTTCAAGTTAGAGGGAAACTACAATACATACAAGGGAAATACTCGGCGTGTGGACACCTTCGTGATGCCGGAACAGTCCTTCAAGTTCAAAAAGTACCTGTGGTGCAGCAGCGGGTTTGATTCTTGTGAAAAGGTCAAGGATGACAACGGAACGGTTTATATCACCTGGAGCAAGGACGGCAAGGGCTTTATCGAGCGCAAGGCCGGCAACGATGTCCACGTTTATCGCCCATTTGAACATGTGATACCTCGCAAGAAGGATTTCTATAAGGGAGAAAAACCCGTAGTTATCAAGACCAAGCGCACCGATATGGCGGGGGAGTGGATGATCTGGTATTACTATGCCAAGGCGGAACGGCTAAAGATGGTCCGGGCCGGCATGAACGAAGAAACCGCCTATATGGAAATTTACGAGTAGATTTTATCAAGGACCTAAACCATTATTGCTATATTTGCGCCGAACAATGGAGATTTTATGTCAGATTTGAACCAGAAGATTAAAGAAGTGATTATCAAGTCCTTGGAACTTGAAGATATCACTCCGGAAGATATTTACGACGACGCGCCCCTTTTCGGGGAAGGCGACCGCAGCCTTGGGCTCGACAGTATCGATGCCCTGGAACTGGGGATTGCCATCAAGGAGAACTTCGGCGTTTCTTTCTCTACCGTGAACGAAGAGACCAAGAAGCACTTTGCCTCCGTCAACGCCCTGGCCGCCTACATTTCTGCCAACTCCCCTAGCTGATAAAGGACTGAACATGGAAAAACAGGAAATTTTCGACAGAATCAAGAACGCCCTGGTCGAGGAATTCGACATGGACGCCTCCAAGCTTGTTCCCGAGGCTAGGCTTTACGAAGATTTGGAACTGGACAGCATCGACGCCGTGGACCTGATCGTGAAGCTCAAGTCCATGCTGCCCCGCAATATCGACCCCGAAGTGTTCAAGGCCGTGCGCACCCTGCAAGACGTGGTGGACGCCATCTACGGCCTGATCCACGAAACGGAATCCAAGTAATGAAATCCGTGGCGGGAAAGGTCATCTTTGCCGCACTTTCGGTACTCTACCCGGCGCTGGTCTTTTGCGGACTGGTGTTTTGGGATATCTCGCCCCGACGCCTGAGCCTCTTGCTCATAGGCCTTGCCTTTGTGCTGTTCTTCAACACGACCCAGGGCCGCAGGAACGCGGCCGGTGGGGCCGGCACAGTTCAAGGGAACGGCGCGGTTTCGACCGGCGCATCTATAGCTGGTAGGGAAAGCGCGGCAAACGGCCTCAAGGACTACGCCCTGGTGGTGTTGATGCTCGCCTGCGGGGGCGTCTCGTTTTTTGCGGACAGCCTCTTGTTCCTGGAGTTTTACCCCGTGCTGGTGAGCCTCTCGCTCTTGGCCTTTTTCGGGATTTCCCTCTGGAAAAAGCCTAGCTTCGCCTTCCGCATGGCCTGCCTCGGCGACCGGCGTCTGCAGGCCTCGCCGGAACGTGCCTTCGTGGAGCGGTACTGCGACCGGGTGACTCTCGCCTGGTGCTTTTTTTTCGTGTTCAACGCCGTGGTGGCGTCTTTTACAGTTTTTGTAGGCGATGAGAAAATCTGGTCGCTGTACAACGGCCTAATCTCCTATATTTTAATCGGTATATTTTTTGCCGTAGAATTCATGGTTCGTAAAATGATGCAGAAAAAGATGCATTCCTATATTCCCGTGTGTAAGCTTCAGCGGGATTCCCGCCCGGCCGGCATGGTGGTCTGTTTTGACGGTGACTCCGTACGCACCTGGGCCGACTTCACCGACGACGTTTCCAAGGTCCGGCGCTATCTGGAAGAACGTGAAAACGCCCCCTGGATTTTGCACTGCGAGGATTCCTACTACTTTATGGTTGGCCTGCTGGCCATGCTCCAGGGAGGCCGCAAGGCGCTGGTGACGGCGAACCGGCAAGAGGCATTCATCAAGGAAATCCAGAAGCCCGGCTATGGATTCTTGACGGATGAGCCTTTTGCGGGCGCTACCCTGATTCAGGATGTCTTGCAGAACACGGAATCCGACGGTCGCTGGAATACCTTCGACAAGGACAGCGCCCCCATGGTGATGTACACCTCCGGCACTACCGGCGAGCCCAAGATGGTCCCCAAGATGTTCTGCCAGTTCGAGAACGAACTTTTCGAGCTGGTGAAGGTCTTTGGCGACGACTGGGTGAACCGCAAGGTCTATAGCACGGTGAACCACCACCACATTTACGGCCTTCTGTTTACGGTGCTGCTCCCCACGGCTACGGGGCTGCCTTACCGCAGGCACCGCATCGACTACCCCAGCGAACTTGCAAGCATTGCAGGGGAGGCGGCTGTGATTGCCTCCAGCCCGGCCTACCTGAAACGCCTCGCCGCCGATGCCGAAGGGCCCATCGCGTTTAAGACGACGCCCATCATCTATTCGTCGGGCGGTCCCCTGCCAGAGGAAGTGGCCCGCAAGTGCGAAGGCATTACGGGCTACTGGACCACCGAAATCTACGGCAGTACAGAAACAGGCGGAATCGCCTATCGACAGTCCAAGAACGGCCCCATCTGGACGCCCTTCGAGGTCTGCAAGATGAGCATCGGCGAAAACGACTGCCTGAATGTGAAGTCCAGCTACATTCTGGAGCCCGAAGGTTTTACCACCGGCGACCTGGTGGAAATCTACGACGACGGACGGTTCCTGTTGAAGGGCCGTGCCGATTCCATCGTAAAAATTGAGGAAAAGCGCATTTCCCTGCCGGAGGTGGAAAACCGCCTGAAGCAGACGGGCCTGGTGCAGGATGTTCGTGTGGTGCCCATGGTGGGCAAGCGGCAGTACCTGGCCGCCGCCATCGTGCTGAATGCCGATGGGGTGGCGCGGTTCAAGGACCAGCCCAAGCTGGAGATAAACAATTTCTTCAAGGCTCACCTGAACCAGTTCCTGGAAAACACGGTGACGCCCAAGAAATGGCGCTACCTGGAAGAACTGCCCCAGGATACCCAAGGAAAAATCAAGATGCGCGATATCCAGGCCCTGTTCGGTCTCCCCGAATCCAAGAATTTCAGGATTCTGAAAATGCACAAGGAACCGGGCGCCCTTTCGCTCAAACTGGTGTTCCCTGCAGACAGCGACTTTTACGACGGGCACTTTCCGGCCTTCAAGCTGCTGCCTGCCGTAGCCCAGGTGGACATGGTGGCCCTGCTGGCCCACGCCCTGCTGGATACGCCCCGGGCGGTACAGAGAATCCAGCGGACCAAGTTCAGCTACCCGGTGTTGCCCGACGCGGTAACCAACCTGGAGATGACTTTCAAGGCCGAGACTAACAAGGTGCTGTTCACTTACACGAACGATGCAGGTCGTATGCTTTCTACGGGAACCTTAGTCATGCAGGCGGAAACATGAGAGAATTGGCCGACTTAAAATTTTGCGCTATCGTGCCCGTGTATAGGCACGAATCTACCACCCGCAAGGTGGCGGAAAGCCTTTCGGCCCAGGGACTTTCGGTTATTTTGGTAGATGACGGCAATGCTCCCGAGGGTCATGCCATCTTGGAGGCTGTGGCCAGTGAAGTGCCGAATACGGTGCTCGTGACCCGTGCCCAGAACGGTGGCAAGGGCGCGGCCGTGATAAGCGGGCTTGAAAAGGCCCACGAGCTTGGTTTTACTCACGCCCTGCAGATGGATGCCGACGGCCAGCACGATGCCGACGCTATCCCCTTCTTTTTGAAGGCCGCCCGCAAGCATCCGGAGGATTTGATTGCGGGGCTACCGCAGTACGACGGCAGCGTGCCCAAGTCCCGGGAACAGGGCCGGAAAATTACCAACTTCTGGGTGGCCATCGAGACGCTTTCGAAGGACATTCCCGATTCCATGTGTGGTTTCCGGATTTATCCGGTAAAGTCCACGATGCCTGTGGCAAAGAAAGTGACCAGCTACCGCATGGGTTTCGACATCGAGATTTTGGTCCGTCTTTCTTGGGCGGGAGTCAAGATGCGCTTTTACCCCATTAAGGTCACTTACCCCGAAGACGGTGTTTCGAATTTCAGGGTTTTCGGGAGCAATGTTGAAATTTCCTGGACACACACCAAGCTCTGTGTGGGAATGCTCCTGCGCCTGCCCATGCTTTTGGCCCGCCGCTTGGCGAAAAAGAAATGAGTGCCGAAAATCAAAACTGGTTTGAACTGAAAGAAGTGGGCGGAAGCCTTTGGCATTTCCGCTTTATGCTGTGGATTACCTGCCACCTGCCGCTCCCGGTGGTGGAATTTCTGGTGGCCGTGGTGTGCTTTTTCTTTTGGCTTGGGGCGGCCCCTGTGCGGGCTCGGTCCAAGGCCTACCTGAAACGGCTCTACGCCTTGCAGGGCCGGAACGTTCCGCCCTTTGCCACCTACAGGCATGTGCTTTCTTTTGCCCTTTCCATGATAGAAAAGCTTTTGGGATGGCGGGGCGTGATTCCCCTTAAGAACGTGGAAACCCAGGGTGATGACCTGGACATGCTGGTGGAACAGCTGGACCGTGGGGAAGGTGCTTTTTTAATTTGTTCGCACCTGGGGAACATGGAAATGTTGCGCTCCCTTACGGGGTATGGCAAGATTCATACCCACAGACAGTTTACGGTGCACCCGGTGGTGGATTTTTCGGGAACATCCAAGTTCAATGCCCTCCTGTACGAGCTGAATCCGGACCTGATGAATACGGTGGTGGACGCCAACAAGATAGGCGTAGATAGCGCCGTAGGGATGAAGGACTGGATTGCTTCTGGCGACCTGGTGGTGATTGCCGGGGACCGCACCTCGGCCAACTCTACCGACCGCAATGTAGAGATGAAGTTCCTGGGGGAGACCGCCAATTTTCCGGAAGGGGCTTTTACGTTGGCCAGCATCTTGAATGCCCCGATTTATTTTGCCTTTGCTATCCGCAAGAAGGACTTTGATATCCGTTCTTCTTACGAGATGCATATCGTGCGGGCCAAGACTTCTTTTGACTGCAGCCGCAAGGAGCGCTTAGCCCGTGTGGCGGCTCTGGTACAAGAATACGTGGGAATGCTCGAAAAGCATTGCCTGCGTCACCCTTACCAGTGGTATAATTTCTATAATTTCTGGCACAAAAATTTTTAAAGGACTGTTGAAATGGACAAGGTCGTAATTGGAAGTGGAAAGCTCACCATCGAACAGGTGGTGGCCATCGCAAAACGCAAGGTTTCCGTAGAATTGGAGAGCTCTCCCGAGTTCCAGAAGAAAATCAACGCCGGTGCTGAATTCTTGGACGAGGCCCTGGCAAAGCACGGCGGCATTTACGGCGTGACCACGGGTTACGGCGATTCCTGCACCCAAGTGGTGCCGCCTGACCATTATTACGACCTGCCGGTAAACCTGACCCGTTTCCACGGCTGCGGTCTTGGCGCCTACTTTGACGAAGAGACTACCCGCGCCATCATGGCGGTGCGCCTGAACACGCTGGCTCAGGGCTTTTCCGGTGTGAGCTACGCCCTGCTGAAGATTATTATGGACTTTTTGCAGAACGACATTTTGCCGCTGATTCCGCAAGAAGGTTCTGTAGGGGCCAGTGGCGACCTGACGCCGCTTTCTTACCTGGCCGGGGCCGTCATTGGCGAGCGGGATGTGCTGTACAAGGGCGAACGCCGTCCGTCGATGGATGTGATGAAGGAACTGGGCATTACGCCCCACCGTTTCCGTCCCAAGGAAGCCATTGCCATCATGAACGGAACGGCCGTGATGAATGCCGTGGCCTGCATGGCCTTTAGCCGGGCCGAATACCTTTCTGACCTGAGTTGCCGCATTACGGCCATGAACACCATCGCCATGAAGGGTAACGCCTACCATTTCTACGAAAGGCTCTTTGCCGTAAAGCCCCATCCGGGCTTGGTGACCGCCGCCAAGAAGATGCGCGATGCCCTGAACCTGGAAGTGGAAAAGAACATTGTTCCCGAAAAGATCCAGGACCCTTATTCCCTGCGCTGCGCACCCCACGTGGTGGGCGTGTTCTACGATTCCGAACCCCTGCTCCGCCAGCTCATCGAAATCGAGATGAACAGCGCCAACGACAACCCCATCGTGGACCCCGAAACCAAGAATATTTTCCACGGCGGTCATTTCTACGGCGGTCATATCTGCCTTGCCATGGATACCCTCAAGAACATCGTGGCGAACCTGGCCGACCTTCTGGACCGTCAGCTGGCCACTATCGTGGATATCAAGTTCAACCGCAACCTGCCGCCCAACCTGTCCGGTAGTAATGGGGAATTCTCCATCAACCACGGTTTCAAGGCAGTGCAGATTGGCGTTTCGGCCTGGACGGCAGAAGCCCTCCACAATACCATGCCCATGAGCGTCTTTAGCCGCTCTACCGAATGCCACAACCAGGACAAGGTAAGCATGGGCACTATCGCTTCCCGCGACTGCATCCGGGTGATTGAACTGACTGAACAGGTGGCTGCCGCCGTGCTTTTGGCCGCCTCCCAGGCCCTGCATTTCCGCTTGGAACGGGGCGAGGTGGATTCCAAACGCTTGGATGGCGTGCACAAGACTCTGGAACAGGTCTTTGAGCATTTCAAGCCCCTGACCTGCGACCGCCAGCTGGAAGGCGACCTGCGCAAGACTCTTGAACTGATTCGTCAAAAGCATTACGCGGTATAGCGGGGGCCCGCCATGGCACAAAAAAAACTGAAGGCGACGGTGGAATTCCAGGTGGAATTCTACGACGTGGATTCCATGAAGGTGGCCTGGCACGGCAATTACGTGAAGTACATGGAAATGGCCCGCTGTGCCTTGCTCACCAAGATCAAGTACGACTACTATGCCATGGAAAAGAGCGGTTTTGCCTGGCCCGTGGTAGATATGCACGTGCGTTACTTGCGCCCTATGGTCTTTATGCAGCGGATTCGCGCCGAGGTGACCCTGGAAGAATACGAGGTGTGCCTCAAGCTTTCGTACAAGTTCTTCGATGCCGAATCGGGCACGCTTCTTTGCAAGGCCGAAAGCATGCAGATGGCCGTGAACATGCAGACGCTGGAGTCCCTGATGGTGTGCCCGCCCTGCTTTGTGGATCAGGTCCGTGCGGCCCTGGAGGCGGAACCCTGATTTTGAAGATGGCCGGTAGTTTCAAATCCCCTGGTTGCAAGATACGCCACTTGTTGGGGCTGCTGGCGTGTGCCTTGCTGCTGGTGGGCTGCAGCCGCTCCAACGTAAAACCCGGAACCGCCCCTGTGTATTATTCGGATGCCCGTTCCGTGGCACTGCTCCCCACGACGGCCATGACCGAAAAGTTGGACATGCCCCAGCATCTGCGTGGGGAATTCACCCAGCAGGACGGTTCCCTGAAGTCCTTCGAGGGGGATTCCTGGGTCAGGGCCAACGATAGCGTTCTTTCCATTATGCTGTTTAGCGGGTTCGGTACCACCATTGCCGAAATCACCTATGGTAAGGATTCCCTGCATTTTGAAAGTTCCGTGATGGATGTGGAAAAGATGAAGGCGGAATATGTGCTTGCGGATTTCCAGGTGTGCTTTTATCCTTACGATGCTCTGAAAAAGAATTTTGAGGCGGCAGGTTTTGCTTTTGAAGAGGCCCGCGGGACTGCACATGATTTTGTGCGGACATTGAAGGATGGAAATACTCTAGTACTTACCGCCCAGCGCAAGGGTAAAGAGATAACGCTGGTCAACAGCCTGCGCCATTACAGTTACCACATCACCTTGGGAGAGGTGCAATGAACCGTCCGCTTTATGTCAATGATTTCGGTCTTCACTGCATTTGGGGTGGTGACAAGGAAAACGTTTTTGAAAAGCTTACCCGCGGGGAGCGGGGTGTTTTTACCATGCACGACGTGGCCGGAGTCATGCGGCCAGCGGCCACTATCGAGCCGGACATGCTTCCGCGGGTGGAGAACGCCGAATTTGACAACCGGGTGAACCGCCTGAGCCGTGCGGCCCTGGACCAGATGGACGATACCGTGCGGCATGCGGTGGAAAAGTTCGGCCACGACAGGGTGGGCCTCTTCATAGGCTCCTGCGACAACGGCTCGGAATCGTCTCTTGCCGCTCTCAAGTGCTTCAAGGAAACGGGCAAGTTTCCCGAGGGCTACAAGCTGGAATACCAGTGTGCAGAATTTCCGGCCCGCTACATTGCGGAACGTTTCGGCATCACGGGAATGTGCCAGGTCCATTCTACGGCCTGTGCGTCAAGTGCCAGCGCTTTTGTGTCGGCCCGGAACAACATTTACGCTGGCACTTGCGACGCCGCCATCGTTGGCGGCGTGGACATTGCTTCCCTTTCTGTGATTCTCGGCTTTGCCTCCTTGGAAGCAATGTCCGACAGGCCCACCAATCCTTTTAGCGCGAACCGTTCGGGCCTGACTCTGGGCGATGCTGCGGCCTACTTCGTGGTGACCCGGGAAAGCTGCCCGGACCTGTGCCGCCCCGGCTACGAAGGCTTGCAGGTGCTGGGCTTTGGCGAAAGTGCCGACGCCGACCACATTACCGCTCCCCGCGCCGACGGGGAAGGGGCATACCTTGCCATGTCTGCCGCTCTTGCCGATGCGGGCCTTGACGCCTCCGACATCGGCTACATCAACCTTCACGGTACAGGCACCAAGCTGAACGACGCCATGGAATCCCGTGCGGTAAACCGAATTTTTGGCGAAAATGTTCCTGCAAGTTCCACCAAGGCCATTACGGGCCATACCCTCGGGGCGGCAGGAGCCCTGGAGGCCGCCTTCTGCTGCCTGGCCTTGACTCACGACGGGGCGCTGCCCGCTCACCTGTACGACGGCGCCATGGACCCGGAACTTCCGGCGCTGAACCTGGTGAAGCCCGGCAGGACGGTTCCTGGCCTGCGTTACTGCATCAGCAATTCCTTCGCCTTTGGCGGCTGTAATGTATCTTTAGTCTTGGGGAAAAAGTAAGATGGACAAGATGGAATTCAAGACCCGCGACGAAATTTCCACCCTGGTACCTCACAAGGGCAAGATGCTCCTGCTGGACCGTATCCAGGGCTTTGACCTGCAAGAAATCACCATCACGACCCAGGTGGACATTTCCGCAGACTGCATGTTCTACAGCGAAGAGCTGGGCGGTGTTCCTTCTTACGTGGCTTTTGAATACATGGCCCAGAGCATTTCTGCCCTCTCCGGAATCCACGGACGCTCCTGCGGCAAGAGCCCCAAGGAAGGCTTTATCATGAGCGTTTCCAACTGCAAGGCCGAACTGACGGCGTTCAAGCCCGGTGACGTGGTGGAAATCTGCGTCAAGCAGACTATGCGCATGGACATGGCGGTCACTTTCGACGGTATTGCAACCGTAGGCGGCAAGCAGGTGCTGTCGGCTACCCTCAGCACCGTCGAGGTGGAAGATGCCAAGTCTATAATTGATTCTAAAGACTAATCCAGCAACTTTTCTACTTCGGCGATAATCCGGTCCCGCTCGCCGCACCAGTTGGGGGCAATCAGCATCTCGCTGGGGCTTTCGCCGCTGAACCGCTCGATGGCGGTATCCTTCCCGATAATCTTGATCATCTCGGCCACGGCGTAGCAGTATTCCTCGAACTCCAGCAACTTGAACTGCCCCGCGATGTAGTCCTGGGCCATGACTGTTCCGGTCACGATATGCAACGGGTGGATTTTTACGGCGGCAAGTTTCATGTCGCGAATCACTTCGGCTGTGTGCTTGAAGTCTATGAGAGTTTCGCCCGGAAGCCCAACGATTACGTGGGTGGTCACGGTAAGTCCCGCCTTTTGGCAACGCTTGACGGCGTCGGTCCATTCGGCCAGGGTGTGCCTCCGGTTGATGGCGGCAAGGGTCAGGTCGTTGGCCGTCTGTAACCCGATTTCTACGATGATGGGCTTCTTGCGGTTCAGTTCCGCGAGGTAGGCGATCTTTTCGTCTTCCAGGCAGTCCGGCCGGGTGCCTATGGCAAGGCCTGCGATTTCCTTGTGCTTGATAATCGGGTCGATAATCCCCTGCAGTTTTTCCAGAGGCGCATGGGTGTTGGTGTAGGGCTGCAGATAGGCGAGGATTCCTGCGTTGGGGTACTTTTCCCGGAGCCGCGGCACGAACTTGTCCAGCTGTTCCTGGATGGCGACCTCCGCCTGGTCAAAGACAGGACTGAAACTGCGGTTGTTGCAGTAAGAGCAGCCGGCAAAACCCTTGGTGCCGTCCAGGTTCGGGCAACTCATGCCACCGTTCAGGGGGAGTTTCCGCACCTTCAGGTAGTTGGGGAAAAGTTTCAGCAGTAAATCGCGGTAAGGGGTGTAGTGCATGCCGAAAAAGATAACATATTGTCAGGCAGGGTAGAAAAAACGCCACCGGATTTCTCCGATGGCGCTTGGTGTGTCTATTGAGCAACAGGGGAGTTAGTATATAAACAACATCTCGCGATATTTCGGCAGGGGCCACTTCTCGTCGGGGATAACCTTTTCGAGCTTGTCCACCTGCACGCGGAGATCCGCCATCGCTTCGAGAATGTTCTCATGCTTTTCGCCGAGAGCCTTTTCCATGCGCTCGATTGCAGAGGCGAGAGCCTTGTAGCCTTCACCGAGTTCCTGGGCGTAGGAATCCACCGCTGCAAAGCCCTGTTCCTTGGCCATGGCGTTGGTCTTGAGGGCCGCACTGTAGGCGCAGAGCACCTGCGGCAAGATAACATTCTTCGCGATGTCGTCGGAAATCTTGCCTTCGATGTGGATCTTCTTGTGGTATTCTTCCAGGTTCACTTCGTAACGGGATTCCAGTTCGCGCTTGTTGAACACGCCGTACTTTTCGAAGAGGGCGACGTTTTCCGCCTTGTTGAGGGCCTGGAGCGCTTCCATGGTGGTGCGGGTGTTGGGGAGGCCGCGCTTGGCTGCCTCTTCCACCCATTCGTCGGTGTAGCCGTTGCCGTTGAAGATAACGCGCTTGTGTTCCTTCACGATCTTCTGCAGCAAGGACTGCAGTTCTTCGTGGAACTTGTCAGCCGGAACCTTTTCGAGCTTGTCGGCGATGATGTCGAATGCTTCGGCAACAATCGTGTTCAAGATGACGTTCGGTTCGGAGCAGCTCTGGCTGGAGCCCGGAGCGCGGAATTCGAACTTGTTGCCGGTGAAGGCGAACGGCGAAGTACGGTTACGGTCGGTCGCGTCGCGCGGGAGAGGCGGCAGCGTGTCGGAACCGAGCTTCATGACGCCAGCCTGCTTGCTGGACTTCGGGTCGCCCTTTTCGAGCTGGTCGATGACGTCTGCAAGCTGGTCGCCCAGGTACATGGAGATGATTGCCGGAGGCGCTTCGTTTGCACCGAGACGGTGGTCGTTGCCTGCGCCCGAAACAGCCATGCGGAGCAGGTCGGCGTGAGTATCGACGGCGTAAATCACCGCGCAGAGCGTAGTGAGGAAGATGGCGTTCTGGTGCGGGTCCTTGCCCGGGTTCAAGAGGTTCGTCTTGCCGTAGTTCACCGACCAGTTGTTGTGCTTGCCGGAGCCGTTGATGCCGGCAAACGGCTTTTCGTGCAGCAGGCACACGAGGCCATGACGGTCGGCGACCTGGCGGAGCACCTCCATAATCTGCATGTTGTGGTCGCAGGCGAGGTTCACTTCCTCGAACATGGGGGCAAGTTCGAACTGTGCCGGAGCGACTTCGTTGTGGCGGGTCTTGGCCGGAATGCCCAGCTTCCAGAGTTCCTTTTCCACGTCGTTCATGAAGTTCAAGATGCGGGCAGGAATGCTACCAAAGTAATGGTCTTCCATCTGCTGGTGCTTTGCAGGTGCTGCACCGAACAGCGTGCGGCCGGCCTGGTACAGGTCGGGGCGCTGCAAGTAGAAACGCTTGTCAATGAGGAAGTATTCCTGTTCGGCACCAAGAGTGACGGTGACCTTCTGCTGGGCTACGCCGAACATGCCCATGAGGCGATCGGCGGACTTCTGCAGGGCCTGAATGGAGCGGAGCAGCGGA
>CAMKMX010000029.1 GCA_946414025.1 uncultured Fibrobacter sp.
CCCGCTGATTGGCAAGGCTACCGCGATTACGAGCGATGCAGCCAAGGCTTTCCAGCAGGAATTCAAGGACGCTATCGGCGACGACTTGAACATGCCGCGTGCGCTGGGCATCATGAACACGATGCTCAAGAGCGATATCGATGACGGCGAAAAGGCCGCCCTGGTGGCCGACTTCGACCAGATTTTCGGTCTGAAGCTCGACCAGCCTCGCGAAGAATACGCCAAGAAGGGCGCCAACGACGGCGTGGATGTCGCAAAGATTGAAGCGCTGATTGCCGCCCGTAAGGAAGCCCGTGCCGCCAAGAACTGGGCCGAAAGTGACCGCATCCGCGACGAACTTGCCGCCATGAACGTGGTCATCAAGGACAGCAAGGAAGGCACGACCTGGGAGATTAAATAGGGGATAGAGGCTAGGATCTAGGGATTAGCGTGTCCTGATAATTAGCGAGGTCCTTGGCAAGTTTTTCAGGGAAATGGTTGTCGTTCCCTGCAAATCCTGTGCCATAAGCCTGTGTCCCATCAGGTCGAAAATTTCCACCCGTCGGGCGTTCTGGACCGTAAGGGTTTGGCCGTGATTTTCCAGACGGATGGTCTTGCCAGGAATGTTTCTTGCCTGATAGATGGGCGTTGCGTTCCCGCTACTGCTTGATTTTGGTTGTGCGGCAGAAGAGCTGCTGGTCGGCGGCTTGACCACAGGAGCCTTTTTGCTCAGTACGAAACTGCCTACCAGGTTTGCGCCTGTCTCCTTGTCGTAGTAGGCGGAGTCGTTGGCGAAGCGAACTACGGAGTAGTTAGAGTCGGCGGGCCAGTTCCCGTATTGGGAAATTCTTAGGTAGACGGCGTACTTTCCTTCGGGGAGCGTGTCGGGGAGCTGGGCCGCCACCTTCACGTCATTGATGCCGTCGGAAACAGTTTCGGACTGCACGTTGCTGTAGTCGGCGATGTTCCCGTTGGCATCAAACGCCGACTTCAGCACAACCTTTCGGCAGAGAATGTCCTGCGGGTCGAAGTTCCCGGCCTGCTTGAGTTCCAGCGGCGCGCCATAGACGGTATCGCCTGCGGATTCGGTGACGCTCCTGAGCACGACGGTGACAGGGCGTTTCTTGGTCATGTTGCCAAAGCCCACGTTCTGGATTTTCATGTCCAGCTGGAGCAGGCTGCCGGGCCCCAGGGAATCCATGATGGCTGACCGGCGCAGTACATAGCGGTAGCCCAGATGGTCGTCGATGTACTTGAAGGCGGAATTCTGCAATACGCCGTTACCGTCGGTGTAGGATTCGTAGGCCTTGTCGATGGTGTCCCGAGGGTGGAATTCTTCTAGCCGCCATTCTCCACCGTCGGGTTTTGTCAGGGCCCAGGTGTGTTCGTAGTTCAGGTAAGAAGTGTGGGTGCGGAAAGCTTCGTAAGAAATGAATTTTGCGGTATTGATTTTGGCATACCCGCTGGGAGGGGAGCAGGCCTCGCCGCCGTAGGGAACGTGATGGGCGTAATTCTCCATAAACGCCACTCCTTCTTCGCGACAGACGCTGCTGTTGCAGTTGCCACCCCAGGTGCCGTAGTCGTATTCGGTACCTACGTAGCAGTCGTTGTAGAATCCCGCCCGGTAGATGTCCTTGCCCAGGGAGTCTGCCTTCATCTTGAAATAGGGGTGATTTACATTGAAGGAGACGTTGTAGTTCCAGGCGGTGGTGTCGCCAGTGGCGTTGACTTCTGTTGTTGGGCTAAAACCGAGCCCGCGGGCGAGAACGCTAGGGTTTCTCGGACCTACATCTACGTCGTCGTCGGTATTCTGCAGGAGGGTGGCAAGTCCTTCGCCTACGTAAAGCGGGTTACTGATGGCGCTGGTGTGCTGTTCTCCGAAGGGGCCATACATGCCCTGCTCCACGAAGGTAATCACGTCTTTGTATTCGTTGAAAACGGCGCTCAGTTGCTTGACGTGTTTCAGGATCCATTCCTGCGGGGGCTCCATGTTGCCCTTGCCGTTGTACCAGGGGTCGTAGGAGAAGCGGACAATGACGGTGGAGTTTGTGGCACGGATCTTGTCCAGGTAGGCACGGAAAGAATTCAGCATGGCCTCGGTCAGGTCCTGGGTGGTGCCGTGGGCATTCGGGTCGCTTTCGTCCCAGACGGCGTTGCTGGAGAAGGCGGAAATTTCTGCCCGCAGGTGCATGAGGCGGTTCTTGTAGTATGGCTCCACTTCGATGGCTTCGGGCCGAAAGTGAATTACCTGGGGCCTGTAAAAGCCCCGGTCTGGGTTGTAGAAGGTTTGCAGCTGGTCGGTGTAGTCCAGCGGCTGCAACACGGCACTTGCCGCAAGGGCGGAAGTGGCCGCGGCAAGGGCAGCGACGGTCAACGCCCCGAAAGTCTTTCTTGAAACGAACATCTGCCCAAACTCCTATAGACAAAACAAGTTTATCCTTAGGTTTCTATAGGTAAAATATATTATTTCCCGAAAGAAAGGCACGGAAAATAAATGCTGGACCTAAAAAAAGTCCGGCCTCGCAGCCGGACTGCGATTATCGTAAGATTATTACTCTTTGCAGATTTCTGTCTTTATCTTTTTGCAGGTCTCTTGGTTCAGGACATCGGGGAACTCATGCTGGAATCTTCTTCAACCTCTGGTGGGTTGCCGTCGCCATAATCCGTACTTAGCATGACCTTTCCGCCTTCGACGGTCCAAAAACCAGGTGTGAGGAAATTGTAAGATTTTTGCCCTATTTAGCGGGCTACCTAATTCTGCGGATAAATCTAAATTTGGGTATCTTTGAGGACTTATGAAGCTTTGCCGTTACCCTAGCGTGGTGCCCTATTTCATTCTGGTTTTTTGCAGTATTTTTGTGCAGATGGGGCTGTTCGTCCACTTTCAACGGTGGCTTTCGTTTTCTTTCGAAGGGTCGGCGTTCTGGTGGCGAAGCATGCTTTTGCAGTTCGCCATTTTCGTGCCCAGCATTTTCATGATGCCTGCGGCGAGCTACTTTGCGGGGCATTTCCGCAAGGGCCGCGTGATGGCCTGGTCGTCGGTGGGCATGCTGGCTTCGGTGATTGCGGTGGTGGTGTGCTATGTGGCTGGGGCCGAGTGGGTGGCCTACGGGCTTTTGCTGCTTTACGGGATTTTCCTTTCGATTCTGAGCCCCGCCAAATTGGGTATCATGAAGGAGATGGTGGCGGCTGAGGACCTGGTGAAAATCAATTCCTGGTACATGGTGCTGTCGGTGCTGGGGACTGCGGGAGCGGCATTTTTTGCCATGGGGCTTTCGGGCCACGAGAATTCTCCGGTGAGTATCGATTTGACCCTCTGGATTTATCTCGGGCTTTCGGTGGTGACCACCGTTTCGGCGTTCTGCATTCGGGTGGGGGAGTCCCACGATTCCCTGAAAATGCGTTCCCCGGTGCGGGAATTTTCGGCCACCTGGAGCCACCCTATCGTGCGGCTTTCGATTCTCGGGCTTTCGGCGTTCTGGGGCGTGACCCAGATTTTCCTGATTCTTATCCAGCGCATGAACGATATGCTGAATACGGCGGTGATTCCCGTGTCCATGTTCAGCGCTACCGTGGGCTACGTGGCGGGCGCCCTGAGCGCCGGACGTGCGTCAAAGGGGTTCGTGGAGACCGGGCTGATTCCCTTTTCGGCGGCGGTGTCTGCCGTGACCATGTTCTCGCTGCCCTTTGTGAATAACGACTGGCTTGAGGCTGTGCTGTATGGCGTGATTGGCTGGAGCGCGGGTTCTGCCTATGTGATTTTGCGGACGGTCATCCAGGGCTTTACCAGGCCCGATACGGCGGGGCGGATTCATGCGGTGGCGAACGCTATCCAGATGGCGTTTTTGGCCCTGATTATGGGCGGGCAGACCCTGCTTTTGATTTTTACGCCGGTGACCATCGACCATTGCTTCATGATTCTGTCGGTGATTCTCGCCCTGTGCTTTATCATGAACCTGCGGCAGACCCCCATGACACTTTTGCGGGCGGCGCTCCGCTTTGCCTTTGCCTTTGTGTTCCGTTACCGGGTGAAGGTGATTGGCGTGCAGAACATTCCGGAATCGGGACCACTTCTTTTGGTGGGCCCCCATTTCAGTTTTATCGACTGGGCGGTGCTGCAGATGTCTTCGCCCAGGCCGCTCCGCATTGCTAGTAACCGCAACACCTTTGCCGACTGGTACCAGCGCTGGTTCTTTCATGGAAATTTTCTGATTAGCATCAACCGCCGGGACCCGGCACCCGCCATGGAGCAAATCCACAAGGCCCTGCTGAACGGCGAGGCGGTGGTGATTTTCCCAGAAGGCGAAGTTTCCAAGACGCCCTTTGTCTCGAAGTTTTCGCTGGACTATTCCAAGGCCATTGAAGGAACGGACGCGCAGATTGTGCCGTTCTACATACAGGGCCTGTGGGGAAGCCGTTACAGCCACGCTTCTGAAAGCGTGAACCGGCCGCAATCCTTTAACCGGGTGATTAGCGTGGGTTTTTCGAGGCCGCTCCCGACGGATGCTTCCGAACAGAAAATCCGCAGCGACCTGCAGTTCCTGGCGGCGGACATCTGGAACCTGGCCATGGACCATTCCGAAAGCATTGTGCCGCTCTGGTTCAAGGCTATGGAAAAGCGCCGCTTCCGCCCGATTCTCATAGACCCTGCGGGCCGACATGTGAACGGCTTTGGCATGATTCGCCTGTGCCGTTACTTTGGTTGCAAGATTCGGGCTATGGCGAAGGGCGATAAGAACGTAGGGTTCATGATTCCCACCAGCCGCGATGCCGCCCTCGGGATTATTTCCATCTTGGGTGCGGGCAAGACGTCTGTCAACCTGAACTATACCGCCCCGGTGGATACCATTCTTGGCTGTATGGAAAAGGCGGAACTTTCTACCGTCGTCACGACCCGCGCCTTTTATGACAAACTTTGCGGCAAGAATCCGGGTTTCGCCCAGCTGGCGGACAAGTGCAAGATGCTCTTTTTGGACGAAGAGGAACGGAAGATTTCTGCACTTGGCCGTTTTGTGGCGACCCTTGTCATTTTGACTTGCCCTGCGGCAATCCTTCGCAGGCTCTGGTTCAGTTCCGCCCGCCTGGAAGACGATGCCGTTATTTTGTTCAGTTCCGGTTCCGAAGGTACGCCGAAGGGAGTGGAACTGACCCACAAGAACGTGATTTCCAACGCCCAGCAGTGCGACTACGTGGTGAAACTCTGCCGTACAGACGTGATGACAGCGCTGCTCCCGCTGTTCCATTCCTTTGGCTTCACCATGACCTTCATGATGCCCTTGCTGGATGGCGTGCCCATGGTGCTCTGCCCGGACCCTACCGACATCAAGACTCTCGCCCGGGTTTGTGCCCAGTACAAGACGACCATTATGATGGGTACTCCTACATTCTTGCGGGCTATCGCCATCAACCGCTGGGTCCACCCCATGTGTCTGGATTCTCTCCGCTATATCATCGCTGGTGCCGAAAAGCTCCGCCCCGAAATGCGGGAAACCTTCAAGCTCAAGTTCGGCAAGGACATTTACGAAGGTTACGGCTGCACGGAACTCACGCCCCTTGCTACTATTAATGCGCCCAACGTATTGCTGGATGACTTCTTGACCATGGAAAAGTGCAGCGACCACTCGAGCATCGGGCTTCCGCCTCCGGGAACCGTGGCCGCCATCATCAACCCCGAAACCAACGAGGTGTTGCCTCAGGGCGAAGAAGGCATGCTCGTGGTTACGGGCCCCCAGGTCATGAAGGGCTACCTGAAGGACTGGGAAAAGACTGCGTCCGTAATCATTGAAAAAGATGGCCGCCGCTGGTACAAGACCGGCGATAAGTGCGTGCTTACCGACGAAGGCTTTGTGCAGATTCTTGGGCGCTACAGCCGCTTTGCGAAACTGGGCGGCGAGATGATTTCTTTGACGGCGGTGGAACTCCGTATCGCCGAAACCAAGGTTCTCGACGGTCTTGAATTTGCCGTCACTGCCGTTCCCGACTCCGTCAAGGGCGAACGCATTGTGCTGCTGGTCAAGGGCGGCGATGCCGAAGACATTTCCCGCAGGCTCCGCAAGTCGGGAATCCCGCCCCTGATGCTCCCCGGTTCCGTTTTCTGCGTAGAGAGCGTGCCCAAGCTTGGAAGCGGCAAGTGGGATTTCAACGGCATGAAAAAGATGGCCCAGGAACTGGTGGGCGGTAGATAATAAAAACTAAAATTTATATTTAACGGCATGGACCAAAGAACCATTGTCGCTCCCATGACTCCCGCAGGCGTTAGCGCCGTGGCGGCTATCCGCGTAAGCGGCCCCCAGGTGCGTGACGTGGTTCTGGCCCTGTTCGGCGAAAGGGCTGTGGCCCGACTGGAAAGCCACAAGGCACGTCTTGGAACGGCCCGGGACCCTAAAACTGGCGAAACCGTCGATAGCTTGCTTTACCTGTTTTTCGAAGGACCCAATTCCTATACCGGCGAAGACACGCTAGAGCTTTACCCCCACGGAAACCCGCTGATCGTGCGGGAACTGATTCAGGCCATCCGCAAGGTACAAGGCGTTCGTCTGGCAGAACCTGGTGAATTTACCCGCAGGGCCTTTCTGAACGGCAAGATGGACCTGGTCCAGGCGGAATCCGTGGCCGACGTGATTCACAGCGCGAACCGTGCAGAACTGAAAAACGCCCACCGCCTGCTTTCGGGAACGCTCTCGAAAAAGATTCAGGAATTGAACGAACAGGTGAAGGACATGTCCGCCCGGCTGGAGCTGGACGTAGACTTTGCCGAAGAGGAGGCCGACCCGGATTACGATTCCTGGCGCAAGAGGATTGTGGCCATCGGCGAAAAGATTTCGGAAATCCTCCAGAGTTTCCGCGGCAAGGAAAACCTGAGCCGCCTCCCGCTGGTAGTGCTCTACGGAGCCCCCAACGCGGGCAAGTCCAGCCTGGTAAACGCCCTCCTGGGCGAAGACCGTATCCTCGTGAGCAGCGTCCCCGGCACCACTCGGGACTTCGTGGAGGTCCGGCTGTTTTTGCCCGGCGGAGAAATCCGCCTGGTGGATACCGCAGGCATTGCCGACCGGGCCACCGACGAGCTGGACGCCCTCAGCATGGAAAAGAGCCGTGAGATTCTGAAAGAGGCGGACCTGAAGATCCACGTGGTGGACGGTTGTGAATTCGGAGTTCGGAATTCGGAATTCGGAGTTGGAAATCAAAAATCTACAACAGATTCCGATGTTACCGTCATCAGCAAGTGTGATTTGCTGGATGAGAGAACGGCCTGCGGCCTGCAGACGAGAGATGAGAGGATTTCCAAGGTTCTCCCAGTTTCCTCCAAGACCGGCGAGGGCCTTGCCGAACTCAGGCAAAAGATGGATGCCGCACTGTTTACCGAAGGTCGCAGCCCCGAAGACATCTGGATTACCAGCGAGCGGGAACGGGCCTGCCTCGCCGAGGCATTCGAAGGGGTGAAACGAGCCCTGGACCTGCTGCAGAAACAGCCCGCCGTAGAGCTTCTCGCCTTCGAGATGCAGCTGGTGCGCCGCTCCCTCCAGAGCGTGGTGGGCGAAATTTCTTCTGAAGATATTTTACAATCTATTTTCGCGGGGTTCTGCATTGGAAAGTAGCACTCTCAGCCTTATCGGCGTCTTTATCGGGATTTTCGCCTTCGGAACCTACATGGTCCCGCTGAAAAAGTATCCCGCTTATTCCTCCTGGTCCTATCTGGCGTTCATGTCCATCGGGGCGCTCATCTGCTCCATCGGTATCACCTGCGTTACGGGGCAGTTCAACTTTCACCCCGTAGGCATCGGTTGCGGTCTCCTCTGGGTGCTGGGCGGTGCGCTGTGCTTCTGGGCGGTACAGGCCGAGGCGGACTTGGCAGGGACTGGCCTACGGTCCATGAGCGTGAGCATTTTGCTTTCGTTCTTTAGCGGGGTGGTCATTTTCCAGGAAAAGACCCTGCTGTACTATTCCATTCCGGCTATTGCCTGCATGATTATCGGCATCTGGATTCCCGCCAGCAAGACAAAGTCCATCTGGAAAAACTGGCGCTCCCTCTTGTCGGGAGCGGTGTTCGGCACCTACCTGATTCCCTTCAAGTTCAGCGGCATGGGCGACATGGAATTCTTGTTCCCCTTCTCCTTCGGAGTCTGTGCCGGAAGCCTTGTGCTGGTGGGCCTGGTGACATTTCGACGCCGCAAGGATATCAGGCATTCGAACATTGTGCCAACGCTTCTTTCCATGGCGTCGGGCGTCATGTGGATGTTCGGCACCCTGGCTATTTTCTGGACCATCGCCGACGACGGCATGTTCGGCTACGCGGTAGGTTACCCGCTCCTGCAGTTGAACCTGGTGGTAAACCAGTTGTGGGGCGTGTTCGTGTTCGGCGAATACGCCTCCCGCGGAGGCCGCATCAAGCTTGCCATGTCCACGGTGGTCATCTTGATTGGAGCGGTGCTGTTGACCCTCTCCAAGATGTAGTGAATTGGGTAAAGGTATCGCCCTAGATGGCGGCGATTTCCTGGTTAATTTCTTCGGCGCCCTTGATGTCTTCGTTGTAGATGGCGTTTACCTTCTTGCAGCCCAGTTCCAAAAGCTTGCGGGCTCCTTGGTTGTCGCTTTGCCTGCGCAGTTCCCTAATAGCGCCATCGATAAGCTTGATGTCGCGCTGTTCGGGATAGTTTTTCATGAACTTGTAGAACAGGGCAATCTGGTTTTCGTAGTCGCTGTCGGTTTCGCAGGCCAGCAAGAAAGGCACCACCCTGGTATTCAGCAGGTTGTTCAGGTCACCCACGAAGGTGTTGAGGCTCGCCCCTTCGGGGAACAGTTCTTCAGTTTCCCGTTGAATATCGTCGTTGTCCATAATCTCGCCGTTTTCGAACTGGGAAAGCATCTCGTTCAGCAGGTTGATTTCTTCGACCTTGGCCTGCTCGCGGTAACGGGCCTGGTAAAAGACGGGCAGCGTGGTCAGGCAAAAGTGGGCTTGGTTCATGCCGATGAACTCGCCAATGTAATACACGTCGGCGTCTTCGTTCAGAATATCTTCTTCGCTGGCAAAATTGCAGATGCGGGCGGGAATGGGAATGACTTCCATGTTGGCCAGTTCGTGGAGGCGCTCCCGCAGGGAATCCACGTCCATGTCTTCGGGCAGTTCCACGCCGTCTTCTTCCATGGATTCCAGCAGGTTGTCGATCTTTGAATCCACGGCCTTGTTGATGGCTCTTCGGCTAGGCAGCTTGGGCTGCTGCCGGAAATCCCCTTCCAGGGCGAAAAGGCCGTTTTTCACCATGTCGTCAAAAGGTGTGCCGCTCCGCTCCGCATCGGGGGAGGGCAAAATCTTGGCGTAGGCAATCATGCGCCCGCACAGGCGTTGGTCGTTTCCTTTTTTCTGTTCGATTCCCAGCATAGCCACAATATAGCAAATAGTGATGAGTTGTGAGTAGTGAGTGGTGGGTGGTGAGTGGTGAGTGGTGAGTGGTGAGTGATGAGTAGAGAGTTATGAGTTATGAGGTGTGAGGTGTGAGTCGTCATCCTCACGCAGGTGAGGATCCGCTTACCGCAATCTAGCAGATCCTCGCCTTCGCGAGGATGACAGCCCTCAAAGCAAAGCGACCTCAAACCCCTAGCCCCTAGATCCTATCCCCTAAATCCTAATTACTATCTTTCCTTCTGTGGAACAATCTACCTGGCAAAAGATTCTCGAGCTGTGCAACAGGCTTTCCACCGTCACCTACGAGAACCTCACGAAAATTATCCGTCTGGAATCGGCGGGTTCAGCCACTCGTGCCCGCAACCTGGATGACAGTTTCCAGAACGATGCGGACAGCTGGATGGGTGGCGGCACCTGCTTCAGCATGACCTGGCACCTGTATCAGGCCTTTACCGACATGGGGCTTTCGCCCCGTCTGGTCATGGGCCACAAGCGAAAAGAGAAAAACATCCACTGTGCTTTGATCCTACCGGATCAGTTCGGATTTAAGAATTCGGATTTCAGAATTAATTCCGAATTCCGAACTCCGAATTCCGAATTCCTCTTCGATCCCGGCTACCTCATCTTCGATCCGCTCCCTTTGCCTGCACCTCAACCGTTCGGTTCCGGCGAGGCGTTTTTCCCGCTGGTCCCCAACTGCGTGCGGCTGGTGCGGCCTGCCGCCGATGCCCTGGAACTCTGGACCGGCGGTGCGGGCGGCCCCATGAAGCTTCGTTTCGAGTATCCGCTAGAAGGTGTTTCCGTCGAAGAATTCAAGCAGCACTGGTCCGAAAGTTTCTACCGAGAGATGATGACCTACCCGGTGCTCAACCGCCTGGACCGGGAACGGGGTGTGCAGTATTACTACCAGAAAGGGAACCTGGTCATCCGCGACAAGGACGGCTCCCGTATGGAACGCATTCCCGAAGAACTCCGTGTGGAAAAGCTCAGCGAGATTTTCCACATTTCGCCGGACTTAGTTGACCGCGCCCTCGGAATCCTAAAAAAAGAACATTCTTGAAAATATTTATATTTTTTCCCAAAAAAAGGAACATCTCTTATGAAAAAGTTTTTGATTCTCGTTGTTGCCATGGCCTCTGCCATGTTCGTCGCCTGCGGCCCTTCCAAGCTGGAAATGCAGGAAATGTCTTCTAGCCGCGACATCATCATCGAAGTCCGTCAGGTGCTGAACGACTCTATTAGCCTTATGATCGGCAACACCCTGTACCTGAACAGCAAGCAGGTGATTGGCGACAACTTGTTCCCCCTGCTGGTGAGCACCCGCGACCCGCAAGAAATCGAACGCTTGACCGCAACCGACGTGGTGAACACTCCCGAAGACCTCCTCAAGTACCTGCGATTTACTTCGCCCGACATGGTGAACTTCGGCATCGTCATCGGCGAAACCGCCTACAACGAAATCGGCTTTGACGAAAACCATGTGGTGGAAACCCTGAAGAACATTTTCATCAAGGTGGACGGCGGCTCCCTTATCCTCTTCCACGAGAAGAACGGCGAACTCACCTCCGCAAAGAAGCTGTTCTAACTGACGGTTTGGTCCTTGGGGTGATTCAGGTTTTAGGTAGTAGGTTGTAGGATTGAAGGTCCCAAGTTGTCATCCTCACGAAAGTGAGGATCCGCTTGCTTTTCTGTAGTGGATTCTCGCCTTCGCGAGAATGACACATCTTGAGTCCCGCAATCCTAACCACTAACCACTGCTTCACTTCAACTTCTTCAGTTCGTGCAGCAGCATTCCCATGCCGATGATGGCGGCCCCGGTATCGGCGATGGGCTGGGCCATGAACACCCCCTTCAGTTCAAAGAAATGGGGGAGTACAAGCAGGAAGGGTATCAGCAGTATCACCTGGCGGCAGGCGTTCAGGAACATGGACCTGAGGGCTTTCCCCGTGCCCTGGAAAAAGCTTCCGGCCACCATGCCGAAGGGAATCATGAAAAAGGCGGCGGTGAAAATGCGCATGGCCCAGGCGGCCACCTGCTGCATTTCTAGGTCACCGGGAGCGAAGGGAGCCACGAAGGTCTCCGCCTTCCACATCAGCACCGCCCAGGCGATGGCCATAAAGCTCGCCGCGTAAATCAGGGCAAATTTTACGGTTCCCTTCACGCGGTCGTTCAGCCGGGCCCCGTAGTTGTAACCGATGATAGGTTGCGTCCCGTGGACAAAGCCCAGGAGGGGTAACACGATGATGGACACCACGCTGTTGATGATGCCGAAGGCCGAGATGGCCATATCGCCTCCGGAAAGGCTGCCGGTAGGCTTGAGGCTGATATTGCCGTAGCTGGTGAGGCTCCAGGCCAGAATGGCGTTCATGAGGCTGTTGCAAATCTGCATTACCGAAGGCGGGAGCCCCAAGATGTAAATCTTTCTCACGTAGGGGAGCCTGAGCTTCATGTGCCGCCAGCGGATACGGATGGGGGTGCCCTTCTTGATGAAGAACTGGGTAATGAGGGCGCTGGCGACAAGCTGGGAACACACCGTGGCCCAGGCTGCCCCTTCGATGCCCCAGTGGAATTTCATGATGAACAGCCAGTCCAGGACGATATTGGAAACAGCCCCGGCGATTTCCCGGAACATGGCGGTTTTCGGATGGCCCATGGAACGGATGAAGTGGTTCATGCCTGGAGCGATAGTCTGGAATACCGCCCCGCACAAGATAATGCGCATGTAGCTTTCGGCCACGGGGAGTGTCTGGTCGCTGGCCCCGAACAGCTTCAGGAGCGGCGTCATGAAGATTTCGCCGAAGGCAAAGGAAAAGATAGCCATCAAGATGAGCAACGAAAAGGAGTTGTTCAAAATGATGCTTGCCTGGATGTACTTCTTTTGTCCGAGACGGATGGCAAAGAGGGTGTTCCCGCCGACCCCTACAATCATGGACATGGCCATGATGAACAGTCCGATGGGAAAACAGAGGGTGATGCCTGCGATGCCGAGACTGCCTACGCCCTGGCCCACGAAAAAACGGTCCACAATGTTGTAGAGGGCGTTGACGCACATGCTGATGATGGCGGGGACCGAAAACTGCAGCACCAGTTTCGGGATGCTTGCGGTGCCAAAGGAGTTGAGGCGCTCGGAGTAGAATTCACTCATCGGCGCGCAAATATAGTAAAAGGCGAGTGCTATGACAACGCTTGCGTTGGCCACGCCGAGTTATATGCGTTTACGCAAAGATAGAAAATTATGAATTCGGATTTCAGATTTCGGAATTGTTTTTAGAATAAAGACCTAATTCTTAATTCCGAATTTTCGCGAAGCTACGCTTCGCACGCCACCTGATTCCGTCCGCCTTCCTTGGCTACGTACAAAAGACGGTCGCATTCCGCAATCAGGTCTTCGATTTTCCCGATATTTTCACCCTGCTTGCTAGCAAGCCCGAGAGAAATGGTCACGGGGATAATGGTATCCTTCCAGGAGAAACGGTGGCGTTCTACCGCCATGCGGAGACGCTCTGCGCTCTTTTTGGCGTCTTCTACGCCGATTCCGCTGAGCAAGAGCACGAATTCCTCGCCGCCGTAACGGGCCAGCAGGTCCGATTCCCGCTTTTCTTCTTTGAGAATGCGGGCGATTTCTTTCAGAACCATGTCGCCGCACTGGTGGCCCCAGGTGTCGTTCACGTGCTTGAAGTGGTCGGCATCCACCATGATGGCATGCACAAAGAAGTTGTTCCGGCGGGCAAGGGCAAGCTCGCCCAGGCTCCGGTCAAAGAAGTTCCGGCGGTTGGAAATCTTGGTCAGCGGGTCCATGGTGGCCGCCTCGTAGAGTTCCCGGTCAAAGGCTTCTTCGCTGGCATCCTTGAAGTCGATTTTCAGCACGTGCTTGCCCAGCTGCAGGCGGTTGTCGGAGTCCAAGACCATTTGGCTCACCGGATTCCCGTCCACGTAGGTGCCGTTGGTGCTGCCCAGATCCTGGACCGTGACGTTCTTGCCGTCGAAGGTCAGGCTGCAGTGCTTGCGGCTCACCAGTTCGTCGTCCAGGCGGATGTCGGCGTCGGCACCGCGACCAAGGACAACAGTGCCTTTTTCCAGGGCAATCTGCTTGAATTGAGTCTGGGGGTACAGGATTATCAGGTGGGGGTGTAACTCCATGACCCTAAAGGGGATAGTGTTGCCTGGGGTGACAATAGTCTGGTCCAAATCCTGCATGTTTTCTCCAATGACACGTTTAATATAGTAAAAGAGGGGTTAGGATTTAGGGGATAGGATCTAGGATCTAGGGGATAGGGAGATGTGGAATGTGAGATTAGTAATGGGTTTTCAGTTATGAGTTGTGAGTTTCTATAATCGCGCCTTTGGCGCCAAATTATGTATTGAGGGCTGAAAACAGACTACTCACTCCACATACCTCAAAGGGGCGAAGCCCCTAAACGATACTTGGCAACTAGAATTGCGATGCAATTCGTTGCCCTAGTAGAGTTATGCCCTTTGGGTAGACCTCGCACCTCGGGCCTCGAACCTCAGCCTCTAAATCCTAGTCTCTAGCCCCTAAAATGTGATTTTCGGCAACATGTGACGGGCGTCGCAGCATGGAATGTATACAATTATGTTATTTTTAAGGAAAATGATAGGGGGAAGACCGCTTCCCCTGGAGAGAGGTATTTATGGAACGTAGATTGAACCTGGCCGCCTTGATGGGCCTTGCTTTGCTACTTCTGGCAACTACGGTCGCCGCTGCGGACACGAATCCTGTTCAGGAGCAGGAATCGATACCGGGGGCTGTTCCCGGCAAAAAGTTCTGTGCGAGGTGGACTGTAGAAGAAAGTGCAGTAGGGCAGCTTTGGCTAAGCCAGAAGTCCTACTCCTACGTACCCCAGGGCGACTCTACCGAATCAGTTGACGATCACACGATTGATCATCACGAAGAATGTTTCGACTTGTGGTATGACCCTTCGGGTGAATCTAATGATGTTTACTCCTTCTTGTCGAGTGTCGGTGGTGATGGTTTAATGCATATCCCGCTGTATCTGGAATCGGACCTTGATTTTGGCGGTGTCTCTGCGGACAGCAATTCCTGCGTGGCATCCTTTAAGCCTATTTCTTTCATAAAATACGCCTCTTTCTTTGGTTCAACATATACCATCAAGAACTTGTGCTATATAGCTAAAAACGAAAGTTCTCCTGTGGGATTTTTTTCCAGCGCGATAGACGTGGATTTTTATAGCCTGAAGTTTGAAAATGTCTATTTTAAGGTGGAAAATGAGAGCTCGTTCTCCACAGCTCCGGTAGGCGTGGTTACGGGTAGCTTGGACCATACGGAATTCGGGTCTTCGTTCAGGAACATCAGTCTCAAGAACGTGAAAATCGTGGCGGCTCAGGCGGGCGGCCTTGTTGGTCTTATCGGCGAAGACACCTCACCACTCATTCAAAACGTCTCGGGCGAGAATGTGGAAATTTTTGCCGCCGAGGGGACGATTGTATCTTCTATGGTGGCACCTGATTATTCCGCATATGAAGAAGAGCTGAAAGTCCACTTGGGCGGTTTGGTCGGCAAAACGATCTCGGGGGTGTCGATTCTCAACGTTGGAATTACGGGACTCAAGGTTCATTCCGATGTGGATTTCATTTTGCTGACACCTGAAAATCAGGAGGAATGCAATGATAACGATTGCGGATCATCCCAGGATATCTCAGGATACATAGGCGGCCTGGTGGGCTCCTTGTTGTCTGAGTATTCGGAGGTTTCTGTAGCCAATACCTACACGTCTGGCGATATTTCCTATAAGGGAGGGGATTACTATGCTGGGTTCCTTGCCGGCGTATTGTCCTTTGGTGAGAATGCGGCATATACCATTGCGAACAACTACCACTATGGTGCAACCGACTCCCAGGCGGCAAACATTGCTGGTCTTTTAGAGCTAGGAGGTGAGAATGTAGAGGCGAGCGAATGGGTTTATGCCTCCCTTGGCGGTCGCAATTACCGCAATAGTATAGATGGGAAGATTCCTTTCGACGAAACTGATTTTGATAGCACGTCCTATATCTGGGATGGCGCGAATGGCGGGGCGATTCCCGCAGACCTTATGCAAAAAGGTGCTTTTGCCAAGGCCCTGATTGAATTTGAAAAGGAGGATCTGCAAGACTATGATGTGTCGAAATGGTCGCGCAAGGACGGCGTGAACAATGGCATGCCCGTGTTTGCCACTTCCGAGTTAATGCCTATTTATAGGATTGATTTTAAGGCGGGCATCCAGCTCTACGAAAACGATTCGACGATAGATAAACAAATATGGCTTGCTGCTGGTGCTACGGAAGATAGGGACGGTTTATCGCTTTCGGTTTATACCGACTATGCGGGAAAAATCCCCGACGAAAATTGGGTGGAATATGCGCTCGGACTTAAAGAGGATGGCTTCTACTGGGAAGACTTCTCGGATGGCCGTCCCTTTAATCTGAAATCCTCCACCGCGTTTAATTCTGATAAGGTGTTGAACCTTATGAAAAACGTGACGGTAAATGTCCATTATGGGTTCCTCAGGGGTGACGCAGATGCGCCCAGCTTTGTTTCAGTGGCCGAGTACATGGAAACCGTCGGAGGAGATTTCTATTTCTTGGGACAACCCTTTGAAACGCTTTCCAGTACGGATGTGTGGGATGCTTTCCCGGAACTGGCCGTGATTAGCAGCACTGCAGATGGAAGCGGCACTGCTGATGAGGCCGTTGTTTATGCCTATCAGAGATATACCGTCCAAACCAAGAGATGTGCTACGCAAGAGGGCACTACGCAGGAGAGCACTACGCAGCAAGTTTGCTCCTTTAGCGAACTCAGTTTTAATAGGTCTCCGTTCTATGCATCGGAGTACTTTAGTATTGCCGGATTGAGTGATGGGGGCGATATTTATGTGGTGTATGGCCAGCAGTCTTCCACTCGATCCAAAGGTGCTCTTTTTGTAGCCGATCTGCAAGTTGGAGGCAATAGTCAAGAACCGGCCACCATCCAGGTGATGGCCGTCGATGTGAACGGCGAAATCGTTCCTACTGAAGCGACGTTTGATTTACCGTCTGGCGTGGAAGAGGATCTTTCTAACGTGCATGATCTTTCTGATAGTATCCCATTCTCCCCGTATTTGAAGGTCAATTACAGTTCAGACATTTGGAACGAGGTTTCCGGAGTGGTCGCCCTTGTCGTTGTAGGCGGAAACTGGTCGGAAGGATCTTCTGACTCTAGAGGATCGATGGCGGATGCCGTTCTCAGTTTGATGGCAGACACGTTGAAAGACAAAATTCTTCAGGATACGCTGGCAGAACTGGGATCTACCGAAGAAATTCTTGCGGAAATGTCGCAGTATTCTCAATCGTTTAAATATGCCCGTTATGTTCGCCTGAGCGCAGATGGGACCCTCAATTTGGAGAACCTGTTTAGAGCGATTGCTCCCTACCGTAGGCATGCAGAGGACAATCCCATCTTTATCGGGTTTACGCCGATACGTACCGAAATCGTGTACCGCATATCCTTTGATGTGAACACTGTTGATGACTTTAACCTGTTTATAACTGATGAAGGACTTTCTGAAGATTTTTCGCTGACGAAGGATTTTTCTGTCAATACCGAAAGTGAAATTTTCTTTGAAGAATTCCCCTTCTACAGGACTGACGCCTGCTTTACCGGTGGCTGGTTCACCTCTCCGGAAATGGAATTGGATGCCAACTTTAACTTCGAAGAGAAAATGATTTACTCTATCTGGAGTTTTGGGAACGACAGCATTAGGACGCAATTACCCTCTCTTGTTGAGGAGCAAGAAGATGGCGCTATGGCCCTGAATCTTTATGCGGCCTGGGATACAAGCAGTGTAAGGTGCGAGTCCAACAGTAACCGTTTGATTGTCCACAAGGTGGAGGATAGCCATGGCGAGATTCGTTTGCAGCAGGTGTGGAGGGGCGATACATTGGTCCATTTGCCCACCAATATCAACGAGGGCAACTACAATGGTTCTTATGGATTCCTGATTCCTTGGGCCGGTCAGAACTTTACCCTCAACGTGGTTGCCGCTCCGTACCCCGGTTATGAGTTGGTCGACTCCATCACCTTTAAGTACCTGGATATGAGCCCCGAAGACAAGACTGAAACCGAAACGACGAAAAAGCTCAAGGATGGAGCGACCATTGTCATTACGCCCGAAATGTACGACAATATGGAACTATCCGCAAGCTTTGTCCTCAAGACCTATAATTTGACATTTGAATCAGGCATGGAAAACGTATTCTACGGCGAGACCCCGGTTCTGAAGGAAACCTACAAGCTTCGGAACGAAGAAGATTCCATCGATTTCCCCATGTTGGTCTATACTTCGGATCGATGCGTGGAGGGTTGGACGGCTCGTCCCGAATTTGAGGACGAAGAGCCTGTTCCTGAGGATATCGAATGCGAAGGTGACCCCGCCTGTGAACAGCGCGAAAATGAACGTTGGTGGGTGTTCAAGGCGTTCAACTTTGAATTGTCTGAAATGTTGGTTTGGGATAATGCCAACATAGAGGAGTACCCCGTGTATGCCAAGTGGACCGATGCCGAAACCTGCGTGAAAAAGCTGGGTTATGGACAGGCGACCTTGGTGGCCGAGAACGGCTCAATCGAGCTTGAAGAAATTATGGAAAGCGAAGACGGAGAGCCGATTGTGCAGGTACATGGATTCGCGGAAGACAGCACCATGCTTTTGCCTTCGGGCAAAGAAAATTCTGTCTATGTTGTCCATGCCGTGCCAGAAACAGGCTTTGTTCTTGATTCCATCGTGATGACGCTTGGTGGAGAAACCTTTGTTTACCACGATGGAGATACGCTTTCTGGAGACATTTCCAAGGCTGCCTTCCAGGTTTACTTTGCAATGGACAACAGCACCCCTGTGGAATTTACCAGGGCAAAACTGTTGCAGTCCGGTAATGCGGTCCGCTTTGATTTCGCGACTACAGAATTCAATGCCAGCGGCGCAGAACTTAGGATTGTTATCGAGAACGATGTCGGAGACTCAGTTGTCGATACCACGATTGCCATTTCGGAAACGCCTTTCACGGATTCTTGGGAACATTTCCCCTTACCGGCAGGCAATTACCTGTTGACGGCAACACTTTCCAATGGCAGGGGCAGTGCCCTGTTTGAACAGGATTTCGAAATCAAGGCAGAATTTGCTTCGGTCAAGGACGGTTGGCGCATGGTCGCCCTCTCCAACATGGTTGTAGATTCCAGCATGTTGGCCGATGACGATGTGCGGATTTACTGGTGGGATGATGCAAAGGACTACGGATACTTCTGGCGCTACCAGAGGCTGACCAATGAACGCAACATTCAGCCCCTTACAGGATACTGGTATAGCTCCATGGAAGGTCGTCCTCTCGTGACCCGTAAGGATGTGAAACAGCCCAGCACGGCCGTGGTCTGGAACATGGACAGCGTCTATACCGGCTGGAACATGGTGGCAAACCCCTACGGCTGGTACGTGGACCTCTATGGTGAAAACCCGAACGAGAAAAAGACCGCTACCGAAGAATCCAAAGTGGAGTTCTACAGCTGGAACGACAGTCTTGGCGACTACGAACCGGTGGATGTGGTAGGCCCCTACGAGGCCGTATGGGCGAAGGTCAAGGGCCCGAGTCAATGGAAGCTTCCCTCTAAGCCCGCCTTCGTGGCGACAGTCGATGAGAATGGAAACGACTCTTTGATGAAACCCCTGAAGAAGACTGTCGAGCTCGCTTCCGGCAGCAAGGGCTGGGCGATTCGAGCCGTGCTTCGCGACGCCAAGGGCAAGCGGGACAGCTGGAACTTCATGGGCGTCTCTGAGTCCGGATGGGCCTCCGATGAGCCGCCTTCCGGCATGGGTGACCATGTGAACCTGTCCATCAAGGACGGCAACAAGTCCCTGGCCAAGTCCTTCAAGAAGGCCGCCGGCGACAGCTACGAATGGACTGTCTCTCTGGAAGCCTCTGGCGACCGCACGGGCTACCTGCACTTCGAAGGTATCGACGCTCTCAGGGCATCGGGCCTCAAGGTGTTCGTGACGGTTGACGGTACCACCACCCAGATGGCCGAGAACGACACCCTGAAGGTTTCCATCGGGAGCATGGCCAAAACGGCGACAGTCCGTGTGGCGCCCTCCGCCCGTACCGTGGTGGCCCAGAAGCTGAACGGGCTCCGTGCCTTCCAGGCGGGTAACTCCCTGCAGGTGGGCTTCCAGGTCTCCGAAAGCCTGGCCGGTGCCAAGGCCTACGTGGAAATCCTCGACATGAAGGGCAAGGTCCTGTCCTCTGTCTCGGGAACGGCCGTGTCCGGTTCCAACGTCATGACCTTGCAGACCCCCAAGTCCGGACTCTACATGGTCCGTGTCCGCGTAGGCTCTAAGCAGGCCGCCGGTTCTGTCGCCATCAAGTGACGCTCTCTTACATTTGACTTACAAAGTAGCCCCCGCCTAAATCGGGGGCTTTTTTTCATTGCCACCGGGGCCCATAATTTCTACATTTGGGCCCACTATGACAAAGGCTAAATTCATCAAGTTCATCATCGCGTCGATCCTTGCGATTGTCGCCCTCTTCTTGCCCTACGAATCCCTCGGGTTCGATGCCGCAAGCCCCATGGGAGTCTTGAATCCCCTCGAAATCCGCGTCATCGGCGTTTTTGTGATGGCCGCCCTTTTCTGGATTCTCCAACCGTTCCCGATTTGGTCCACGTCGGTGCTGGTCATCGTGCTCATGATCGTGACCATGTCCGACTCTTCCCTGACGCCTTTCCGCGTGGACGGCGTGACCATGATCAGCCACAAGTCCATCATGGCCACCTTCGCAAACCCCATCATCATGCTTTTCTTGGGCGGCTTCTTCCTCGCTGCTGCAGCCACCAAGTACAAGATGGACTTGAACCTGGCCCGCGTTCTCCTGAAGCCCTTCGGCAAGAACCCGAAGTTCGTGCTTCTGGGCCTTATGCTCATTACCGCCGTGTTCTCCATGTTCATGAGCAATACCGCCACCGCAGCCATGATGCTTGCCATCCTCGCCCCGGTGCTCAAGCTCTTTGAACCCGACGACCGCGGTAAGGCCGCCTTTGCCCTTGCCATTCCCCTTGGCGCCAACATCGGCGGCATGGGTACCCCTATCGGAACGCCTCCTAACGCTATCGCCCTCGGTGCCCTGAACGACGCCGTGGCCCGCGGCGACCTGGTGGCAAACCCCGTGACCTTCGGTCAGTGGATGGCCTTCGGTATCCCCTACGTGATTATCCTCATGGTGGTAGCCTGGATTCTCCTCCTCAAGATTTATCCCATCAAGATGAAAGAGATGGTCCTGAACATCGAAGGTGCGGGCAAGTTCGACACCAGCCCCAAGGCGATCATCGTCTATATTACCTTTGTCCTTTGCGTGATTTTGTGGGTGACCGGTAAGAATGTCCACGGTATCAACGACAACGCCATCGCCATGATTCCTATGGCCGTGTTCGCCCTGACCGGCGTGATTACCAAGAAAGACCTGAACGCCATGAGCTGGGACGTGCTTTGGCTCGTGGCCGGTGGTTTTGCCCTGGGTGTTGGCCTCAACGCTACGGGTCTTGCCGCTCACTTGATCAAGACTATTCCGTTTGCAAGCTGGTCTCCGCTGGCCCTGATGATTGGCTGCGGCATCATCTGCCTCTTCATGGCGAACTTCATGAGCCATACTTCTACGGCTACATTGCTTGTTCCTATTCTTTGCGCCGTGGGCATTGCCTGCCAGGACAACCTGATTGGCCTGGGTGGCGTGACCGCCCTGCTGGTTTCTGTGGCCTTTGCAAGCTCTCTCGGCATGAGCCTGCCTATCTCTACGCCGCCTAACGCTCTTGCCCACGCCACTGGCTACACCGATACCCGCGGCATGGCCATTACCGGCGTTGTCATGGGTATCCTTGGCTTGGTCGTTTCCTGGATCATGATGATTTTCCTTGCGAAGGTGAACTTCTTCGGTACGCCGGTTCCCAAGGCCGCTGAAGCCGCCCCGGCTGCTCCTGTTGCCGCCGAGAAGGTGGTGGAAGCCCCTGCCGCTGACACGGCCGCTGCTGTCGCCGCCGACTCTACGGTCGCTGTGAGTGCCGATACCGCTGCCAAGGTCGAAGTCGTTGACTCCGCCGCTGCTGCTAAGGTGGAAGTCGTCGATTCTACTGCCGCGAAGTAATTTCCGACGTAATGTTGAAAGAGTCCCCGGTTTAGCCGGGGACTTTTCGTATTCAGAATTTTTCAAAGTTTGTCATGATGGCCGAAAAAAAGGGGTGAAATTTCCCGCTTTGGGAATTTATGCCCCGGAGGGCTTTTTGTTTGGCGAAGTTTTACCATAATTTCTGGTGGATAATCCTCCTAAAAAAGTATTTTTTATAGGTGTAAACAACGGAGTTTCTATGCTCGACTTATTGGCTGTTCAATCCAGTACGGCTAACGCCACTATCATTACCCTGGCCTATACGCTTTTGTTGGCCTTTGTGCTTTCTTCCATTATCGGCTGGACCTACGAACGGACCTTTCTGGGACTTTCCTATTCCAGGAACTATGTGCAGGCCCTGGTGCTCAGTTCGGTGGTGGCCGCCACGGTGATGCAGGCCATCGGCGACAATGTGGGCCGCGGTCTCGGAATGCTGGGCGCCCTTTCCATTGTCCGCTTCCGCACCAGCTTCAAGGACCCCCGCGACATTATGTTCATCTTTGCGGCCTTGGGCGCTGGCATCGGTTGCGGCGTGTATGCCTGGGGCGCTGCCGTAGGCGGAACTTTGGCCTTCTGTGTCGTTGCCTTCTTGCTTTCTCGCACGGGTCTTGGCACCAAGCATTTCTTTGACGGTATGCTCCGCTTTGCCATGCCCAATACATCGGAACCCCGCCTGGAAACGGAAAAGATTTTGCGGAAAAACCTGAAGACGTTTATCTTGATAACCATGCGGGAGGTGAACGGCGGCGAGCGCATAGACGTGGCCTACCAGATAAAACTGAAGGCGTCTAAGCCTGCAGCCGAAGTTCTTGCGGAACTCTCCAAGGTGGAGGGGCTTTCTGACATCCAGTTCATGATGCAGGACGCCACCACGGACATGTAGGGGAGGAACGAAAATGGCTTTGAAAAACACATTCCTCATTTCTTCTATCTACAAGTGCAAGCTTTCTATCGCCTGGATTCTGGCCGTGGTGGCTGTGGTGGGTCTGGGGTATTTTTACCAGGGGAACGTCGCCCTGTTCCAGGGCATCGCGGAGGCTTCTGAAACCATCATCAGCGTGCCTAGCGCTACCGAAATCGTGAAGGTCCATGTGATGCCCGGTCAAGAAATCAAGGCGGGGGACACCATTGTGGAGCTGAACCGCCCCGACCTGACCCTTCGCATTAACGAAGTGACTCGTGAACTGGACGCCATCGAGGGCCGCAGCAGCCTGAACAAGGCAGATATCGACCAGCGGGTGGCCTCCGTGAAGGCGGACCTTGCTACCCGCAGTGCGGCGCTCCGGTTTGAAATCAACAGGCTGGAAACGGAATACCAGAAGAACAAGGAAATATCCTCTAAGCTGAAAAGCCTGAGTGGAAACAACGCCAAGGCCGCCGGCAATGACGGCATGGCCATGCAGATCAAGAACCTGAAAGACGAACTGGCCCTGGCCGAGAAAAACGCCAACGAGCAGATTGCCCTCTTGCAGGGGAGCCGTAGTCTTCAAAGGAAAAGCGGCGTTACCGAGGCCGCCACCTTGCACAAGGAACTGGAACAGCTCAAAAAGGAACAGGCCGACCTGGTGCAGATTGCCAAGGAAAGCTGGGTGGTGGGCAGCGTGAATGTGCGTGAAGGGGAAAAAGTTTCCAGCTTTACGCCAATCGTGACCTTGACCCACAAGTCCCCATCTTTAATTCGCGGATACATCAATGAACAGGTTTACCAGCGCATGAACCTGGGCAAAGATGTAGAGATCCGCACTCTGGGCGGCAAGGGCAAGCCCATCAAGGGCGAGGTGGTCGGCCTTTCTAGCCGTATCGTGGTGTTCCCGGACCGCATGTGGAAAATGCCCGACATGCCGGTGTATGGCCGCGAAGTGACCATCAAGATTCCCGAAGACAATTCTTTCTTGCTGGGAGAGATGGTGACCATTTCCGAAGAAGGCAAGATCAAGGACCTGGCGACCCAGATTATGGAAACCTTTTTCGGGAACGGTGATGAGTAGTGAGTTGTGAGTGATGAGTAATGTATAGGTTTGTGAATGTACGATAATAGGCTTTTTATTACTGCGATTTTTGCGGCGTTCTTTTCCGCTGCCGCCGTTGCCGCCCCCCTGACCTGGGAGCAGCTGGTGGAGTCCGTAGATAAGGACCCGGTTTACCAGACGTCGGAGAAACGCTCCCAGGCGGCTTCCCAGGATGTGGGAACCAAGCTGTGGGACAACTTGGAATTCCGTTACCAGCTGGACGGTTTCAGTTTTGCGAAGCACGACTTTGAACTGCGTCTCAAGCCGAAGTCCTTCGGTATAGGCTCTGCGGACAAGCGCCAGTACGAAACCCTGCGGGATTACCAGAAGGCCCGCCTGGCGGTGGACCGTTCGTACCTGCTTTACGACCGCTACGAGCGGGCGCTCCGCTATGTCATCCGCCGGAAGATTGCCGAAATTGACAAGCAGCTCTACCAGGTGAGCCTGGACCGAATCGAAGTGCTCCACCTGAAGGCTGGGAGCGAGACCTTCAATTCCCAGGACCTGATTGTGGCCCTGGAGCAAGAATCCGCCCGCCGTGCAGAACTCCTGGGAGACAGCACCGCCCTGAAAGATGCGGAGCTGAAACTCAAGTCCTGGGTGCCGGACTTTGATTCCGTAGGCCTGGACACCTCGTGGCTCCCTACCATGGACGAACTTGCCAAGGGCCTGCAAGACGGCATTGCGGTGAACGACCAGTTCCCCGAAGTCATGAAAGCCAAGTCCAAGATGGAATACGAACAGGCCAAGTCCAAGCGGGATCTGGCCAAGGGGAACGATTTCATTTCCCATATCGGCGTGGGCTATTCCTTGAGAGTTGAATCCCTGATGAAAAAGTACAAGGAACTGGATGCTGGCGATGTGGGCCCCTATGGTGCCTACAACGACTATTACAAGGATTGGCTGGACAAGACCGGGTGTTCTTCCATCAACTGCGACGGTACGGCAGAATTCCTGGTTCCCGACAAGGATGACCGTCAGCTGAAGGACAAGTTCTTTGTGAACCTGGCCATAAGGCTCCCTTTCTTGGACGACAATAACGGAAACGCCTTGCGCAATCAAGTTGATGAACTGGACGCCGAAAGCGATTACCTGGATGCCGTGCGGACTCTGACCCAAAAAGTTTCCCGCCTGTCCGAAGAAATCGTGGCCCTGGTGGCCCAGTGGAAGGTGCAGAAGGACTTTGTGGAGAAGGTGAATGCCGGAAACCTCTTTGAGGACTTTGCCCAGTCGGCAGGGGCTGACCCGCTTCTGCTGTTGCGTGCCCGCGAGAGCGCCCTGGAAAGCGACCTGAAGGCCTTGAAGTTGGAATACGATATCTTTGAACGGTATCTGGTCTTGCTGACTTACACGGGAATCTTTGCGAACCCCAATGTGAAAAACCACCTGCGGGAGGGCCTCAAGTAATGGCCGAAGCCCGCGGTTTTAGCCTGTTGGAGCGATTCGAGCTCAAGTACCACATTCCTGTGGCATGGGCGGACCGTATCGGCGAATTCATTGCGCCCTATTGCGAAGAGGATCATTACTCCCAGATTACGCCGGGACATTTCTACTGGATTACCAACCTGTACCTGGATTCGGACCGTTGGACGTTTTTGGGCTGGAAAAAGGCGAGGCTGCTGGACCGCTTCAACATGCGTATCCGCACCTATGGTGAACACCCGGCACAAGACGGAACTTTCCATTTTGAAAGTAAGCGGAAGGTAAAAGAGGTCTGTTACAAGAGCCGTGCCACCATCAAGGGGATAAGCCCCGGCGAAGTCTGGAACATGAAGCCCGAAGATTGGCCCTGCAAGAGCGATACGGACCGCAAGTACCTGAAGGATTTTCTGTACAAGACCCACCTGCACAACGCCCACCCGAGACTTTTGACCCAGTACAAACGTCGGGCCTGGTTCGGGCTCCGGGAGGAATATTCCCGTGTGACTATCGATACGGGCATGCGTTTCCGTGAAGAGACGGGTTTTGACTATACGGTGGACCCCCACTACATGCATTCTACGGGGCTACCCCGCTTTTTCAAGCCGGGTTGCGACGCCGTGCTGGAATTGAAGTGCCCCTGTTCCCAGGTGCCCTTCTGGATGATTGACTTGATACGTTTCTTGAACCTGCAACGGGGCGGTTTTTCTAAATTCGGAAACGCTGCCGCGGAGTGGTCCAGGGTATATGAACATCCCAAGGATTTCAAGGACCCCTATTGGACAAGGCTCGCGGGAAATTTTTAATGGCGGTGTGTCCGCAAAAAAGGGAGGCTCTATGCTCTCGAAAAAATGGTCTATAGTAGCTGCGGTGGCAACTTTTGCCATGGCTGGTTTGTTTTCAGCTTGTTCCGACAGTTCTTCTAGTAGCGGTGACGACCCGAAAGGCGAAGACAGCGGCTACGACCAGAATTCTACGGAGGCGGGTGGCGCCTACGTGATGATTACCGAAGTCATGTACAACGCTCCTGAAAATTCATCTCTCGAGTGGGTAGAACTGAAAATTATCGGCGGGTCTGCCATGAGCGACATGCAGTACTTTAACCTCCATCTGGACGGAGCGGTGACCTACTATTTCCCGGCGGAACCTCTGGATACCAACGAATACATCGTGGTGACCAACGACCCCGACCTGTTCAAAAAGACCTACAAGGATTTCAAAGGTCGTCTGTTTGGCCCCTGGGAAAAGGACGTAAAGACCGATTCCATTGCCAAGCTTTCTAACGAAGGCGATGTTATCGACGTGAAGCTGACAGGCGCTGGCGACGTGAGCTGTTCCTTCAGCAAGGAACCGCCTTGGCCGAGCCTTGCCGACGGTAACGGCAGCAGCCTCGTGTTCGTGGGCGGAAACCCCAGCCAGGCCAGTGCCTGGGCCGCGAGCAAGAAGGAGTGGGGCAATCCCGGTGCCGCCGACGAATACGTGTCTCCCATTACGGTACGCCTGAACGAAATCCAGCCCTTTGTGCTTGAGGATGACGAGATGGGCTGGGTGGAACTTTACAATTCCGGCGACAAGGAAGTTGATGTGAGTGGCTGGATCTTTGAATCCAAGTATTTGAAAGAAACCAGGACCATTAAGAAGGGAACGGTCCCTGCCAAGGGCTATCTGGTACTCCCTGCCGATGACGAGTCCGTGTTCGGCGAAGAAATCATTTTGAATGCCAAGGGCGGTTCTTACTACTTGTACGAAACGGTGGGCGGCAAGAAGACCGGTGGTGAATCTAGCCTGCTTCTGGCGGCCAGTAACCTGAGTAGCGGTATCATAGATGTGAGTGACGGCTCTACGGCCCAGGGCGCCATGAAAAAGGCCACCAAGGAGGCAGCCAATGCGGCCCTGAAGGTGGGTCCCCTCTTTATCGACGAAATTTACTACCACCCCCTCGAAGGCGGTTCCGTGCCCTTTGAGTTCATGGAAATCGTGAACAAGGCCGATACGGCGGTGAACCTTTACGTGACCAAGTCCGCCAAGAGCAAGGGCTGGAAGGTAGAGGGCATCAACATGGAGTTCTCATCGGGAACCATCGTTCCCGCAGGTGGCAGGGTGCTGCTGCTTTCGGATTCCCTGGTGAAGGATACGGGCGCCATCCGCACCGATTACAAGATTGCAAGCGATGTGCTGATTTGTCTCTATAAGGGAAAACTCTCGAACCGCGGTGAAACGATTGCAATAAAGGAACCCTTCGAGTACGAAAATATTGAGCCTAGCGAAACCGACCCGGCTGCAAACTTTGCCCTTGTCCAATGGTACTACGACTGGTCCGACGCCACGCTCTATTCCGATACCTGGAAGGGGCTGGAAGAGGCTGATGGTTACGGCAAGAGCCTGCAACGCACCGACTACTCTACCATGGGTTACGAGGCTTCTGCCTGGAAGGTCGCCGAACCCACTGTAGGAAAGTAGGCTAGGCGAACACGCTTTCGGCAGGCCGCATTCTGCCGTGAGTGTGGACCTTTTCGATTTCGTAATGGACTTTTTCTTCGTCCATTACCGTGCGTAGCTTGTCTATAAGACAATCGCCTTTGCTGCTTTGGCTGACGGATAGGTTGATCCTGTCGTTGAACGTGTTGCCGATGATTTCCATGTAGTGCATGCAGTCGGCGAAATGGTAAACCTCGTAGTTCTCCATGTATTGTTCCATTTCTCCGAAACTGTGGGCATTGGTGGCTTGGGAATACGAGATGCCCGCCGTCATGGCGTTGCAGCCTTCGTCGAAGGCCTTGGCCTGGGCTGCTAACGTTTCCGGGTGCTCCAGGAGAGCCTGGGTGGCACTGTTCATCTCGTTGCAGTTTTCTATGGCGTTGTCCTTGTCAGAGAGCAGGAACAGCTGGCCCTTGAAGGCGGTTTCTACTAGCTTGCGGTCTAGCTTGCCCATACGTTTGATGTCGTAGTTCAACTGCGGAATGATGATGCTCTTTCGGTCAGAGATGCTCTTGAACACGCCTCTCATGCTGACGGGGATGCGAAGCTTGATTATACCCTCGGATTTACCAAGAGCGAGCTCCATGGCCTTGGCTATAATGTAGGCCACCACGGTAAAGTTCGAGGTTTCGCTTTCAATGGAGTATTTCTTGATGTCCGGTAGCGAAAGGCTTATGCGGTAAACGGCCACCTTTTCTGGATTGGTCTCGTAGAATTCTGCGGGAATGTCCATGGCCGCACCAAAACTAGGCTTGTAAAAACTCTTGACGGCAGGATTCCCGTTGACTTGGAACATGTCCTCCATGGTGCGCCCGATGCTTTCGTCTGGCACATGGCCCACAGGAGTCATAAACATTACCCCTGTGCGCTCCAGGTATTGCCGGAGCACGGCGAACAGGAAACACAAGGTGCCGCCACCGTCGGTGAGCGCGTGTATGGCCGAAAAACTTATCTTTTTCCCGGTGTAGGCGATAACCCATGGAAAATGATTGTAATCGTCTCCGCCGTACACGATTTCCCTATCCCAGTCGCATTCCTTGACAATGGGTTCCTTGGAATTTTCGACAAGGGCGTACAGCCCCTTTTCTTTGACGAGTCTTGTCTTGAAATGGGGGTGGTAGCTGAGGGCGGCGTTTACCGCCTCGCTCAGTATTTTACCATCTACAGGCTTTTTTAACGTTACTGTAAAACAGGGAAGTGTCGCCTTGTTGGCGGCATACATCTGTTCTGTGTAATTTAGGGTGTATTTGTACATCAGACGGATCCGTGGAACATCTGTGCCGCCTCCACACTGTAGGGGTAGGCTGGGTAGTCCGAAAGCACAGAGGCTTTTCTTAGGTATTTTTCGAGAGCGGGCCGGAACTTGGGGTGGGCGCAGTTGTCAATGATGGCATGGGCGCGCTCAATGACGTTCAGACCGCGAAGGTCGGCGACGCCTTGTTCCGTCACAATCACCTGCACCGTCTTGCTGGTATGGTCGATATGGCTTACCAGCGGGACGATAGAAGAAATAGTTCCGTTTTTCGCGGTGGACTTGGTGATGAAAATGGAAAGACCGCCGTTCTGGCAGAAATCTCCGGAACCGCCCACGCCGTTCATGAGGCGGCTTCCGCCCACGTAGCTGGAGTTGGTGTTTCCGTAGAGGTCCGCTTCGATGATGGTGTTGATGGCAATCACGTTCAGGCGGCGAATCACTTCGGGGCTGTTGCTGATTTCCATGGGGCGAAGCACAATCTTGCCCTTCAGCGCATCCAGTTTTTCGAAGAAAGCCTTCATCTTTTCTTTGGACATGGTGATGGCGGTAGAAGAGGCCGCATCCACCTTGCCGCATTCAATCAGGTCCACCAGGGAATCCTGCATGACTTCAGAATAGACGGTCAGGTGCTCGAACTTGGATTTTTGCAGACCCGAGAGCACTGCGTTGGAGACGGCACCGATGCCCGCCTGGATAGGCGGCAGCGGATTGCAGAGCCTGCCCGCTTCCACGTCTTTTTCTAGGAAGCTGATCAGGTTCTCGCTCATCTTGTTGTAATCTTCGTCGCCGGCGGTTTCTGGGATGCCGCAGTCGGGAATTTCGCTTTGGACGATGGCCACAATCTTGGACGGGTCGCAAGGAATGTAGGGTGTGCCGATACGGTCAGCCACCTTGGTAAGCGGAATCGGTTTGGTGTTGGGAGCCAGTTCCGTCATGTAGATGTCGTGGATTCCCTTGATGTTTTCGGGAACGTAGGTGTTGATTTCTACAATCACCTTGTCGGCGCAGGCCACGTAGGCTTCGGACGCGCCCACGGAAGCCGTGGGAATGATGTTTCCGTTTTCGTCAATGGAGCTGGCCTCTACCAGAGCCACGTCGATATGGTTCAGGTATCCGCTGCGGACCCATTTGGACATGAGGCTAAGGGGCAAATCCACGTACTTGACTTTGCCTTCGTTGATGGCGTTGCGCAAATCGGTATTTGTCTGGTAGGGCATTCTGCACTTGAGGGCTCCTGCCCGTGTCAAAAGTCCGTCGAAGTCATCGCCCAGGGAGGCACCTGAATATACGGTCAATTCCAGCTTTTCACCGCGGTGAGAACGCTCGGCAAGGGCCTTGGCGACTTCTTTTGGGTAACCTGAGAGGGTGAATCCGCTAACGCCGATGGTCATGCCCGGGGTAATGTAACTGGCGGCCTCGCTGCTGGAACGGATTTTTTCATGGAGTTCAGGACATTTGATTCTTTGTTTCAAAGTTTCGTACATGGGTAACCCTTTTTCCTTACAGTCTAGAAGATAGAAAATCTGCTTTCTGTTTGCTACCCTCCAGAGGAGCGATGGTGGAGTAAGTTTCATTTTTCTTATAATACATCAAATTCCGCGAAATTATTTTTTCGTAAGATTTATCAGTGTCTGTTTTTGTATCTTTTACAGTTATGGGAAAGTGTTTTTTGTCAGTTCTTTTGGGGGCGGCGCTGGCGTGGTCGGCGCCTATCACCCTGCAAGACGCGCTTTCAATGGCCAAGTCCGGTAATGCGCAAATCAAGGCCGAAAAAGCCAAGGTGGACATGGCCGAAAGCGCCCAGGGCGAGGCCCGTTCCCGTTTTATGCCTACGGTAAGCCTGAGCGCAGGCGTTACGAGAATTAACGACCCCATTTACATCGATTTAGGTGAAATTCAGCAGGCCCTGAGCGGTATTGCCGGCGGGCTATCTACGGTGGCTCCGGCTGCCGCCTATTCCAAGGCTTACATAGACGCCTATAACCAGGCCAGTGCGGGGTATGCCCAGGCCTATAACGGAGCATTGGCTCAGGGGCTGTCCGAAGCCCAGGCAGATGCTTTCGCCAAAAGTAGGCTCGGAGGAACCGCCCAAGAAATCGCCCAGCAGAAGGCCGACGAGTATGCCGCCGCTACTCAACAGCAGATGGATGCGGCAAAATCCCAGATTGACGATGCCGAATTCCGGATGAAGGTTCAGGACGAACTGTTCTTTAATGCTCGGCTTACAGCCATCTGGCCCATTTTTACGGGTCTCAAGATTTATTCTGCCTACGATGCCGCCAAGGAAAACGTAAACGCCAAGAAGGCCGCTTTTGACATGGCGCAAAATGCCATCTTGATGGACGTGGCCACCAAGTACTTTACCCTTAGGCTGGCCGAAGAACTGGCGGTGATGCGGGAGAACACCAAGAAGAATCTGGAAGAACACCTGGAGCGCTCCAAGAAGCTGGAGGCCAGCGGCCAGATCAGCAAGGCGGAAAGGCTCCGCGCCGAAGTGGCGCTGGCCGAAGCGGAAAACGCCTACGACGACGCCCTGCGGGACCAGTCCCTTGCCCGGATGGCTCTTGCAAGCCTGCTCCATACGGACACGAACATTACGGCGGTTACTCCGGTGGAAGCTCCGGAGAGTGTTCGGACCATGGAAGAAATCAAGCAGAAAGCCCGGGAAAACCATCCGGGACTGAGACAGCTCCGTACGGAGCGCAAGCGCAGCCAGGATGCGGTGAGTGCCGCCCGTGCGGACTATTTCCCGACGGTAGCGCTTTTTGCCTACAAGGAACTCTACACCAAGGACCTGACCATTCTGGAGCCGGAATGGGCCGTAGGTGCCAAGGCCCAGTGGGATTTGTTCAAGGGCGGCGAGACCCGCTCCAAGGTGGCAAACGCCAAAGCCATGGACCGCTCCCTGGCCAGTATGGAAGAGCAGACCTTGGACAATATCGGCCTTTTGGTAGAAAAGCGCTGGCGGGAGCTGGAGCATGCCAAGGGCCGTCTGGAAAGCCTGAAGAAAACCCGGGAGCTTGCGGATGAGGCCCTCCGCAGCCAGAAACTGGCTTACGAGTCCGGCCTTGCTACGGGCCTGGACGTGGTGGATGCAGAACTTGCGTTGTCGCGCCTCCAGGTGGCTGACTTGAAGGCCCATTACGATGCGGTCATCGCCTGGCTTGGCCTGTTGGAAGCCAGCGGCGAGGTGGAACAGGCGGGGGCCATGTTGAATAGCAAAACTGTGGGGAAGGAATAATGGACAAGATAAAGTTTGCAAGCAAGATTTTTGCGATTGTCGTGCTAGTGGCCCTTATGGTGGCGGCTATTCTGCAACTTCAGGAATTTGCCACAAAGCCGAAGGACAAGTACTTGCAGGGCCAGATGGAAGCCCGCCGCGTGTTGGTGGCAGGGAAAGTCCCCGGACGCATAGAAAAACTTTTGGTCCGTGAGGGTCAGACTGTCAAGAAGAACGCCTTGGTGGCGGTCATCAACAGCCCCGAAATCGAGGCCAAGAAAATGCAGGCCCAGGGGGCGCTGGGGGCGGCCAAGGCCCAGGCCAACAAGGCGAAAAATGGCGCCCGCTCCGAAGACGTGAAGGCCCTGAAGGCCATGGCGGCCCGTGCACAAGATGCCGCCAACCTGGCGAAGAACACCTACGAGCGGGTGCAGAAACTCTATAACGAAGGCGTGCTCCCGCTGCAGAAGCGGGACGAGGCCGAAACCCAGATGAAGGCCTCCCAGGGGGCTGCCGATGCGGCTCGGGCCCAGTACGAGATGGCCCTGGCAGGCGCCCGCGACGAAGACAAGGAGGCGGCAGAAGCCCTGGTGAAGCAAGCCGAAGGTGCCAACGCCGAGGTGAACGCCTATCTGGAAGAAACAAAAATCAAGAGCCCCATCGCGGGCGAGGTCACCCTGAAGGTGGTGGAAGAAGGCGAGGTCGTGGGGGCGGGCATGCCGGTAATCGCCGTGACCGACCTGAAGGACGCCTGGGCGGTGTTCCACCTGCGGGAAGATTTCTTGAAGAACGTGACCAAGGGCAAGACCTTTGTTCTGCCGGTACCGGCATTGAATGCTGCCGTGGAGATGGAGGTGTCCTACATAGCCCCCGTTGGGGACTATGCCACCTGGAAAAGCTCCAAGGAAAGCGGCGGCTTTGACCTGAAGACTTTCGAAGTGCGCCTGCGCCCCACGGTAGAGGTGGAAAACCTGAGACCCGGCATGAGCGTGTTGTTCCCGCTGGAGCAATTGAAATAGCGTAATTGTCATTTCCGCGAAGGCGGAAATCTCCTTGGTGTAGGAAATAAAATTGTTCAGGGCGTTCATAGACACGGTCAAGAAGATTTATTTCAGTCCAAACATTGTCTTGTGGCTGGTCATCCTTCTTTTGCCCGTGGGAACTTCCATTTTTATGGTGGAGTTCTTTTCGGCTCGCATTATTCTGCACGTGCCCATCGGAATTGTCCGCCAGGACGCGTCCCTGCTAGCCGATAAATTGGAAAACGCCTTGCGGTCGGACCCCGTTCTGGATGTGGTCCAAGAGTGCAGCGACATCGGGGAATGCGAACATGCGGTAATCCGTGGAGACCTGCAGGCCTTTCTCGTTATCCCGTACAATATGGAACGCCGCGCCCTTCGCCTCGAGACGCCTGTGATTCCCGTGTTTTCCAGCGGGCAGAACTACTTGACCAATTCCTTTGCCTTAAAAGAAATCCGTGCGGTGGTGACGAATGTGGGCGAAGGGCTCTTTACCGCAGGAATCGACAATCCTGTCCAGGTGGAGCTCCATTCCGTCGGCAATCTCGAAGGTAACTACCAGGGATTCTTGGGGCTGGGGCTGGTCAGTGCCATCTTCCATCTGGCGGCAATTCTTGGGGCGGTTTACGTGTTCAGTTTCCCCTTCAGGGACCATACGGTCCGCTGGATGATCGGGCGTGCCGGAAAATCCCGCGCCGTCCTTATGTGCGCGACCATGTTGCCCCTGATTGTTGTCCAGTGGCTTGCCTTTATGGCGGTGTATGCCTACGCCCATAGCACGCTGACCCCCATGACCTTTAGGGAGTTCGTCTTGGTGTCGGCGGGCCAGCTGGCCATGATTCTGGCCTGCACCGGGGCGGGCGCGACCTTTGTGGGCATTACGGGAAACATGCGCATGGCAACAAGCGTGGCGGGTGTGATTGGCGGCCCTGCCTTTGCTTTTGCGGGGCAGACATTCCCCCTGATGGCCATGCCCTTTGTGGTGCGCTGTTTTGCCTACCTGTTGCCACTGACACACCTGCTCAAGGTCCAGTCCGCCATGTTGGTGGGCCCTGCCGGCAGCGCGCACGCTTGGGATAGTATCGTCACCCTTCTTTTTATGGGACTGTTCTGGCAGCTGCTGGCCACAAGACTTCTGTATGTGCGCTGGTTTGCCTCCAAGCGCAAGGAATTGAACTGGGTCCGACAGCACGGATCTGCGAAGGACAAGATTAAGGCTGCCCTGGGCGTGGTCGCCGACGATTTGAATCCTGCGAATTACGGAATCGGAAACAGACACGGGGCCCGAAATACGGAAAGGCTGCATCTGAACCTGATGAATCCGCAGATGAATCGGGACGAAGAAAATCGACCGCCGGAGGTATCAGATGATTGATGCCCTCAAGCGGTTCTTCATGGTGGCCGTTGCGGAATGGAAACTGTTCTATACCGACGCGGCGGCGGTGCTTTTGCTGGTGGTGGCTGGCGTGCTCTATGCGTTCTATTACCCCATGCCCTACAAGTACCAGACCGTTTCCAAGATTCCCGTAGCCGTCGTGGATATGGACCACAGCAAGCTTTCCCGCGAACTCGTCCAGATGGCAGACGCTTCTCAGCAGGTGAGTGTGCGGCAAACCTTCGGCCAGATTCACGATGCCGAAGAATCCATGGCGAACGAAGAGATATATGGGTTCATGGTCATTCCCAAGGGGATGGAAGCAAATTTACAGAAGGGCGAGAATGTGGTGGTCAACGTTTTTACCCACGGCGCCTACGTGATGCTCCACGGAAACATCTCTACGGCTTTTTCCACCTGTGCCTTAACCCTCGGGGCAACAACCAAGGTCAAGCGAATCGCCCTTTCCAAGAAGGTTCCCGCCGCGCAGGCCATGGCTATGCGTGACCCGATTCCCCTGGGCATTCAGACCATGTACAACAATACGGGTAGCTATTCCAACTATGTTGTCCCTAGCGTGCTGGTGCTGATATTGCAGCAGACCTTGGTGATTGGCCTATGCTTGCTTGGGGGCGCCCGCGCCCACCGCAAGTTCCGCAAGTTGCAACGCAATACCGCTCATGAAAATGAAGGCCTGTTCTATCGGTACTTTGGCCGCTCCTTCGCTTACTTTGTTCACTATTGCAGCTTCATACTGTTTTACCACTTCGTTATTTACGATGTCTTTGATTTTCCCCGTCGTGGCGAATTTTTGCCCATGACGGTATTTGCCGTTATTTTCCTGCTTGCGGTCATCAATTTCGGCATGGTGGTGTCTCAGGTGTTTTTGCGTCGCGAAACCAGCGTGCAGCTGTTCCTGTACATGTCCATTCCGCTCCTGTTCTTGTCCAATTTCAGTTGGCCTGTTGAATTGGCCCCGATTTGGATGAAAGGCCTTTCCAACTTTTTCCCCTCGACTTTTGCCATTCCGGCGTGGCTTGCCATTGAACAGCGGGGTGCAGGCGTTAGCGATGCCGCTACCTACCTCTTGCCTCTGGCGACCCAGGCGGTATTCTACATGGTTTTAGGCCTGACGCTTACCCACCTGCGGGACGGCTCCAGACTCAAGACCGGAGATATGTAGGGTTAGGATTTAGGGACTAGGATTTAGGGACTAGGATTTAGGGGCTAGGATCTAGGGGCTAGGGGTTTGAGGTCGCTTCGTTTTGAGGAATGTCATCCTCGCGAAGGCGAGGATCTGCCAGATTGTAGTAAGCGGATCCTCACCGGAGCCTGCCCTGAGCAAGGCCGAATGGGTGAGGATGACGACTCACACCTCGCGCCTCATACCTCATACCCTTAACACCTACGTCTAGCGGATCCCCGACCAAGTCGGGGATGACAACGTTTAAGGCCCACATCCCGAACCTCGCAACTCATACCACACAACTCATAACTCACCACTCACAACTATTTTGTATATTATTCCCCAGGAGATTCGCTTATGATGTTCGATCCTTTGTACATGTCCATATTGCTTGTGACCCTGGTGCTTTCGGGTGCCGTTTCCATGCTGGTCAAGAGCCGCTTTGCGGCGGGCCAGAAAGTCCGCATTACGAGCGGGCTTACCGGCGCCGACGTGGCCAAGGCCATCCTCATGGATGCGGGCATTACCGACGTGAAGGTTCTGGTGCATCAGGGATTTTTGTCGGACCATTACAACCCCCTGAACAAGACTCTGAACCTGTCCAAGGAAGTCTATTACGGCCAGAGCGCCAGCGCCGCAGGTGTTGCTGCCCACGAGGTGGGCCACGCTATCCAGCATGCTCAGGGGTATTTTCCCCTGTGGCTCCGTTCCTTTATTGTCCCTGCGGCAAATATCGGCTCCAATCTGGGGCCCTGGCTTGTGATTCTCGGAATTATCTTGATGAGCGCCGGTCGGGCACTGGGATATTCTTTGGCTATAGTGGGCGTGTTGCTTTTTGCCATTGCGACGTTTTTTACCCTGGTGACCGTCCCTGTGGAATTTGACGCTTCTTCCCGCGCCAAGAAGGCCCTTGCCCGTATGGACATCGTGGCCCAGGGTCGGGAATACAACACCGTCTCCGGCGTGCTCTTTGCGGCGGGGCTTACCTATGTGGCTGCCGCCGTTTCCTCCATTTTGCAACTGCTCTACTGGGCGTATCGCGCAGGCCTTATCGGCGGGCGCAGGGACTAGGAGACTCTATGGCCGTGAGAACGCTGACTGTCGAATGCCCCATGTGCAAGGGCGAAATCGTGGTGGACGCCGATACCGGCGAAGTCCTTTCCCACAAGGAGTTCAAGAAGGAACTCAAGTCCTTCGACGACTTCTTGAAAGAACAGAAGTCCCGCAGTTCCGAATTGGACGCCAAGTTCGCTGCCGCCAAGGAAGCCCAGAAAAGCCGTGCAGAACTTCTGGAAAAGAAATTCGAGGCCGCCAAGCAAAATAAGGACCTTAAGGACCCGCCTCCCAGCATCAACTGGGATTGATTGCTAAATTTGTCTGCTATGCATTACCTGATTGTCCCCGGATACAGCAATTCTGGACCTACCCATTGGCAAACCTACTGGACAAAGAGCCTGCCCGACGCAAGTCGTGTCTATCAGCACAGTTGGGACCATCCCTTAAAGGCGGATTGGGTGTCGGCCCTTGACGAGACTGTGGCTGGCCTGAAAACGGATACCGTTCTCGTGTCTCACAGCCTGGGGGTGGTCACAACGGTCCACTGGCTTTTGGAGAAGGCGGCAAAAGGCGGAGTCCCCGGCAATATCAAGGCGGTTTTTCTTGTAGCGCCAGCCGATGTGGATAAGCTTGACCTCGCAAAAGATTTTGCGCCTGTACCCCTGCAAAAATTGCCCGTGCCCAGTTGCGTTGTGGCCAGCGAAAACGACATTTACGTGACCATCGAACGGGCCCGCCAGTTTGCAGATGCCTGGGGCTCTATGTTCGTGGATGTGGGATGCCTCGGACATATCAACGCCGACTCCAACCTGGGCGAATGGGAACAGGGTCGGAAAACACTGGCCGAATTCGAAAAGACGCTAGGGCTGTAGGGCCCTTTCTTGACATTCCCGCTGTCATTCTGGAGCGCAGCGATAGAAACTGCGATAGAATTACGGGGATCTCCTTGGGCGTTTCCCGCACTATTCGTGCGGGTCGGGTTATATTCTAGGGGCGATCGCCTGCGCTTACGGTTGCCGCTCGCCTCCTAGAACCAAGCCTCGCTATGCGAGTCTTGTCCCCAAGGGGCCACTATCCCTAACGCAGATAAAGGAGAAAATAGCTTTTTTGAGAAAAAAAATTGAAATCAATAGAAAAAGGGTTCTTTTGATTGTAAAAATGTCGCAATGATGGAGAGACTTACAGTGTGAGTGTCGGCTTTATTCGCGAATGGTTGAAAATATGGCAGTTTTTCAAGTCCAAGATAAAAGTGAAGTTTAGAACTATGTCGTTATGAAGTTACTTAAAAGTTGTAAATTGGCGAGAAACAAACGGGAACGGATTTTAGAATTCAAAATTTGTTTTGAATTTGTAATGACTTGTCAATACATTTTCGTTAAAATTTATTGACTTGTAAATGCAAATTGTGTATATTTACAGAAAAAGGAGCTTGACTATGGCTACGCTGCAAATGAGGGTCGATGATGACCTGAAAAAAAAGTCGGACGACTTGTTCCAGTCTCTAGGCATGGATACCTCTACGGCTATCCGTATTTTTTTGACATTTGCCATCGAACATAACGGTATTCCTTTTGATGTTCGCCATGCCCCCGAAGACTTGTCTTTGGAAAAGGCTATTGAAGATACCCGTAGTCGCAAAAATCTCCATGGCCCTTATGCCACTGCGGCAGATGCTGTTGCCTCTATGCTGGAGGAATAGTCTTTGTTCCAAATTAAGTACACAAGCCGCATGAAACATGACGTCAAGGTCATGAAAAAATGTGGTAAAGACTTAAACAAATTAATCGCTGTGTTGGATAAGTTGTCGAAAGGTGAACCGCTTCCGCCCAATAATCGTGATCATCAGCTAGTTGGGACTCTGTCCGATTTTAGAGAATGTCATATTGAACCGGATTGGTTTTTGATGTATCAGATATTCAACGATGAATTGATTCTTTCGGCGACTGCGACTGGTTCACATTCGGATTTATTCGGAAAATAGATTGATGCAAAAAAGAGGTGCCATGGGGCACCTCTTTCTAATAACGTCATGGCGAGCCCCGAAGGGGCGCGGCAATCCAGACATGATTTACTTCAGTTCCTTCAGCGCAGCCTCGTTTTTGGCGATAATGTCACGTTGCGTAGCGAGCTTGGTGCGTTCGGCGGAGTGACTGTCGCTAACTAAAATCGAGCGTCGGTCTTACTTAAACGGATTCACGACTTTTACGCCGTTAATCGTTTGCCCGTCGTTCAGATCTTCTGAATAAATCGTTGTGCAACCGCATGCCTTTGCGGATGCCAAAATAAGAGAATCCCAAAAGGATAGCTGAGACGCTTCACTAATGTCTATCGCCGCCAACACATCGTTTACGGTGTTGCTATGGACTGGAATGATGTCGGAGAATTGCTTGACAAATGATCCGGCATCTTTCTTTGATGCAATCAGTTTCTTTGTTGCTGCGTTGTAAAATTCCTGCAAGGTTTGCGTGGAAATAATTGCGTCATCATTTTGGACCAAGGAGGCAATCAAATCTCTGGCAGTGCGTTGCTTGGCTTTGTCCTTTTCGTCAACTGAATATACAAGAATGTTTGTATCCAGAAAGCAACTAGCGGTCATAAAGCTCCTCGCGTGTCCAGGACTTTCCGGCAGAGTTTAAGTGGAGCTTGTCAGCCAAGTTGAAAATATTGTCCAAAGAGCCGTTTTTCGTAGTTGCGGTTGCAGGTGCTTTCAACTTTTCCAGAAGAATGGAAATGACGAAAATCGTCTCTTCGTTAGAAAGGGACGCTGCTCGTTTTGTGAATTCTGCAACCATGGCTTCGGACATAGGAAACCTCCATTTACATTGCCAATATATATTTTTTGACAACGATAGTCAATAGACCAATGTGGGGGATGAAAAAAGAGGTGCCCGTGCGGGGCACCTCTTTTGAATTGTTTTGAAGATTCCCGACCAAGCCGGGAATGACAAGTCGCGAGCCTTACTTCAACTCTTTAAGAGCCGCCTCGTTTTTGGCAATAATGTCTTGCTGAGTCGCGAGCTTCGTCCTTTCGGCGTTCACGACTGCTTCGGGGGCGCCGCTCACGAACTTTTCGTTCAAGAGTTTGCGTTCAATCGAAGCGGCGAATGCCTTCGCCTTTTCGATTTCTTTTTCCAGGCGGGCAATTTCTGCGGCCGGGTCGAGGATTCCTTCCAACGGGATGTAGAGTTCGCCACCGGGCACCACGGCGCTGGCGCTGAACTTCGGCTTCACGGCCTTCACGGCGACGCTCAGGTCAGAAAGACCCGAAAGTTCGGTGATGATAGCCATGCAGTCCTTCACGCTGGCTTCCGTTGCGGCGTCGTCCACGCTCACCACGGCGCTCAGCTTGGTGGCGGGGCTCACGTTGTAGCGGCCACGCACGCCACGCACGCTTTCCA
>CAMKMX010000030.1 GCA_946414025.1 uncultured Fibrobacter sp.
ATCCTTTTTGTGGGCGGTTCTCGCCCGGTTCCCCAGAAATACGACATCTGGCGGTAGGGCCAAATTTAGCATTTGGCTTGTGTTTCGGCAAACAAAAATGGCCCGATTGTCACCCTGGAGTACAGCGTTAGGGGCTAAACGTGTCATTCTGAGCGGAGCCCGTAGGGCGAAGTCGAAGAATCTAGTCCTGATTATACAAAGGGGAAAGCCTTCCCCTCGCTTCAACCGCCTTCGGCGTTTTCCGCTACCCTTTCGCCTAGGGGACACCCCTAAAACCCCGTATTCATCAGTCCATAGACTGCAGCCGAAAAAAAAACACCCCTCCGAGCGCTCGGAGGGGCTTGACATGTCATAATTTAGTTCTAATCAAATCATTCTGTATGTCCCTGCAGGGACTCTAAATCTTAATACTTATCACGGCTTGCTTAGAGCTGAATGCCCATCTGCTTGCCTATCTCCAATAATAGACTCTTTACTGATGCAGTCTTGGCTTGCTCAGGCTTCGTATCATTCCCTTGCTTGGCTAGACGTTCTACTGGTATAATGCCGAATTTCGGCTTCTCTTGCGCAACCATGGTAGGTTGCTCTTCTAATCTTGGACGCGCATAAGACGTCACTTTCTTGCCGACAGTCACAGAAGGGAGCTTGCGCACCTTTAACTCTGTCGGGCTAATAAGATCAATAATATAAGACGAGCTATTAAAAGTTACCTTAATCATTAGAACTTCCCATCTACTTCGACGATTGAGGAGTAGTCCTTCAGCAAGGGTTGAACACGTTTCATGAAGGCGAGAACAACCAACAGCAAGTCAAGCTCTAGCTTTTGACGATTCTGTTCACGAACCTTAACGGATGCGAGAGCCATGTCCAGTCTTAGCCAGTCATAACGTTCATCCGTATTCAAACGATTTTGAACGAACTTCAGGACTGAATCGAAACCTTCACTCTTCGCCTTATTCCAAAGATGAACCTCGCGGTCCATCGTGTCGTCCCTAAATTTGAATCTGTTCTTCGTCATCGGGGTAACCATTACTTGTCGTTATCGAGACCAACGTAGTCCCAAAGCCGATTGAAATCGTAACCCTTATCTCGACAACGCTCCGACATGAAAGCATTGTGTTCCTCTTCGGAGCGGATGTTGTTGTACCTGTCCGCGTCTTCACGGTAGTTTCTACGATTTGATGTAGTCATAAATTATTTCCTTTTGTTATTGATAACGGAATTGTTATCTATAACCAAAGATACCCTAACAAACAACCCACGACAAGCGAAAAAAAGAAAAAATTAAATGTCCCGCACGTAAAAATTACAAAGAATGAACATGGAGTTATTTACCATCATCTATGATAATTTCCCATAGTTCTTCTTTATGTATTTTAGAAACTTTTTGTATTCTGGGTTTTTCATGATATTTTCGCAAAGGTGTTTCCATTTGTCAGGATTACGTAATATAGGAGGATTGTGTATTACATACCAGATCCAAATAAGGCAAGGGGAACGAGTGTCCATATTTTCCCATACGATTTCAGGGACATCTTTGTCCGCTAGCAAGAACAAATTTTTTTCATGCATTATAGACCAGGAAATATATGAAGTATAGATGATTTTTTTTATGCCGTCCCAAGCGAGCTTGTTGGCTACTATATAATCAATACTAGGTTTAAGAATCCGAAGCTCATTTTTATATTTGTTTTTATACGATTGTACATGGGTTGATGCAAAGTCCCAAAAAGAAACATCAAAATATCTTATTCTGTAAAAATTTGGGTCGTTATGTATTAAATCAATTGTACCTTTTTTTGCTTTTGTTAATTCTCTTGAATCTTCTTTTATGTTTAGAAAACTTAAATGGCTTAGGAAATCACCGTCTGACAAACTATTTAAAATTTTTTCGGATAGATTCGTTTTTTCTTTTTTTATTTTAAATAAATCACCTTTGCTAGCCATTGTTGAAAAATATTCTTCAATAGGCAAACGCTTACTTCCCACTTTAATGAAGTCGTTGTCAGCTAGTCTTGCTAAATTTGTAGGGTGATTACTCTGCGAAAAAACTGGTTTTTGAGACATCTCGAATTGTTTTATAGCGCGTGATGAGACCCCTCTTCCGCTTGGATTATCAATAAAATCAAGGCTGTAGGAATGAATATTAAAAAAATGCGCTAAAAGCCATATTTTGTCCAGTGGTTGACGGTATGCATTTGATAACGACCGATTATTTATGCTACTGAAACATGCTTTTTTAAAAAAGGCATGCAATTCATCGTTTGAAAGGTGTTCTGGGGAAAAAAAGTGAAGGTATTTATCGAAAAAATTTATTTCTTCAGAATTATTATTCGATAACGATTTTTTCAACTCTTCGGGAATATGTTTTTTCTTCAAATTGTGTGCGTTACATTCCCAGTAGTCTATCCCCAGAAACACCCTGATGTATTTCTCTTTTTTTCTATTTTTCAAAAGTTGCCAAAGTCTACTTATACTCCATCCAAATTGCATTTCTTTTGCAATGATTTGTTCTTTTTTTGACCATTTATCTTTTGTCTTTAATACTGGCAACCAATCTATGTTCTCTGTTTTTATATAGTTCTTGGGCTTTTTTGATTGGAATCCTCTTATCCACTCAAAGATTAGTTTGCCTTCTATAAATATTTTTTCATTTTCGTCTCTGTCACATAAATTATTATAGTGCTTTAGTATTTTTTTGAAGTATTCTTCGGCGTATGTTTTAGAATGCGTATTTGGAATATTAGAAGTATTTTCGCCGATGAAATAATTAAAAGTGCTACACATGGAGTTTTCCGGGGTCGCTTCGGCTATAATGTGGTTAAACCAAAAAAGAAGAAAACCCATGTGTGCAAAAAGATCTGCGGCGATTAGATGATAACTATTTATTGCCGACTCCATGTAACTTCGGCAAGTCTCATCTAGTAATGGATGTTTTTCATGCGAGGCAACTTTCTTATTTCTGCTCATACAAAGAAATATATTTTATTATACCGAGAAAGCAAGTTATTTAGACTCAAATAAAGAACTTTAGAAGTCTGCGTGATACATTTATCTGCTGAAATACCACGAAAAAATAAGAATAACTACGCCTTATACCGCACTCTTTTCTCAGCGACGCAAAGTTCCGTTTGTTTGGCGCGCTTTCTGAATTTCACTTTAGGGACAAGCGTCATCTGGATCCCCATGGCGTTCAGCACCTTGAAAATGGTTTCAAAGCGCGGGTGCGCTTTTTCGTCTAAAGCCTTGTAAAGACTTTCACGGCCGAGTCCTGTCTTTTCAGCTATCTGCGACATTCCCTTGCTTCTGGCGATGTGTCCGATGGCTCGGAGAAACAGCGCGGGATCATCCGATTCACTGACCAAATTCAAATATTCGGCGACGATTTCTTCGCTGTCGAGGTATTCGGCAATGTCTAGAACTGTAGCTTCACTTTTTTTCATCTTGCATTCCTCGCCAAATTACTTTAGCCTTTTCTATATCCCGATCTTGCGTAGATTTGTCTCCACCAATAAGAAGAATCACGATCGTGTCTCCATTTCTCACAAAATATAACCTATATCCAGGTCCATAATCAATCCGCATTTCTAATACGCCATCACCAACGGATTTGTAATTTCCGAGATTGCCTCCCTCGACTTGTGTCAGACGAAAGAGTATTCTAGCTTTTGCTCGAAAATCCCGTAATTTACTCATCCATTTCTTAAATGTAGGAGTCTGATTTATCGTAATCATACTACATTAAATGTATCTAATCGGATACACATTGTCAAGAGGTTAACTTGTTTTTTTAGGAAAAAGAGTGGCTCCCAACCCCTTCGCCTAGGGGCCCGGCCCCTAAAACCCCGATGCAGTCAGGGAATCTAGTTGCACTTTATTCGATAACCTACGGAAATGATGACATCTAGGTTAAACCATTTGGTCTTACAATTGCGGGTCTTCGCCAATTTATTTCAATAGTCTGTTTTCTCCGACAGATTCCAATATTGTCATCTGCGAAATGGCAATTTGGTTCAGCTTTTGCAATCGTTCTGGCTGCGGCAAGCCTTCCTTAATCAGGACGGAATTCAATGATTCCATGTTCGAAAGGCATATAAGTTGGTTTACTGTCGCGTAATCGCGGACATTTCCCAGCAAATCGACGTGTGCATCGCGCCATTCCTTAGCGGTAAATCCGAATAAGGCAACATTTAGAACATCAGCTTCGTTTGCATAAACCATGCTCATTTGCTGTTTTGTAAGTGTTGCAGGAATCAGGTTCTGTTTGATTGCGTCCGTATGGATACGGTAATTGATTTTAGAAAGTTCCCGCCGCACGGACCAGCCTATTTTTGCCTGCTCCGCTTCTTTGAGTCGCTGGTATTCGCGAATGAGGTAATACTTAAATTTTGGACTTAGCCAAGAACCAAATTCAAAGGCTATGTCCCTATGGGCGTATGTTCCTCCATAACGACCGGCACTCGAAATAAGCCCAATTGCGTTTGTCCGCTCAATCCACTGCTTGGCGGAAAGAACGTAACCATTGCTACCGGCATTGAATCTAATGTTACTGAATTCCGTAACATTAAAATCGGGGTTATTAACTTGCTCCCATATCCCCAAGAATTCGACCGCGTAGCGCGTACTAAGCCAATGTGAAATGACCAGACCCGTTGATTCGGCATTCTTGTGCTTTGCCATGTCTGTCAAGCTGATATAATCGTCGTGGTTCCTTTGCATAAAGGAGATACTGTTATTGTCAAAGACAATCTTCTTCATCGACCCCTCCCTGCGGACAAGCGAAAAACCGCAGTGTCTGAAATTTTGAGCACTAGAACATTTGTTCACTATCAAATATAATCTTTCTAGGTGTGGCTGTCAAGATTTTTTTGAAAAAAACGAATTTTTCCCTCGAACAGGGGCAGGGGTCGTCTTTTGCCGTTCCAATAATCTATATTACGGTTGACATAGCTCTGCACTTTGCGGTGTAGGGCGCAAGTTTAACGATGAGTTAGCTTTTATTCTCGTTATCGAAATCTGGTAAATTTTGAATTCTGCGGGAGTAAGGCGAACACTCACGTCCAGCAATGGGCGTGGGTCGTTTGTTCTTATTGCAGAATGGGTTTACCAGAACCTCGATAACGATAAGTACATTCGGCACCACGCTTTTTTGTTGTTTGTACAAGCATAGGAGCTAGAAGGAGTCCTTGTGAGTCAGTTCGACGTGTATAAAGTCAAGACGGAAAATGCAGATTGGCGGGGAATCTGTTCCTTGAACGGAATCGACTTTGATACTTTTTGGACCAAGCAGGAATTTACCTCGTTAGCCAAATTGTTGAAACCTGGTGAATCGGTTCTTGGTTTTACTGCCGGAATGGTGCGGGTTACGGTATCGGGAAAGACAACTTTGTTAGGGAAAGACTCTTGGCTTGTTGCCCTGACCGATATGAGACTTCTTTTGGTAACGACAACGCCGCTGAAAGGAACGGTCAAAAGCAAAAGTATCGATATAAAGAAAGTGTCGGGAATGGTTGCTTCGCAGAACAGGGCCTTGGGCCAATTGGTGATTGTGTCAAATGGTGGAATAGTCACTATTGAAAATGCCATGGTGAATACGGTCAAGAGCATAGAAAGCCTATTCAACAAAATAAAGGACATCGTCAAACCGCCTGAAACGACAAATCAGAAAGAAATAGTCCCTAATACAGAAACTCTTAATTCGCAGGAACAGATGGTTCAAGAGCCCAGGCAAATGAAAGTGCAGGCGAGAAAAGAACCTGTAGCGAATCCTTTTTCCGACGAATTGGATGAATACGAAGAAAAGACCGAATCGGATGTAAATTCAGTGGTTGCCGTTTTGGTGGCTTTTTTCTTTGGAGGTGTTGGAGTCCACGATTTTGTTTGGGGACGAGGCATTTTTGGAATAGAGAAAATTGCTTTTACTATTGCTGCGTGGCGGTCTGCTGCTAACGGGCATGAAATCATTTCGGCTTTGTTCGTCTTAGGGCTGACAGTTTGGGTTTTTATTGACATATTACGAATGCTGAATGGAAAGTATTTTAAAGGACGAACTTGCTCACGGATACCTCAAATTTTTCGTATAATAACCTTTATTTTGTGTGGTGCTGGATTATTGTTTAGTGTAGGGTCACTTCTTTCGGAAATTAGTGATAATTCAAAAAAAGATTATGGTGGACATGTTTACCATGATGACATAGTTGTGGCATATAATCAGAATGCGGCTCAGGCTAAGGTGAGATATGAAAATAGACGTTTCAGTATCATAGGACAGGTCGGCTCTGTAGAAAAAAATGTTTGGGGTGATTATTTGATAAAACTGGAATCAGGCGGCCTTGGATACGCAAACCCTACGAACAAGGTTAAGGAAATGGATCTCTACTTTTCAAGTAGGCAGTCAAAAGAAATTTTGCGATTGCAAAAGGGGAACCGTTTTGCTGCGAGTTGTATCGGTCGTGGCTTGACTTTTGGAACATATACGGCAGAAAAATGTATTTTGAAACATGTTGTTCAGTATAAATAGATGAATTACTTGATGCAATATATCGCTTTTTTGCTCGGTGCCTTCGCGTTATTTGCGTTTTCTGCTTGCTCCGAATATCCCGAGATGGAAAATGACATTTTGGCTTATCATGTATTCAATGAAGGACAACTGGATGTAGCGAATGACGACAGTTCCTACGTGAACTTGGTCGCTCGTTCCTTTGGAATTAGCCCCAAAGAAGTTCGCAAAGTTCAGAAGTATATCGTAAAAAAGGGGACGGAGGCAAACCTGCGCTTTGCCTACGAGGCGATGCTACATGCCAAGGTCGTGGAATTACTTGATAGGACTGGAAATGGTGCTAGAAAAGATTATGTGGTGAATGTACTTGCTCCGTACTTGAATTCCCTGACAAAAAATGAACCTTATAAATCGGGAATTGATCGGGAAATATTTGAAAATGATTTGATTTGCCTGTTTGGAAAATTCTTTGGAAGTCCACATGTGCTTAGGGACTTTGTTGATGATTTGCACCGTTACAATAATGGTGGTGTTTCCAGTACGGATAATCTCAATGCCCTAAATAAGGTTCTTGTGGAATACAATCTTTTTGTGGTGCTGAATCAGCGGAGCAACCTGAATGTATTAAAGGTTGATGATGTTATTTTGCCTCCATCTGAATACAAATGGAAAAGTATTTCTGTACTGAACCTGAAACGGATTATGCCGGGATTGTTGCCTCCTCTGCAAGGTTTTTACACGGCGGGAGAAAATCGTGTTGTCGTAATAGACGATATGGTAAAAACGAATGTTGAAGAAATTGCCGCCGAGATAGAACAGGGCAAGTTCTTTTCAAAGTACGAAGACAGGCGATTTGATAAATTCTGGCATTCTATAGGGTTGAATTTGAATGTGGAAAAGGCAAGCAAGATATATAAAACCTTGATGAAAAAAGATTTCGCAGGACATACGAAAACATATATCAAGACGGCGCTTTCTATGGAAGTCGCTATTCACGAGGCGAAACATCTTGTGGACCAGATTGAACATCCTGAATTGACATTGAATTTGGATGCGGAGTTCTCTGCACATGTAACATCGGCGATATTCAATCCAGCTCCACGGGCTGCCTTGCTTTCCGCAATACGTCGTATGGAAAATTATGCCATGTACCATCGGCTTTCACGCATGAACGAAGTAGCGCGTAAACTATGGGAAATGGCCATGCGTTCGGCTGGGGAAGAAATCTATACGGAGGATTCCCTAAGGCGTGATTTAATCCACTTGTACAATGACTACCGAACTATACGAGAAAATGCTTTTTTTGAACCTTTGGGCGATTTTAATGAAAAAATTGTGAGAAAAATCGCAGAACATTATGGTGTTGCAAACCCCGGTGATTCTATTGATTTAAGTTCTCCAAACGAGTCTATGGTTAAGGCTCCTTCAAAACTCTTTGCCCCCTTACAAATCCCGTCTCAACAAATCACGAATAGGTATATGCCAGAAATCCAGGTTAAGGGTGATGCTGATTCTAACCTTAACTCCAAGAAGTTTGACAATGCCTATTATGGAGGAGTCAAGTCTATCGAGAGTGGAAATTCACCAGGAATAGTCATTCGCGAAAGTGATTCTAAGAAAATTGTGGTTCAGGACGCTCCTATTTCGTATTGAATAATATATATTAACGAACAACGTAGCCCTGAATCGCAAGTCGGAAGGGCTAGAAGGGGTTTTTATGCGCAAGGCGTTATTTGCAATCCTCGGAATGGCGGCAATGTTTGCCGCCTGCTCCCAGACGGTGTCGGCGTCTTCTAACGATGACGAAGAAAAAACTTCTGCCACGGAGAGTTCGGATAGCAAGGGGGCTGACGACGGCTCGTCGGGTTCGGGTAGTTCAGAAGACGTGCTGGACAAGGACTGCGTTGGGGAACCGGGCAAGCCCTGGGACGGCACAACGGCAAAGGAGTTCGCCTGCGGTTCTGGAACAAAACTGAGCCCCTATATCATCTTGACCGCCGAGCAGTTGGCAAAACTCGCCTTTATCGTCGGGGCAAACGAGACGGAATACGAGGGCAAGTATTATAAGTTGGCCGCCGACATCAAGTTGAACGATGGCAAGGTCATCGATGACAAGGGCGCCCTGGTCGCAGATTCTAGCAAGCTCCACAAGTGGACGCCCATAGGTAATTCCAGCGTCGCCTTTACGGGCAATTTCGACGGCAATGGACACACAGTCAGCGGCATGTTCATCAATACCACGAGTTCCCATAACGGGTTGTTCGGGAATAGCAGCGGAACGGTGCAGAACGTGACGGTGGCGGATTCCTGGGTGACGGGAGGGAGTGCTACTGCGGGAGTAGTGGGAAATAACACAGGTACACTAAAAAAATTATCAAATAAATCCAGCGTTATTAGCACAACTGGACCTGTAGGGGGAGTTGTGGGCGTTTCTACAGACACTTATGGTAATGTTAATTTGTTGGATAGCTTGTATAATTTTGGCGTGATAAAAGGAAAAAATGATGTTGGTGGCGTTCTTGGAAATATTGATAGAATTAAATTGACGCATGTAGAAAATCATGGACTTGTTGAAGGCGAAAAATATACGGGAGGAATATGGGGCGGAGCTAATTCAACAACTGTTGAAGCGTCATATTTGATTAATTATGGTAGCATCATCGGAAAAACTAATACTGGAGGCATTGCTGGATATTGTGGACACCATGGAATAGGTAGCAAGTATTCTGCAAAATGCGGTGTCCTTTCGAATGTGAAAAATGAAGGCGTAATACAGGGATTGTCGTATGTTGGTGGAATAGTTGGGTCATTTGGTGGAAAAACTAGTTCTGCTAGTAATATAGCCTCAATCTTGGGAAATGATTATGTTGGAGGTTTGTTTGGAAATGTTGATTATTCGACAAATTCTTTTCTTTATAATGTTGGAAATGTTTCCGGTTCTCGAAATGTTGGTGGAATTACTGGCTACAATCAAGAAGGCGTAACCAATTCTGCCTATTCCACCGGCAAAGTCGATGGCGATTCCCTTGTGGGCCTGATGATTGGCTACAACTACAATACCACCATGGCGGATTACTATTATCTGAAACAAGGCGACCAGGAACCCTTTGGCCAGAACAACGGCGGGGGCGTGGCAACTCCCAAGACCGAGACCGAAATGAAATCTGCCGACTTTGCCAAACTCCTCGGCGACGACTTTGTCTATGACAGCGGCCTGAACGACGGCTATCCCGTCCTTGCCTGGGAGAAGGAATGATATGAAATACTGTTTAAGATGTGCAAGAGAAATCGGTGAAGGACATGAAACTTGTCCTTTTTGTGGTACTCCGCAAAAAGAATCAAGGAAACAGCACATGCATTTACCAGAAGAAAAATCATCAGCAAAGGTCTATATATGTGCTGGAATCGTTGGTTTTTTGATACTCTTGCTTGTTTTGGCTGTAATTATAGAAAAGAACTCTTTTACATTCAATTCGAAGTCCAAACCCATTCAAGCAGAAGTGCTAATGCAATCAAAGACACCTGTAACTAGCATAAGTGCTAAGCAAATCTTGTCAGAATACAAAAATAACGAAATTAGGGCAGGTGAGATGTTCAATGGAAAAAGAATTGAAATTTCTGGTTGCGTTGCGAATATAGACAATACATTAGGAATTCTTTCTGTTTATATTAATTCGTGTGGTGGTCCTTTGGATATCATTGATTTTGTTCATGCTGTCTTTCCCGAAAAGGAAAAGAAACACCTGTCCATGTTAAACAAAGGCCAACGAGTTTCTGTCATTTGTACAATAAATGATGGGGGTAATATAATGGGTGTCCAAGGCGATAATTGTCTGATAAAGTAGAGGAGGTTACAATGCAAGAAGAATATGAATTGGAATATGTTGGTTTTTGGGCTCGTTTTGGAGCGACCCTAGTAGATGGTATTCTTGAATGTTTGATTACTTTCCCCATACTAACGCTTTTTTACGGATCCGATTATTGGATTAGTGAAGATTTTGTTGCTGGGCCTGTGGACTTTGTAATGAGCTATGTTTTTCCTACTGTAGCAGTTATATCATTTTGGTGTCTTAAGCAAGCGACTCCTGGGAAAATGTTGTTGTCTGCAAAAATTGTTGACGCAAAAAACGGGAAAGCACCGACGACAGGACAATTGGTTTTAAGGTATTTTGCATACTTTATATCCATAATTCCTTTATGTTTAGGATTTGTTTGGGTTGCGTTTGATTCAAAAAAACAGGGCTGGCACGATAAAATTGCGGGCACGGTCGTGGTGCGTCCCCGAAAGCATACGGAAGACGTGAAGTTTGAAAAGTGAATTATAATTAAAAATATTTTACCCTAAGCCGCATTTTTACAATGAACAGAAAACAACATTTTAGAACCCATGTGCAAGGGGAATCTCTTGAGAATCAAATAAATCTGTTGTATGATAAAATTACAGAAATACTTTTATTACCAATAGTAATTTTTGTTGCAACGATTTTTATTTGTATGATTTATATTGGAGTTCTGAAGGTTGAGCTTCTTACGGTTGTTTTTCTCTTAATCCTACTAGTCGTATTCTCCATTAGAGCTTTTTTCAAAATCAAGAAGCTGCATCGACAAATTTGGCATTACAGAAAAGGCTTGGATGGTGAAAGATATGTAGGGTCCATGTTGGAGAAATTTTCCTCTAACAAGACATTTATTTTCCACGACATAGTTTGTGAAAAACAGAATAATGGCAAAATTGTGAAATTTAACATAGATCATGTTGTCATAAGCACAAAGGGAATATTCACCATTGATTCTAAAAATTGGTCTTTGCCCGACCGAGAATACAACCAAGCAGATTTCGTATTTAAGGATGGAGAACTCTTTGATAGTACAGGGGTACTTCAAAAAGACCTAATGGACAAGATAGATTCCCAAGGAAAATGGCTAGAAGATAAAATCCACGAATGGATTAATCAACGAATTCCCGTTTACAGGGTAGGCATAATGATTGGCGCTTATGTAAAAAACGTAAATAAAGATTTTTCAAAATTTTGGATTGTTAATGACAGCGCGTTTGCTGGATTGTTTGACAGGGAAAAAGAAAAAATGCCTATGCAAGATGTGTTGCGGATTTCTGATTCCATTCGTCGATTTGTGGAAAAACCGATAAAGTAAAAGTTTAGGGTTAAAAACGTTTAATATGCAACAGTTGTTTGCAAAATAATCAAAAAACGGACCGACCTCTTGTTTTTGCAAAGAGGATAAAGTATATTTTAGGTAGGAACCACTAGGGGTTGCCACCCAGGCTTGTGCCTGTTACCATATGGACAAAGCAAAAGAGGAACTATGGCTCGCGAAATTCGAGAGACTCCGATTTTGTACGGTGAGGATGCTCGCCGTTTTTTAGCCCGTATGCAGGAACGGCGCACCGAACCTCCAGAAATTCGTGAACGTCGTCTTCGCAACTACGAGTTCATGAAAAAAGCCTATGAGCGAGGCATGGCTAAAATGCGTGCCCGCGAAGCGGCCAATGGAGGTGATGATCCGTGTTTCAGAACGGTATAGACAAGAACAGGCTTGATTTTATTAGGCTCCGCGAGGCCAAGGCTATTAGTCATTTTGATTGCGGTGATGCCGACTTAAACGATTTCATTCTCAACCGAGCCTCGGCTTACCAAAAGCAAAAGCTTGCCGTTAGTTATGTTTGCGTTGATTCCAACGACGCAAGCAAGGTTTATGCCTATTGCAGCCTTGCAAACGACAAGGTGGCTTTGGACGATTTCAAGGACAAAACGGAATACAATCGTTTCCGCAAGAAACGAGGGTTTCCAAACGAGAAACGGCTTAAAAGCTATCCTGCGGTCAAGTTGTGCAGGCTGGGCGTAGAAAATTCCGTCAAGGGAAAGCAAATTGGAACGACTGTCATTGATTTTATCAAGTCTATGTCTGCATTGGACAGCAATGCTGGCTGTAGGTTCCTGACGGTAGATGCCAACTTGGATGCTGTTCCTTTCTATGAAAAGAACGGTTTTGTCCGAATGAATGCCAAAGACGACAACCCGCACACTCGCCTTATGTATTTTGACCTGAATGATATTGCGGGAGACCCTGTTTGAACCTTTGTACAGGGGGAGTCTTCCCCCTTTTATGTTATAATTCCTATATTTCTCGCAAACCAAGGAGTTTTTATGGCTGAAATCGGTACACCTCTTAGTTCTAGCGCCACCAAGGTTCTTTTTTGCGGTGCGGGCGAGCTGGGCAAAGAAGTCATCATCGAGATGATGCGTCTCGGCGTCGAAGTGGTCGCCGTGGACCGCTACGCTAACGCCCCGGGCATGCAGGTGGCCCACCGTTCCTACGTCATCAACATGCTGGACGGTGCCGAACTGCGTCGCGTGATCGAGCAGGAAAAGCCCGACTTTATCGTGCCGGAGGTGGAGGCCATCGCTACCGACACGCTGGTGGAACTGGAGAAGGAAGGTTTCCACGTGATTCCTACGGCCAAGGCCACCAAGCTGACCATGAACCGCGAGGGTATCCGTCGCCTGGCCGCCGAGGAACTGGGCCTCGCTACCAGCCCCTACTGTTTTGCCGACAGTTACGAGGATTTCAAGAAGGCCGTCGCCGAAATCGGTATCCCTTGCGTGGTGAAACCGGTGATGAGTTCTTCGGGCCACGGCCAGAGCACGGTGAAGACCGAGGCCGACGTGGACAAGGCCTGGGAGATTTCCCAGACGGGTGGCCGCACGGGTGCGGCGAGTCGCGTGATTGTGGAAGGCTTTGTGCCTTTCGACTACGAGATTACCCTTTTGACGGTGCGCCACGTGGGCGGCACCAGTTTCTTGCTGCCGGTGGGTCACCACCAGGTGGGCGGCGACTACCAGGAATCCTGGCAGCCCCAGCCCATGAAGCCCGAACTTTTGGAGCAGGCGAAGGAAATCGCGAAGAAGGTCACCGACGCCCTGGGCGGCCGCGGCATCTTTGGCGTGGAACTGTTCGTGTGCAAGGACAAGGTGCTGTTCAGCGAAGTGTCCCCGCGCCCCCATGACACCGGCATGGTCACCATGATTTCCCAGGACCTTTCGGAGTTTGCACTGCATGCCCGCGCAATACTGGGCCTGCCTATCCCCAACATCGCCTTCCACGGCCCCAGCGCTTCCAAGGCTATCGTGGTGGAGGGCGAGTCCGACCACGTGAAGTTCAGCGGCCTGGAAGATGTGCTTGCCGAACCCGACACGGCGCTTCGTTTGTTCGGAAAGCCCGAACTGAAGGGCCACCGCCGCATGGGCGTGCTCCTTGCCCGCCGTGACACGGTGGAAGAGGCCAAGGCCTGCGTCATGGCCATGCGTGAAAAGGTGAAGGTTACGCTGTAGTTTTAGATATAGTGAATATGCAAACTATAGTTGCATAATGCACTAAAATGACAACAGTTGTTTGCCATTTTGAGGGAAAAGTCGCTTTTCCCTCTTTTCGTTTGTAGATTTGCCACTTCAAATCGGAAAAAGAGGTGCTTATGAACAATCTTTCGTGTATTTTGAATATGTTGACAAAATCAAATCTTTTAACTAAATTCTGATATGAAGTTCTCTGTAGAAAAATTGCCGGCGGCAGAAAATGAAATCAAGGCCTTGGAGCAATCTCAACAGGACCTTCTCAACAAGGAGTATGAAACCATTGAAAGACAGGGTATCGAGTTTGTTCGAGTGAGACCGATTCAAAGAGAAATCTTTGAAATCAAGTCTAACGAACTCCGTTCCCTGTTCAAATACAAGGCGGGTGCGATTATCGTTATCGGAGTCGTTTTCGTTAAGAAGACGCAAAAGACACCGAAGGACAAGATCAAACTTGCCAAGCAACGTCTGAAGGAGATTTGAGAATGCCGTATGTCTATGTGAAGGATTCCGAGGGTTTTGTTTTCAAGAAGAAGGAATCGGAAGTTGCTAAGGGTGAAAAGGTCATCTCCGAGAGGGAGTATCGGAAAAGGTCGGGTCTTGCCCTGTACGAGAAGAAGTTCGGACATGGCGGCGCTCGTGAAAACGCAGGGCGCAAGACGAAATTTGCTTCGCCCTTAAAATTTCAGATTCGCGTTACGAAAGAGGAAAAGGAGTTTTTGTCCTATGCGCGCGACAAGAAATTAGACTTTGCTGCCCTGATGAAAATCGCCATTAGCACATATTTGTGAGAATAGCCCCTTTTTGTGGCGAAAATTGGGCTTTTTCACCCCCTTTTTTGTATTTTTCGCCTATGAATTTTCATCCTTTTGTAAAGCTGTTCCTCTGTGCGGTCCTGCTCGCCCCTGCGGCTTTTGCCCAGGAGACGGTGGAGTCCGTCCGTCGCCAGATCAAGGCGGTGGAGGCGGAAACCGCCCGCGAAAAGTCGCTCCATGACACCGAGAAAAAACGCCACGCCGAATTTGTGGAGGTGGGCCGCAAAAAAGTCCAGGCCCTGGCCGCCCAGAACAAGACCCTGAAGGCGGAAATCGACTCCTTGAAGGCGGAACTGTCCCACCTTGCCGAGGCCCGCCAGAAAACTGCAGGCACTGTCCGCTGGTTCGAGGGCCGCAAGGCCAAGTACGGCGAGACCCTCGCAAAAGTTATCGACTCCCTGGCCCCCGTCTTTGAATCCGACTTCCCCTACCGCAACGAAGAGGCCGTCAAGAGCGTCCAGGAAATCGCGGGCCAGCTCCACAAGGGCCTCATCGAGGCGGACGACGCCCTGAACCGCACCCTGGAAGTGTTCTACGACCGCATCCGCCTGGGCTACACCACCGAAGTCTACAAGGGATTTTTGCAGGTGGACGCCCGCAGCGTGCCCGGCACCTACCTCCGCTACGGCGCGGTGGAAAGCATCTTTGTGAGCAACGACGGCAACGACGTGCTGTGGCTCTCCCGCGGGGCCGACGGCACCTACCGCTGGAACAACGTCTCCGACAACCTCGCCATGAGAACCGCCCTGAAGGACGTGATGAAGGTGGCCGAAGGCAAGACCGCCCCGAGGCTGGTGACCATTCCCGTGGTCGTTCCGAAGGAGGGGCTGTGATGAAAATCGGAATTCGGAATTCGGAATTCGAAATTGGAGGGGAATGCCTTCCCCTCGCTCGCACCGTGTCGCTCGCTACCCCTTCGAGCAGGGGCTCAGACGCCGCCCCCGCAACGCCCCGCTTTATTCGTTGGAGCGTTCTTTTCTTCGTCGCAGCTACCGCCCTGCTTGCTCCCGCAGCCTTTGCACAGCAGGCTCCTGCAGATATCGACGCCGTCAAGAAGCGTGCGGAACTGAACAGCGCCAAGGCCGACCTGGAAGAAGCCCGCAAAAAGCGGGACATGGCCGTTGCCGCCCGCTGGAAAGACCGTGAGACCGCCAACCAGGAGCGGGAACTTTTCAACGAGAAGTATAACGAAAGCAAGGAGAAGGTGGACGCCCTGATGTCGGAGCGGGCCCGCCTCTTCGAAGACGTGCGCGTGGCTAGGGAAGACCTGGCGCAGGTCAAGCTGCAGGCCGAAAAGGCCCGTGCGGAATTCCTGTCTCTTGCGGCGGGCCCGGAGCGTCTGGAGACCCTCGCCAAGTTTCAGGAACAGGGAATCCCCTTCAAGATTTCTGAACGGGTAGAAGTCCAGAACAAGGTCAAGAAGGAAATGGGCCTGTACAAGGACGACCCGGTCCGCATTGCCAGGGGACTGTTCGACGCCGCCCGCGCGGAGATGGACTTTACCCGCGAAATCCAGATGGAGCAGGGGGAATTGGTATTCGGGCGGTCTGTGGCCCAGGGCATGCGCCTCCGCTTGGGCGGCCTCTACGCCATGGAACTTGCGGATGCCGCCGACGGCCTCACCGGAATCAAGCCTTCGGCCCTGATGCTCCCCGTGGCAGGCGAAAAGAAGCGCAGTTTCAGCTGGCAAGAAAACCTGACGCCCGAGACCCGGAAAGAGATTGAAGCCGCCTTTGCCCATGCCAAGGATTCCGCTTTTGTCAACGTGCCGGTGGACGTGCTCTTGAGTACGGAACTTTCCTCCGAGCTGGCAAACCACCAGGAGACCACCTGGAAAGACGACCTGATGGAATTTTTCAGGAACGGTGGCATTTTGATGTACCCTATCGTGACGCTGTTCGGGCTTGGCCTGCTGGTGGCCCTGTGGCGGTTCCTGTGGCTTTTGATTGCGGGCTTTGGCGGACTTTCTACGGGTCGCACCCTCAAGGCGCTCCGGAAGGGCGACCTGGAGACCGCCCGCGCCCAGGTGAAACGGGCCCACGGCAAGGTGGGTCGCGTGCTGAAGACGGTGCTTCTGAAGGACTATTCCGGCCGGGAGGCTGGGGAGAAGGCCCTGGAAGAGTTGTTCGCCCGTGAGGTCCCGAAAATCGAGAGCGGCCTCACCTGGATTTCGGTGTTTGCCGCAACCGCCCCGCTGCTTGGCCTCTTGGGTACGGTGATGGGCATGATCGAACTCTTCAACGTGATTACCATGCACGGCACCTCTGACCCGAAACTCCTGGCGGGGGGCATTTCTATCGCCCTCGTGACCACGGAAGCGGGCCTGATTGTGGCTATCCCGCTGCAGCTGATCCATACCTTCCTTACCAACAGGGCAGATTCTTTGCGGAGCCGCATGGAAAGCGCTGGCCTTGCGGTGCTGAATGCGATGTGGGTCAAGGAAAAGTCCCAGGAAAACGCCTAAGGAACTGTCGGGAGTTTCTGTGGAAACCGTAAGCGAAATATCCGTCATCGAGGCGGCCTTCGGAATCCTCTTTCGGGGAGGGTGGGTGCTTGCGCCCATCTTTGCGCTGGGGTGGTTCGGATGGTTTTTGATGATAGAGCGCTACGGCTACTACTTTATGCTCAAGGGCGGCAGCGTGAACGGCGTGCTGGGCGGATTCTGGAAGAACCTGGAAAAGAAGGGGGAGGACGAGGCCTTCAAGAAACTTTCCCGCCGCCCCTACGGTTATTTTTACGCTCTGGCATGCGACGTGCGGAAGTATCGTGACCAGGGCCCCGTGGCGGTGCGTAACGCCATGGAAGAAACCCGCCACCGCATTTCGGTGAACCTTTCCAAGTCCCTAAGGACCATCTCTACCTGTGCGGCCATCGCCCCCATGCTTGGCCTGTTGGGAACGGTGTCCGGCATGGTGCATACCTTCGAGACTATTCAGCTTTTTGGCTTCGGTAACCCGGTGCTCTTGGCCGACGGCATTTCGGAGGCCCTGCTTACCACCCAGGCGGGGCTTCTGGTGGCGTTCCCCCTGATGCTTGCCTACAACTACTTGGCGGGCCGCGTAGAAGACGTGGAAAAACAGGCCTGGAGCGAAGCGCTGAAGTACGAATCTCTTGTGTTTGAAAATCCCGGAAGTCATCCCGGAGGGAAGATCCCTGAGCCGATTGATGAGCCTGTCGAATCAGCCGAAGGGCCGACCGATAGGATCCAGGACAATGATAATCCCGATTTTCGTGAAAATGACGAGGTGCAAAAATGAGTTTTATCCGTAAAAGATCGCAGGAAGGCGGAAAGATAGACGTGTCCCCCATGCTGGACATGGTCTTTATCCTGCTTATCTTCTTTATTGTGACTTCGACGTTCACCCGTGAGACCGGCGTGGACGTGACCAAGCCCAAGGCAAGTTCTGCGAAGGATTTGGCCAAGGAAAGTATTTTGATCGGTGTGACCCGCCAGGGGACGATTCACATCAACGAGACCCAGGTGAACCTTTCCACCCTCAATACGGTGCTTCGCCAGATGATGGCCGAATCCCCGGACCGGCCGGTGATTATCGTGAGCGACCGCGACGCTCCCAACGGCGTGGTGGTGGACATTCTGGACGAATGCAACCTGGCCAAGGTCCGCAAGGTTTCCATTTCGGCGAATAAGGAGGAATAAGAGGTTACTAGCACGCTCGTTTCACTCGCTTTGAGTAATGAGGTCGCCTTGCAAGCAAGGCTCTGAGCAAAAGAATGGCGCCAAGGGCGCAATACTAGAAACTTAGGGAACCAAATTTTATCTCATACCTCAAAGCGCAGCGACCCCATACCTCACACCCCTATGCTCGACTTCTTGGCAAAATATCTCCGGTTCCCGGTAGCATTCGTGCTCTCCTTCGTGGTGAGTGCGGTGTTTTTCCTTGCGGTGCCGGTGCTGAACGCCCTCTTCTTTGACAAGGGTGCCAAGGCGGAAAAGCAGCTGGAAACCGTCACCGAGGTAGAAGTCCTGGTGAGCGAGAAAAAGCCGGAGGTAAAACAGAAGGTCATCCGCACCATCGTGAATCCCAACCCCTTCAAGATTTCCTCCAACATGGGAGTCTCCCGCAGCCAGAATTTCCAGATGGACTTGTCCTTGGCCCGCGGTGCCGCAGGGGACGGCGTGGCCGTCGGTACGGGCTCCATGGAAAACGTGGTCTATGAGGCCGGCGAGGTGGACGAACAGGCCCAGCCCCTGAAAGAAGTGCAGCCCGCCTTCCCGGAGAAAGCGAAAAAATTGGGACTCTCGGGCTATGTGAAGGTCTATATCGTCATCGACGTCTATGGGGACGTGGCCCAGGCAAGTATCATGAGCCAGGACCCTGCAGGTTACGGCTTCGATACCGAAGCCCTGAAGGCCGTGCGTCAATGGAAATTCTCTCCCGCTAAACTTGGCGGCTACCCTGTGGCGCAAAAGGCCACGAAGGAGTTCCGCTTTGTCAAATGATTTTAATTACAAATTGAGAGAGGTTCTGTCTCGGGTGAAAACATCACGCGGGCGGGGCCCCAGCTCGGAGTTGCGAAGGCCGCACGGGCCCCTCCCTGCACCCTCCCCATCCTTGGCCGACGCTGCAACAGGTCAAAAAAGTTTACTGAGCGGTAGAAATGCTTTTGTTCGGGTTGTTTACAGTATAGTTGCTTGTCTTGTAATGTTTCTAGCAACACCGCTTTTCGCGGCCGAGGATTACTTTTTCAAGGCCAACGAACTCTACGACCAGGGAAAATTCAAGGAGGCGGTGCCGCTGTACCGTGCCGCCATTGACGAGGGCCGTTACGAGCCTTTTGCCTGGTTCAATTTAGGGAACGCCATGGTCCAGCTGGACCGCAAGCAGGTGGCTCTGGTGGCCTACAAGCGCACCGTGGAACTGTTGCCCACCTTCGAGAAGGCCTGGATGCTCATGGGGGACCTCTATTACCTGAGTGGGGACGTGGGGGAGGCCATCGCGTCCTACAACCGGGCCATTGAACTTGGGGTGGAATCGGACCACGTGCACTTTGCCCTGGCGGAATGCTACCTGAAGGGGCGCGACTGGACTTTGGCCCAGAAAAACTTCGAGCGGGCGCTGGCCCTGAACCCCGACCGTATGGACGCCTGGTACGGCCTTGCCGAAGTCTACGAGAAACTGGGGGACTACGAATACGCCATCAAGACCCTGCAGAACGCTCTGCAGATGACCGCCACCGCCGGGGCCGATGTCCACTTTACGCTGGCCTATTACTACCGCAGCATGGACTCCACCAGGCTTTCCCTGAACGAGATGGAAAACGGCTTGCTGATGGACCCAGAAAACGTTTCTGCCAGGCGCTACCTGGCCCAGATGTATGTGCAGAACAATTCCCCCTGGATGGCCATTTTTACCCTGGAAGAGGGACTTCGCCACAAGAAGGGCAAGGGCGATTTGAACCTGGATTTGGGACAGATTTACTTTAGCCAGAAACGATACGACGAAGCCTTCGAATGCTACATGAAGGCCTGGCTTGCCGGAAATTCCCAGGGCCGTATCGGCGCCGAGAATGTGGGTCATGTGTATTCCAATGCCGGCGATACCGAAAAGGCCGAAAGCCTTTACAAGCGCATCCGGGAAAAGAAGTAACCGTTTATGATTGCTGCCCCGTGAACGATATGATCAAGATGCTTCTGCGTTAGGGATCGTTGCACGCAGGTGGCGAGACTTGCGACAAATCTTTCGACGGAGTTTGAAATGACATGTCGCAAGGCTCGATGAGCCCCGCGGCTGATCCTCTCCAGGTTCTCGCGGGGCGAGCAGAGCCCGACCCGGCCTCCCTTCGGCAAACTCAGGAATCTGGCCGGGGAACGCCCTAAGGGAGCAGTTTTATTTGATGGCAAGGGCCGTGGCGACGCATTCTGGCGAGACTCCGATGGAGCGTAGGTACTTGGCTATTTTCTTGTCGCGGGCGGCGTTTGTCTTTGCGGCCTCGGCCTTGGCGGCGGCTTCGCCCTCCCGGCGGGCAGTTCCCAGGCGGGTCGATACTTCTTCTTTCGTAACCATATCTGCTGCTACCTCCGTGATGAATGTGCTTGCCGAGTTGCGGACCCGCATGCGTTCGTAGACGTCTTCCAGGACTTCGTCTTTCCCTTTTGGAATTCGGTTGGCCGTGGGCATCTTCTTGAAAAGTTCAATCCACTCGTTTTCTAGTGAATTGGACTTTCGCGAAACGTATTTGGTCAAGTCAATTACAATATAACTTTTTTTCGTATAGACGGGCAAGGGCTTGGATTTTTTCAAATCGGAAAGGCGGAAAAGGGCGAATTCTTCGCGGTAGTCTTTGCAGAAGTCTACATTGAAGTTGCATATCCAAATGGAATAGACTGTGGGCATTCGGTAGGGGTGTTCCGTCCGCTCCTTTTTGGAAATTTCATTGTCCAGGGTGATTTTTGCGTTGATCGTGAGCAATGAGGAATAGAGTTCAATGCGGTCGAGGAAATCTTCGTGACTTGCCCGTTGCATTTCGATATCGATGAACCGTCCGTCCATGGTGCGGGCGTGGATGTCGAAGCGGGCTGCCTTTTGTTTTGTTGTCAGTGAGCTCAGCTTGACCGTTGGCTTTAGGTTTTCAATTGAAATGATTTTATGCTCGTCGTCAAAATGCAAAATGGCGTTCAAAAAATGGATGAGTGTTTTGGGCTTTTCAAAGATTTTCTTGAAAACCACGTCGTATGTGGGGTCAAAGAAGGTTCGTTTCTTTAGCTCGGCCTCTTTCTTGCGAATGGCTTGTTGACGGAGGCTTTGACGGTCTGTCTTGTTTGTTTTGTAGTTCGTGTTCATGCACAGTACTCCTTATGAAAAATGACATCCTTTGGGGGATGTCGTGGCGCACTATGCCGAACTGCAGGAGAAATGTAGTTTATGTGTGGAAAGCGGCAAGATGAGCTTTGTAAAAGTTGTGTAAAAATGTTTCTTTTCTACATTTGTCCCCATGGCAAAGAAGAAAAAAGTTTTTAAGTCGGCGGCCCTTTCCCAGGCGAACCGCAGCAGGGAACAGCGCCTGCGTGAAAATCTTGTTCAGGTGGTGAACGGCCAGAGCCGTTTGTTGAACCGCCCCGAAGATTTGTACGAAATGTTGGCGGATGGTCTCGACGACATCGAAACGTTCAAGGACCCTCGGGAACAGCTGGAACTTTTGGCCTGGACCTTGCGGGCGGACTTTATCGCCTTCAAGGCGGACACCGACGAGGAGAAGGAAGGCTGGGACGCCCTCTTCTACGATGCGGGAACCTTCTTTGTGGAACTGGCCTCCCAGTATACCGACAAGGATTACGTGGCGGACCTGGTCCACGACCTTGCGCTAAGGCATGTGGGGGGCGAGGGCCGTTCCGTGGTGTTCCTGAGTGTGGAGGAGTTCTTGCCCAAGGAACGGGCTCAGGCCCTGCTTGCAGAACTTCTGGATGCCGTGACGGAAGTGGACCAAGGCAACCGGGAAGACATTCTGGATGCCATCTGCGACATGGCGGATTCCATCAAGGATGCGACCATTTTTGCCAAGGCGGCCCTGCTGAAGGATCCCGACAAGAGCAATGCAACCCTTATCGATATCGCCAACGCCCAGTTTATGGCGGGGAACCTGGAACTGGCCAAGCAGTGGCTTGGCGACGTGCAGAATCCCGGCGCCGAAGACGAGGAGGCCTATCTGGATTTGCAGGCGGCCATCGCCGACAGGGAAAGCCGCAAGTCCGACTGCATCAAGATGGCCCACGCCCTGTACGAGAAGTTCCCGAAGGTGGTGAACCTGGGGAGGCTCTGCGCGTTCGTGTCGGCACAGGAGGCCACAAGTCTTTTGCAGGAATACGCCCGCTTCCGCAGCGGGAACGGCCTGGAAATGGACTTTATGCAGCTCTTGGTGAGCCTGAAGGCCTACGCCGTGCTGGAAGAATACCTGGACATGTTCGAGAAGGAACTCACCGTGCAGGACGCCCAGGACCTGAACGAGATTTCCGACGCCCTGGAAAAAGACGGCCAGAAGGCCCTGGCGCAAAGAATCCGCGACTGGACGGTAGAAGAACCCGAAGAGGCCGAAGGGTTTGATAACTCCGAACGGTAGAAACCGCTTTACCTGATGGCGATGGGAATGCTCTTTGCGGCATTCCCGTTTGCTATGCGGGCGATGTAGTAGCCCTGGGGCAGCGCATCAAGGGAAATTCGCTTGTTTCCAAGGAGGCGTTCCTGGATAGATTCCACTTTGTTGCCCTGCATATCAAAAACTTGGATATGGACTACGGATTCTTGCGATACATTGACCAGGATGGCGTTGCGCACGAAATGAACGCTAGTGACGACAGGCCCGCTGATCATTAGGGATTCTGACTTGTCTTTGTTTGAAGAGCTGCTATCTGTTGCGCTGCTGCTTTCGGCGGTATTTGTCGCGGAACTGGACGAGGACTCGGTATCGATTTTTTCGCCGATATCCACGCCTTTTTCTTGAACGAAATTGGAAATCAAGCGGATGTAGTAGGTCTGGTAACCGAGGCTCGGTTCTGTGAGTTCCCAGGAGTCGATGGGCCATCCGCTATTGATGTTGCTGTACATCTTTTCGTGGGGTTCTCCTACAGGGATAGAAACCGCATAGCAGAGGGCGTTGTTGCTTGCGCTTCCGCAGCCCTTGGCAGAATGGTCGGCATCGTATTGCTTGCAACAATCCGCCCAGGTGTAACGGGAATTGGCGCCTCCTACCAGGTACCCGGGCGCAGGATTTTCGTCATTAAACCAGCCATGGTAAAAGGCGGTGACGCTTTTTTCTGCCCCATAGATGCCCATGTTGGAAAGGTACACCATGCCGAAGGGGTTTACGCCGTGCAGGTAGTGCAGGTAGTCTTCGGCGGCATCGTGGTTTTCCATTTTTTCGTAGAGAAGTCCGCTCGATGCCTTGGCAGAGTTGGAACCCCAGTTGTAGTCCCGAATGTAGGCCCGGTAACCGTCCTTGCCTAATCCATCGACGATGTAGTTACTCCTCTTGAATACCGCCACGAAACGCTCTTGTACAAGACTTTTTGTTTCTGCGTTGGCGTCTTTATACCCCAGGTAAAGCAGGTAGAGTAGGTCGTGGGCGATGCGGTATTGGTCCAGGGCCCAGCTGCCGTACTGGCGCATTAGGGGTAGACTGTCGGTTGCGCCTTCGAAACGCTTTAGGTACTTGGGGTCTTCGGTCATTTCGTACATGGCAAAGTCTGCGGCTACTTTTACTACGAAGCGAGCTCCTGTTACATAGTTGGTGTCGATTTCTTGTTGGCCTGCGGCCAGGTCCTTGGTTCCGTATTCGGCTCTGTTGTTGTAGAACATGGAATCCGGGTGGGCTTCGGCCCATTTGAATGCGCGTTGGGCAGCATCTTTCAGTGTGGCTGCATAGGTGGTATTCCCACGCTTGTCGGCGACGATTGAACCCAGGGCGAAAGCCTTGGCGGCGGAGTAGGCCGACATGGCGTTGGGAGCTCCGTAGTAACTGTTGCCCATGGCAGCCGAAGGCGGCGAGGCGTGGTCTTCGTCAACTACTGAAAGTACGGAGCCGTCTGTATTCTGCATGCGGAGCAGGTGGTCCATGCCCCACTTGACCTCGTCCAGGATATCGGGAATGCCGTTTCCGGATTCGGGAATGTTGTAGTCGTCGGTAAAGGCCCTTGGTTTTTCGAGATAGGCCCGCAAGAGCATCTCGATGTAGTTGCCGTTCCAGATGGTGTACTTGTTGAAGTCTCCGGCATCGAACCAGCCTCCGCTAACATCTCGTTCGGTAGCGGCATTGGTGCTGTCCGTAAACAGGCGGGCGTGCTTGTCCTGCTCGTGGTTGATAGCGTCGGCCCATTCCGAACCTGCGTACTTAGCCTCTTTTGCCATGCCGACCCGTTGGTAAAACATCATACGCATGGCGGCCTTCAAGAGGTCGTTGTAAACGTCGTCCTTGATACGGAAATAGAAGGATTGCTTAAGGTTGTCGGACTTGTCCCGCACGTAGTAGGTGCCTGGCGTAGTGACGCTGGAAAAATCGAACCACCAAATTTTGTCTCCCGAAGCGGTGTCAATAGCCCCTTCTTGAAAGGCGACGGGAGCGCCTGAAAATACCACCGTCGATGTTGCGGAATCTATCACTTCCATGGTGGTTCCGGGGGTGTAGGAATGGGATGCGTCAAAGCCCCTTTCGGGAGACCTGAGTACGGCAACCTTCTTTGCCGAAGGGCGGTAGCCGAACTGGTCCACCGTGATGAAAACGTCTTGGGCGAAGGAAAAAGAAACCCCTGCTAGGATAAAGTAACGCCAAAAGCGACTTAAATAGCTGTCTTTTGAAAACCCCATATACACCTCCATAAAGGAATATAAACAAAAAATCCCGATTCGCCCGTTATGTATGAAAAATGAATTGTTTTTCTTTTGAGGAATGTTATTTTTAAGATGTTGTTTCATACTAGAGAGGGTTCCCATGAAATCTGATGTTTGTGAGCTTTCCGTCAATGCCACTGACCTTAAAACCGTACTGAAAGAAACGGCCAAGTCCGCCGCCTATAGGGAACTGGACAAGAAGGAAACCTACCGTCTTCGTCTGTTGGCCGAAGAGCTGGTGGAAATGCTTCCGGCACTGCTTCGTTTTTCGGAGGGCAAGTTCTGGGTAGAAAGCGAAGGTAAGAGTTTTGAACTTCATGTGACCTTGCGCCCGAACCAACTCCTGACCGCGGAACGCCGTGAAAAGTTGTTGGATGTTTCGACCTCCAAGACCAATGCCGCTGCTGTAGGTATTATGGCCAAAATTCGTCTGGCTGCTGAGTTTATGTTGGTTGATTACGAAAGAAGCGCCAGCATGTCGGAAACTTTCTATATCCCGGGAACACCATCGGTGGTCAGTCTGGCCGACCCTCTGTGGACACTCAATGCTTACCGTGAAGGGGCAAAGAAAGCCAAGGGCGAAACCTGGGACGAACTGGAAAAGTCCATCGTGGCAAACCTGGCCGACGACGTGGTGGTAGCCCTGCAGGGCGGTCAAGTTGATATTGTGGTAAAAAAAGCTTTTTAAACAAGACGAACGAAGTAGGTTTAGCAAATGGAAGTGTTCCGTTCACAGATCAGCGACATCATCGTCAAGGACATGATGGAAGGCGTCATTGCCGTCAACTGCGAAGGTGTTATCAGCTATGTGAACAACGCGGCCGAAAAGATTCTCGGAAAAAAGCGGGACCAGTTGGAAGGCAAGCCCGTGGTGACCGCTTTCTTTGATTCCGAAATCAATGACGAATTCAACCAGACCATCATGGATGCCATCTATGACAGTGAGGGCGCAGTCCATGAAAAGCTTGTACCCTATTTTTCCAACGGTAAAGTGGTTCAGTTGCACATGATTGCCTCTGTCTTGCGAGATGGCGACAAGAAAGTGGGAATTATCGTGGTGGTGGGCGATGTGACGGAACTGGTGGAGCTGAAACTCCGTGCCGCCGAGCAGACCAAGAAACTCCTGGACTCTGTCGTGCGTACTCTTTCGCAGGCAATCGATGAGCGCTCCTCTTACACGGCAAACCATACCCGCAACATGGTCCAGATTGCCGAAGAATTTTTGGATTGGTTGGACAAAACAGATAATCCTTGGAAGTTTGGGGATTCCCGTCGTCGCAGTTTTCTTATGAGTGTCTGGCTTCACGATGTGGGTAAGCTGGCCGTTCCTCTGGAAATTATGGACAAGGAAAGCAAGTTGGGTGCTCAGATGAAAGTAATCGAGGACCGGTTTGTCAAGATTTCCCTGCTAGACGAAATAGCCGTATATCATGGAGAAATTACCGCCGAAGAAAAGGAAGTCCGCAAGAAGGAACGGGATATTGCCTTGGACGAAATTCGTCGCATCAACCGTGCGGAATTTGTTCCTGACGAGAAATTGGAACTCCTGAAAAAAATTATTGGAGATAAGTACCGCGATGAAAGCGGCGAAGAAAAACCGATTTTGACAGACGAAGAAATCGAGAACTTGTCGATTCGCAAGGGAACGCTGAACGACAGGGAACGAGCCATTATTCAGAGTCATGCTGTTGTTACGGGTCGAATTCTCGACCAGATTCAGTTCCCTGATGAATACTGTCATGTGCCGATATGGGCGTCTGAACATCACGAACTTTTGAGTGGTCGCGGCTACCCGTATCATTTGAGTGGCGACCAGATTCCAAAGGAGGTTCGTCTGCTGACCATTTTGGATATCTTTGAAGCCCTGACGGCAAAGGATCGCCCCTACAAGAGGCCCATGCCTGTAGAAAAGGCTTTTTCCATTTTGGAAAGTATGGTGAAGGCTGGCGACCTAGACGGTGAAATTCTCGGCTTTTTCAAGGAAAGTAAGGCCTGGGAAAAGGTGACTCTGGATTAGTTTTTTACAGCAGCCTGTAATTATTTCATAATTATAAGATTTTTGCTGTGGCTGTATTAAATTACTTTGTCGGTAATCCAACGCCACTGTCCGGGCTGTAAATCTCCAAGGGCGATGTTCCCGATTTTTATACGGACAAGCCGAAGGGTCGGGAATCCGACGGCAGCGGTCATGTGCCGTACCTGACGGTTCTTGCCCTCGATAAGGGTCAGCTGCACCCAACTGGTGGGAATGTTTGCTCGGAATCGCACCGGCGGGTTGCGAGGCCAGAGCCAGCCTGGTTCAGAGGCAATTTCGGCCTTGCAGGGTTTGGTACGGTATCCCTTGATGGTGACGCCCTTTTGCAGTTGCCTGATGGCCTCTTCGGTAATTTGCCCTTCGACCTGGGCCAGGTAGGTCCGGGGGTGTTCAAATTCCGGATCCAGGAGCTTCTTGATAAGCTTACCGTTGTCCGTCAGGAGCAGGGCACCTTCGCTGTCGTGGTCCAGCCTGCCTGCCGCATAAACACCGGCAGGGAATCCGAAGGTGTCCAGGGCGGGGTGGCCCGCTTCGGGAGAGAACTGACTCAGTACTCCGTAGGGCTTGTTGAAAAGGATGACAGTGGACATTTGACAGAAATGTAGGTAAATTTATGGGACCTACACAAGCCTCGAACCCCGAACCCTGAGCCTCACAACTCATAACTGAAAACTCATTACTAATCTCACACTTCACATCTCCCTAGATCCTAACCCCTAAATCCTAGCCCCTAGATCCTAACCCATGCTCGACTTTACCGGACTTTTAGATTACGCTTTTGCGGAACGCCTGTATGATTCAGCCTACCATGGGCTGGAACATTGGCATCAGGTGGAGTTCAACGGGCTGTTGCTCGCTTCCAAGACGGGGGCGGACATTACGGTGGTTCGGCTTTTTGCCCTGTTTCATGACTGCAGGCGCATGGACGACGCCTACGACGGCGAACATGGCCCTCGTGCGGTGGAGTTTATAGACCGGTGCATCGCCGAAAAACGATTCGAGCTAGATGCTGAAAGGCTGGAAAAACTCCGCAAGGCTTGCAGCCTCCATACTACGGAGCGGCAAACCGGAGATATTACCGTAGATACCTGCTTTGACGCAGACCGTCTGGACTTGGGCCGTGTAGGGATTTACCCCATGGAAGAGAAAATGGCCACCGATGCCGGCAAAAAAATCGCCCGCAAGTTAGCTCAGGCAGGAGTACCTGTATTCCACCAGCGAGAATGGATTAGGGCCTTCAAGTTTTAGCTTTTGCGACACTGTTTCCGAATTTAGCACGGACGGTCGCGCATATAGGGCAGTCTTCCACCTTGTGACCACGGGCCTTGCAATAGGTTCGTCCGTAGTAGATAATCTGCAGGTGTCGCTTTTCCCACTCGTTTTCGGGAAAGATCTTCTTCAGGTCTTTTTCGGTCTGTTCGACGCTACTGCCGTCGCTTAGACCCCAGCGCTCTGCCAAACGGTGGATATGTGTATCCACCGGAAAAGCGGGAATCTTGTAGGCGTGGCTCATGACCACGCTTGCGGTCTTGTGGCCTACGCCGGGCAGGGCTTCCAGTTCTTCGAAGGTGCAGGGGACTTTCCCCTTGTATTTTTCGACCAGGGTCTTGGACAGGTTGAAAATGTTCACGCTCTTGGTGTTGAAAAATCCGCATGGCTTGATGATTTCGGCAATGCGTTTCACGCCCAGCTTGACCATGGCGGAGGGTGTACTGGCTTCCTTGAAAAGAACCTTGGTTACCTGGTTTACCCGTACGTCGGTACACTGAGCGCTGAGCACAACGGCTACCAACAACGTGTAGGGGCTTTTGAAATCCAGCGGGATGGGCGGGTTCGGGAAAAGTTCGTCCAGCTTTTCCCCGATAAACTTGATCTTGTCCGACTTTGTTCTGGCCACTACCTACAGTCCCGCGTAAAGTCCTGCTGCATGTTGAAGCTGGGCGTCTCGTCGTCGGGGTGGCCCACTTCTACGGCAGGGACCCCTGCGTAGGTGGTGTGAGGAGGCACGTCGGTCAGCACCACCGCACCGGCGCCAATTTTTGCGCAGTCGCCGATGTGGATGTTTCCCAAAAGCTGAGCGTGGGCTCCAAGCATCACGCCGTTTCCGATTTTCGGATGACGGTCTCCGACTTCGTTGCCGGTACCGCCTAGGGTCACTCCATGCAAAAAGCTCACGTTGTTCCCGACTACGGCGGTTTCGCCGATGACGATATTGGTGGCGTGATCAACAAGAATTCCGTGGCCAATCTTTGCCGCCGGGTGGAAATCCATGCCGAACTTGCGGCTGATGATGTTCTGGAGCATCTTGGCTGGGAACTGTCGGTCTTCTTCCCAGAGCACATGAGCTACGCGGTAGGCTTGCAGGCCCTGAAAACCCTTGAAAAGCAGAAGCGGTTCCAGATATCCAGTGCAGGCGGGGTCGCGAAGTACGGTAGCCCGCAAATCGTGTACGGCATCGTCCAAAAGTTCCGGATGCTTGACGTACAGTTCGTTGAAAATCTTTTCCAGTTCGGCTCGGTCAATGACTTCTCCTGCCAGCTGACAGGCAAGCGTTACCGAAAGCATTTCCGCAAAGTTCTTGCGGCTCAGGATTTGTTCTTCTAGCATCAGGCGGGAAAGGGGTTCCCGCTTTACAAGTTCCTGTGCGTCTTTCCGCAGTTCCTTTTCGATTTCGTCTATAGTCATCGCGTTCAAATTTAGAAATTAGGCATTAATAGATAATCATTAAATCCTTGGTTTTGCCGCTGGAGCCCGCTCTATAGCGGTAAACTCCTGGGACCATCTTGGATTTTATAAAGTTTTCGTCTAAACAGAGGGTCTCGCTGTCGTATTTTTCGCGGAAAATCAAGTCGCCCCTGCGGTTACGGACTTCAATGAATTTTTTGTCCAGTGGCAGCGGGGCAAAACAAAGGTTTCCGTGCCGCCAGGGGGTTGGGTAGGCCCGCAGGGGCTTGGCTTCGAGCTTTCCGGGCAGGGGCGACGGGTTTTCGAAACGGCTGAAAATCCAGAGGAGGGAATCGGCGGAAAAACGTTCGCTTCGCAGAGAATCCAGGGTGTTCATACTTGAAATTTTACGCAGGCGTGCGTGTCCGTCCTTGAACAGCAAGACTGAGGCTTTCCCGGTGTAATTTTCTAAATCCGGAAAAACGTCCGCATAGTAATTGTAGGCGAATATGGAGGAATCGGGCCTGAATCCTTCTAGAGTGAAAGTGTATGGAACCTTTTTCCAGAAAGGCTGATCCGGGGAGTACCAGGCGCTAGAATCGACGGCCTTGCTGTTCTTGCCGGAATAGGCGAGTCGCTCCGCAAAGTCCTGAAAAACATCCTGCGGATTTTTCTTGCGGGCTTCGACAGCACTTGCGAATTGTTGGCGGAAGGAGTTGTCAGGGTTCTTGGCGAAATTTTCCCAGATGGACTTGTCAAATAGGGAATCTATGCGGTTGTACAGGTACAGGAAAAACAGGGATGCACCGTAGGCTGATTGATTTTCATCAAGGGGTTTTCCCGTATGTTCAAGGAATTCGGGAATGTAGCGGAAATAGTCGTTCACCTCGGGAGCACCGACCTCTTCCATGCCGGTGGCAGAGGCCTCGAACCAAAAATTCAGATGCTCGTAAGGGCTCAGGTAGCGGACTTGAACGGCATGATACAGTTCATGGAATGCGGTGACGCGAATAGCCTTGTCCCATTTTTCGGCATAGGAATATTTTTCGGTGGCGTGGATGATGGGTTTTGTCGATTTCCAGTAGGAGCATTTCTTGTCGCCCACATCCAGGGTGTCGTATTCTGGTTCATAAAAATCAACGACCATAAAATCGTTGTCAATCATCATTTCTGATGTTTGCCAGTTGTTCCTGCCAGAAAAATTCGTGATAGCGAAGCAATCCTCGCAGAATCCGGAACTGCCATGAACGGCTCTTGGGCTGCGGACAAGGTTTATCTCAAGAACTTCAACCCCGTAGAGGCCCTGCTTTACGGGTTTCTGGTAATGGACGGTGGTATCCCTGCCCTTGGGAGATCGCATCTTGTTTTTGGTAACATGTAAGTTCCAGGCCTTTTCCAGGTTGACGGCAAGGCTATCTACGAATTTTTCCGTAGTGGCATGTGGACCTTTCAGCACGTAAAAAATTTGGAAATGGGCGGTAGTTCTGGAATAGACGGAGTCATAGTAATCTTCGGCATCGCAGGATTCCGCAGCGTTTTTGGCCGCCACCGTATTTTTCCCTTTGTTCTCTATCCAACTTTCTACTGCCTGCATGGTGCCGCACCGCCCGTGGGCAAAGGCAGAAACGGCTAGCGTCGTTGCTAGGATTGTCCAAACATTCAAAATGTTGCGCAAAGTCCTGGACACGGTTGCTCCTACAGAATACCCTGCAACTTTTTTAGGGCCGATTCCCTGACGGCTTTGTCGAAGGTAATGGCTTTCTGGTGGTGGGGCTTGATTCGGGCATCTACAATCAGGGGAGCCTCGCAGGCCCAGTGCTTGTGGACGTAACGCTCGTTCAGACCGTACAAATCCCTGGCCGGGTCCGACCGGGTAAAGGTCAGCCACAAGAAGTCTTGGAGGGTTGTCTGCGGGTGTTCCTCTCCCAATGTAGAGGTGTCATCTACGATGCTTACCCATGGGTAGTTCTCGCGGAAATTCCATTTCGCAAGGGAATCCCGCAAGGCGGCAATTCCGCTCTCGAAAGATTCCGCCATGTCGCTGTTCCATTTCAGCGCAAGGACTCCAGGCATTACAATTTTGGCATCGGTAAAGGCGGCTGGCAGATGTAAGCTTTGCAGGTCGGCGGTGTCGTTTCGCAGGTCACGAATCTTGGGCCCTGCGGCGGCAATGACCAGCTTGGAGCCGTGATTTAAGGAGCCTCCCGTGTAGTCCAGCGTGTCCGTGGTAGTTTCTGTCTGAAAGTGCAAATCCCTGTCCGTGCGGAGCCGTTCCAGAATGTGGCCGAAAAACTCCGGGATCTTGTTCACGTCCAGCTTTGGATTGTCCTCTTTGGCGGCAATCATCAGGTACTTGGTAAGGCTCACCTGGTTAAATCCCAGTAGGGCGTTTGCCGTCTTCAAAAGTTCCATGGGTTCCCGTTCTTCGGGCTTTGCGTAGGGCCTAAAACTTTCCGAGCCAAGGGCGAGGCAAAGCGGGTGCACGCCCGCCGCATCTACGGCATGTACGGCGTGGACTCCCGGCAAAGACGCAGGCACCATGGGCTTTGTCACCTTGTGGATAAAACTCCCGAAAAGGGTGTCTTCTTGCGGCGGGCGGCCTACTACGGTAAAGGGGTAGATTGCGTTCTTTTTGCAGAGGACCTTTTTCACCTTCAGGTAGGGAAACAGGTGCTTTCCGGAGTAATAACCCACATGGTCTGCGAAGGGGCCTTCCTGCTTCAAGTCCGGTGCCACCTCTCCCAAGATGCAGAAGTCCGCGTCGCTAGAAACGAGGTAACCGTTATGGACAAAATAGCGGAACCTTCGGCCGGAGAGCATCCCAGCAAAGAGCAGTTCCGACAGGTTCTCGGGCATGGGCATGATGGCGGCGATGGTATGGGCCGGTGGCCCTCCCAAGAAAATGCTGACCTTCAGCGGGCGGCCTTCTTCTATCGCTTTCTGATGATGCTTGGCAATGTCCCGCTTGATCTGGTAATGGAGCCCGCATTCGTCGGGGCCGTATTCGTTGCCGGAAATCTGGATACGGTACATGCCCAGGTTCGTGGTCATGACGCTTGCGCTTTTGCCTGGGCGGCTTGCCACTTGAGGTAACGTGAGGAATGCTCCGCCGTCGTCGGGGGCGCACTTGATTTGCGGCAAGTCTTGCAGAGTGCATTCTTCGAAGTCGGCTATGTTTCCGCTTTTAACAGGCAGGCTGCGGAGTCCGGCTTTTGCCGCCAGTATCAAATTCCCCAGATGAGGGTGCTTGAAAAAATCTACGGGATTCGACTTGAACAGCACGGCGGCTCTAGTACTTTCCAGGGTGTTCCGGAACAAAAAGTCCATGCGCTGTTGTGTGCCGTAAAGGTTCGCTACCGCCGGGAACTTGCTGCCTTTCACATTCTCAAACAGCAGGGCTGGCCCGCCCTTTTCAAAGGCGATTCGTGCCATTTCGGCCATTTCCAGGTTCGGATCCACCTCGCAGTGGATGCGTTTCAAAAGCCCTGCTCTTTCCAAATCAAGCAGGGCTTGTTCTAGAGTGGCGTACATGGAAATCCCCAGGTTTTGAGGGCCTTAACCTGCGGTAGCGCTCTGGTCCAGGGCCTCGATGGACTGGGTCTTTTTCTGGGCTTCGTAGGCCAGCATCACGTCGCGGGTGTCCTTGCGGGAATAGATGCCATAGACGATGTTTGCCCTGTCGATAATCTCGGCGAAAACTTCTTCGGGAATATCCGTGAACCCTTGGAAACTCATCTCGTCGTAGCAGGCGGTCATGTTCCCTTCGTCAGAGAAGCAATGCTTTGCGGTGAACCCGCGGAAGGGGCCTTCGCCAAGACGCACGGTAATCTTGTTTTCTTTGACGGAACTGACAATGCCGGTCCACTTCAAGGTCTTGAACCCCCACTGGAGGTTGTATCGCACCGTGGCGCCCGGTTCAAGATTTTTGGGGAAGGTGTAGTGCAACTGGGGGTTCTTACCCATGGTCAGGTTCATCGGAGCGTATTGCAGCGTCTCCAGAACGTTCTTCAGGGAGAACTCTTGCCAGGATGTTTGACTCAGTTGGACCATACGTGAAAAATGTAGTAAAAAGGGGAGGGATTAGGGGTTAGGATTTAGGGGCTAGGGGTTTGAGGTCGCTTCGCTTTGGGGTATGAGGTCGCTCGTAAACTCGCTTTGGGGTATGGGGTTCGAGGCGTGGAATTGCGGGTCTCAAGATTTGTCATCCTCGCCTGCGGCCCTTTTAAGAGCTCACAACTGACTACTCATTACTCACTACCAATTCCTCACACCTCACACCTCAAAGGGGCGAAGCCCCGACCTCACGCCTCATTTCTAGAACTCGAAATCTACCGCACGGCGTTCGGTGACTACCTTCTTCACGAAGGAGACAATGGCCTGGTGTTCCGGGTGGCCTTGATAGAAATCGAGGGCTTCCTTGGTGCGGAAGGTGGTGTCCAGGGCGATGTCGTATTCCACGTCGCCATTCCCGAGTTCGGCCTTGCCGAAGTTCAGTCCAGATTCGATGCTCACGAGACCGGGAATTTTACCTTCCAGTGCGTGGAAGGCGTCCACCATCTTTTGGCCGTTTTCCTTGGCGGTGGCGCCTTCGGCTTCGGCCTTCAGTTTCCAGAATACGATGTGTCTGATCATGAGTTCCTCTTTTCTTGATAAAGTTTCCGGTATAGGTCGAGCTGACGCCCAAAACAGTCGTTCCAGCTGAATTTCTCGGCGTAGGCTCGGGCCTTTTGTTTCATGGCCTGCATATCGGAGCGGTACAGCTCCACGATGGCCTCTGCCAGGGCGTGTGGGGTGCGCTCCTGAAGAATTTTGCCCGCTCCCGATTCCGTCACGTGTTCAAAGGCGGCTCCGGTAGAGGCTCCAATCTGGGCGTTCCCGCTGGCCATGCTTTCCAGGATAGAAAGCCCGAAGGTTTCCCAGCCTGAAAGGGCAAGCCCCATATCTACGCTGGCGTAGTGGCGGGCCATTTCGTCGATGGACTTGATAAAGCCTACATAGCGGATGTGCTTGTATTTCTGTGCAGCTTCCTTGACCTGTGGCAGATACGGCCCCGTGCCCGCCAAGATGATTTCCGGCTCGACGCCTAGCCGCTTCGTCAGTTCGTCGTAGGCTCCAAGCAAAAGTTCAATGCCTTTTTCTTCGCAGAACCGGTGCGGGAAAAATATGGTAAGCCTGTCGGGATTTCCGCCCTTGAAGTCGGCCACCAGGGCCTCGTCCCGCTTGGAAGGCGAAAACATCTGGATGTCGCAACCCAGGGGAATCCAGTGGCTGTGGGGGAGGTGGCGCTTTTCCAGCCGGTCCATCACCTCCTTGCAAGAGACCTGGATGCCGTCGAACTTCTTGAATTCTTGCTTGGCGTACCAGAAAGCGACCCGCTCGGCAAGGCTTCCGAAAAAGCGCCCTAGTTTATTTGCAACAGGGCGGCCCACATAGGTGACGGGAAAATCGGCGTGCCAGAAACTGAGGAGAATAGCTTCGGGACAAATCCTCTTGGCGGCCCTGCGGACTACAGTTGGCAAAATGTAGGGTGAACCCACCTCGATGACCTGGGGCATGTATTTTTTCAGGATGGGGCGGATCTGCTTCTGCTTCCAGATAAAGCGGTATTCCCAGTTCCCGGGGAAACGGTAGGCATCAACATGCTCGATAATGAGCCCCGGCCCTCTTTTTTCGGTGAAGGTTCGGCTGTCGGGCATCACGAATACGCTCAGTACATCCTGGCGGTTTTCGTAGAACGCCATCTTTTGCAGGTGATAACGCCGAACGCCACCTCCGGAAGGACTCCAGAAGTTGTTGAAATCGACGATGGTGAAGGGCGCTTGCGGCATGGAACGCAGACTATTCCGCTTCTTGCATCTTGTTGGACATGGGGTCGATGAAGATGGGACATTTGTACTTGTGGCTTACGCCCAGCCTGTTGGAATTCACGGACAGGGTGAGGGTCTTGTTCTGGGAATCCAGCCAGTAGATGGCGTCGGAATCACGCAGGTAGGGCCTCGGGCCTTCAAAGCCTTCTTCGGTGGGTATCAGTTCTCCGCCAAGGAACAGCGGAATGTCCAGGCTCTTGTACAAGTCCAGCATCACGAAGGACCTGCGCTCATGAATGTCGTCCAGTTCAAGCCGTCCGTCTATCTTCAGGTGGTCCAGACCGTCAATCATCACGATGAGGTCGGAATTCTGTTTCCTCTCTTCTTTCAAGATGCTCATCATCTCGTTGTTGTCGAAGGTGGGGTAGTCTTCCCAGATTTCTAGACGGTTTGTCCGGACCAGATTCATGAGCTTTTTGGTGGCTTCGAGAATCTTGCCGTTAATCGCATCGTCTTCGTTTTGCTTTCGCACCGTAAGGATAGATTCGCCTGTTTCCATGGCTACCATACGGTCAAAAATCTGCCGGCGTGGCGTTTCCAGGGCGATATAGATAATCTTCAAGATGGGGTTGCTGTCTATAAGGTCCAGGGCAAGGCTAGACAGGAGCGAAGTCTTGAGGCCAAAGGGCTTGGAAGAAACGAAGAAACAACCGGACTGGATACCGTCGATTTCCTTGGTGAGTTTCGGGAAATTGTTCAGGGCGTAGCCTACGCAGGTGTCTGGAGGGCAACCCATGGCGGCATCGTAGTTCTCCTTGATATCCTGGAGCAGCATAGAACGGCGGTGGGTGTGAACCGTATCCTCTTCGGTCTTGTCGATAAGGTCAAGCAGGTAATCGGCGCCCTTGTCGCGGACCAATACGTCAACCGTTTCGTCCTTGGACAGCACGATGGACTTGAATCGCATGTCCAGTTCTTCGGCCATTTTCAGGTAACCCTGGATACGGTATTCCTGTTCGCGACGGTTGTCTTCGCGCCTGAGAATGACGGTAGCGGAATCGGCACCGCAGGCCTTGAGCTTGAGCAGATGGCTCAGGGTCAGTTCCTGGTACATGGTGGAAACCACGCCGGGAATCCCCGCCAGGTCTGCAGTCAGAGCATCAAAAAATCCTTCTACGATGATGGGGCTTGTATTTTCGGACTGGATATTGAAGGGAATGTCGCTTGGGCCCGAGGCAAAAGAAACGTAGGGGTGAGGTTTGCCATCGTCTTCCATGAGGCGGCCATACACAGAATGGATGAGTCCCTTGGAATTGCGTGCGGGGATGGTAATTCGAGGTTCGTGGTAGGCTTCCAGGTTGTCCAGATAGAAACTGACCTGGTGGCGTTCCAGTCCGGAAAGCATGCAATAACTAAAGAAGGGCTCCGGGTCGCCGCTGTAGTAGCCCAGGCCGTAGAGCTGGGCTTGCCCGATGCTCCAGCCCCTGGACTGCAGAAATTCTTCGGAAGAAGGGCTCTTGCAGGCGGCCCAGTGGCAATAACGGACAAAGCACTCTAGCACCTTGGACTTTTCGCCACCTACTTCCTTGAGCAAAAGGTGGTCGTCTTTCTTGGTGTCCTGCTCCTGTTCGAGTCCGCCCAAAAATTCCAGGGCTTCGGCCCGCGCAGTAGGCTCATCCATGCCGTTGAAGCGGCTCCGCATCACGAATTCCACCAGGTCGCCTTCGCTACCGCACTGGAGGCAACGGTAACGCCAGTAACCTAGGGCGTCATAGAAGAACAGGGAGGTCTCTTCGGGAGCGTGGAATGGACAACTGGAAATCAGGTTACGACCCCACCGGCTGAGGGGAATTCCCAACTGACGGGGGTGAGTCTTTACATGTACAAAACCTGAGTTTTCCTGGTCGATAAGCATAGGGAGCCTCCATATAGGAATCTAATAAAAAATACCCGGAATGGAACACTTTTTAGGTCATTTTATCTACTTTTTGGCTATGGTTATTCTCGGCATCGACCCGGGCTCTATTACGACAGGATACGCCTTTCTGGAAAAGAATCCGAAGGGGTTTTCGGTGCTGGAATACGGTACCATCCATTCACCGGCATCTAAGTCGTTGGAGGACCGTCTATTACAGATTATCACCAAACTGGAATCCCTGTTGGACCAGTACCGGCCAGACGCCCTGGCCATGGAAGGGGTGTTCTTTGCCAAAAATGCCAAGAGCGCCCTGGTACTCGGACATATCCGCGGGGCGGTTCTTGTGGCTTGCCGCAAGCGGGGCATGACCTTTGACGAATATCCGCCCAAGGTGGTCAAGCAGTCCGTTACCGGCGATGGTGCCGCCTCTAAGGAACAGGTAGCCCACATGGTCTTTGCACAGCTCGGAATACAGGGCTCTGATCTTCCGCTGGATGCTTCGGACGCTCTGGCCATCGCCTGGACCCACGGAAATCCGCCGCCCTTGACTGCGGCTCTGAAAAAACGGCCTACGGTCCGCAAGAAAAAGGCCTCTGTCCAGCAGTGGAAAGACCTGATCAAGAAGATGGGAGTGGAAATTTAATGACCGAAGATTTGTTGCCCTACGGACTTGGAAAGCCGAACCTTGTAGAGGCGGCTCCCGGTTACCTTGTGGATGCCGAAATCCTGCCGTTTTTGAATAAATTAAAGGCAGGGGCAGCGGCGGAGGGCTTTGAACTTCGGATAGAATCGGCCTACCGCCCTTTTGAACGGCAGCTTTCCATCTGGAACCGCAAGGCCCGTGGGGAACTGCCCCTGCTTTCGGCAGAAGGTGTTCCCATGGAACGGCCTCAAGACGAAGAAGAACTGATGTATGCCATTCTCACCTGGTCGGCCCTTCCGGGGGCGAGCCGCCATCATCTTGGGACAGACCTGGATGTGGTCGATGGGCGAGCCTGTCCCGAAGGTTACGAAGTCCAGCTTACGCCGGAGGAGTGCTCCGGGATGTTTGCCGCCTTCCACAAGTTTTTGGATGAACGCTTTGCCACCGACGGGGCCTTCGGCTTTGACCGGGTGTTCGTCCCAGGCCGTGGGAAAATCCGGCCCGAAGGTTGGCACATCGCCCACCTGCCTACCTCCCGCAAACGTCTGGAGCGTTTTTCGCTGGACACGCTCCGCAAGATTTACGAAGGTTCGGACATGGCTTGCAAACAGGTGGTCCTTGCACGTCTCCCTCAACTGGCGGAGGAATATATCTATCCGTATTTTGTCTAGGGAATAGGGGCTAGGATCTAGGGGCTAGGATTTAGGGGTTAGGATCTAGGGGTTAGGATTTAGGAAGGTGTGGAATGTGCGGTTCGGGTCTTAAACGTTGTCATCCTCGCGAAGGCGAGGATCTGCTAGATTGCTGTAAGCGGATCCTCACCTGCGTGAGGATGACAACTCACACCCCGCACCCCACACCCCACACCTCACACCTCACAACTCATAACTCATAACTCATAACTCATAACTCATAACTCATAACTCATAACTCATAACTCA
>CAMKMX010000031.1 GCA_946414025.1 uncultured Fibrobacter sp.
AAATCCACTTCGGCACCGTAGCTCTTGCCAATCCAGTTCTTCTGCATGTCTTTGACGCCCTGCGGCCAGTCGAGCTTGTCGAGGCCCTTCAGCAGGCGGTCGCCATACAGCGGAATGCGCATGAGCCACTGCTTGAGGTTACGGCGTTCCACTTCCTTGGTGCCGCACTTTTCGTGAGAGCCGTCGTTCAAGACTTCTTCGTTCGCACAAACGATCTTGCAGTGCTTGCACCACCACACCTGAGCGTCGGCGTAGTAAGCGAGGCGCTTAGAATCCTTGTACTTGCGAACTTCTTCCTTGCCCTTTGCTTCGACATCGGCAGGAATCGGGAGTTCTTCGATGGGGCGGCCCTTCTGCTGGTCTTCATCGAACCAGGTGCCGTAAAGGCGCTTGAAAATCCACTGCGTCCACTTGTAATACTTCGGGTCGGTGGTGTTGACTTCCTTGTTCCAGTCATAGCTCAAGCCAAGGCGCTTGATCTGGCGGCGGAAATTGTCGCAGTTCTTCTTGGTGGTAATGGCCGGGTGCGTACCGGTCTGGATGGCATACTGTTCAGCGGGAAGGCCAAATGCGTCCCAACCCATCGGGTGGAGCACATTGAAACCGCGGCTGCGCTTGTAGCGGCAGATAATGTCGGTAGCGGTGTAACCTTCGGGGTGACCCACATGAAGGCCTGCGCCACTCGGGTACGGGAACATGTCCAGGCAGTAATACTTGGGCTTGGACTTATCGGTGCCCGTCTTGAAAGTCTGATGTTCTTCCCAGTAGGCCTGCCACTTGGTTTCGATCTCTTGCGGATTATACTTAGCCATTTGCTTTATACCTCAGGTTGGTTCTGCCAGACGAGAGACGAGAGACGAGAGACGAGAGACGAAAGATTTCGTCAGCAGGTCAATCAGCAGCCGTCAGCAAAGCCTCTTTAAATTTTCGGGCATAAATTTAGCAAAAACAGGGCGGGAAGTCCCTTTTTTGTTATAATTGTTCACATGAAGCTTTCCGGTTTTGTACTGTCCCTGTCTTTTGTCGCCCTATTTGGAACGAGCGTCCTCGCCCAAGAGGAATACTACCAGCCCGATGTAGATTCCGCATGGGTGGCGTCCCAGAACGGCGGACAGCCCCTCGAAAGCGAAGAACAGCCCGCCGAGGCCACCCCTGCCTGCATAGGCGATGGCTGCGACGGCACCGAGACCGCCGCAGACCCCGTGGCGGAACCCGAACAGGCCTCCGGAGAAAACGGCAACGAGCAGATCGCGACGGAATCTGCCGAAGCCGCCGCCCCCGCCGACAGTTCCACAACGGACAGCACGGCCCAGGCAACCGCAGACTCAACCAAAAAAGATTCCGCACAGGTGAAAACCGCCGCGAACAAGCCCATCGACCCCGACGAATACGAAGACTGCACCGAGGCGGACTCCACCAATACCGAATGCATCGAAATTGACGAGACCGACACCTACGACCGCTACCTGCAAGAAAACGCCGAAATGTACCGTGCCCGCAAGGAAGGATTCTCCAGGTCCATCCAGATTGGCATTCGCGCCGCCGGCGGCATGAACACCTTCTTCGGTAAAAAAAGCGACGACTGGGGCTTTGGCTACCAGGCCGGAGGCGGCATTCTGGTGCGGCTCCCCGTGGGCATCCGCCACGTGAGTCTCGTTCCCGAACTGGACTTCGTCTACCGCAACTACAACTACGAAAGCAAGAACGAATACAGCAAGACCGAGGGCAGCCTGGACTACATGCTCTTCGAGATTCCCATCATTGTCCGCTACACCTTCGACGAAGACAACTTCTTCGTGGGCCTGGGCATGAACCTGGACCTAAAACTCACCGGCTCGTCTGAAATTACCCAGAAGACCAAGGAAACCGGAGAAAAAGACAAGCGCAAGAACACCCTGCCCTCTTCGGGCGTGGAACTGGGCGGTGTATTCAACGTGGGCTATGCCATCAACCGCTGGCTTATTGCCGACATCCGCGTGGTGCAGTGCTTTACCAACCTGCTGAACGAAGACGCCATCGCCGAATCCAGCCTCTCTAAGGCCCACCTCTACACGTTCTACACTAGCCTCGGCCTCACCTTCGTGTTCTAGGCATGTATGCCGAACTGGGCGCAGGCTACCGCGGATTCATGAGCGGCGGCATTGCATTGAGAATCTAAGCACCGAGAAAATCTCTCGAAGGAAACTCGTAGGGACTAACAGTCACAAGAGTTTCCGCCTGTGATAACGGATCTTACCAGCAAGAATCGAAGCTACCATCATAAACATCTACAAACCAGAGCCATCGTTTATTATTTGACCGAGATGTGTGCTTCCCGAGTGAACAGTCGAACAAAGTGAATCTGCGACTGTGAGCCAAAAGCGATTCGTCTTAACGAGTCGTGTTGGCGAGAGCGAGGCGACCTCGTTGGTTCTTCTATGCGTTTGAGCCGAGCGGTCATTATAGGGAATGTACACATCGAGGGAAAGATTCGTTAAAAAAGAGATGCCTTTCAAGATGATAGCGGATCCTCGCCTGCGCGAGGATGACAATGAAAGTGTGCGGGCATGACGAGAGGGACGGGGCGTTGCGGGGTGTCCCCGCAGAGGGGGTGATGGAAGCCACGGCACGTTTTATGACGAGGAATGGAGACCCCGGCACCCTTCGGCAAACTCAGGGACCTAGCCGGGGTGACATGCCTGAGTGACTGCGTTCGCCGGGGCTGCAATCAGGGGGAGGCTTTCCCCCCTTTTTAATGATTCTCTACATCCCCATGTTCTTACGGGTCTGTTCGCGGCGGAGGCGGACGATTTCCTTTTCGATGAGGAGCTTTTCTACGGCCGGGATATCTTCGTGACGCCTGATGGCGTCCTTGTACAGGGCGTTGGCCAATTCGGGTTCACGGGCAAGGAACGATATGACGGCGACGTTCCGGAGGAAGAATTCGTCCATGTTCTTGATTTCGTACTTCTCGTAGAAATCCGCCACCAGTTTGGCTGCCGTCGCGTAGTCCTTGGCGCGGGCCGTTTCCAGGATGTTGAATTCATCTACAAAGGAGGCGGGGAACACCCCTGCGTTCACCAGGTCGCGGACCTTCATATAGACGGCGTTGGTGTCGCGGGCTTCCATGGGAATGCCTCTCACCCACTCGATGTATTCTTCGCGGAACTTTTTCCATTCGGGCGAGGCTTCGGCCACCATGAAGCGGGGCTTTTGCGCCGCGACCGTTTGAGTCGTCGAGTCCGTGGTCACGCTATCCTGCGGAGCGGGGGCCTGGGCACCTGCGCGCATCAGGGAATCCGTACGGACTAGGTAGGCGAGCAGCGCGTTTTCGCGGTAGGTGTCCTTGTTCTGCATCATGGCCTTGACCTTGGCGGGCCTGCGGAGCGCGTAGTCGGCACTGTCCAGGTATTCGGGCCAGCAGACTTCGCAGCTGTCGAACACCTGCACAATATGGGCGTTGGAATGCACAAAGCGGGCCTCTTCGGCCTTGTTATCTACGATGGGCGTGAAGATGCTGTTAGGCTGGATGTTTTCCATCATGGGCCGGACCATCTTGGAGGTGAACAGGAAGTTCTGTTCGCCGAAGAAGTCGGGTTCCCGATGGATGCGCTCAAATTCCGCCACCAGCACGGGGTCGGTGCTGAACCGTCCGATATTCTTCTGGATTACCGGCTGGTCGCTTGCGATAATGATGATGTCGGGTTCTTCGGGAGCGCGGTAGAGGCTCACGTAGGGGAACACCACGTCCAGTGCCTTCAAGATGTTCAGGAACAGCTGGTCGTTGAATTCGTAGGTCTGGATCCACTGGACCCAAAGTCCGCCGGGTTTCATGTAGCGGCGCATCTTGGCGTAGAACTCGTGACTGAAAAGGCTCGCCACGCCGCTGACCCAGGGGTTGCTGGGCACGCTGATCAGCAGGTCGTACTTGCGGCGGTTGGTCAGGAAAAACGTCTGGGCGTCGTCGATGTAAATGTGGATGCGGGGGTCGTCGTAGCCGCGGGCGTTCCAGGGGTAGAACCCGCGGGCAAGATTCATCATCTCGTCTTCGATTTCCACGCAGTCAAAGTCCTTCAGCAGCGGGTCGGCCAGCAGGTAATGGGCGCCCATGCCGGAGCCAAAGCCAACCATGCCCGCGTCGTAGGGCTCGGAGAGCACCGCCATGGGCATGAACGCCGTAGCCGCCTGGGTCAGTTCGTCCCCTTCGATGGGGTGCTTGCGGTCCTTGCTCATGCTGGCGTCGGCCTTGCCATTGGTCTTGATATACCAATGCACATCGGACTCGTGGAAACTGATGGTGGCCGTCTTTCCGTCCTTCACCACAATCTTTTCGTCGGGATGCAGGTTCTTGTAGGCGCGGAACGCACCCGATGTCACCAGGTGCGGGTCAAAATTCACGAAGATGGAAGGCAGAACCATCAGGGCCGCCACCAGGTAGAAAGGCACGCTGTAGCGGAACTTTTTACGATAGACCACCAGCAGCACAAAGCCGATGGCAAAGTCCAGCACGGCGGCAAGCACCAAAGCGCCCTTCAACTGCAAGAACGGCAAGAGAATCAGGCCGCCACCTGCCGAACCGATGATGGAGCCCACCGTATTCCAGCCGTAAACCTTGCCGATGGGGGCTTCGCTCTTGAAGGCCCGGGTGAGAATCACCGTAATCAGCGGGAGCGTCATGCCCGCAAAGAAACTGGTGGGCACCATCCACAAAACGGAAAGGGCATACTTGAAAAGGCTCCAGCAGATATAGCCGGCGGCGGTGGTATTGAAAATCTGGTTCGCCTCGTTCATCATGCCCCAGAAGGGCTTGTGGAAGTAGAGCGTGCACAGGGCGAAAAACGCCATGAAAATCTGGGCCAGGGAAAGAATGACCAAGGAATCTTTTTTCAAAAGTTTTCCGCTGACGGCGCTTCCGATGGCAAGTCCCAAAATGAACGCCGAAAGCATCTGGTCGAAACTGTGGCTGGAACTGCCCATCAAGAGGCTCAGCAGGCGTATCCAGACAATCTCGTAAACGAAAGAGGTAAGCCCCGTAATGGCCGCAATCCAGAGCCAGGTGTTCTTGGGCGGCATGGGCAGCTTGTGCTCGGCAACGTAATCGACGTTCAGAGGCTCGGCGGCACGGTTTGAACCCGCCGTGGAACTTTCCGAACCAGCCGTGGCACGGTCCGCACCAACATCCGCAACATCATCCTCGTCGTCTTCCTTGTTGGGCGACGTGGCAAACCCGATGTAGCCGAAAACCGCCGCCAGCAAGAAGTTGATAGAAGCCGCTACGCAGAGGGTGGCGTGGTTACCCAGTTCAGGGATCAGCAGGTAGCTGGTCACCAAAATGCCAATGGCAGAACCCAGGCTGTTGGTAAAGTAGAGCATGGGAAGCGAAAGTTCCTGACCGCTCTTGCGCAAGAGCCCCGCCGCGATGAATGGGAAGGTCATGCCCACCGCAATGGCGATGGGGAGCGTAGAGCCCGTAGCCAGCACCACCTTGGTAATCTCGGCGCCCGTAAAGCCCAGGCCCGCAATCCATTCACTATCAAAGAAAAATCCCGTAAGCAGGTTGTAGAGCGGGTGGTAAACCAGGCCGCCAATACCGATGGCCAGTTCCACCGCCGCATAGCCAAGCAGGGGCCGCTTTACCCATTCCACCATCTTGCCCGCGATAAAACTACCGATGGCAAGACCACCCATGTAAATGCACAGCGTGAGCACCTGGCCGTAGCTGGCGTGACCCAAGAAAAGCTTGAGGTAGCGGGCCCAGGAACCTTCGTAAATGAGGCCGGCAAAACCCGAAAGCGCAAAGAGGAAATAGACTAGGATGTTCATGGCGTAAATTTATATAAAAAAGGCGCCGTCCTAAGTCAAAGAATTTTACGAACCTCCGCCTTCAGTAAGACCGAATTCCCGGCGGGCCCAAGTTTCCATATAAGGCAGAATTTCCTTGTAAGGCACCACGATCATCACGCTGCCGTGGGTGTGCTCGCCGATTTCGAAAGAGGAACCGTCAAAACCGATACCGTCCTTCAAGAAAGAAGGCTTCAATTTGAAATTCATGCCGATGGCATTGGGACGGGCGTCGTATTTTTCCGCATATTTGCGAAGAAGCGATACAATCTTTTCCTTTTCTTCTGGATTGAAAATAGTGGAATCAACCTGCGACCCGTCTTTCTTTGAGAATGTGCGATGATACTCGTAATTGTATCCTCCGGCGGCACCGGCATCGTACCCGGCATTCGAAATATAATAGGTCGTCCACAGCTGTGAATCGAACGCGACATCTATACTGTCCATGCGCTCGTATTTGAGGGTGGCGGCGACTTCCGTCTGGGCGCTGTCATAGTACCAGTCATTGGGATAATTCCTGAGTTCGTACTCAATGCTCCTCTTGTATTCTTCCACCTGACGGTAAAGAGCTCTTTTATGAATTTTTTCTAAATGCTTGGAATCAAGGACCGTGTCGGCATCGGTCAAGTCATCGCCCAGCAATCCCTTGATAATTTTCCGGTGGATCCATTTAGGATAAACTTGGAATCTCGGCAACTCCCAGTGCAAGGATACCGTGTAAAACCTGGTGCTGTCGCGTTCCGTTCCATAATTGGAGAATTCCATACAGCCCTTCTCTTTAGTGGGGTCGCATTCAATCAATTCGTCGTCATGCATGGCAATTTCCGCCTTGACCCGCTCCAGATCGCTTTTTCCAATCAGGCTGTATTCAAATTTCATGTCGTCAAGCATGGAATAGACTTTATCCACCTTCTCTTCCAGAACGGACAAGTCCTTGTTATCCTGAGCCTGCAATGCAACTGCCGTCTCCTTTTTGGGGGCGGGAAGTAAGCAGGCAATTACCGCGGCAAGGTATGCCGCCGACAAAGTCGAACTCACGATTTTCTTTGCCCTGGAGCCTGTCGGGCTCGGCCTGTTCATCATGGCGAGCACGAACGCCACCACGGCAAGCGGAAGCAAGAACAGGGACATTCCTCCCCGCGACACAAGGCCTACGAAAAAACCGGCTAAGATAAAAAGCGTTTCAAAAACTGCCATATTCTATACCCCCCATTCTTCGTGAGCAGACCTGAATACTTTCTTACTGTTCACGATGCTGATAACACATTTTTTGACATTCTTGGTGTTCGGATATTCCTGTACACCATTCTTACGAAGGAAACGAATTACTTCAGTAGACTTAACCAGGTTGCTGGTATTCCTCTCCATTGTCGATATCGACTTGCTCACTCCACCAATTCGACCATCCCTCGTGAAATTAGGTCCGCCAGACATGCCAAGCTGCAGAGTTCCAGTCATGCGATAATAACTATAATCACCGTCGTAACGATATTGAACACGGATGTTCATAGGGATAACGGTCAAATCATGGTCAAGAAACGGTTCAACGTAGCCATACGAGGTGAGTTTTTCCCCGACAGGCAATTCCGAGTGTGCGATACGACATACCCTAGGCATTTCAACAGGTTCCTCGTCCAGCTTCAACAGAACAATGTCTCTTTCCTTATCGTAATCAACGATATGTACCTTATAGCACGAATCGTTCTGGATATCGTAATAACAATTGTAGTCGTAATCATTGACGACATGATACGCAGTCACGATGTACTCTGAGTTGACAAAGAACCCCGTACCGTTGTGAAACCCTTCAGCAAAAGCCATGACGGCAAACGCAAGGATGATACCGATTAGCCGTATCATGATTATTCTACGGGGACGTAGCTTCGTACCTGATAAGTGCATTTCGATACGTCTGTCGTGGTTGGCTTGTTTCGGTGTAAGATGTACTCGGACATCAGAATACCGTCATAGAAGAACGATGTGTTGGCCTTGCGTGTGCTGTACCCGAATACCATTCCGATTACCTTTCCGTGACTAGATAGGGCTGCTCCGCTGAAACCACCAGGCAACTTCACATTGATGGCGTTTGCCACATAATCAGGGTATGTAGAGTCTGCAACGACTTTTGCTGGCAAGGACTTCACCTGTACCTTTTTACTGTCCTCAGGGAAGCCAGTGACGGTTACGGGTTCACCGACTTTGATTAGTCTCTCTTCGATTTTACATGCGTTTAGTGGAACATCGTTGTCAACTTGGAGAATAGCCATGTTGAGGTATTCGTTTTTCTCTTTGTTGAACAGAGTGTCGGCAGAGCGTTCTACTCTGGCTACAACAGGGGTGTTGTTGACCATAACAACTATGGCAGCCAATTTCTTAGCGTGACGAGCGACGTCACCGGTGGTAACGATGTAGTGCTCGTGGAATGCGATACCCGTGCCATAAACCTTGCTGACGTTCATATTTACGGTATCGGCCTTTCCAGAGTCGGCTTCTGTCATGTATGTGGGTACAAACTCGGCGAACACGGAAGTTGCCAAGATGCAGATGATGAGGATGATTGTGTGTTTCATGATGACATCCCGTTGGATTTAGTGATTGGATTGGAGGTGGATATGTTCATTTGAGAGGTACTTGTCTTCCCATCTTACCTTGTAGTCTTTGGGTAGGGTGCCTTCGAGGATTCTGACTACACGTCTTCTCTGGTTCAGGGGGAGGTCAGCGAGGCTGATATCAACAGCTTGTCCATACCTATGGTGGGACCACTTATCGTGTATATGGTAGGAGTCATGGGCGGAGATGATGGTAGGTGAGAAGTCTGGTCCGAACTGACTCTTGAACACCTTTATGGCATAGACGAGGCCGCTTTCGAGTTGAGGGGTAAGTTCCATGACGACACCTGATTTTTGGAAGGTGTTCTCCATGATGTAGTCATGGTTTGACCCTGTTTGGAGAGGGACATCGTAGTTGACGTTGTCTATGGAAGGCTCAGTATCGTCAGTTTGCTTATATGTTCTCTCGTCTGCTTTCTGATAGGTTTCTTCGGGGTGGGACTGCTTGTATTCTGTAGCTACAGGAATATCGTTGCCGTGATCGTAGGACGAACCACTCGGAGATTTTTTCATATCGACAAGTACGAAAATGGCGAACCCTATGAAGCACATGATAAAAAACAGCGATGCGGGGCTCTTGACAATGTCGATGACGGCGCTGGCGGTGAATATAGCGAATCGGATGCCAATATTGACGAGCAATATTATGCCAACGATAATCAGCAAGATTACGAGAAGGATGATAAATACAGTGCTCATGGCATCTTCCCTGTAAAATTAAAGTGATTGTGATGCGGTCGGATAATGATTTCTCTTATAAAACTCGGTCAACACTTCTTTTCCAATACTCGGGATTCTTTCTTTCCCGAGGACATTATACCACCAATAGGTAACTGGCATATCAGTACCCCAAAGGATTCGCTTGCGTTCGATGCCGTCACCTACAAGTGCTCCATTTTCGTTCTCTCCGGCAAAAGAGGAATCGACCACTACATTAGGGTAATTTTTTAGCATATATTCCTGAGCATCCAGGTCTTTCAAATGTGCGAGCTGTACAAGACCATTCGGATGTGCTTTGATAAAACACTCGAACCGTTTCGGCGAATCATCGCCACTGGCCCCTGTATGAATCAAAATACGCAATTTTTGTTTTTCCGCATACGAAAAGAGCTCTTCCGTAAAATTTACAGTTACGGGATCGTCAAGTTTCCACTCTTGAGCGCGAGGGTGTAACTTGAAACCATCGTAAGGGCATTCTGTCATTGCCCGCTCAATGCCAATGCCGCTTTTGACAATATCGGGAACAACCCAATAAAGGGCATGAGCCTTGAAATCTATTGTTTGCGCATATTCCAAGGCAGATTTGACTTCTTCGCGGATTTTTAGATAAAGTTCCTCGTGACTTAAGGATTCGGCATCACTTTTTCCTGCGACAATTGTTTTTGAATACAAGCAACTGGTTGTAGAAGAAAACCAGCATTCGCCAATGCCATTTTTTTTCAAGGCATAGAAAATATCTTCTGCCTTAAAATAGACATCGTTCCATTGACCAATATGAACATGATAATCCGTCATCATTTTGAAAACGTCCGTTTCGCCTTGGCATCTTCGACCAACATGCGGTTCAAGTGGCTTGCCTTGATTTTTTCCATGGTGAAATCCTTCGTGGCATGTCTGTGCGCCCGTTAAGTTAGAGTGTATAATAGACGGCAATAGCGATTATAAGTATTGCCGTCGCTATAAGAGTTGTTACGCACCCCTTTCTATAGTCATCATTTTGTTTTACAGATGTCTGTTTTTTTTGTTCTACATTGGATGATAATATTGGTAAAATTCTTCTTTTAGCATCGTCCACAATCTCTCTAAATTTTTCTTCAAGTTGAAGCTCTGCATTAGATTCTAATCTGCCCCCACCATGAATCATAGCTGGTGGCATTTTAGGGTCTTCATTTCTTACTTTTATCAGAGCTCTCTGGAAATAATCGTTTGCCCAAGCCTCTCCATAGCGATAAAATTTCCACGGCATAAAAGTTTTTATGTCACTTATTGATTCTATCCGTCCTGTTTCAAGAAGATAGACGAATTGCCATGTATATGCATATTTTTCAACATCATTAAACGGGTAAACAACCAATGGGGGATTATAATTATCCTCAAAGTGGATTGATGCGAGATAAGCATGGATGCGTTCATGAACAATCCAACCGTCGGGATCGTTTGCTATATCGTAATCAGGCCTTACATAAATTTTTTTTGAATCAATATCATAAAATGTCGGATCTAATTTTCTAGAATCCCAATTATTATAATATTGTGCGGAAAAATCATATAACAACTTTTTTGAACCTCTCTACAACTTGGCGATTTAGGTGAGCCGCCTTGCAGAAGTGCGGAGCAACTTTTAAATAATCACCTCCACTTTCGTTGAAGTTACGGACAAGACATGGTGCGCAGAACTGTTTGTCTTCGCAGTCGTAACATTGCGGAATTGCTGATTTGGTGAGATTGCGAAGTTTATTCAGTTGCGGAGATTTTTCCCAAATGTCTTTGATGGGCTGCTCACGAATATTGCCGCACGCCATGCCTTGCCAACCACTACAAGGATACACGATTCCATCACTTGCTATACATAGATTATCCATACCAACGCCACAGAAAGGCCGCTTACCCCATTCTTCGCGGGAAACATCTGGAACCGGTGTGTCGGTGTAATTGAGGTAATCCTTATCGAACTGAATAATATCATTAAGCAGTTCTTCCGTCTGCTTCATTGTCAATCGTTCGGCAAGATTATCTGTAGTAAAATCGTATCGGGCCATCATTACAAAATCGGTTTGTGCCTTGCATTTACGCTCGTAGGCATATCTCATTACATCTTTGTAGGTGTGATAGTTGGTCTTCATTACGGGGCAATTGATTTGCACAGGGATGTTTGCAACAATCAATGCATCAATAGCAGCCTTTGTCTTTTCGCAACTGCCTTTGAGTTGTGTAATGTGGTCGTGCTCTTCGGGATAGACGCTATACAGGGAGGTTTGAATAAGTCCCGGATTCACCTCCTTCAACACTTCAATCATGTGCGGGTTAAGCAAGGTGATGTTGGAAAGAATCGAGATGGAAAAATCCAATTCTCTGGCCTTGTGTAAAATCTTTTCGGCATCTGGGTGACAGAAGAACTCTCCTCCCGAAAGTGTCAGGTGCAGTGTTCCTAATTCATGCAGTTGGCGTAATACATTCTCAATTATTTCGTATGGTAAAACCACGTTCTTCAATTCATGTGGAATGTAGCAGTGAATACAGCGTTCATTACAGCGGTTGGTGGTCTCGATTTGGCAACTGTAAATTTGCGGATGTTCACGATAATGTAAGCCTAACATTTCTTGCGTGTCGGCATAGTGTTTGTCATCGTCGGGATTTTGCTGAGCGTTGTAGGTGAACAGCGTCTTCGGGTTTTCCGAATAACTAAAGTATGTATCCGTAGCGGCACATTCTTCGGCTGTATTACCCAATACCAAGTAACAATCTGCAACTAGGGAATCCAGGAATTCCTTCATATCACCTTGAATATCTTCGGGTGTTACATCTTCAAAGTATTCACAAGCCTTTGTAGAAAGTTCTTCCAAGCTCTGTGGTTCCCTCGAAATCACGGAAAGAAAGGCCTTGCCTTCTTGTGTATAGGTGCGGTCGTGCTTGGTGAGCTGGCTATAGATATAACCGTAGTCACCGATAGAACGGATGAATGTATCGCAGGATTGACGGTAGAACATTATTTAATCTCCAATGCAAGGATGTACTTTTTGAAAAGACGAAAGGCTTTTTCTCAAAGCTTCATCCACAGCATCATTTATGCTTTTATCAGTATCAAAATGAATCATAACAACCTTTTTATAGGGGCCTTCTATTAGAACTCCTGTTTCATCGAGTATTGCAAGTTCTCCTTCATTAAATAGGTCTATTGCACATGAAATATTAGGTTGCAAGAAAATGGACGAGGCCGAATTTATTTCTTCTAAATATTTTGTAATTGTATAAATGAATGTTTCATGCTTCCATATCGGATGTTTTGAATCTATAGTTGTTTCAATCATCTCTCGATAAGTCAAATTAATTGACTTTTCGGAGGCAATATTACATTTTGACAAACCAAGGCGGTGTTTCTTGTCATTTGTTGATTCAAGAGTGTAATCGAGTGATATCTGTGAAGGTCTTTTGGAAGAAAAAAGATTGTTTGTTTCAAAAAATTTTTTCAAAACGGTTTGTTCTGAACCCCATATAAAATGCAACTGTATGGCAAGAAGGGAATAACTAGACATGGTAAAGATTTTTTTAGATTGTTCAATGGTTTGTGAAATTGCTCAAATGTTTATACCTCCTGATAAGAAGGTGCTTGCGCACCTTCTTTCCAGGGTTACGCCCTATTGATTAATAGCCAGTTTCGCAGTACTGACATGCCGCAGGGGACACGTGATCCTTGCAAGGACACCCAGCAGCGAAGCTGCCGGTGGGGTTGTTCTTGGCGATAAGCTGGGGCTTCTTGTAAGCCATCTTCTTTGTTGTCTTCATATTATACCTCTAGAGTATATTTCCCTTTGTCACCTGATCAGAGCCGGGAGAACTTCGACCAGTAGTCACAGACATCTGTAACTTTTAGGAAATATATATTATTCTCGCCTGGAAATCACAGATATATGTGATTTTTCTTGCTTTTTTTGAACAAACAATGCAAAACTGGCCCCTTCAAGCTATTTCGAAACCCCGCCAAGCCTTCTTCACGCTATCACAATCCTCTGTAAAATAATAACAGACATCTATATACCCCAAGGACAGTCCAAAAACTAATATCTTGGCATGCTACACATGCCAAAGATAGATCTGCAAAACTTGCAGAAAATTGAGGATGACCGCTTCTCCGAAGCCCTCGCAAAGGTACTCAGGCGGCACCGCAAGGCAAGGGGCATCACCCGCGACGGGCTCGCGTTCCAGCTCGGTCTCCACAAGAACACCCTCTACGGCGTGGAAGTCGGCATCAAGCGCAAGAGCGGGCACTTTAGCCACACCCAGCTCACCATGGCAAACTTCATCCGGCTCGCCGCATTTTTCGGCTATCAGCCCGGCGAATTCCTGCAAGAAGTCCTTATCGAGGCAAGCGACTGCTACCCTCCCAAAAAAGCACCACATCAAAATGGTTCCAAATTACGCATAATTGGCAACCACACTTAACAAAATCAAGCAAAAATCGTTAAGTCCAGTTGACAATTTTACACTTTGGAATTTGCAAAGCCTAAGCCTTCGCGACGGCGGGCATCTTGAGGGTCTTGCCGTCTTTATCTACGGCTTTCCACGGGGTAAGCCCCACCACTTCATCTACGGGGAGCGAAAAAGCGATGCCCTGTCCCATAGTGTCTAGCCCCGCCTTCTGGTAAAGGGCGTGGAGCACGGCGTCCTTGATTTCTGCGGACACCAGAATCATCACCACCTCCTTTTCGGGCTGGATGGCGATGTGGAAAAACGATTCTGCCTCCTTGTTGGCCGTGCCGCGACCGTTCAGGATAGTGCCGCCACGGGCGCCTGCACTCTTGGCCGCCTCCATGACCGTCTCGGAAAATCCGGCATTGACAATGCACATGATCATCTCGTGCTTGCTCGCGCTCATTTCTCGTTCCTCCGTACCGCCTTGCGGTTGTCGCTCAAAAAATTAAAAATGGACTTGCCGATAATGCTTGTCATGGGAATCGTACAGGCGATACCCTTGCCACCCGCGATGGTGTTGAATTTTTCTTCGATGCTTTCCAGGGCCGCCTTGAGCTTGTCCTCGCCTATTACGCTCAGAATGACCGCACGCTCGGAATCCACCAGACCGATGGCCGTAAGAACTTCCTGAGAGGCGGTTCCCCTGCCATAAAAGACCATCTGCATGTTCACGCCAAAAGACTGGATGTGGTCCATGTAAAAATCCGCCTTGGCGCGGTTCACCATGGTCACGAGAATCTTGAGGCGGTTCATGGACACCTTGGAATGCCCATCGGGAGACCCGCTTCTCTTTCGCCTGACCTGTCTTTCCTTTTCAGCCATACCGCTCCCTACACAAAGTCTATAATCTGCTCGTCGTCGGCATCCTGGATACGGCGCATCATGTTGCGGTTCCTGAAGAACCGAGAAACGATGGCCTTGAAGCCGAGAATCTGGATGGTAATCAAGGGAGTCATGGCCACCATGGCCACGATACCGAAAGCATAACTCAGAATGGAATCGTCACCGCCGTGGATGACGGAGCAAGCCCCGATAGAAAGAGGCAGTATAAAGCTGGAGGTCAAGGGCCCGCTGGCCACACCACCCGAGTCGAAGGCGATAGCCGTATAAAGCTTGGGCACAAAGAACGACAGACCGAGGGAAACAAAATAGCCGGGAATCAGGTAGTAAATCAGGGGGAAGCCCATGTAGATGCGGAACATGGAAAGCCCGATAGAAACGCCCACGCCGATAGAAAGGGCCACCAGCATGGAACGCTTGGTCACGAGGCCGCCGGTAATTTCTTCGACCTGCCTGTTCAGCACGTGCACCGCAGGTTCTGCAAGCACCACCACCATGCCGATGACAAAGCCCGATGCCACGAGAATATGGGGGCTTTTGGCCAGGGCGCGGCCAAGCTCAAAGCCCACGGGCATAAAGCCAATCTTCACCGCCGTCAAAAATATCAGGAGCCCTGCAAAGGTATAGCAGATGCCGAACCCGATTCTAAGAAGGCTATTGCGGGAAAGCTTGAAGGCAAAAAACTGGAGCACCATGAAAAACACCACAATTAGTGCCAGGGCAACAAACACCTCTTTGGCCACCTCAAGGACAGTCGGAATAAAATGGCTACCGAGGCATGCGTCTACAGAATAGGCCGCAGGCTCAAGGGAATAAGTCAGGTCGCCCTTAGAAAAGAGAACCAATCCCATAAGGGCAAGAATTGGACCCACGGAACAAAGGGCAATCAGGCCGAAGCTGTTCTCGCCCGCGTTCTTTCCGCCAATGGCGCCGGCCACACCCACGCCCAGCGCCATGATAAAGGGAACCGTAATAGGGCCCGTCGTCACGCCGCCCGAATCAAAAGCCAGCGGGACAAAAATTTCCCTGCCCATGGACACCATGAGCATGCCCAGCATGAAAAGCACCATGTAAAAAAAGATGATGATGCTTGAAAGATCCAGCCTGAAAACAATCTTGATAATCGAAAGCAGCAGGAACAGCCCCACGCCAACGCCCACCGTGGCCACCAGCAGCGTGGGGTGTACCGCCTGCTTGACCTGGTCCGCCAGCACCGAAAGGTCGGGTTCTGCAATGGTGATGAGCACGCCCATGGCAAAACAGACCGAAGCGAGCAGCTGCAACTTGCGGGACTTGGCAAGGCCAGAGCCCACCTGTTCGCCCATAGGCGTCATGGCAAGGTCCGCCCCCAGATTGAAAAGTCCGATTCCCGCGATGAGGAATACCGCACAGACCAAAAAAACAACCAGTTCCTTTGTAGAAAGTTCCACCAGGGGCGTAAAGGAAAGAAACAGCACAATCAAGGTGACCGGCAGCACCGACGAAAACGCCTCGTGAAGTTTTTCAAAGAAGGACTTGAACATTACTCGCCCAGATACTCCACAGCAAAGATAAGAGTGGAGCCTCCGGGAATAGGTCCATGAGCACGTGAACCATAAGCTAGCCCGGGAGGCACAATCAGGATACGCTTTTCGCCGGGGAGCATTCCTGCCACACCCAGGTCCCAACCGCGAATCACGTGACCACCCCCTAGAGGGAACCTGAGTTCCTGACCGCGGTCACGAGAACTATCGAACTTATGGCCATTGACAAGCCAGCCCGTATAGTGGACACTGACATTAGTACCCGAACGGGCAGGTTCGCCTTCGCCGGGCTTGATAACGGCGTAACGCAGGCCTTCAGGGCCATTTTCAAAAGAAAGGGTGGTGGTATCCGGGAAAAAGTCCATATTGGCAATCACGGCAGAGTCCACTTCGGATTCCAGCAACTCTACACGGAACACAAGGGTAGAATTGGAGGGAATCATAGTGTATGCCATCGCCCCATAGCCCATACCAGGAGACACCCGAAGCCAGCGGACTCCGCCTTCGCGCATACCTTCCAAGCCCTGTTCCCAGCCCCTGATAAGCTTACCGTTCCCCAGCATCACCTCTAAAGGCTTGCCCAAATCCTTGGAACTACCGAACTTGCGGCCAGAAAGAAGCCAGCCGGTGTAATGGGTCTTGAGGCTCGCTCCCGGAACTGCGGGCTTGCCCGTGCCTACTTTTTCGTCGTAGGCCTTAAGCCCCTTCGAAAGTTCATTCCACTTGAGTCCCTCTACGTTTTGCGGAAACTTGTCCGGTTCCATGGGCGGGTCGGCGTGGACTAGCTCCACCTCGAAGTACAGGTCGGAATTGGGCGGGATGTTTTCTAGGGAACGGTCGCCATAAGCCATGACCGCAGGCACCGTCAGGTAGCGAATTTCCCCAACCTTCATGCCCAAGATTCCCTTTTCCCAACCGAGAATGACCTGGCCCACACCCAAAGTAAATTCCAGAGGCTCTCCTCCATAGGTACTGATGTACAACCACTTGTCCTTGTAGCGAGCGATGCTATCCGCATTGGTGACATCGACGGCAGCGGAATCCGTAGGAGCGGGTACGGCGACTTTTGAGTCCTTAGCCACTTCTGCGGTTGCAGCTTTCGAATCCTTCGACTTAGCGGCATCCTGGGCGGTTTTTGCCGTATCGGCAGGTGCGGCCTTGACGCTGTCTGCCGTCACAGAATCTGCAGATGTCTCTGGCGTTGCAAATTCCAGGGCCGCCAGGGAATCCTCGTAGGCCTTTTTCCGCATTTCTTCCATTCGCAGGCTGTCAAGAATCAGGTAGCCCTTAAAATGGACCTTGATAAGCTGGCCCTTGCGAATCTCGTCGCCCTGGCCGTCCCTGACGCTTTCTATGTTAAAAGGGATAGCCCACAGATTACAAAACAGCGCGAGGACCAAGAAAATCTTCAATTTCGGCATAAAAACTCCTACCCCACAAGATAGAAAATGCTAGTTTTACAGAGTAAGGTTTTTCCACAGTTGAACGGAAAAAGAATATGCTATCTGTTGTTATCGTCATAACGATTGTCGTGCTGTCCATTATTCTTGCGGCCATCGGCGCCTACGTGGTTATCCACAGCACCGAAGAAAAAGAAGAACCCAAGCCGGTCATTGACGTTTCCGGCCAGTATGCCGTAGTGGTCCGCCCCGCACGGGAATCCCTCACCAACGTAAAGCCCTCCGAAGTATCGCTCCGCTCCTGGCTAGATACCCAGACGCAGCTCACTCCCGAACAGCGGGAAGAATATATCCGCCAGTGGAACGCCTCTCTCGAAGAGACCATCCGCACCATCGACGAGGGCGACAAGAACGGCACCGTCACCTACCGCATCGAACTTGGCCCCAAGGGCAAGAATTACGTGAAGTTCGTCGGCGAAGACAACTTTATTACCCGCGAACAAATCCGGAACCACGCCGAAATTTTGCCGCCCTACGTGCTGGGCTGCGACTGCAAGCTTTTGCCCAAGCAGCCCTGGGAAAACCCCAGCAAGTCCGGCTGGAAGGCCGTTGTGCCCTCCCACGGAAGCACCTACGAAGTCCCCGACTGGAGGCAACTTGCGTAAATCCCTCCTTGCCCTCCTGATAGCGGCACCGGTCCTGACCCATGCCGCAGGATCCGCCATTATCACCCTGGAAATGCCCGTAGGCGCCCGCCAGCTGGGTATGGGCGAAGTAGGTGCCGCCGTGGCCGACGACGCCACCGCCATGTTCTACAACCCGGCAGGACTTGCCTTTGGCCCCCTGGCCGACGAATGGCGCATGTCCTACCCCGCCGATTCCAAGACCGCCCCCTTCTTTACCAAGATGGCGGCCCGCAGCAAGAACGGCTTTTTCGCCAAGAGCGAACTCTGGGCCGGAACCGCCCAAGGCATCCTCCGTTACGACGGAGAGCAGTGGGTGGATTACCACTCCGTCACCCTGCAAGGCAACGCCAAGATCAAGGACGCCGTAAAAGTTTATGTGGGTACGGAGCGCGGTATCGACGAATACTCCCGCCAGGTGAAAAAGTTCAACGACATCAAGTCCGCCGAAGAGGAATCCGACGTGGTAGAAGTCAAGATGCCCTGGAACCTGGTGGTAAACGACACCATCACGGCCATCATCTACGACAACCGCACCGAAAAACTCTGGGTAGGCACTCCCAAGAGCCTCTTCCGCTTTGACGGCAAGGCCTGGAAAAACTACGACGAAGAACTGGGCAGCAGGCGCATCACCGCCCTGGTGAACCAAGGCGCAAGCCTCTGGATAGGCACCGACAACGGTCTCTTCTTGTACCGCAACGGACAGTTCGAGCAAAAGGGCAAGGTGCTTCCCAGCCAGAAAATCAACGCCCTGGTGTGGTCCGAAAACCGCAAGGAACTGTTTGTGGCCGTCGAAGGCGCAGGCGTTGCCCGCCTGGTTCCCAAGAAAAGCGTTAACGACAAGGACCGCTGGAGCCTCTTCACCGAAGAAGACGGCATCATGGACCTGAACCCGAAGGCCCTTGCCGTCGATAGTTCCGGCCACGTATGGGCCAGCCACAAAGAAGGCCTCTCCCATTTCAACCTGCGCAAGTGGGAACAGATCAAGTTCGAAGGCAACACCATCAACGACATCTCGGTGGACCGCAAGGGCGCCATCTGGATTGCAACGGACAAGGGCGTCTGGCGCCACCTGCCGGACTACGCCACCGCCAGCGGCCGCAAGGCAGAACTGGAACGGGGCACCGCCGAAGCCGAAGGCGACGTCAAGAGCGACGACGAATGGACCCACTACCACAGCGGCAACGGACTTTCGGTAAACAAGGTGTGGGCGGTTCTCCCCCAGGGTAACGACGTTTGGTTCAGCACCGCAAACGGCATGGAGCAGTACAAGGACGCCGACTACCAGCTCACCGCCTTCTATGAAAAGCTTTTGCCCATCTTGAACATCCCCGACCTGTACCACCTCTACGGCGGTATGACGGTTCCCATGGGAGACTGGGGCACCATCGGCTTCCACGTGAACTTTGTGAGCTTCGGTTCCACGGTGGTTTCCGGCGATATCGACGCCGACGACCTGGTGGCCTACAACAGTTCCGAAATCGTGGGCGGCGTGAGCTACGGCACCCGTTTCCCCGGGAACATCGGTCTTGGACTTTCCATCAAGTTCTTCTATTCTGACCTGAGCTCCGGAGCCGCCGCCGGCGAAGAGGAGGCAACCACCTTCGGCTACGCCTTCGACGTGGGCATCCTCAAGAAGGGCGTTGTTTTAGACAAACTAAATCTAGCCTTGGTTCTCGCCAACATCGGCCCCAGCGTCTACTACGTGGACAAGACCATCGAAGACCCCATCCCCCTCACCTGGCGGCTAGGGATTTCGTATGAACTCTTGGCTCTTGCCGACTACAAGTGGATCGTAGCCGCCGACTACAACCGCGAAGTGGTCTATGACGACAGCAAGGGCGACCCCGAACCCTTCTACATCGCCTGCTGGAAATCCATCGCCAACCCAGAACGGGGCGGACACGGCGCCACCGCCGCCAAGAACTCCCTGATGCAGGGCGTGTTTAACGTAGGTACGGAATTCATCTACGCCAACACCATCGCGCTCCGCCTGGGCTACCTCTACGATGACGTGGGCCAGCGTAGCGAAGTGGACTTCGGTTTCGGCTTCATGATTTCGGACATGCTGCAGTTCGACTTTGCCACCATCCGCGACGTAGGTGACAACGATGGCGTCCGCGACGGACAGATGCGATTTGGCATGCTGTTCAAGTTCTAGTGGTTAGTGCAAGCCGGACAAGTCCAGTCGCGGCATTTTCGGCAATGGCGTGGCGGCTTCGTTTAGGAACATTATCATGTAGATGGGGAAATAGGTGATTTTCCCACGAACGGAGACATTTGCATTTGCGAATACGAATGCCTGTGGAATGTCGTAATTCTCTATTTGCAGCACGTTGTTCAAGGCGGAATGCTTGGTATAATCCTTGCCGCTCTTGACTTCGATGGGGAGGCATTTGCCTTCATATTCGATGACAAAATCGAGTTCGCCGAGTTTCTTGCTGTTGAAATAGTAGCCGTCATAGCCGTGGGTGCGCAGTTCTTGGGCGACTGCGTTTTCAAAGATGGCTCCACAGTTCATGTCGTGCCCGCCCTGCAACAGCTGCATCTGCGAAGCCCGCCCGTAGCTTGTCGTCAAGAGCCCAACATCAGAAAGGAACAGCTTGAACAAATTGTTCTGCTTGTTGATTTTCAACGGTACCACAGGTTCTGTCGTATTGAAAGTCGGTATGGCGACGCCCGCGTCAATAAGCCAGTTGAAGCTGTTCTCGTAACGGCCGAATTTCTGCTTGGCTCCAAGGTCCGCGAACATGTAACGCTTGTTCTTGGAGTTCAACTCAGAAGGAATCAAGTCGTAAGTGCTTATCAGGTGAAGTTTGCGTTCCTTCTCGTATTTTGAAAAATCCCACCTGTACTGCTTGAGAATGTCCTTGTGGATTCGCGTGACGGCGTTCAGGTCGTTTGAATCAACGAACTCCTGCACAGCGGCCGGCATGCCTCCGACAATCAGGTAGGTATAGAAGGCATCTAGAATCTTGTTGTGGACAAATTCTTCGACGGGGGTCTTGTCGGTAAAGTTTTCCCGCAGCCGCGCCAGTGCGTCGGCAGGAATTTTCTGTGCAATCAGGAATTCCTCGAAATCCATCGGGAACATCTCGATAACTGGCAAGTAGCCAACCGGAGCCGAACGAAGGTCCGTTAGTTCCACGCCCAGGAGCGAGCCGCTAAGGACATACCGGAACGAGCCTTCCTCTACGAGGAACTTTATGGCCGTCAGGATTTCCTTGTATTCCTGCACCTCGTCCAGAAAGATGACAGTTTTCCCCTTGGTGAGTTCCTTCCGCGTGGCAAACTGGAGTCGCGTAAAGAACGCCGAAAAATCCTTGTTCTTGGCGGATTCGAGCAACCCCAGCAGTTCGGGACTCTTCAAGAAGTTGATTTCGACGAAATTTTGACTATTTGACTCAAGAATGCGTCTTATAAGGAATGTTTTCCCCGTCTGACGGGCTCCCGTCAGCAAAACGGCTTTTTTTTCGCTTTTTAGCCAATTTTTAAGCAAAATTTCGTTCTTGCGGTATAGCATTTGTTACCTTTTTCTATTAAATATAATCAAAAAATTTACCTTTTCCAATAAAATTCACTTAAAAAATTTACCTTTTCTAAAATCCTTTTTTTCTCAAAAAAACGATCACTTGTGGAAATAATAATGTAATTTATTCCCTGTATGGCGAATTATGGACATAGATACTGCCGGCAGATGCTGGCCCGCCGTCCCCTAGCAGGGGCTTTTAGTCCTTACCCCCCCCCGTGTAAACTCTAGTTTACAAAACAACCTGTACACCAGTTCCCTGAGCCTTATACCGGCGACAGGGTTAAAGGTCACTGAGCTCGCCGAAGTGACCCATATCCTTGCTTGTCATTGCGAGGGGTGTACGCCCCGAAGCAATCTCTTTCCCGAATTGTCATCCCCGACACACTCTTTTGTCATCCCCGCGACCTGTGGTGCCTGTGCTGAGTGGCACACTGAGCCTGTCGAAGTGCATTGTCGAAGCAAGCGAAGTCGAACCAACGCGGGGATCTTCTCCCCTTTTGCATACGCAAATCGCACTGTGCCGAAACCCGCACGGCATGGTGTGCATAAAATACAAGAATAAAGAACTTCTGTAGGGGGGAAATGAGACTATGGACTTGCCGATATTCAAAACAATTGAAGAAAAAAGAAAGGCCTATGATTATAGGCAAGCATCTTCCTTTGAAGATGCACTAAACACACTTCAACAAGTCTCTGCCGAAGGCAAAGAAAAAGTGTTCTTTCGTGGCTTAGCTGAAGGATCATGGAAAATCTTCTCTTTTGCTCAACGCGAGTGGATAACGAAAGAATTGCATCATCGTTTTAGTAGTTTTGATGAATACATTTCCTCATTTCTTGAATACACAAAAGCAACTGAAAGCATTCGGCTAAATCACATCTGCAAGGTTGTTGCGGATCCGAGCATCTTTTCAGTTTTGCAGCATTATGGGGCCCCAACACCATTTGTTGATTGGACCTCTGATTACAAAGTGGCTTTATATTTTGCAACCCAGTCATCCAATGGAATGTGTACCGGTTATGAAACAAATTCATTTGTTTCTGTCTATTTGATCACTTTGGGAAAAGGCGCTTCTACACCAAGCAACGATTTAACGAGCTTTGCAGATATAATTAAGCAACATAGAGCAAATATGAACGCAATCATTACGGAAAACGGAAATATTCCTGGTAGCAATTATACTGATGCTACATTCTTTGGCATATGGAAAAAAATACAGCCTTGGATGGAAGAGGCCCAAGATGAAGAATTTATGCAAATTTCGAATCCTCGCTCTGATTTACAATGCGGAGCCTTCGTATATACACCGGAAAGTGAAAAACCGTTAAATGAAATATTTCTAGGAAATAAAATCACCGATGATGATTGTACAACATCAGGAACAAGTCTTCTTCCTCCAGAAGATCCAAGTATTACGTATTTCAAGCCCACACTACCACTTAATGATGGCGGTAATTCAGCGGCAAGACAATATTATCCTAAAATAAAATGCCTTGACATCCATAAGTCTGTTGCTCCCCAGATTCAAAAATACTTGCGAGATAAGAAAATTAATTCTTCTTCGCTAGGTCTTGATTCTGATAATTGGGGTACTGCCACTTACAAGTCCTTTCTAGAAAATCATCATCTGCGAAATAACTTGGTTAAAAAAGGAGCAAATTATGCCTAAATGTCCCCATTGCGGTGCAAATGCTGACGCAGACGCAAAATTCTGTGAAGTTTGTGGGAAATCTACTTCTCAGACAAAACAATGCGTTGAATGCGAAAAGGAAATCCCAATAAAGGCTCGATTCTGCAAATACTGCGGTTTCGATCAAAACAAGGATCCCTTTGATTGGTCCTAACAGAAAGTAAGACTTAACATAGGAGAGACGGAAAATGTCAAGAGAACGGAAAGCTAACTGTCGTTGTTGGAATTGTGGGAGAACCGGAATAAAGTATGTTACAGAGGAATATAACACCTATAACCACTCCTGGGAAGAGACAAATGAAGCACTTCCAGACAATTGGGCGTATTATAGAGGCGATTGCCATTTCCTTCTCTGTCCCAAATGCCGTAGGGACCCCAGTGTCCGTAAAGAAATAAGTGTTGCATATAAAAAGGCAAGAACGATGTCGATTCTATATTATTTGTCTCTTTTAATCGCATTAAGTCTTTCCGTTCTTATTTTTTATTTAAAGTGTCCTATTGAATCATTATCAGATTTATTAGATGCTTTAAAGTATGCTGCCATACCAATTGCTTTAGACGCTATTGTATGGGGTTTTCTTTGCGGAATCGCAGTAGGATTATTGGAGTCTGCAGTGTTAATAATTGCCGTCGTGTCTTGTATATATTTTTGTGATGGCAATAATACAATTGAAGAAACAAACAATCCAGAAACAACCGAAATCCCTAAAAAATATTCTCCATATCTCAATGGCATAGACAATATTTCCAGCTTAGATGAACTAGGTATCTTTTACTACGATATCGCAAAAAAATTCAACAAGAACAAAATGGGGCTGAAAGGAACGCCAGAACAAATAAATGCCGGCAACAAATTGATGGTTTCCGTTTATGACTTCTTGGGTACATCGGCTAAGAACGAAGATATGCTAAATGTTGACAGTATGAAAATGATTATAAAAAACTTTGATCCAATATCCGACTACCGTAGAAAAAAAGCACAAGAGGAATTGCAATTGGGCGTCGAAAAAATACAATCACTCAATGAATAAAAAGCCTGATTTCGTATATTTTCATTGATGATTTCACTGATGCAACAGATTACCGCTTGGCTTGGCTGGGGCAACGGCATTGGAGCCCTTGCCGCCATCAGCGGCATTCTAACAATCCTCGCCGTTCTAGCCCCGGTTGCCGCAGGGATGTTTCTTTATGGACTAGAGCGTCTCCAGCTCAAAATCATCGGCATTCTAAATCACAGATTTGCCTACTTTTTCGTAAACTACATAACCTTTCCGGGAACATTCGTTCACGAGATGTCTCACTTGTGCTTTGCCGTGATAACAGGTGCCGAAGTTTGCGAAATCAGCATGTTCGAAAGCGACAATGGGCGACTAGGGCATATTGCTTACCGAAATCGCGGTCCCTGGTTCATGAAGTCGATACAGGACACCCTGACATCCGTCGCTCCAACGATAGTTGGACTTGCCATAGGATATCTCCTTATAAGACATCTCCTTACAGCACACACCTCCGTAGGAATAAGCATCCTATTGTGGTATCTGGTAATTTCACTTATCAACCACTCTACCATGAGCGATGTTGACCTTAAAGGCTACTTCTCGGGCGTGTGGGTTTTCATTTTACCCTTATTTCTGCTGTTCTTTGTGTCAGGATTGTTGGCTTAACTTTTTGACCGACACATTCTCTTGGCAATTCCAAGCCATCTATGATCTCAAAAAAAATAAGGGGAGACCTATGCCTAAAAAGATAATCGCAACCAACGAGAACATTAAGAAACTGATAGAAGACGCCATTAAAGAGCATGGCTTAAACTGCGATTTGTCGTACATCGATGTATCCAACGTAACGGACATGAGCTTTTTGTTCCAATACAGCCAATTTAACGGCAATATCAACAACTGGGACGTTTCACACGTGACCGAAATGAAAGCGATGTTCCAATACAGTGATTTTAATGGGGATATCAGCAAATGGAATGTTTCCAAAGTGACCGATATGAGGGGAATGTTCTTCCTTTGCGACTTTGACGGCGATATCAGCGGCTGGAACGTCTCCAACGTGACCGACATGAGAGGAATGTTCCTATACAGCCCTTTCAGCGGAGACATCAGCAATTGGAAGGTCTCCCCCAAAGTGAATATTACGATGATGTTTAAAGATTCGGCTCTTGAAGCATTAGGAAAAATTCCCGCCTGGGCCAAAGAATCTGGAACTGAAAACCAGCCATAAAGGATTCAGATGCTCCATTTTTTCAAGAAAACGCCCAAGACATGGATTGACCAGCCGGTCATCGACTACCTGATGGGAATAAATCCCCTATTCGTCATTTATTACACGGTACGACGAGCCGGCAAGGACATTGACCTTGTTTTCCGTGACAAGAACGGCAAATTCATCGCCGACATCTACGACAAAGACGTTCACGCCATTTCTATCAGCTACCAAGGCAGTCCACGACACTTCATCTACCATGTGGACAAGAGGCTCTCAACAGAAGAATTGCCTTCGCTGAAAGATTTCATCGAGAAGAAAACCAAGGATTATGCAACAAGTCAAAGTTCGCTCACCATCGGTCAACTAAGCGATATCCAGGGAGAATTTAAACGACGCCTAGAAAGCACTCTCGGAATTCAAGGCGTGGAGCTGTTTCCAAAGAACAAACTCGACACCTCCGTTGACAACAACATCCGCATATATTTCAATCAGCTTGACTCGGAACAGCGCGACCGACTTATCTGCTTTCTCAACCGACTAGACAAAAGATGCATCCCAATAGAAATCAATCTCTTCATCAACGAATCTACCGAAGAAGAAATAGGCGCCACCCAGACCGAATTGGACATGCTTGATATTATTAGCCACCATAAAAAAACCTAAAAAACAATTTTTCTCTTGACATTTGACCCCAAAAAAGCGATATATATACTGATGGCTCCCTTTTTCCGCATAAAATGTCTTCTGACGTTTATTTTTGCCACCCTGCTGCTTTCGGGCTGCGGGCTCAGCGACGACACCCGTGAACAACTCAAAACCGCCATCGGCAAGGCGGCAGGTGAAGCCTGGGATTCGACAAAAGCGAAGACGGCAAAGTTGGCCGATGAAATTTCAGCAAAGATTGATGAACACGGCGGGGCGCAGGGCATTTACGACGAAATCACCCAATACGTAGATGGGCTTTTCGAAGATTCGAATGACGGAAGCGACAGCAAAAAGAAATCTGCCCAAAAGTCAAAGCCTAAACAGACAACGCCCAAGACTCTTGTCAAGCGAACCCCCGCTCAGCGGAACTACCACGAGGAAGTTCTGAGCCTCACTACCTTAAAAACGGCTTCCGTAATCATCGACTGCCTGCGGCCCGAACTGGACACCGCCATAAATGTGGTGGTCGCCACCTACCGCGAGGTGTTTGAAGACGACAACTACCGCCCCGTAATCACCAGCGGGAACGACTCCGACAAGCACGGAGAACGCTCCGCCCATTACGCATGCGCCGCCGTGGACATCCGGATCAAGGACATAGAAGATATCGAAATCCGCAAGGCCCTGGCAAAGGCCATTACAGAAGACCTTGACACCCGATACGTAGTCCTCCACGAAGACGTCGGCAAGGCAAACGAGCATCTGCACATTCAACTGAAAGGCGGCACCTACAACAGAAACGAGGTGTGGCAATAGCACAAAGAAATAACCTATTCCACACGCTCTAGGATGACCAGTGCCCGCTCCTGGGTGCTGTTGGGAATGGTGTAGAAGTGCTTGCCCACGAACTTGTAGCCGAAATCTTCGGGGTGAAAGGTCTTGAGTTCGTCGGCCACGGCAGGGCCCTTCATAAAGAACACCCGGCCGCCCACCTTCAAGGAATTGGCGATGCGGGGCAGGGTCTTTTCCATCAGTTCAAAAGCACGGCTGATGACGCCCTCTACAGGGATTGTCATGCTGCGGCTGGTGACCTTGTGACCAAAAACGTCGATTCCCCTGAGGCCCATCTTCTCGATGACCATGTTCAAGAAATTGATACGGTTGGGCCGGGGTTCACAAAGCGTAAGACGAATCCCCGGATTTACAATCTTCAGGGGAATTCCCGGAAAACCGGCGCCACTCCCCACGTCGATCATGCGGGCGGGCCACTTGGGTACGTAGGCGTTTATAAGCGTGCAGTCGGCGTAATGCCGCTCCACCATGGTCTCGAAAGCGTTTAGGCGGGTCAAGTCCTGGTCGTCGTTGTTGGCCCGCAACAACTGGTGGAACTCCCAAATCTGCTTCAGGGTCTCGGGCTGGAGCTCTACGCCGTAATAGTGCAAGAGCTTATCCAGTCCCTCAATCGAGGGCTTCACCCGCTTGCCGCCAAACAGCGGAAAGTCGGTACGTGGTGCCTTCAAGTGAGGCACAAAGTCACGACCTGCGGCAGAGGCATTACGGGAAGGTTGCCGCGCCACGCCGGAATTGGACCGTGCAGAAAAAGGCTTCTTGGACCAGTTTGAACTTGCCATATTGAAAAAATAAAAAAACTTAGGCTCTTTTCGGGACAAAAATAAGTCTATACATAGAGGAGGCTTATTTTGTCCAAAGATAGACACGAAAAAGAAGCTGGAGTCCTGCGCTCATCCGTCATTGCGGCGGCACTTTTTGCCCTGGGTGGGGTCGTTCTTGCCGCCCCGCTAGGCGAATCGAAGGTTTTCGACTGGTGGGACAACGGAATCATTACCGCCGAAGAGGCTACCGAAATTCTGGACCTGCTAGAAGAAGGCAACCAGGAGGAGGCCTGCCTCCTTGCACAGACCTACGCCCAGGAAACCTGTGACGAAACGGCTAGTAGCAAGACCCGCACAGGCTCCACCCTAGGGAAAATTTCCAGCGGCAAGAAGTCCGCGAAAGCCCCGACGCGCCCAGACCTTACACCTCACGGCTACGTGGACTGGAAAGGCCGAATCGATTCCACAGGGCACCTGGAAAGTCACCGTACCGAACTGCAGGTCCAGTTCTACCGCTACACCCTGAGGCTCGGCTCCCAGGAACTTCTCGCCTACAAGAACCAGGGGAGCGAGGCCTATTTCGGGGACATTTCCACACGGGAACTCCACAGCCAGATCCCGCTGGACACCCTCTGGGGAACGGCCCTCCTCTACCCCTTCGGAAACTTTCATGTGGCGGGCCTTCTGGACACCACCAAGACGACACAGTTCCGGCTGGGATACGGCAGGCGGAGCGTCGCCAACATCGAAGCATTTTACTGGCACGGTTTTGGCACAGGCGGCACAAGCGGCACCAGCGGCACCAGCGGCACCAGCAGCCTTCGCGAAGGCACCGAATCCGCCTACCCGCCAATCAACGGCGTCCATTCCGCAGGCCTACAGACGAAATTCCCCTTCGGGCAGGTGGCCGCCTGGTGGCAGCATGGGCAGGAATTCCCGCTTATCAAGGTACAGCTGTACGGCAACGAAAAGAAGGGACGCGACGGTGAAAACAGCGCCGACAACGCAAACGCCGGAAAAACCGTCAGCAAGGCGGGTCAGAACGGCGCCGGCACCTCAGATCAGGGCGGTGCCGTCACCTACAGCTGGCGGACCACCGCCTATATCCATCGGGAAGAGTTCCCTAGGTACGCCCGCTTGAGCAAGACCATCCAAAAAAGCAGGCTCTGGGGGTCGCAAAGCCTGTCCGTCAGGGCTCCCGACCTTTTGGACACGAGAGTCTCCGCAGACGGGACCCTTATAGAGCCTCTTGATGCCGACACCATGGCGGTTCGGCTCAAGCTGGGAGCGGAATCGGGTCCTGAATTTTTGAGATTATCCGCCAGCGCTACCTGCCGAGACGCAGGCTTCAACTGCAGACAGACGGACTGGAAAGGCGGCCTGAACCTTACCCCCTGGGAACTCTGGGCTCTGGGGGCTTCTGCCCGGGTCCGGCACGACCGACCCAAAGGTTTTTCCCCTCCTCACCTGGAATTTTCCTCAAAATTCATGGATTCTGGACAAAGTTACACGAAATTCACCTTTATTATCCCAAAGGGCCGCCCCCGGAACGACATGCGCCTGCGTTCGGAATTCCTGATTTCCGGAGATTACCTGGACATTTCCCTTGTCTGCACCTTCAAGGACGTTCACCGCCTGCACCTGACCCCGTTACGGGGTTTTGCCGAGGCAAAAGTGCGGTTTTGAGACTAAAGGCCCTGTTTTGTTCCCAAAAAACACCTCAAAGGAAATGTTTGCTCATGGTTACACGGGTAAACAGAAAAGTATACAACCTATGGGCTTTACGCCCTGCCAGATTCTATCTTAATGCATACCCAAACACTCCCTTGACGTCCCTAGGCTGCTCCTTTGCCCAGGGACGTCTTTTTGTTGTCATCCCCGCGAAGGCGGGGATCTCATTGTCCTTGATAATTCTAGTTTTGTCTTAGTGTTTATCGCCGCCGCCATCGGAGCTGTCGCCTTCTTGCCCTCCATCGTCTTGAACATCGCCCTTGCCTGCGGTGCTCCCTGGGGAGCCTATGCCATGAACGCCCAGCACAGGGTTATCCCGCCAGAACTCCGCAAGGCCTTTATCGTGCCGACCGGCCTGCAGTTCGTGGCCCTGTTCGTGCTGCTCAGCGCGGGGGGAATCCTGCCCGAAATTATCCCCTTCCTCATCACCCGGATTCTCGCCTTCTTCTTTGCGCTGTACGTGACCTTCTATACGGCAACGGTACTTTTCAGCACCAGCTACAAGGAACGCACCGTCATGGGGAGCTTCGCCGTGGTAAGCGCCGTCTGTTTCTGGATCGTGGCCGTGGGCACCCTGAATTTCTAGCCTTCCATTAGCTATATTCCCTGCCATGGTTCACTCCTCCGCATTTGTGCACCCTTCTGCAAAAGTCCACGAGACCGCTTCTATCGGCCCCTGGTGTCTTGTTGATGCCGGAGCCGAAATTGCCGAAGGCGTGGTGCTGGAAGCCCGTGTCCATGTGTACGGCGGCGTTTCTATCGGCAAAAACACCCGCGTCTTTGACGGGGCCGTCCTGGGGGCTCCTCCCCAAGACCTGAAATATGCCGGAGAACCCACCCGGCTAGAAATCGGCGAGAACTGCATCATCCGGGAATACTGCACTCTGAACCGGGGTACGGCACAGGGCGGTGGAGTCACCCGCCTTGCAGACAAAGTATTACTCATGACATACTCCCATGTGGGTCATGACTGCTTTATCGACGAAGGGGCGGTAATTTCTAACGGGTGCCAGCTGGGCGGCCACGCCAGAATCGGGCGCTATGCCACCCTGGGCGGAAACGTCGGAATGCCCCAGCGGAACCAGGTAGGAGCCTATGCCTTCGTAGGGGCAACCCTGAAAGTTGAAAAGGACGTACCCCCGGCAAGCAAGGCCTTCGGGACACCTCTCAAATGGGGTGGCCTGAACCTTCACGCATTGAAACTCCATAGCGAAGAATTTTCCGAAGAACGCATCGCGGGACTAGACAAGGCCTTCAGGGCGCTGTACCGCGGCGGAAGGCCCATCCAGGATGTCATCGACGAGCTAAAGGCCAGCGGCGATCCTCTATTCAAGGAATTTTTTGACGAACACTGGGGCGGTTCCCTCATTCGCCCATAGGATTGCAAACATGCAGGAGAAGGTTTTGGAAACGGGAGCAGCCCCCAAGCACAACTACCAGCGGGATCTGGACTACATCATTCGCCGGCTGGAACGCACCGGCGAAGTGCCGACGCTGTTGTTGCACGCCTGTTGCGCCCCCTGCAGCAGCTACACCATCGAATACCTGTCGCAATACTTCAAGATTACGCTCTTCTACTACAATCCAAACATCGCACCCGACGAGGAATACCGCCACCGAGTTGAAGAAATCAAGCGGTTCGTGAAAGAATTCAAGACCAAACATCCGGTCACACTCATCGAAGGCGAATACGACCCGAAAAAGTTTTACGATGCCGTCCGTGGGCTGGAAAAAGAACCCGAAGGGGGCAAGCGCTGCCGCAAGTGTTTCGAGTTGCGTCTCGCCGAAGCGGCCCGCCTCGCACAAAAACTGAACGCCGACTACTTCACCACCACCCTCACCATCAGCCCCATGAAAGACGCACAGGTGCTAAACGAAGTGGTGCAGGAGCAGTGCGACATCTACGGCATCAAGCGGCTCCCCAGCGATTTCAAGAAAAAAGGCGGCTACAAGCGTTCTATCCAGCTGTCCGCCGAATACAAGCTCTACCGCCAGAACTACTGCGGCTGCGTGTATTCCAAGCGGGAAAGCGGCGAGGGATAACCGTTACTTTACCACTTCTACCCTGCCATTGTGCAGGTACTTGCGGATTTCGCCTGAGGCCCTGATGTTTCCCCACCCTAGAAATTTCCGCCAAGGGTTTCCAGCGAGCCAATAATCACCACGCAGTCCTTGGAGACGTTCTGCATTACAAAGCGCATCATGTCCAAGGGTATGGCCACACAGCCGCCCGTAAAAGGCTTGCGTTCGCCGAACACGTGCAAGAAAATCGCCGAGCCCCTGCCGGGTGTACCCTCAGCGTTGTAACTGATGTTCAGGCAATACTGGTAATGAATAGGGTAATCGGCGATGCGCTCGCTGTTTTCTTTGTCCAGGTCGGGAACATCCTTGAGGCTCACCAGTTCGTTATAATGCTTGCCTTCGCGCATGTCGCCAGACCAGTAAGTGTCGCCATCGGCCCTGGTGTATTCAAATGCAGTTCCCGGATCTTCGGAGTTTCCAAAGGCGCGATTGAACCTGAAGGTGCCCACGGGAGTCATGCCGTCGCCTTCCTTCGTCTTGCCTAGGCCGTTCTTGCCGATAAAACCGGGAGTGGACATAATCATCTGCCACTTGCCCGACTTGTCCTTGTTGTGCATCGAAACCCATGCGGTAGTGCCTTCGTATGCGGCCACCACAAAGAGCTGCCTAGCCGTGTCCGCCTCGGGCAGTTTCGTCACCCATTCCGGAGATTCTCCGATGGAATTTGCATTAGCGGCTGGGTTCGGCTCTTGCACAACGGCATCGTTAGAAGACGAACTGTCCTCGGAACAGGCGGCAAAAAAGAATGTTGCCGAAAGCAACAAAAACGACAAGGAAAAAAGCTTTTTCATTTCCGTCACCTCCGAAAATGTATAACTGATGATTCCAAACCATAATATACCCTCAACAATCAATAACATCAAATATATTGTTTTTATTGAATTAATAGAAATCTGTTATCGTTAATTCCAATATGACAACGACCACAAAAAAAAGGATGGCCGGAGCCATCCTTTTTTATCAAATCCAAGATTTGGAGAAGAAACGAAAGGAGATCCCCGCCTTCGCGGGGATGACATTCCACTACTTCTTCAGGAATTCATTTATTCCAGCCGCGGCTCTGCGACCCTCACCCATAGCGAGGATCACGGTTGCGGCACCCAGCACGATGTCACCACCTGCATAAACCTTCTCCATGAAGGTCTTGTTGGCGGTTGCATCTTCGAGAAGGATGTGACCCTTCTTGTCGACGGAGAGTTCCGGCGTGGTGTTGCTGATAAGCGGGTTGGAACCGTTACCGATAGCAACGAGCACGGTGTCGCATTCGATTTCGAAGCTTGCACCTTCGACCTTGACCGGACGCGGACGGCCCTTTTCATCGGGTTCGCCGAGTTCGTACTTGTCGACGAGCATGCCGCGCACGTGGCCGGCTTCGTCGCCAAGAATCTTGGCCGGGTTCTGCAGAACGCAGAATTCGACACCCTCTTCCTGGGCATGGAGAACTTCTTCCTTACGAGCCGGAAGTTCGTTCATGCTGCGGCGGTAAA
>CAMKMX010000032.1 GCA_946414025.1 uncultured Fibrobacter sp.
TGGCGGCCTTGAGCTGCGGCACAGAAGCCGAAATGTTCGGGAGCTTGATGATGTTTGCATCCGGTTCAAGCGTAAGCTTGCCGAGGAAATCCAGGTCGTCGCTCGCCTTGCCGAAAGCGGCCAGAATGCGGCCCGGCAGGGAGATGTTCTTGGTTTCCACATCGATATCGGCGGCCTTTGCAAAACCGCGAACGATGGGGAGCAGGGATTGAGTCGCCAAGAAGGGCGATTCGTCTGTAAGGGTATAGTAAATCTTGGTATTCATACGAGCCCAAAGATAGATATTTACTAACTTTCTCACGTTATGAGTGATTCTTTCAAGGGTAGATTTGCCGCAGTGCTCCCGGCAGGCGGCATCGGAAAACGGATGGGTGGAACCATCCCCAAACAGCTGATGCAGCTAAACGGCAAGCCGGTCTATTTCTACTGCCTGGAAACCTTCCTTAGCATGGACGAAATCGGCCAGGTGGTGATGGCCGTACCCGCCGACTGGAAGGATTATTTCGAAAAGCAGATTTATGGAGAATCGGGCCTTTCCAAAATTTTGCCAGCCGAGACCCTGAGTAAATTAACTCTTGTCGTCGGTGGAGCGGAACGCTGGCAATCGGTACGGAACGGCGTGAGCGCCCTTTCTGACCAGGCGGAATTCGTGCTAGTTCACGATGTGGCTAGACCATTCGTTTCTAAGGAAATCATCGCGAATGTTTGCAAGACCCTGGTAGAAAAAGGGGCCTGTCTGGTGGCAAAACCAGCTGTTGACACCATCAAGGTGGCCGAAGACGGCAAGGTGGAAAAGACCATCGACCGCAAGAAGGTCTGGCTCGCCCAGACACCACAGGCTGCATCCGTCTCGCTTTTGAAAAGCTTGTACGGCAGAATTGACCGGGAACCGCTGGATTTTACGCCCACCGACGAGGCCAGCATTCTGGAATTCTTTGGAGAAAACGTCTTCATTGTGCAGGGGAACGCCATGAACGACAAGCTTACCACGCCGGAGGACTTCGAGATTTTTTCGGCACGGCTTGCCACCAGATAGACGCGTCTTGTTGCCGCACGGTGGCGTTTTGTGTCCGAATGAAATTATATTTGGAAATAACCAGGAGAAAATAATGAAAAAGATTCTAACATCTGTAATAGTCATCTTATGTGCAGTGGCGTTTGCCTTGGCACAAGACTCTGGAGAGGCCGGTTCCAAAACCAGTGCCCCTGCAATTGGTCTCGGGGCACGCATTGCCGCGGGCTACGGAATGCTTTGGGGTCTAGAAGATGACTGGTCCGGTGGTGAGAATGACGATAATCCAAGCGGAGTAGATCTGGAATTAGGTGCTGTCGGCCGTTACGAATTTTCTTCTCTGATTCATTTCACTCCGGAACTTTTGTTCCGCTATGCCAATTATTCCCAGGATGACGATTTGGGCGAACGTGAATTTGAACAGATGAACCTTGAAGTTCCTTTGCTTGTACGGGCCAATGCCACGCCGAAAATTTATGCCTACGTTGGTCCAAAACTTGGTGTCAATTTAAAGAGCGATGTATCCCTCAAGGCCGTTGTGAAGAATAAGGGGACTTCAGGATCTACTACTGTTTCTGTTCCCGAAAAAGTGGAACAGTCCACATTCGGTTTTGGAATGGTTGTGGGGGCGGGTTATTACGTTTTAGATAAACTTGGTGTCGATTTCCGCGTGGGGCTCGGTCTGAGTGAGCTCTACCCCGATTCCAAGGGCCGGTTTGTGGACCTTGGAGGGGCAAAAGACCTTACTTTCAAACTGGGCGCCAACTACTGGGTGTTTTAGAACTTATAGCGCGCCCGAACAGGCCAGCATCGTGACCGGATTCAAGATAAAGAGCGCGAATTTCACTGGGAAAGCGAATTCGGAGTAGGAGAGGGGGCTATATGGCAAGCGAACGAAAAGATTATCGTAGGTAGACCATGAGGCGCAAGGATAGAGAAGTTTTGGGCGACGAAAACATCGCAAAGATTATTGAGCAGTGCACGACCTGCCACATTGCGATGGAGGACGATGCGAATGCGGGCGTGCCCTACGTGATTCCGATGTCATTCGGGTACAGCCTGGAGGGCGGCGTTCTGGAGCTGTACTTCCATTGCGCGCATGTCGGCAAGAAACTCGACTGCATCCGCAAGAATCCGAATGTGGCGTTCAGCATGTGCGTCGAGAACCGCATCGAGATTCACGAAGATGTTTATTGCAAGAGCGGGCGCTTTTATGCAAGCGTTGTCGGGCAGGGCAAAGCCGAAATTGTCGAGGATAGCGCCGAGAAATGCCGCGGGCTCTCGCTCCTGATGGAACGGCAGGCCGCAGGTGCTCCGCACGCCTCAGGCTCGGCGTCGTCTATGCACGTCCCGCACAAGTTCGAATTCACACCCGCGCAGGCCGCTGCCGTGACCGTGTTCAAGATAACAAGCACGTGTTTTACAGGGAAGTCAAAGCCAGGCGTTACGGGCGCGGCGTTTGAGCGCCCGTAGAGGGGGGAACGGATGCCACAAGGAGATCCCCGCCGGAGCCTGCCCTGAGCATGTCGAATGGGCGGGGATGACATGGGGCAGAAGCGAGGGGGAGACCTCCCCCTTTGACTAAAAATTTCTACATTTGTGGCCACTATGAGTGAAGCTATTAACAATGTGAAGCAGGCGTTTGACGCAGAACTTGCGCAAACCGACCTTACGAACCAAGAAGCCGTCAACAACCTCCGCGTGAAGTACCTGGGCAAGAAGGGGGCCGTCACCGACCTCATGAAGCAGATGGGGAGCTTGAGCGCCGAGGAACGTCCGGCTTACGGCAAGCTCGTGAACGAACTTAAGGTCGCCGTCTCCGAGGCAATCGACAAGGCTATCGAGACCGCGAACCAGGCTGCCCTCCAGAAGAAGCTGGAAAGCGGCTTTGTAGATACCACGCTCCCGGGTGCAGGCATCCCGGCGGGCAGCACGCACCCGCTTTACGATGTGCGCGAAGAGATTATCGACTTCTTCAGCCAGATGGGTTTCGAGGTGGACTTCGGTCGCGACATCGAGACGGACTGGTACAACTTCGAAGCGTTGAATACGCCGCCCGACCACCCGAGCCGCGACATGCAGGACACGTTCTACGTGGACGACAAGGTGATGCTGCGTACGCATACCTCCGGCACGCAGATCCACTACATGGAAACGCACAAGCCGCCGTTCCGCATGATTGCTCCGGGCCACGTGTTCCGCGTCGATAATGATGCGACCCACGCCCCGATGTTCCAGCAGTGCGAAGGCCTCGTGGTTGACGAAAACATCAGCTTTGCAGACCTCAAGGGCGTGCTGCAGGTGTTCATGAACAAGCTGTTCGGCGAAGGCGTCAAGACGCGTTTCCGCCCGAGCTTCTTCCCGTTCACGGAGCCCAGCGCCGAAATGGACGTGAGCTGCGTGTTCTGCGGTGGCAAGGGTTGCCGTCGCTGCAAGGGAACCGGCTGGATGGAAATCGGCGGTTGCGGTTCCGTGGACCCGAACGTGTTCAAGAACTGCGGCATCGATTCCGAGAAGTACACGGGCTTTGCATTCGGCTTCGGTCTCGACCGTATCGCCATGCTGCGCCACGCGATTCCGGAAATCGGCCTCCTGACCAGCAACGACCAGAGATTCCTGAGCCAATTTTAGGGGCTAGGATTTAGGATCTAGGAACTAGAGAAAATAATGGCGCCGATGGCGCAAAAAGGAAACGGACCTTGCGGCCCGCTCTTTTTTAGAAGTAGACTGTTTTGGCTTATTTGTAATTGAACCAGTAGCCAATGCCAAAACTAATGCGGGAATCGGTCATGTCAATGTCTTCGTACATATCGGTTAGGCCGTAGGTGTACCGGAACGAGAATTCCAGTCCGAAATTTAGGGTGAATCCGATTCCACCACCAACTTCAACGTTCAAAAGTTTTTGGTCGTCTCTGTTGTCCCATTCATCGGTGTCACCTGTATAATAGACTTCGAAAAGGTTAAAGTCAAATGTGGCGCCGGCTTCAAGGAAAAGGGCGTTGGTTGCATAGAATCGTGCCATTGCAGGGATTGTAATGGCCATGCCGTAGGAGTTGTCATCTTTGGCGTCGGTAGAGGTATAATGGATTCCGGTGATGTCGCTGTCGACATCACCATTGACATAGGAACCGTAACTAATCAACAAACCTGCTCCTGTGTGGAGGCCGATGCGGTTGCCGAAACCGATAATGGCGTTAAAGGAAATACTCGTATAGCCGAGGCTATAGTTTGCGAAATCGGGTGCTGCATCACCCATGAGAATGACTAAGCCCTCGTCAAGACTGATGCCGAAAATGTTTGCTTTGTTGATGTCTGCGAATACGCTTGAGGTTGCCACTAGGAGGATTGCAATTGTGAGTATTTTTTTCATTTTTTCTCCTTTTTGAACAGAAATCTAGCTACAACGGTGGAAGTCATCTTCCATACGGATGATATCGTCTTCGCCGGTGTATTCGCCCACCTGGACTTCCACGATGACCAGCGGGAGTTTGCCCTCGTTCTGCAAGCGGTGTACCGTTCCTGCCGGAATATAGGTGGATTCGTTCGGGCGCACCAAGAACACCTTGTCGCCTACGGTACAGGTGGCAGTTCCGCTCACCACAACCCAGTGTTCCGAACGATGCAAATGCTTTTGCAGAGAAAGGCGCTTGCCGGGCTTTACCACAATGCGCTTCATCTTGTAGCTTTCAGAAGATTCCAGCACGGAGTAGGTTCCCCAAGGGCGGTTTACCGTCTGGGGGACGCTTACCAAATCGCTGCCTTTTTCTTTCAGCTTTTCTACGACCTGCTTTACCTTTTGGCTGCTTGCACGAGGCGCCACCAGCAAGGCATCGGGAGTATCGACAATAAGCATGTCGTTCAGGTCGATGGTGGCGATGGTTCGCTGGCTTCCCATCACCAGGGAATCCTTTGTTCCAACGGCAATGTGACGGGGGTTCACGTTGTTGCCGTTCTCGTCATGAGGATATTCGCCATAAAGGCTGTCGAAACTGCCCAGATCGCTCCAACCGATGTCGCTGGGAACCACCTTCACCTTGGAGGACTTTTCCATCACGGCATAGTCGATGGAGTTGCTGGGAATGGCCTTCATATCTTCCAATGCGATGCGGATAGGTTCGCCATCTTCTTTTTTGGCGCGGGTCAGCGCAATCTTTGCCGCATTCAAAATGTCGGGAGAATACTTCTTCAGTTCGTCCAAGAACGTCTTGACCTTGAAGCAAAAGATTCCGCTGTTCCAGTAGAAGTTCCCTGCCAGCAGGTATTTTTCGGCAGTGGCCAGGTCTGGTTTTTCCACAAAGCGCTTTACGTCTTCGCCATCGGCTTCGATATAGCCGTAGCCGGTTTCTGGGCTGGTAGGCGTAATGCCGAAAGTCACTAGGTTGCCGGCCTGAGCCAGTTCTTCGGCCCGGAGTAGCACCTTCTTGTATTCGTCTTTCTTACGAATGACGTGATCCGACGGAGAAACCAGGACGATTTCGTTGGCGTCGAGGGTTAGGCACGCTAGTGCAATAGCAGGTGCCGTATTGCGGCCAACCGGTTCCAACAGGAACAAGCAACCCTTCTTGCCTTCGGCTTCCAGCTGGTCCTTGGCTAAGAAGAACTGGTCTGCATTGCTCACAATAAACTGAGAACTGCAGACGGCAGAATTGGTCTTGACTGTCTTACGGAACAAGGATTGTCCATCAAAAAGCGGAGCAAACTGTTTGGGCATCAGCGAGCGGCTTACGGGCCAAAGCCTAGTTCCGCTTCCACCGCAAAGAATAAGGTTAATCATAACTCAAGTGTCCTAGTTGTCTCTAATCAATTGGACGTTACGCGTAGTCAACACACCATAATAGACGGTCTGGACCGATGGAAGAATCAAACTGATGAGACGATTCCAAGTGGCAAGACCAGAGGCATCTACATAGACGATGTCATGCGGATTTAAGTCAAAACGGCCGGCCATTGCAAGGGCCATGGCGTTTTTGGCGTTCAAGTGGAATACGTCAATCCGTTTGTCCGAGGTGTTTCGAATAACGTAGATAGCTCTCGAAGAAGCATTCATTGCCTGTAGGCCTCCTGCTATAGAAAGAGCTTCTATAAGGGTAGCCTTACCGTCAACTAAAGGAATCTGGCCGACTCTTTGGACTTCTCCCATTACGTAGGCTTCGTTCTCCCGTTGGGTTGATTTCACGGAGGGGATGAACAGTTGGTCGTTGGGCATCAACAAGATTTTGTCAATAGGTAGGTTTTTCTCAAAAGCTTCATTGAAATCTATTTTGTACAGCTTGCTTCCCCTGCGGAGCTGTATCTGGGTGGGGTCGGCTTCCTTGTCAAATCCGCCTTTCTGAGAGATTGCTACAGGAATGCTTAAGGGAGCTTCAGAGAAAGATACATATCCGGGGTTCTTTACTTCGCCAGCAACAAAGGCCCTTTGGCTATGGTATCCGGTCACGCGGACATCCACTTGTGGGTCGTTCAGGATTTTATCGGACAAGCGCTTGGTAATCTCTTGTCTGAGCTCCTGCGCAGTAAGCCCTGCTGCCTGGAGCTCTCCTGCGTAGGGGTAAAACAGCTTGCCGTCGGTAGTCACCTTCTGGCCTGCAGGCTGGTACTGACCCATAGGAGATGTTAGTTCTGGGTGTTCCCACACCACCACTTGGACCATATCCAGAGGACCGATGCGGTATTCCAGTTTGGGAATAGAATCTACGACCAACTCGGACAAATCGCTATAGGCTACTGTGGAATCTCCTGCGAGGTTCGCTTTGATGTCTGTACCGAAATCACCATCCTCGATAGAGTGGAGGTACACCGAAATGCCATTGTATTCGGAGGAATCGCTAGGTTCGTACATTCTCATCTGCGGTGCAAAGAAGCAACCGTTTAGCAAAAGTGCCGCAGATGCCAACAATAAGAATTTCATCTTTTTCATAATCATTTCAGGCCTAGGCCTGCCCTTCACTTTCCTTGATTTTTTTGACCCAATAGGGAGTCAATTTCGAAATAAAATTCCATGCTAAAACAAAAGCACTTTCGGGCCTGCGGTAGGGGTCCGGGATGTCCACTTGTACGCTGTCTCCATAGCGGAACACCTTGCCCTCGGTCCAGGGGTACTTTCGGATAATTTCTTGTTTGTGGCCGTTTTCCATGACCAAAATCAAGTCTGCCCACTTGAGGATATCCATGTTGATTTGCCTTGCGCGGTGAGCACTCATGTCCACCCCGTGTTCTAGGGCAATTTTCTGACTGGTCTCGTGGGCTGGGTGGTCCACCAAGGCACCAAGCCCGGCACTCATCACGTTAAAACCTTCGCCTAGCTCTTTTTTCAGGAGGTATTCCCCTGTAGGGCTACGGCAGATATTTCCGGTACATACGACTAGAATATTTTTCATCGCCTACAATGATAGAAAAAAACTGAAGGCTAGAATCTAGGGGTTAGGATTTAAGGGTTAGGATTTAAGGGTTAGGGGCGTTTCGCGTTGGGGTGTGGGATACGAGGCACGAGGTTCTAGGCGCTGGGTTCGAGGACCGTCCTAGAGAGACGCAGCCTTGACGGGCTCCATACATCTTGAGTCCCTTGATCCTAACACCTATAACCTACTACCTTTTTTATAGATCAAAAGCGAAGCCGAGGTCCTTCAGAGAAGGATTTCTGGTGTCTTTTTCGCTCAAAAGCGGCTCGAAACCGTTGCCCACCGGCCACTTGATGCCGATTTCGGGGTCGTTCCACATGAGGCCGCCTTCGTCCTTGGGGTCGTAGAGGCGGGTGCACTTATAGACGAATGTTGCCGTCTCGCTAAGCACCACGAAACCGTGCGCAAAGCCTTCGGGAATGTAGAGTTGATTCTTTCTTTCAGCAGAAAGAGTAACGCCTTCCCACTTTCCGAATGTCGGACTGTTTTTGCGCAGGTCCACCGCCACATCAAAGACTTCGCCTTCGATTACGCGGACGAGCTTTCCCTGCGGATTCTTCTTCTGGAAGTGGAGTCCACGGAGCACGCCCTTCTTGCTGCGGGATTCATTGTCCTGCACAAAGACCATGTTAAGGCCTGCGGCATCGAACTCGCCCTTGTTGTAGGTTTCCATGAAGTAGCCGCGTTGGTCGCCAAAGACCGTCGGCTCGATGATGGTTACGCCCTCGATGGAGGTTTTGATGAAGTTAAACTTTCCCATTTTGAATCTCCTATAGATCCTTCGACGGAGTTTACCCTGAGCTTGTCGAAGGGCCTGGATGACACGTAGGCTATCTATTCCCGTACATTTTTTCGTAATACTTCTCGTAGTCGCCGCTGGTGATGTTGTCGAGCCATTCCTGGTTGTCCAGGTACCAGCGCACGGTTTTCTCGATGCCTTCCTCGAACTGCAACGACGGTTCCCAGCCCAACTCCTTCTGGAGCTTAGTGGAATCAATGGCGTAGCGGGCGTCGTGACCCAGGCGGTCCGTCACGTAGGTGATGAGGTTCATGTCCTCGCCTTCGGCACGGCCGAGCAGCCTATCGACGGTCTTGATAACGACCTTGATGATGTCGATGTTCTTCCATTCGTTGAAGCCGCCGATGTTGTAGGTTTCGGCAATCTTTCCGTTATGGAAAATCACGTCGATGGCGCGGGCGTGGTCTTCTACAAAGAGCCAGTCGCGAACGTTCTCGCCCTTGCCGTAAACCGGCAGCGGCTTCTTGTGGCGGATGTTGTTGATGAACAGCGGAATCAGCTTTTCGGGGAACTGGTACGGACCGTAGTTGTTAGAGCAGTTCGTGACAATCGTCGGCATGCCGTAGGTGTCGTGGAACGCGCGCACAAAGTGGTCGGAGCCCGCCTTGGATGCAGAATACGGAGAATGCGGCGTGTACTTCGTGGTTTCGTAGAAGAAGTCGTCACCGTAGGCCAGGTGGTGTTCGCTGGAGCTTGCCGTCGTGGTGAACGGAGGCGTGATGCCTTCCGGGTGGTTCATCTTGAGGGCGCCATAGACTTCGTCGGTCGAAATGTGGTAGAAGCGCTTGCCCTCGTACTTTTCGGGCAAGGATTCCCAGTAGAGTTTCGCGGCTTGCAACAGGCTCAAAGTTCCCATGACGTTCGTCTTGGCAAACGTGAACGGGTCCTTGATGGAGCGGTCCACGTGGCTTTCTGCCGCGAGGTGGATGATACCGTCGACATGCTCATCCTGCATGAGCTTGTAGAACGCGTCAAAGTCGCAGATGTCCATCTTCACGAACTTGTAGTTCGGCTTGTCTTCGATGTCCTTCAGGTTTGCAAGGTTACCGGCGTAAGTCAGCTTGTCAAGATTGATAATCTTGTATTCCGGGTACTTGTTCACAAATAGGCGAACCACATGGCTCCCGATAAAACCTGCACCGCCGGTAATGACGATATTCTTCATATGAAAGTTCCTTACCATCGCGCCGTAGGCGCCAAACTTTTACTCAGAGTGCGAAGCACGACCTCATAGCTCATGCCTCATACCTAATATTTTATTTTTCCTTCCGCAACTTTCCTCAGGTGCTGCCCGTAGGGCGACTTGCCGTACTTGGCGGCTGATTCCAGGAGCTTTTCCTTGGTAATCCAACCGTTCCTGTAGGCGATTTCTTCTACGGCGCTAATCTGGATGCCTTGGCGGTTTTCCACCATCTTCACGAACTCGCCCGCTTCGATAAGGCTGTCCATGGTCCCGGTGTCCAGCCAGGCAAACCCGCGGCCCAGCAGCTTCACGTCCAGTTCGCCCTTGTCCAGGTAGGTCTTGTTCAGGTCCGTAATTTCCAGTTCCCCACGGGCACTGGGCTTTTGGGCCCTTGCAAAACCGGACACCCGGTTGTCGTAGAAGTAGAGCCCCGTGATGGCATAGTTGCTCTTGGGTTCCTTCGGTTTTTCTTCGACAGAAATCACCTTACCCGCCTCGTCGAATTCCACCACGCCAAAACGTTCCGGGTCTTCCACATAGTAGCCGAACACGCTGGCACGGCCATTTTGTTCGGCGTTTTTCACCGCCGCTCTCAAAAGAGGGCTAAATCCGTTCCCGTAGAAAATGTTGTCGCCCAGCACCATGGCACAGCAATCATTGCCGATGAATTCTTCTCCGAGAATGAACGCTTGAGCGAGGCCGTCGGGACTAGGCTGCACCTTATAAGAAAGCTTGAGCCCCATAGCCGATCCATCGCCAAGCAGCCGCTCAAAATTCGGCAAGTCCGTGGGAGTAGAAATGATGAGAATCTCCCGAATACCCGCAAGCATCAAGGTGGAAAGCGGGTAATAAATCATGGGCTTGTCGTAAACAGGCAACAGCTGCTTACTCGTGACCATGGTCAGCGGGTAGAGTCTTGTGCCGGAGCCTCCGGCAAGTACGATTCCTTTCATAAGGACTAAAATAGTTATCTTTTGGCTCCATGACCGAGCAGAATAGGGTTACACTCAAGGATTTCATTGCAAAACTCGCCGAGAAAAGCGGCGGGGACCGTTCAAGGGTTGTTTCCGAAGACATTTTGGAAGCTTTTATGGAATGGTCGGAGTCCCGCGGAACCACGCTGTACCCCGCCCAAGAAGAGGCCATCCTCGAACTTTTAGACGGCAAGAACGTTATCCTGAATACGCCCACGGGTTCCGGAAAATCCATGGTGGCCCTGGCGCTCCATTTTGACAGCATCGTTCACGGGCGCAAAAGCGTCTATACCTGCCCCATCAAGGCCCTGGTCAATGAAAAATGGATGGCCCTCTGCAAGGAATTCGGACCCGAGAACGTGGGGCTCTCTACAGGAGATGCCACCGTCAATCACGACGCCCCTATACTCTGTTGCACGGCAGAAATTTTAAGCAACATGGCCCTCAGCGAGGGCGAAAAACTTACCATTACCGATGTGGTGATGGACGAATTCCATTACTATTCCGACAGGGAACGCGGCGTGGCCTGGCAGATTCCGCTCCTGACGCTACCGCAAAGCAGGTTCCTCCTGATGAGCGCCACCGTCGGTGCGACGGAATTTTTTGAGCGGGAAATGACGAAGCACACCGGCAGGGAGTCCGTGACGGTTCGTTCCTCACAGAGACCTGTCCCGCTTGACTTCAGCTACAGCACCACGGAACTTTCCACCGAAGTGCAAAAGCTGGTGAACGAGGGCAAGGCTCCCGTCTATGTGGTGCATTTCACCCAGGCCGCCGCCGCAAGCAACGCCCAGAATTTCATGAGTCTCGATCTCTGTACCAAAGAAGAGAAGGTCAAGATAAACGAGGCCATCAAGGAAGTGCGGTTTTCTAGCCCCTACGGCCCCGATGTCAAGCGCTGGCTCAAACAGGGAATTGGCCTGCATCATGCGGGGCTTTTGCCCAAGTATCGCATTCTTTGCGAAAAGCTCGCCCAGCAGGGTTTACTGAAAGTCATCTGCGGCACCGATACTCTTGGCGTAGGCGTGAACGTTCCCATCCGCACTGTTCTTTTTACTCAGCTTTGCAAATACAGCGGCGACAAGACGGCGATTCTCACTGCTCGGGACTTTCACCAGATTGCAGGTCGGGCCGGTCGAAAGGGTTTTGACAACATTGGATACGTGGTGGCCCAGGCCCCCGAACATGTCATCGAGAACCTGAAACTGGAGGCCAAGAGTCGCCAGACCGGCAAGAAGTTCCAGAAGAGAAAACCGCCCGAGCACGGCTACGTCCCCTTCGACGAAAGCACCTACAAGCGCCTGATCGATGCCCAGCCCGAACCGCTGACCTCCAGTTTCCATGTGGATCACGGCATGCTCCTGAACATCTTGAGCCGGGAAACCGATGGTTGCAAGGCCATGCGAAACCTGATCAAGGACTGCCACGAAAGTGCGGCCAGTAAGAAGCAGCTGCAGCATCGGTCTTTTCAACTGTTCCGAAGCCTTGTAGAAAAGAAAATCGTAGAATTTGTAAAGCCCGTGGCCGAGGGCTACAGCCACTTGCGGGTCAATTTGGATTTGCAAGACGACTTTGCCATGAACCAGCCCCTTTCCCTTTACCTGGTGGATACCTTGCCGAAACTGGACAGGGAAAGTCCCGAATACGCACTGGATGTAATTACCCTTTGCGAATCCATCGTGGAAAATCCCGACGCCATACTCCGCATTCAGCAGAACAAGGCCCGGAACGCAAGGCTTGATGAACTCAAGGCCCAGGGCATGGAATTCAACCAACGCATGGAAGAAATCGAGAAGGTGGAATACCCCAAGCCCCTGCGGGACTTTATCTACGACACCTACAACGCCTTTGCCGAAGTCCACCCGTGGGTGGACGTGAACGTGGAGCCCAAGAGCATTGTCCGCGAAATGTTTGAAAGCTTCAGCACCTTCAGCGGCTACGTGAAGCAGTATGGCCTGCAACGCATGGAAGCCATTCTGCTTCGCCACCTGAACTACGTCTATAAGGTTTTGAGCCAGACGGTTCCCGACGGCTACAAGAACGACGAACTCCGGGAAATGGAAGACTACCTGGGCGACATGATCCGCCGCACCGACTCGAGCCTTTTGGAAGAGTGGGAAAAGATGGCACACCCCGAAGACTACCAGAAACGCCTGGAAGAGGGAGCCGCCGAAGACGAAGCGGAAAAAGCCTTCGGTGCCGACAAGGCCGCAGCCGACATCACCTACGACAAGAAACGTTTCTTGGGTATGGTGCGTCAGCGCATCTTCCAGATTATGGGAAACCTCTCCAAGCAGGATTTTGCAGCAGTTCTCGACAGCCTGGCCGACGACCTGGAAGAGGGCCAGATGCTCGTGGACGGCGAAGGCAAGCCCTGGACAGAGAATACACTTACCGAAATCATGGCCGCCTACACGGCAGAACACCACAAGTTCCGCATGGACGTAGAAGGCCGCGCTCTCGCCCACACCATAGTGACCTACGAGGGCGACGTGATGCATATCCAGCAGATGCTCCAGGACGAAGAGGAATTCAACGACTGGAGTATCGACTTCGAGATAAACCTCGCCGAAAGCCGCGAAGCGGGCGTGCCTCTCTTGAAGATGACCCGAATCGGGGAAGCGTAAATTAATGTGGAATGTGTGATGTGTAATGTGAAATTTGTAATTTTGAATTATACATTTTGCGTTTAGAACTGTTAATGTTTAGGAGAGAATAAATGCGCTTGTTTGCCTTTTTGATTGCCTTTGCCGTCGTTATGCCTTTTGCCTACGATGGCGACATGGATACCTACCACGAAGCCAAAGAGGAATTGGCCCTAGTCAGGGATGGCTACTTGAGCGCCTTGAACGTGGCCATGGACGATGCCAACGAGGGGGATCCTGAAGGCTGGTTCAAGGCCCGTGACAACGGGGAATGTGCCGACTGGGACGATCTGGAGTATGCTGGTCCAGAACTGGAGCATTTCAAGTTGGCAGAAATTCCTTATGGATTTCAGTTTACCGGACGCCACGGGGCCTATGTCGTAGATGTAAAAATCAAAGTTGTTACCCGCGATTCTGACATTTTTTACGATATCCAGTACCAGAAAGGCACAAACGCTCCCGGCAAAGAACTTGTCGAAGAAGTCTTCAAGAACGACCGCAAGGTCTTTTACGACCCCAAGTCGCCCTGCACCCGGGAAGCCGTCACCTGTATAGGCGAATACAGCAAGGGCACTCTCGGGACCCTGAAAAAGAAAAAGTCCAAGTAGGCCTTTATGAAGCGAACGCCTGCCAAGGGGTTGTCGGTAGAAAGTCGGATTCAAGAGGCCCTGTTCAACGCACAGGACCTGAAGTTCAAGGCCTTTCACAGCAGGCTCATTCCTACGGTTCCTGCGGACACCGTTATCGGCGTGCGGACTCCGGAGCTGAAACTCATTGCCAAGAATTTTTCGGCAGACCCGAACATTGACAAATTTCTGGACAAGCTTCCGCACAAGTATTACGACGAGAACCAGGTCCATTCCTTTATCCTGTCGGGCATCAAGGACTTTGACGAATGCATTGCGCAGGTAGAAAAATTCCTGCCCTATGTGGACAACTGGGCCACTTGCGACCAGCTGAGGCCAAAAGTGTTGGGAAAAAAGGAAAACCGCAAGAAGCTACTGGAATTCATAAAGTTCTGGATTCGCGGAAGGCTAGTTTCTGGCGAACAGGCTGAAGACGACACGTACATTGTCCGTTTCGGTGTCGAAATGCTGATGAGCTGGTTCTTGGACGATGATTTTGACCCTGTGTTCTTGCGGTGGGTTGCGGCAATTCGCAGGAACAGCTACTATGTGAAGATGATGGTGGCCTGGTATTTTGCCACCGCCCTGGCCAAGCAATACGATGCTACAATACCTTATATCCAGGAGCACAAACTAGAACCCTGGACCCACAACAAGGCTATCCAGAAGGCCTGTGAAAGCTTTAGGGTTACACCGAAACATAAAGAAAGCCTAAGAAAATTAAGGCTTTAGTGTTTTTTTATTTCCCCGGGCTAGTCTCGGGGAATTCTTTTTTGTATTTTACCCCGCGGAATGCCTAAAGGGTCCCTTTAGCAGCGTTCTTTGGCGGATTCCGCAGGAATCTCTTTTGAATATGTCTTTCATGGAGGTCTTGCGGTGCGTGCCCTTTTCCCCCTAGTTCTTTTGTTGGCCGCCCTTGCGTCGGGCGCTGTAACCCTTGATTTTGTGGACACTCCCGTGCAGGAGGTGGCCCGTTCTTTGTCGCTGGCCTACGATGTTCCCGTGATGGTGGATGCCGGCGTGGACCGTCGGGTCACATTCCATCTGGAAGGAGTTTCCTTATTGGAGGGCTTGTCCGCCCTGTGCGAATCCAACGGGCTGGAACTGGTCCAGAAGGAAAACCTGCTGGTAATCCAGCCCCGAAAGCTTCGCGGGAAAAGCGACATCCGCCTGCAGGATTCCCTAGTGTCGGTCCAGGTGCAGGACAAGGACGTTCTTGAATTTCTGGAAGAATTCAGCGCCACTACAGGGCTGAACATCTTGTGGAAGCCGGATGTCCAGGGGAATCTCTCCGGAAGTATCCGCAGTCTGCCTGCGGAGCGTGCGTTTCGTTCCCTGCTAGAAATCAACGGCTTTGCTGTAGAAAAGAAGAACGGCTGCCTGATGGTTCGCGCGGTGGTGCAGGCGGGGGACCGCAGGGAGGCCGCGGGCGCACAACCGGAAAGTCCCGCACGAATCTGGAAAGAGGATTCGCTCTACGAAGCCCATCTGGACGGCGTCCCCGTTGGGGAGGCCGTGAAGGAGCTGGCCGCCCTTGCGGAGTTGAACCTTGCCATGTACGGGAACCTGGAGGAAAAAGTCCGACTGGATTTTTCAAACGTGCGCCTCCAGGATTTTTTGGAGGCCCTGTTCCGGGGGAGCCGATACACCTTCCGGCTGGATTCTAATACGCTGTCGGTATCGGAGGGCGGAAATCGAAATCCCCTTTCGGTGACGAAGCTTTACCCGCTGAAACACGTCTCTGGCGAGCACGCCCTGCAGCAGCTGGGAAAGATGTTTTCTGGAACGGAGATGGCTGTTTCGGAAGTGAAGGAGCAGAACGCCGTGCTGCTTTCGGGAGCGACGGACCGGATTGAATCGGCGGAGGCCCTCTTGCAAAAGATTGACGTTCCCCTGATGCAGGTGACACTCTCCTGCGTAATCGTGGAATTCCGGAAGGGGAGAGCTTTTGAAATCGGGCTACGGGGAGGCTCTGGCCGCCGCACCAAGGAGGGCGACTTGGGACTGAAAGGCTTTCTCGACTTTTTGGGAAAGGATGCTTCGGGCAAGGGGGCCGTCGGTAAAATCGGCATCTTGCCGGACCGATTCGAGCTGGAGCTTGCCTCTATGGAAGAAAACAACCAGGCGAAGGTCCTTGCCCGCCCGCGGCTTACCACCCTGAACGGCAACAAGGCGGAGCTGAACGTGACCAATACGGTCTATTACCTGGTGAGCCAGGTCAGCGCCGAAGGTTACCCCATTACGGATTACCGTTCCTTCAACGACGGTATTTCTCTGGAGCTCACGCCGTCGGTAACCCGGGAGGGCGTGATCACTCTGGACGTGGCTCCCGAAATCAAGACGGCGGGACGCAGCTCCGGTGACGGCCCGCGGGACATCAGCACCCGGAACCTAAAGACCATGGTGCTTTTGAAAAACGGGGAAACCCTTTGCCTCGGGGGACTGGTGCGCAAGAACAAGACCGAGGTGCGCACGGCCGTACCCTTCCTGGGGAGCATCCCGTTCATCGGCAGGCTGTTCAGTTACGAGAGTGAAGAAGAGGAAGAAAGCGAACTTGCCATCTTCATCACTCCGGAGGTGAAGTTCTGATGGCCCGCATTCAGGGTGTTGACGCCCGGATTTGCACCTGGGAGCTGGTGACGGGATTTGAAGAAAGTCTTGCCCCCGAAAACCTGCTGGAATACTTTCGTAGGGATTTTCCGGAAGTGGAGGGCTCGCCGAAATTCTGGAAGATGGTGTCCTTCAATTCGCCGGAGGGCCGGAGGCACCGATACCTGGTAATCCTCGGGTCGCCTGTGGACAGCGACGGCGAAAAAGGTTTCAGCAGGCTCTTTTGGCGGGGGAGACGCGCCCTGCCTCGTTCCCTGTTCCTGTACGCCAGGGCCGATGAACAGATGCGCTCCTGGGAGAGTTACGAGAACTTCCGTTATGCCGCTATCGTGAACGGCATCTTGTACGTGCTGGTCTTTTACGAAGGTAGGCTTTGCCACTGGTCCGAAGAACGGGGTTACGAGGGAGCCTGCGGGAAGGAAATGGCTGCCGGCCGCCTGCTGCGGATGGACGAATTCTTGCGGCAGGACCCGCTGTTTTCGAAAGCGGAAAATTTCCGGCAAGGCGAGCTGGAATTCCTGGAAGTAGACTTCGGCGACCTGGCGGGAAGTTGGGCGACGCAGCTTGGAAAAGCCGCCCGGGATCCGTTCTGGAAGGGCCTGCATCTCGAATCCAGGAAGCGGGGGAGGACGGCGGGACTTTCTTTAATTCTATTTTTCCTGATGATGTTTGCGGGAATCCTTGTGCGGGAAAATCTTGATGCCGGCGGCGTAGCGTTACCGGGTCCAGCGGCCCCTGTGCTATCCACACCCGCGACAGGGCCCATATCAAAAGAACCCCGTATCCAAAAAACTGCAAAAAGCTCGCGCCCGAAAGCCAGAGAGGCGGCTACCGAGTGCCCAAGGCCGTCTATTTCCGTTCAGGGAATCGTAGGGGACAGGCTGTTTTCGGGTAAGTTCGCCGGTGCGCGGGTCGTGAAAAGGGCGGGGGATTCCTTGGAGTCGTATCGGGTGAAATCCGTGCTCCGGGACCGGGTGGTGCTGGAGTGCGGTGGTCGGGAATGGGAGGTGCTCAATGGTGCGCCCTAGTTCCCGAGGGTTCGTGCTGCCCCTGGTGGCGGTTTTGCTGCTGAGCCTGACGCTGCTCTTTACCACCCTGCTGAAATCGGCGGGGCACATGAATCCGGTGTATGCCCGGTTCAAGTCGGATTTCGAGAATTTCTACAAGGCGGAATCCGCCGTGCTGCTCCATTTGCAGGGGTTTCCGTCGGGGTATTATCCGGAGCTGCCTCCCGTGCAGGCGGAACCCTTCGGCCCTTGGGAAAAGATTTGCGCTTCTGCTGTTGTGGACAGTTCCGGCAAGGCGCCGGGCGTGGGGGAGCTTTGCTTTGTGGCGGGAACGGAACCTCACGGTGTTTCTTATTGGGACTGGACAAACGGGATGTCCGCCTACAGGGCCGATTTGGAAAAGCGGCTGCAGGAGATGACGACGGGAAAAGACCTGTACGGAAATAGACGCTATTTCCAGGGCGAACAGTTTATGTCGGGCGCTATTCATCACGGGGATTTGGAGATGGATTTTGATGGCGCCGTGCCGTCGGCGAATTTCTGGGTGGAAGGGACCGCCCTTGTCCGCGGGAAGGCCCATTTTGATACCCTCCGGCTGTTTACCTCGGGAGACGTGGTGTTCCAGGGGGAGGTGTCCGTAGATTATCTGGAGCTTGTTTCCCGCGGGAGTTTTCGTGCCGAAGGGGATGTCCGTTTTCGCGGGATGGTGCTGGCCTCAAGTTTTCGGATGCAAGACCGTGCTCGGAGTCTGTTTCCGACGGCTATAGTGGCAACCTGGTCCGAAAGTGACGAGAATGAGACTGCGCAGAACTCTGAGGATGATCCTGGCGGGATTCTGTTCCCCGCCTTTATAGAGGGCAAACGCAAAATCTGGGGGCGCCTATGAAACGGGGCTTTACCTTGATGGAGGTCATGGTGGCTGTGGTGGTGCTCTCTATCGGGGCCATGGGAATCGGGCACACCGTCGTCAGTTTTTCGCAGATAAAGGATAGGGAGTCCAAAAAGGGTCATTCCCTCTTGGAGGCGGTGGCCCTGATAGAAGAGAATGTGACAAAACCGGCCCCCTGCGTAAAGCCTAGGCGCGACCCGGCCGACACGGCCTTGACCATGGTTTCGGTATCGAGGCAGGGGATTGATTTTTCACTGTCGTTTGAACGTGTTCCAGGTGGAGCCCCCTTGCAGTGGGTGGCCGTCCACGAAACTTCGGGATACTGGAGCGACTTGACCTTGAAAAGGATTGTGCGGTGCGAAGAGACGGATTCACATTGATGGAACTGGTGGTGACCATGGCCTGTGCGGGAATCGTGGCACTGGTGGCCTTTGGTGTGTGGAAAGGCATGCACGGGGATTACGTGCGGCTGCAGCGGGATTACCAGAGCAGTACTGGCGAACTCTTGCAGGACTTGATACAAACTAAAAACCGGGTCGTGGTGAACCCAGACCCGAAATCAATCTCTAATCGTTATTAATTACTTTCTCGAATTTCTCAGAACTTCTTGAGTCCTTCGATAATTCCGAACCCCGAATTCAGGATTCCGAATTCTTCTTAGCCCGGTGCATCTCGATGATGTTTCCGATGTAGTGCATAAAGGAGAGCACGCTCACGGAAAGGAAACCGACGGCATAGAGGGCGAGGAACGGTCCGATGATGAACTTCTGGGCGCCGATGTATTCCAGAAGACCGAAGATGCAGTAAACGCCAACGCCAAGTTCGATAACGGCCTGCCAGGGGAACTTCTGGGCGTAGTGGCTCTTGGCCTTTTTCTTGGAGCCGCCGCTCTTGGGCGTGCGGACAAAACTGCCCTTGCTTCCGATGATGGCGGAGAACACGGCGCGAGAGTTGCTCACGGCGATGCCCACGCCAAGTGCCATCAAGATAGGCAGACTCAGCAGACGGATTTTCCAGCCGGTATAGCCGGAGCAGCGCTGGGCCACAAAGTAAAGCACTGAAGGAGCGATAGCGGCAAGGAAGATAAAGCTGAAACCGATGGTGTAGGCCCAGCCCGGCAGGTGTGCCACCGGCTCAAAGAAGGCCAGCAGGGGCCAGGCGCAGAGGGCGGTAAACAACATGCAGGGGTGAATCGAGTAGTGGGTCGTGTGGAGGATGGCGCCGATCTTTACGCGGAGCGGGACCTTCGCCTTGAGCACACGGGGCAGGATCTTGATGGCGGTCTGGATAGAACCCTTGGCCCAGCGGAACTGCTGCGCCTTGAAGGCATTGATGTCGTTGGGGAGTTCGGCGGGGACGATTACGTCGAAGACGAACTTCATTTTCCAGCCGGCCAGCTGGGACCGGTAGGAGAGGTCCATGTCTTCGGTCAGGGTGTCGCCTTCCCAGCCGCCACCGCCGTAGATGGCCTGCTTGCGCCACACGCCGGCGGTACCGTTGAAGTTCATGAACAGCTTGCCCCAGCTGCGGGCGGACTGTTCCACCACGAAGTGTCCGTCGATACCGATGGACTGGGCGAGGGTAAGACCGGATTCGGTGCGGTTCAGGTGGCCCCAGCGGCCCTGGACCAGACCAATCTTTTCGTCCATCACCAGGTAGGGGATGGTCTTGAGGAGGAAGTCCTTCTCGGGCACGAAGTCCGCGTCGAATATGGCGAGGAAATCGCCCTTGGCAACCTGCATGGCCTCCTTGAGGGCGCCGGCCTTGAATTCGGAACGGTTCGTGCGGTGGATAAGCTTGATGTCGTAACCCTTGGCGGCCAGTTCTTCCACCTTTTTCTTGGCTACTTCGTAGCATTCGTCGGTGGAGTCGTCCAGAACCTGGATTTCGTGCTTGTCCTTGGGGTAGTCGATAGCGCAGACCGCCTCCAGCAGTCGCTCCACGCAGTTGGCCTCGTTAAACACGGGCAGCTGGGTGGTAACCTGGGGCAGGTCCGCCATGGAATGTTCACGGTAAAACTGGAGAATGTTCTTGCGGTCGGTAAGACGGGTCTTTCGGCTGTTCTTCAGGAACAGGTAAATACTGTAATAGCAACTAAAACCGTAAATGACCAAGCCAACGCCTGCGATGACGTACACCACGAACATCGCATAGAGTAGGACACTGTTTATCATAATTCCAAAAACCTTTGCATACTTGAATGCTTGACGCCAATTATAGAAAGGTTAACAAAACATTTCTACACTTTCTACGAATTTTTTGATAGTTTTTTTATCGCTTTGGGAAATTTTGGAAAAAAAGAAAATTTTATCGGTTTTACCCCTTGACAAGGCACTGCCAGATGGACAAAAATCCGCTTTTAGTTTGGGTTGAAAACAACCGGAAAAAAGAGGGCTTCGGCAAGTCTCTGGTCCAGCTTTTGGGGTATGCCTGCACGGACTGGATCCGCAGGGAGTGTTCTGCAAGTCTTACCGGCACCGATGGTCTAGCCTGGTTTTTGGCGAAGGCCCCTGCCGAAATTCCCATGGGGGAGTGGGTGCAGAGTCCGGAAGAACATGCGGAGGCCATCGTGGACTTTTGCGAGCGGTCCAAGACGGCGCCCATTCCGGAGAGCCTGAAGATGGACTTTCCGAAGGTGCTGGACTTGCGGGGCGTGGCCTGCCCCGGGAACTCGGTTCGGTCCCGCCTGGTGATGGCGGGGTTTCCTGCGGGTCGGCCGCTGGAAATATACCTGGACGATGGTTCCCCTATCGAAAACGTGCCGGGCTCCCTGGTGGCCGACGGCATAAAGGTGCTTTCCCGGAAGAAAACGGGAAATTATTGGGTGCTCTCGGTGGTCAAGCCGGATGAGAATGTGTAGATTAGAAGTGTGGAAAACAGGATTCTGATAATCGGGGACGAAATGCTCGGGAGCGAGGGCGAAGCCGCCTTCCGCTGTTCGGAGATGCTGCTGTGTGCAGAGCCCAACCGGCCCATGCAGTTTTCCATCAACGCTCCCTTGCCACTGTCGATCCCCCAGCTTTTTGCCCGGGCCTCTTCTGACGTTATCGGCAAGAAGGCGGGGCGTATCGTGCTTGCCTTAGGGCTCTCTGACCTGAAACGGGAACGGGGAAGTGCCGAAGCCGTAGCCGAAAACTACCGCACGCTTTTGGACGAACTTTTGAAAAAGACACAGTCCGAGCTGGACCTGCTTACAATTCCTACCGAAATGCTTCCGGAAGGGGCGGACCAGGTGGAACTGCTGAACCAGTCCATACGGGGCTTTGTGGACTTGGCACCGGAACGCATTGGGGTCTTCGACTGGGAATCCCACGTGCGAAAGTTCCTGGAAAAGCAGGAAGAACGGGGAAAGTTCGGCCGTAGCCTCTTTTCGGAGGCCTCCAAACCCACCTCTTTGTGCATCACCCTGCTTTCTATGTTCCTGGAAGATTGTATATTAAAAGAGTTGAAATAGGAGTTAGTATGAGTCTTTTTGATGATCATTTTGCCGCAAAGAATGCCGCTAGCGCTCGCGCCTGGGCCATGGACGAAGAAGAAAAGAAGAAAAAAGAGAAACGTGAACCCGCTCCTCCCAAGATGGGCATCTGCGACAAGTGCCACAAGGAAGCTCTGGTGAAGCCCTACCGCTCCCGCCAGGCCGATAAGATGGATGGTGCTACCAGCTTCGGTACGGTGACCAGGCTCCTGTGCGAAGAGTGCGCCCCCAAGTCCCGCCGCGAGCGTGACGCCGACGTGCCTCAGCTGACCAACAAGCAGGTCAAGAACCTGATGAGGAGCGCCAAGAAGGGCCTGCTGTAGCAGTTTCTTTTTCCCTTTCCCCCTTAACGGGGCTTGTAAAGTTTTCTAAATTTGGCGCCGTTCTTTAGAACGGAGTGCCCGATGACTAGTATCCATGCCAAGGAATCTGTCAAGAGTTTCCTGTCTGGCGTCAAGACGACGATAACCCCGGAATTTGCCCGTACCATAAAGCGGGGGTATACCCGCAAGGAGTTTACCCGTGACCTGATGTCCGGGATTATCGTGGGCATTTTGGCGCTCCCGCTGGCAATCGCCTTCGCTATCGCTTCGGGCGTGGGTCCCGAGCAGGGGCTTTACACCGCCATCATCGCGGGCTTTGCCATTTCCCTCTTGGGCGGCTCCCGTTTCCAGATTGGCGGACCCACCGGTGCCTTCATCGTGATTGTCTATGGCATCGTAAGCCAGTATGGCTACGACGGTCTAGCTTCGGCCACTTTGCTTGCCGGTATCTTCCTGGTGATTTTCGGGTTGGCGAAGTTTGGCGCCATCATCAAGTTTATCCCCTACCCGGTGACCGTTGGCTTTACGGCGGGTATTGCCATCATCATCGCCTTGGGCCAGGTGCCTAACTTCTTTGGCCTGCGGTTTTTGGCCAAGGACCCTGCCGATGCGGTCGGGAAAATCAAGCTTTACGCCTCCTCCTTTGACACTGTAAATATATATGCGGTTATCGTGGGGCTAGTTGCTCTGGCTGTATGTATCTTGTGGCCGAAAATTACGACGAAGGTTCCGGGTTCCCTGGTGGCCATCGTGGTGGCCACGGTCCTTGTGAAGGTGCTGGGCTGGGACGACCCGGTGAACGGTCACGGCGTGGTGACCATCGGCATGAAAAACCATATCCCCAGCGGATTTCCGGTGCCCCATCTGCCCAACATTAGCCTCGAAATGATGCAGAAGGTGTTCCAGCCGGCCTTGACCATCGCCATGCTGGGCGCCATCGAGTCCTTGCTCAGTGCCGTGGTGGCCGACGGTATGACCTCTACCAAGCACCGCTCCAACACGGAACTCTTTGGCCAGGGTATCGCCAACATTTTGTCTCCCATCTTTGGCGGTATTCCTGCAACGGGTGCTATTGCCCGTACGGCTACAAACATCCGTAACGGTGCGGTGAGCCCGGTTTCGGGCCTGGTGCATGCGGTGGTGTTATTGCTTATTATGCTGGTGCTTGGCAAGTACGCCGAGATGATCCCTATGGCGGCACTTGCTGCCGTGCTTTTCCAGGTGGCTTTCAACATGTGCGGCTACCGGAGCTTTATCAAGATGTTCAAGGCTCCCAAGAGCGACGTGATCGTGATGCTGGTGGCGTTTTTCCTCACGGTGATTATCGATTTGACGGTGGCCATCGAAGTGGGCGTGCTTTTGGCCGCAGTCCTCTTCATCAAGCGCATGAGTGACGTTGCCGAAGTGGAAACGGTGACCGAAGCCCTCAAGGAAGACGACGAAGAGGCGGCCCACAACGAGCTTAGCCGCCAGGTGCCCAAGGGCGTGGCCGTTTACGAACTGGCCGGCTCCCTGTTCTTTGGCGCGGTGGACAAGTTCAAGGATACCATGGCCCGCATCTCCGACAAGCCGAAGATTCTCATTTTGCGTATGCGTAGCGTGTCCAGTATTGACGCTGCCGGTATCCAGATGATCGAGGACCTGCTGAACCGCTGCAATAGCGAAGGCACGCAGCTGCTCTTGAGTGGCGTGCATGCCCAGCCTGTGGTGGCCTTGACCCGCGCAGGGGTGCTGAAACAGCTGGGCGAAGAAAACGCCCTGGGTAACATCGATGCAGCCCTGAACCGGGCCCGCGAAATTCTCGGCCTCCCCGTGGTGGATACGTCCCACGAGGTGGTGCAGGCGCCTACCGTTTCTTGGGAAAAGAGCCTGGACAAGCCCTGGATGCCCGAAGAATCCAACGCTGCCGTTGCCGAAGAGACTCCCGAGGTTATCGCCGAACGCATGATGGACGAACCCATCGTGAAAATCGAGGAAAAGCCCGAAAAATAACTTAGGAATATCAGTTTTGTTGTTATATATGTCTCTATACAGGAGACTTTATGATATACAAAACAGGGCATTTGGGCGAAAAACTTGAGTTTCCCGCTATGTGGAAGAAATTCTTCGCCATTTTTGGAAGCGTTGTTTTTTTGACTTTTATTATTGCCTGCAGCGACACCAAGACCGCCAAGGAAACCGCCACCGCGGAAACTGCGGGCGTTGAAACCGCCGCACCGGCAAATACCGCTGTCACAGGTTCCGAGAAGTCCGCCGATGCTTCGACTGGCTCAGCAACCGCCCCACAGGTCGCAGGCACCAAGACGATTACGCTTTCAAACGGCGTGACGGTCACATGGATTCAGGACAACGAGGGCGAAAGGCTGATGCCGCGCACGCTGTTCAGTGACGCTAGCGACTCGCTCTACAACAGCCTGAACATGCCCGACGGCATCCCGGCCAGCGTGAGCACGTTCCTCGTGAAAGTGGACGGCAAGTACATTTTGTTCGATGCTGGCCTCGGGGCATTCGGCGGGCAGCTCATGAGCCGCCTTGCCGCTTTGGGCGTGAATCCCGACAGCATCGGGCACGTGTATCTCACGCATTTCCATGTGGATCACATTGCAGGCCTTGTCGCAAAGGATGATGCCGGCAACGACACGAAGGTTTTCAAGAACGCCGCCGTGTATGCGGGCAAGGTGGAATACGACGCCTGGATGAACGACATCCCGAAAAACGATTTGCAGAAGAACATCATGGCGCTCTACAAGGATAGCCTGCACCTGTTCGCCTTCGGCGACAGCCTCCCCCACGGAGTGCTCGCGATGGACGCCGTCGGGCATACGCCGGGCCACACCGCATTCCAGCTGGCAAACCTGCTTATCGTCGGTGATTTGATGCACGGTTACGCCCTGCAGAAGGACCACCCCGAAATCAACTCCAACTACGACATGGACAAGCCGAAATCCGCCGAAAGCCGCAAGCGCATTATGCAACACGCCCGCGACAACAAACTCCTGATGGCAGGCATGCACCTGCCCCCTCCGGGATTCGCGGAATAGAAGGTTGGCTGCTTAGGTGCAACTTGACTAAAATCGTGCAAGTCTATAAAAAGACCGCAGCGGTGAGCTACGGTCAAAATTTTTTTGGGCGTTCCCTTGCCTACGGCAAGGGCGGGCTATATTGCAAGGCGCCCCGTGCGCACCTGCGGCACACCCGCGCCGCTCTTGCAACGGCGCCACAGCGCCGCCCCAAGGGGTCACTATCCCTAACGCGAAAAAGCTAACAGCTACATAGTCTTTTGTTTACTTCATCAATGATATTTTTTACAAATTCATAACACCCACTATCATGAATTCTATCTAGACAAGCACCATGATAACTCCAATACTTATTCCATTCCGCCCTATGATAGATGTAATTACGGATGGATGGGTGAACAACCTTTACCAAATGAATGCCTAGACCATTTATTTCATGCTTTATAAATTCGTAAGGGCTCTTGCCACAAGCAATTACGGCTGAAAAACGTTCTTTTTTCAACCAATCGTTGGTGTTCAAATGGGTATTTTTATTGCCATTCTCGTCTTTTACATTAGCAAAAGCAATCTTCTCTTGAAGCATAAAATGGAAGAATTCTTTTGGGGTCGGAAATAGAAGGTTATTTAAGGCTGCAAGTTTCAAATTAATTCCCATTCCACAAAATAGAGGCAACGCAGAATATTGATCATCCAGCAACTCATACCATGTTGGTTTTCAAAATGCAATTCCAGTCGCTCTTGTCGGGTAAGGGTCTTCTCCTACAATAAGCACCCCATTTGAAACCCCTTCTACAAGATTATCATATTCATCCCCCCAATCATCATTTCGAGTTTGCCATTCAGAACCAGAACACCCTCTACAATTCAAACATTGAATCAAGATTAAACTCCTTGAACAAAACCTTTTTGCGACTTATTCCTAATCGGAATTTTTTACGCAACGTACCGAAAAAACATTCTCCTTGTCAGTCTCCAAAAGGTCCGCTTCGTCGGGATCCAAGCGCCAATAGTAGGCTCCATAATTTTCTTTTTTATCATCCGTTGAACTCCAAAATTCGGCATAGTTGCGGCCGTTTGACATCGGTATAGCAGAAAAACCATATGCATTTGTTGCATACACCCATTTTTTGACTCCCTTCATTTGCATAGCATAAGAGGAATTATTCATAAAATTGTATAGAGTCCTCCACTCTGTAGAATCAGGCAAATGCCAACCTTCGGGACATACTCCACGTACAGGATATGACGGACTGCAGGAAACGCCTAAGCCACACCCCTTACCACTCAAACTAAAAACTCCAGCACTATCCATCGCTACAGTCCAACTATATAACCGTCCAAATGTATCACAATTCTCTGGAATGTCATTAAAGCAGTAGCTACTAGAATCAGATTGTCCCTGTGGCTGTAGATAAGCATAATTCAGGTTTTCCGCCATCCAAACTTGATTTCCGATAACAATGGTCTTATATATTTTTTGATCTCTCTCATCAATTAAAGTCCCATATGCTAATTCTAGAGAAAATACCCAAGCCCCGTTTTGGCACCTATATACAGAATCTTGGCTAGGAGAGTAATGTCTTTTTACAACAACACCCTCATTTTCTGCAGAACAGAAATCCAAATTGTAAGTATCCATTATTTCATTGATATCGATATTGGCTCTTTTTTCGCCACAAGTAATCATAATGAAATCATTTACACGATTAACAGAGCAACTTGAACCCGTATCGCCCTTCTCGCCTTTTTCTCCTTCAATACCTTGTTCACCAGTGTCTCCTTTATCTCCTTTTTCCCCTTGAGCACCCTGCTCCCCTGTATCGCCCTTGTCGCCCTTCTCACCTTGGACGCCTTGTTCACCAGTGTCTCCTTTATCTCCTTTTTCCCCTTGAGCACCCTGCTCCCCTGTATCGCCCTTGTCGCCCTTCTCACCTTGGACGCCTTGTTCACCAGTGTCTCCTTTATCTCCTTTTTTCCCTTGAGCACCCTGCTCCCCTGTATCCCCCTTGTCACCCTTCTCGCCCTGGATGCCCTGCGCACCGGTATCGCCCTTGTCGCCTTTCTCGCCTTGGATGCCCTGAGTTCCATTTATGCCGCTAGAGCCGTTGGCGCCATTCAAGAGAATCCCGATGGAATCCCCATTGCATAAAATCTTTAGACCGCTACCGTCTTTCAACTTTTCAGCGGAGCACTTGAAGTCGTCCAACTTGTCGGTATAATCCGAATAAGTAGCAAGCCAATTGCCATCGACACAAATACGCGGCGACGGTTCATCCTTAATTAAAGCCTGCTGACCTTCGCTTTCAGAAGTGCAATCGGGGAGATTAGATTCATCAGCAACGACCACTACACCTTCTTGCTCGATTTGGGTGATATTCTCATTCGTCATATCATCACCACAGGCGGCAAGCCACACAATCATCATAGCGTAAATTATGGAGAATGATAGAATCTGTCTTAACTTCAAAGTCATACGGATCTCCTTTGGTAAAAGCGCTAATCATCGTCCTTAAGGCAACGAACAGATACAAGATATTCCCAATATTCTTGAAGGCAGATGTAGAATTTGTCACTCCCTGATAGACTTTCTGCAAAACAGGCATATTGTAGATAAGAATAAGAACCATTTTTGCCATAGATAGCCCAAAAGCCAGTATGGGTCCCTCCAGCGACTGCGTTAAGACTTACCCACTTTCCTGCAGGAAGCGCCGAAAAACCATAAATATCGGTGGCATTTGACCAACCCATATTTTTTGCCTGCAATGCATAAGAAGACTGCCCCACGTTGTTATAAAGAATGTACCATTCATCTCTTGTTGGTATGTGCCATCCTTCAGGGCAGATACCCCTAATAGGCAATGTTATACGACATAGTGATTCCATGGATTCCTTGCCACACCCTTTTGCATTTGTTGAAAATGTTCCGGCACTGTCATATGCCGCCGATGCCGTATAAAGGCGGCCATATTTTGCACAACTATCGCACTTGGAACGGCCCTGTATTCCAGGATACACAATGCTATCATAATAGTTCAAATTTTCAGCCATCCATATTTGAGAACCTATAGTAACAGTTTTATACACCTTCTGATCTCTTGAATCAATCAAAGTCCCGTAAGTTAATTCGATCGAGCCTTCCCAAAATCCATTTTTACAACTATATACAGAATCTTGATAATTTGAAATATGTTTTTTTACAACCATTCCTTCATTAGCAATAGGACAAAGTCCCCGTATTTCATTGACATCAAGAGCAACATTATTTTCACCACAATTGATTGTTATGATGTCATCCACACGTACTACTGAACAATCATCACCCTTGTCACCTTTTTCACCCTGAATACCCTGCGCACCAGTGTCACCCTTGTCACCTTTTTCGCCCTGGATACCCTGCGCACCAGTGTCACCTTTGTCACCTTTCTCACCTTGGATGCCCTGCGCTCCGGTATCACCCTTGTCGCCTTTTTCGCCCTGGATACCCTGCGCACCAGTGTCACCTTTGTCACCTTTCTCACCTTGGATGCCCTGCGCTCCGGTATCACCCTTGTCGCCTTTTTCGCCCTGGATACCCTGCGCTCCGGTATCACCCTTGTCGCCTTTTTCGCCTTGGATGCCCTGCGCTCCGGTGTCGCCCTTATCACCTTTCTCGCCTTGAATACCTTGCGCACCGTTTACGCCATTAGAACCGTTGGTGCCATTTAGAACAACGCCTATGGAATCGCCGTTACACAAAATCTTTAGGCCGCTGCCGTCTTTCAATTTTTCTGCGGAGCACTTGAAGTCATCCAACTTATCGGTGTAATCCGAAAAAGTCGCGAACCACTTGCCATCGACACAAATACGCGGTGACGGTTCATCCTTGACCAGAGCCTGTTGCCCTTCGTTTTCAGACGTGCAATCGGGAAGTTTGGAAACATCGGCAACGACCGCCATGTTCTCTTGCACGATCTGGGTGATGTTCTCGTTCGTCACCTCATCGCCGCAAGCGAATAGAATAGCACATATAGAGATTGCCACACCTGCTTTCAGCAGGTTCGCAATGAAGCTTTTGCTAGGCGCGTTCGTGTTTACGTTTTTGTTCCAAGCCATGACGGCCTCCATCGGTTAAAATCCTATGGAGTTTCGCCTTGCTCGGCTTAGAAAGCGCGACACCTATTTCGAGTGAATACAAAAAAGGGGTGCGGGTTCGCTGCGGTTTATCTAACTGAGGCTCTGCAATGCCTATGCGTGATAAACGCAAACGACCCACGCCCCAAAAATGGGCGACACGACTGTAGATGTTTCCACAGTTTGTCGAAATACGCCCAAAAGAACCGCTATGGGCGGCTCGTTAAACGTATCTACGTGAGCGTTCGCCTTGTTCTCACGCAAGTGAAATTTGCAGATTTCAGTTAGAGAACAAGAGCAAAAACTCTCTTATATGTCCAATTTAAAAATAACATAAATTCAGGCTAAACGCACAGATAATTTACAAGAAAGTGCGATTTTGTGCCAAAAATGGCGAATTTTTGGGCCAATTTGTAAAGGAAAAGGGCTGTTCCAAGTTGTAATGGGGGCTTAATCATCCCGTTCGCCATGCGACGTGATGTATTTGCGGTTTGGATCATGGGAAGCCGTGGTAGTCGGGCGAAGCATACCCATCATAACCAATTTGGTAGTATATTGCTGACGCGTCTTTGTTTGATTTTTTACGCCTAACATGTCCAAAATTTCTTGTGCCGTTCGGGGCATTTCATTGCAAAATTCCAGTACCTTTTGCTGCTTGGCAGTAAGACGCATTTTATCACCTTTTCCACCATGCTTGGTTACTTCCCCGCCTAAGTTGGTTACTTTTTTGTCAAGGTTGGTTACCTTTTCGCTGGAGTTGGTTACTTTTTCATCGGGGTCTGACACCTTTGTCTTACGATATATGACCGTGCGGAAGTCTTCTGCCTGGTAAAATTCCGGTGTCTGGAGACCATATTGTTCACAAGCCGCTATCAAATCGGTCGTTCCTGTTCCCAAATGCTCAATATAGCCGGCAAGGAACAACGGGTGCGCAATGACGGGATTTGTGGGCTCAGACGAATGCATTTCACGCAGTTTCTGTACAGTAAAACCATCGGGAAGCCGTCCAGGGTTCCAAATCTCGACACGATCACGAAAAAGCATCACCTGCACGCTGGCATTGCTGGTATAGTCACGATGCGCAACGGCATTGGCAATAGCTTCTGCCACGGCACTTTCCGGCAATTCGTAATCCACAGGAGCATCCGCCGAATGGTCGCGAGTACCCACGCGAGCGTCTATGCGCGACATTACGAAACCAACGGCCTTATCTATCATCTCAAAGAGCGAACCTGCGAACACTTGATAATTGCGGATGGGTTTTTCCACTTTTGTGCCATAGAACTGAGCGCAGCGAACCTCCGATGTGCGGAAGAACCGTTGCGGATCCTTGGCAAAAAGGAGTAGAGCTGAATTTGTCAAGCGACCGTCATCCGTCAATACATGTATGCCCGAAAAAATCTTTTCCATACCATCGGCAAATGTCAGCGGGAAATTGCGTTTTTCCTTTGCCCTGTTGATGAATGTCCGCACCCGCTCAGGGTCAATATCATCGTAAGTTGCAACCGGATGAGCCGCAGCATCAAAGGGAGCCTTACGAATGAATTCTTTTTGTTCCAGATAATCAATGAGAGAGTTGTAAACGGCTGTGCGTAGTTCTTCGTAGGTGGTAAAGCTGCGACGGACAAGTTCCTGCTCGACCTTCTTTACAAAAACTTGTTCCTTTGGCTCTCGCTTGGATTCAGTTCGCAACGTGTACACCAACCGATGTACAAAATGAGCCTTTGCTGTATCGTATTCACGTTCCGTGAGTGAAACGCCCTCAGAGTCCTCGTAGCCGTATTGCGTGCCGAAAATACCCAAATAAATATGGCTTTCGGCAGCTTGAGCAAGATACGCCTTTTGTGCAGAAACCTCGGATGCAGGCATATCCTCAAAAATAAACGGCACAAAGAAACGACCGAGCAGGGAATCCGTCCGGATATAATCGCACAAGAGTCGTCGTTCGCAAGCAAACTCTCGCTGAACACTGCTGATGAATACTTTTATATCACCCATTTTTCTCTCTTCAGATCATCTCTGTTCTTTCGTTTTGAAGATAGATAATTTTCAGAAAAAAGGAAACGGCGCTCCCACGGGGAACGCCATTTTTGATTTAAACCATTCTCTTTGATTAAGCCTTAACCGTCGTGAAGGCGAAGGCCTCTCCATCAGCGTCGTTGGCTTCGAGGCCATCGGCGGCAGCAGCCCACTTGATAGCGACCGCTTGCGTCTCTCCCGCAATGTAAGCCTCATTCTCCGCGACGGCCTGCTTGAACACGTCGCTTGCAGAGAACAGCGTCACTTCAATCTTGTCGGTGATGGCGTAGTTCTGGTCCTTACGGCGGTTCTGGATGCGGTTCACGAGTTCGCGGGCCACGCAGGCGCGGCGGAGTTCGTCCGTGATCTTCAAGTCCAGAGCCACGGTAAAGTGCTGGTTGGCTTCCACGGCCATGCCGTCGGCCACGATGCGGTTGAGCATCAGGCAATCTGCACCGACTTCACCAAAGTCGAACTTGATCGTCTCTCCATTCTGCAGAGCCTTGATTTCATCGACGCTCAGCGAATTCAGCTTGGCAGAAATCACCTTCATGTTCTTCGCGTAATCCGGGCCCTTCGCCTTGATGGCGAGGAAGTTCGGCTTGGCGGAGAGCTTCACGAGCTTCGTCTCATCTTCCAAGAACTTCATTTCGCGAACGTTGAGTTCTTCGAGGATCAAGTCCTTCATGGTCTCGGCGACGTTCTTTTCTTCGGTGCCATGAGCAACCACCGTCATGCTGGCAATCGGCATACGGTTCTTTACGTTGTTCGTAGCACGAATCACGCGGCCCATTTCGACCATGCCACGCACCATGGCGATGCGTTCCACGAGCTTTTCGTCCATGAGGGACTTGTCGGCGCTCGGGAATTCGCAGAGGTGCACGCTCACCGGAGCGTTAGCATCGACTTCGCGAACGAGAATCTGGTAGATTTCTTCGGCGAGGAGCGGGAGGAACGGAGCGAGAATCTTGGAGAAGTCCACCAAGACCTTGTACATGGTTGCGTAGGCGGCGTTCTTGTCGCCATCGTTTTCGCTCTTCCAGAAGCGGCGACGGCTGCGGCGCACGTACCAGTTCGTGAGGTCATCCACCGCGGCAATCACGGCGGGCACCACGTTGTACAGGCGGTAGGCCTTCATTTCCACTTCGACCTTGGCAGCCAAATCCTGCAGGGTCGCAAGCATCCAGCGGTCAAGTTCGTTGTCGCTCTTGACTTCCTGACCCGGCTTCCAGTTGAGCTGGCCCTTGGCGGCGTCGGCGTTGTGGTTAGACACAAAGAATGCAACGGCGTTCCAAAGCGGGAGCATCACCTGCTTCACGATGCCCTTCACGCCTTCTTCGCTAAAGCGCAGGTCTTCGGCCTTCAAGGCGGCGGAGTTGATCATGAACAAGCGGATAGCGTCGGCACCGGTGCGTTCGATGAGGTCGTTCGGGTCCGGGTAGTTGCGCTTGGACTTACTCATCTTAGAACCGTCTTCGGCCAAGATAATACCATTCACAATCACGTTCTTGAATGCCGGCTTCTGGAACAAAGCGTTAGAAAGCACGGTCAAGGTGTAGAACCAACCACGAGTCTGGTCAAGGCCTTCGGCAATGAAGTCTGCCGGGAAGCTGCGTTCCACGAGTTCCTTGTTTTCGAACGGGTAATGGCGGCTGGCATACGGCATAGAACCGGATTCAAACCAGCAGTCGAAAACTTCGGGCGTGCGGCGGTAAACCTTGCCGT
>CAMKMX010000033.1 GCA_946414025.1 uncultured Fibrobacter sp.
TATGTCTTATACAGCTTCGGTCCCTCCGCCTTGTCTCACTCGCCTCTAAGAAAAAGTTGAATTATATAGAAACTTTCGTGCTCGCGAGGGTTTCTTTTTTTGCTCTGCTCGCAACTGAAAAAATTTCTGGATTTATCAACTCCGCAACATCGTTTGCGGAGTTTTTATTTCTAGACGAATTACAGTTGATGAAATATTGTATATTGGTTCGTAGGAATTTCGATAGGGAGCATTTATGTCCATTGCTGAACTTTCAAAGAACTTTCATGGGTCGCATCGCGGGAACTGTGCCATGTCGGTGGCTTACGGCTACGCCCGCGCCACGGGCAAGTCCGAAGCGGAGGCGATGGACGCCGCCGAGATGTTCCGTGCTTTCGGTGGAGGCAAGGCCCCGAACGGCCAATGCGGTGCGCTCTATGCGGCCAAGATGATGCAGCCCGACCATGCCGATGCCATCGAGGACTTTTTCAGGCGCGGTGCGCAGAACTTTACCAAGTGCAGCGAAATTCGCCCGAACAAGGTCATCCCCTGCAACCGCTGCGTGGAACTGGCTGGCGAGGCGCTGGACTTTTTGAACCAGTAGCGGCGTTCGTGAAAAAAATCTGCGTCGCCCAAGGAATTGCGCTCGAAGGGCTAAGCCCGCCCTTGTTGTTTCTCTGGCGCCTTTTCGTCGTGTTCCTCGATTTTACTGACCTTGGTGAACCAGTAGTCTTCGCTGTTGATGGAGCTCATGTTGTTCACGAGGGCGTCGAGGTCAATGTTGCTTAAGTCGTTGTTTTCGTTGGGCATATTCTGAATATATAAAATCCCTGATGCTAGCGTTGTCTGGAGCCGGGATTTGCTTGTATTTTTTATCTTTCTTGCCATGAAAATCGCGATTTGCGTTTTTGTTCTTTTGCTCACTCTCCTAGCCCAGGCTCAGGAGATGGACACCACCTATGTCATAGACGAGCAGGGCCGCACAATCGGGCTTATCCACGAGAAGGGAACTGTTCCGAGAATAGCTCCTGTTGCCGCCCCTGCACCGACGTCGCAGAATCCTGAACCGGTTTCTACTTCGGGGTCGAGTAGATACGTTAATGGCATAGACAGTGCCGCCTATTACCAGAACCTGGTGGAACGTTATACCCTTTCTGGAGAAAAGAAACGCAGTGCCGGAAACGGCATGATGATTGGTGGTGGAGCTGGCTTGCTGCTTGGAGTTCTCATGATGGTTGACGCGTATGAAGGGGCGGATCGCTGTGGAAATGAAGATTATGGCTGTAATGACGAAGAATTCCTAGAGTTTTTTACGGGGTATGGAGTAGCCATAGCAGGGGGAGTCGTTTTGGGTGTAGGTGTAACCCTCAAAATTGTAGGAGGAGCCAAACTCCGTCGTGCCGCACGTTACCGGGAATCCCTGGAACGTTACAATTCAAGCCGCCTTCAGGCATTGGAGTTTAGATTAGAACCGTCAATCAATCCATATAACGGTTCTTATGGCAGTAAACTGTCTCTAAGTTTCTAAAAATTCTATCTTTGGCGCAGGAGAATGGGTAAAAAAGGATAAATATGAAGTTGAAAATTTATTTCTTTTTCTTGTTTGTAATCTTTATCGCTTGCGGTGACGATGAGTCTTCCACCCAACCTGGAGATAATCCGGGCGAAGGGGAGGCCGTACAGCCTTTGGAACCTTGCGAGGCGAATGAAGAAAATACCTATCGCTGGCAAGAAGAAGGCGTTACTTTTTTAGTTTGTGAAAATGGGAAATGGACGCCCGATTCGGTCAAGGAACACAAGCCGGGTTTTGATCCCTGCCAGTTCAATTTTGGAGCGGCCTGGCAGAATGCTCACGAAGATTCTATTTACTATGCCGGATTGGATTATGTTTCTGTCTGGTTAGGAGACAATCCTTTTTACAACGAGTTTGAAAAGCGCATGGTAAGGACCAGCTTAGAGATTTTCGCAACACCAATGGTTTACGCCTACGTAATAGCGGAGTTTGGCAAGGATCATGGAATGGACGATTGCGATGTTGCGAAGTCAAGAGGAAAAAAATCACTTTGTGTTCATGGCGCAAATTTGATGCGTGAGTTTTTTGAAGATTCAATTTTGTATCGTTACAGGCAATATGCAGAAGGAATGGCCTTCCAAGCCTATAATTTGTTAGACATTGGTGAGAAATTTGAGTCCATCTGGATGATTGAGCCGGACTTTTACCAGTATTCTGAGATGGCATCGGAACAGAGCGTAGCCAACAAAGGGGAGGAACAGTTGAATGGGGGCATTCCCGATTCTATGATGGGCGTCTATTTTAAACAGATTGTTGATACCATCAAGGCTTATTTGCCCGATGCCAAGATTGCCATAGATATTTCTCCCTGGGTTTCCGACAAGGATTCGATGGGACTGGAAAAGTGGTTCTCCAATTTCGATATGTCCTTGGTGGATTACGTGAGTACTTCTGGCGGTCGCACTTTGGCCGATTCTGAAAAAATCAGGAGCGCCAACAAGCTCACATGGAAAAAACTTTATGAAACCTTGAAGAAACCTATTCTGGCCGATGTAGGATATGATGCAGGCGGAAAGGGTACGGGGCATGCCAAACCATGGGACGATATTTCTAATTTGGAAGCGCGAGCCAAGGATGGGGTTGTCGGGGTAATGCAGATGGATGCCGCCCTGGACTACCCGCTACGGGCAAGTTATATCCGTTCCCGTATGCAGGTGGATTACCCCTGGTGCAAGGAGTAAATTTATGAGTGTAATCGTCGTGGATTACAATGCCGGAAACCTGACTTCGGTAATGAATGCTTTGGCGCGCATCGGGGTGGACGCAAAGTCCAGCCGGGATGCCGATGAAATTGCAAAGGCCTCCCGCCTGGTGTTCCCGGGTGTGGGGGCTGCTGCGTCTGCCATGGAAACCCTGACCCGCACGGGTATTGGAGATGCCATCAAGACTGTGGTAAAGGCGGGAAACCCGGTGCTTGGAATCTGTATTGGCTGCCAGATTATTCTGGAAGAAAGCGAAGAAGACGGCGGCGTGAAGACCCTCGGTCTTATTCCGGGGCGTGCGGTGCGGTTCAAAGATGAACCGGGCCTGAAGATTCCTCACATGGGCTGGAACCAGGTGAACTTTACCCAGGATCATCCGATTATGGCAGGTGTCCGGAGCGGATCTGACTTTTATTACGTGCATTCGTATCATCCGGTGGTGCCTGCGGAGAACGCCTTTGCTGAAACCACCTACGGCACCCAAACCTTCCAGGGACTTATCGGCAAGGACAACCTGGTGGCCTCCCAGTTCCATTTGGAAAAGAGCGGCGACGTGGGTCTGAAAGTCCTGGAAAATTTCTGCAGTTGGAATCCTTGAGGTGGGTATGGAAAAAGTTTATCGCTCCGGAATCGGTTTTGATGTCCATAAACTGGTAGAAGGCCGCAAGTGCATTATCGGCGGGGTAGATATTCCCTACGAGAAAGGTCTCTTGGGCCATAGCGATGCCGATGTGCTGTTGCATGCCATCAGTGACGCTCTTTTGGGTGCTGCCGGTCTCGGCGACATCGGGACGTACTTTCCGGATACGGACCCGGCTTTCAAGGGAGCCGACAGTCTGGAACTGCTCCGCAAGGTGGGGGAAGAAGTCCGCAAGGCCGGTTTTGAAATCGTGAACATCGACAGTATTGTGATGTGCGAACGGCCCAAGGTGAACCCTCACAAGGACCAGATGAAGGCGAACATCGCCCGAGTGCTTGGCCTGGACGTGAAACAGATTGGAATCAAGGGAACTACCACCGAAAAACTGGGATTTACGGGCCGTGGCGAAGGAATTGCCAGCCAGGCTATCGCCATGGTTTACAGTTTGGTGTGATTTGGCTCAAATTTGCGGGTTTGTGCAGGATTGCGCTTGCTTGGAATAAAATATATATTTCGGTATATGAAGCGACTGTCTTGTGTTGTTGGTTTTGCTTTTGCCTTGGGGGCTGTTGCTCCCTTGGTTGCAGAAGATTTACCCAGCCATATAGACGTGGTCATTGTTTCCGCTTCAAGTTCCAGTTTGGAGAATGGGGGCAGCTCCAGTTCCAGCCAGAATGAGACAGTCAGTTCTGCGTCGGTGGAGCAGAATTTGTCCAGTTCGCTTGCGACCAATGTTTCCAGTTCGGTGAAGCAGAATCAGTCCAGTTCTTCGGTTCATAAGGTGTCGAGTTCGTCAGCGTTGAAACCTGCCAGTTCGGCATCGGTAGCGCCTGCCAGTTCCGCTTCGGCGAAAAGCAGTTCCAGCGTAAAGCAGAGCAGCTCCAGTCGTAGCCTGGACGATTCGCCCCTGCTGCCGGTAATTTCTCACGATACGCTTAGAGGTTCTTTGCCGGAGAATGGGGATGCTTCGATGGCACTTCCCCGTAGTGTTTCTGCCCCTGTCGCTCAGGGAGCGGATCGCTGGTTCGATTTGCAGGGGCGCTTGCTGAAAGGCAAACCTACGGTTAAGGGAACCTATTACCATAATGGCAAGGCCGTTGTGGTAAAGTAAAATAGAATAATGGCGCAAGGCGTCGGGCGCCGTTTGCGTAGATTTAATTCAAGGATATTTATAATGACTTTGTTCAAAAAATCCGTTTTCGTAGTCGCTTTACTGGGTGCTGTTCTTTGCTGGTCGGCTGACGACCCTAAGCCCTATGCAGAAGGTGATGCCTTGCCCAACGCTCTCAAGTTTTATCCGCCTCCGCCGGACACGAATTCGGCGGCATTTGCCTACGACATGGCGCAGTACAAGTGGGGAAAGTCTGTACGGGTGGCTGATACGGCTCGGGCGAATTTGGCCATCGCCCAGGCTGTGACGGATGATGCCGAGATGGCGAAGATGTTCAGTGAACCCTTTGGCATGGAAATTTCGGAAAAGAACACGCCCGCCATTATGAACGTGCTTAAGCGCGGGATATTCACCATGCGTCTTGTTTCCCGCGTTGCAAAGAAACATTACATGAGGGTGCGCCCTTACGCCCGCTTCAAGGAGCCGACCCTGATTCCGAGTGCCGAAGAAAGCCACCTGAATAACGGTTCGTACCCTTCGGGCCATACTGTTCGTGGCTGGGGCATGGCGCTCCTGCTTGCTGAAATCAATCCGGCGGCCCAGGACGCACTGCTAAAGTACGGCTACGAATGGGGCCAGAGTCGTGTGATTGCGGGTTACCACTGGCAAAGTGATATCGAGGCCTCCAAGGCCGTGGTTACGGCGGTTTTTGCCCGCTTACATGCCGAAGAGGCGTTCCTTGCCGACATGAAAAAGGCCAGGGACGAATTCAAGAGGCTTTCGGCCAAGCAAAAGAAAAAGACGAAATGATTTGCCTTTTACAGAAATTGGATAGACTGCTTGCGTATAAGCGTTCTCTAACCCAAAAATAAGGTTGTTCCCCTTTGACGATTCAAGGGGGATTTCTATTTTTTGTGTATAGATTTAGAAACAAATGATTCTACGATGCAAATCCGGACTAGCTGAAAGGCAGCGACGATGACCCCGGTAAGCGGCGCCAATGAATAGGAAAAACCTATGACCTTAATGATTCTCAAGATGCTTGGATGCCTCGCGCTCCTCATGTTCGGCATGAAGACCATGAGTGAAGGCCTCCAGAAACTTACCGGTGGACACCTTCGTGCGTTTCTTGGCACTATGACCAAGCATCGGGCCGGTGGATTGCTTACGGGAACCTTTATTACCGCCGCCGTGCAGTCTTCTACTGCCACTACCGTCATGACCGTCAGTTTCGTCAATGCTGGTCTGCTTACCCTTAAGCAGGCCATTCCTGTTATTATGGGGGCGAACATCGGTACCACGGCCACGGCCTGGATTATGTCCATCTTCGGATTCCAGTTCAACATGAGTAATTTCGTGTGGCCCTTCTTTGCCCTGGGAATTATCCTCTCCTATGTGCGGAAAAGCAACGTCAAGAGTTTCGGCGAATTTGTTTTCGGATTTTCTTTCATGTTCCTGGGGCTTACCACCCTACGCGAAAATGCGGTGGCCATGGACTTGTCCCACAACCAGGCGGTCATTGACTTTTTTGCGGCCAGCGGCAACTGGGGCATTCTGTCCACCTTGTTGTTCCTGCTTTTGGGAAGTGTCCTTACCATGTGCGTGCAGTCATCTGCCGCCATCATGGCCATTACCCTCCTTCTTTGCAGTAGCGGGGTGCTCCCGATTTACCAGGGCATTGCCCTTGTGATGGGTGAAAACATCGGAACCACGGTGACTTCGAACCTGGCGGCCCTTTCGGCCAGCACTCAGGCTCGGCGTGCTGCCCTGGCCCACATGCTTTTCAACGTGTTCGGCGTGGTGTGGGTACTGATTGTTTTCCACCCCTTCGTGAACATGGTTTGCCATATCGTGGGCTTTGACCCGAACTTTGTCCCCCAGACCCAAGAAGAAATTGCCGAGGCCAGCGTGCGGGTGACTTACGCCCTGTCCGGATTCCATACGGCATTCAACCTCTGCAACGTGGCGATCCTCATCTGGTTTATCAAACCCATGGAAAATATCATCTGCAAGATTATCCGTGAAAAGGAAGATGGCGAAGATTTCAGCATCAAGTTTATCAGCGCTGGCCTCATGAGTACTGCCGAACTTTCCCTGTTCGAAGCCCGTAAAGAAATCAACCTGTTTGCCGAACGCACCCTGAAGATGTTCCGCTTTGTGCCGGACTTGCTCAAGATGAAGGATGAGGGAGAGTTCACGAAGCTATTCGCCCGAATCGAGAAGTACGAGAACATCAGCGACAAGATGGAAATCGAGATTGCAGGTTACCTGAACAAGGTGAGTGAAGGCCGCCTGAGCCCGGAAAGTAAGCGGGTGCTGCAGTCCATGCTCAAGGAGATTTCTGAAATCGAGAGCATTGGCGATTCCATCTATAACATGTCCAGGGCTATACGGCACAAGTTCCAGAGTGCCGACGACTTTACCGAAGAGCAGTACAGCCGTATCGAAGACATGATGAAGCTTTGCGACAAGTCCATGGCCCAGATGGTGGATATCATCGAAGACGCTCCCCAGGCCGATGTGAAGTCCACCTTGATGATGGAATACGAAATCAACGATTATCGCAAGATGCTCAAGCAGTTGAACATAGACGACATCAATGCTCAGCGCTACAGCTACCAGATGGGCGTGCACTACATGGACGTGATCAACGACTGCGAAAAGCTGGGCGACTACGTGATCAACGTGGTGGAAGCTCATGTGAACCACAAGCTTTCGGGCTAGGCCGTCTTGGTTGACATTTTATAACTGTTTTTTTTCTCTTGTCATGCCCGTCCCGCATCAAGTGCGGGATAAACTCCAGCGGTCAACGTCTCGTTAAATTTGTATAATAGGCATATCATGCTTTTTGACGAAATTATAGACGACACCTACGAGGTGTCGGAATACCCCGCCCTTGCAGGCCTTGCGCAGGAATGGCTTGAAACCAGGCCCTTTGCGGGCATGCGCGTGCTGGCGGCGACACCCGTGTTCCGGAATACGCTGGTGCAGTACCGTGCGCTTTTGGCCGGCGGGGCTGATCTTTCGGTAGGTATTTCAAACGATTCCGACGCGGGAGCCGAAATGCCCTGCGATTCGGGCATTGTAGCTCTACTGCGGGAATCGAACATTCCGGTGCTTGGCCTGCAGGACGCCTTGAAGGCGGAGTTCCGCGGCGAAGGTTTCGACCTGGTTCTGGATTGCGCGGGCCAGTTTTCGGTATGCCATCCGAAATATGGTTTTGTGGAACTTACCCGCAGCGGTGTGCAGTTTTACGAGAACAGCGAAAAGCCGGTGTATGTGGCGGATAGCGGAATCGTCAAGCGTATCGAGACAAGTCTCGGGACCGGGGAAGGTTATGTGCGGGCACTTTTGCAGCTGGGCTACGGCAATGCTGGTCGAAATGGCACAGATGCGGGTGGTGCCGGTGCGGCTTTTGCCGGAAAAAGTTTTGTGGTGTTCGGGAGCGGCAAGGTGGGGCAGGGAATCGTTCTGCAACTCTTGCGGGAAGGCGCTTACGTGCAGGTGGTAACGGATAAGGCTCGCGGCGTTAGTCCTTTTTTGGATGCAAACGGCGTGCCTGTTACGGATTGCAACGACCTGAAATCGGTTGTAGCTCTTGTGAGTGCTGCCGATTTTGTGGTGACGGCTACCGGTGTGAAGGGTGCTCTTGACCGGCCGGAGCTGACGGCGGCTCTGCTCTCTTCGAAAGCGGTGCTTGCCAACATGGGTGTCGAGGACGAATATGGCTTGGACGTTCCTGCAGGTCGCGTGCTTGCCGAAAAGAAACCCCTGAACTTCATTCTAGAAGAACCGACCCACCTGAAATATATCGACGCGTCCCTCGCTTTGCACGGGGCACTGGGGGAACTTCTGGTGCGTGAAGCCGGTGCTTCGGACAAAAAAAATGCGGGCCCAATGGACCCGCCAAGCGAACTAGAACAGCGCATTCTCTCGATGACCATGCAGGACGGCCTTATCGGTCCTGAAATCGCCGAGATGCTGAGCCTTTAATTCGGCTAGTTCTTCTTTCCTTCGAGTTTTTCGAAGAACTTCTTGGTTTCCCGGGCGACGACCCCGCTCAGGAGGATAAGGGCCACCAGGTTCGGGAAGGCCATGAGTCCGTTGAAAATGTCGGCACTGGTCCATACGGCGCTTACCGTGAGGTAAGGCCCGATGAACACGGCCGCTACATAGAACCAGCGGAAGGTGAGAATGACCCTTTTCTTGCCGCGGCCCACCAGGTATTCTAGACAACGTTCAGAATAATAGGCCCAGCCGAGAATAGTGGTGAAGGCGAAGAATACTAGGGCGGCAGTGAGAATGTAGGGAGCGACACTTGAACCGGCCGGCAGGTTCGAAAGCCCGCGGACAAAAGCTTCCATGGTAATGTTCACGCCCTGGAGTCCGAGTTCAGGAGTCCAAGCTCCGGTCACCACGATGGCAAGGCCTGTCATGGAGCAGATGACGATGGTATCAATGAAGGTCCCCGTCATGCAGACCAGTCCCTGACGGACAGGCTCCTTGGTCTTTGCTGCGGCAGCGGCGATGGGAGCAGAACCGAGACCCGCCTCGTTGCTGAAGATGCCGCGGGCGATACCCTTTTGCATGGCGATAAAGATGGTACCCACCACGCCGCCGGTGACCGCACTCGGGTTGAATGCCGCCTGGATAATCATTTCGATAGCGCTAGAAATTTTAGAGAAATTGAAACCGAGAATTAGTAGGCAGAAAAGAATGTAGAAGATGGCCATGAGGGGCACAATATAAAGAGAGACTTTCGCGATGCGCTTGAGACCGCCGATGATGACCATGGCCGTAAAGCCTGCGCACAGGAGGCCTGCAATGGCGGTGGATACGGAGACGGAATTACCGCCGATGTTCACGAATTCTCGGGAGGGGAATATCGTTGCCACCGCCGAGGTGATGCCGTTCACCTGGGTGATGGTGCCGATGCCCAAAAGTCCGGCAAGTACGCCGAAGATGGCAAACAGCACGGCTAGCCACTTGAAGTTAAAACCGAAACGTTCCTTGATGCCGGTTTCAATGTAGTAGAAGGGGCCTCCTAGAACTTTTCCGTCGCTAGCCACCTTGCGGTACTTGACGGCCAAGAGCCCTTCGGCATATTTGGTGGCCATGCCAAAGAATGCGGCCACTTCCATCCAGAATAGGGCCCCCGGACCGCCGGTGCCGATGGCGGTAGCCACTCCTACGATGTTTCCGGTGCCTACCGTTGCCGCAAGAGCTGTGCAGAGGGCGGCAAAGCTTGAAACTTCTCCCTGGCCTTCTTTTTCGCTGTTGAGCATGTAGCGCAGGGCGTTGCCCAGGTTTGTGACCTGGAGTACACCCAGGCGGCAGGTGAGCAAGATACCTACAAACAGGATGACGACGATAAGGGGAATACCCCACACGTAGCCGTCGACGGTATCAAGGATGGAATTTAGGGTTGCCATAGCAATCTCCTTCAAGGCGGTTTCTATGAGTGTGGCGCGAAATGGGCGCGAGCAAATTTAGAAAAAAGTTTTTGATGGCGACGAAAAGAATCTCCTGACCCCTCACTTTTCTGGTTATTTATTATTTTATCAATAAAAGACTGAGAGGCCCCTATGTTCGGACACCACCTTCCTTTGAGCGAACAGTCCCTGCAAGTTATCGAGCAGATTGGAAACGACATGCCCGGCGGTTTTTTTATATACAAGGCCACGGGGAACGAGGAACTGCTTTATGCCAACAAGGCGGTATTTCGAATTTTTGGTTGCGAGACCCTGGAAGAATTCAAGGCCCTGACCGGCTACACCTTCAAGGGAATGCTTTACCCCGAAGACTATGGAAAGATTTCGGCATCCATAGTGGAGCAAATAGAAAAAAGTCAGGGGAATCTGGATTATGTGGAGTACCGCATTGTTCGCAAGGATGGAGAAATCCGCTGGATAGACGACTATGGGCACTACGTGGAATCCGACGTCTATGGCGGCCTCTATTACGTGTTTATTTCGGACATTACCGAAAAACGGATGCAAATGGAAACGGACAAGGCCGTCCGGACAGCGGTTATTGAAGCCCTTAGCAGAAGCTACAATGCGGTGTGGCTCATTAATGACATTGCCACGGGGAGTTTTTCGCTTTTCCGTGGCGAGACGAAGGGCGAGAGCATTCATGCAAGGCCCACCCGCGAAGCTTTGGAACTTTTGGATTACGAAGATGCCAAGAGAAACTACATTGACAACTTTGTCGTGGAAGAAGACCGGGAACGCCTCCGCAGGGAACTGACCCTTGAAAATCTCAAGGAGTGTACCCGTGACAACCACATGTTCACAGAAAGTTTCAGGCGAATCATCGGTAATGAAGAACGGTATTACCGTATCGAATTTATGCAGGTGAAGCTGCCCAACGGCAAAACCGGGATTGTAGCGGGCTTTAGGGATGTAGATTCTGAAGTCCGCGAAGAAGAGGAAACCCGGAGAAAACTCCTGGAGGCCGAAGCCGCCAAGGCTGAAAACCGAAGGCTCATGGAACGGGTGGAATCCGCTGCGGAACTGGCGGAACTTATGGGCTCGGTAACTTCGCTTCTTTCGAACATGCCGGCCCTGAGTTTTTCGAAGGATGCCCTTACCGGCAAGTACCTCGCCTGTAACCAGGCCTTCGCCGAATACGCCAACAAGGAAAATCCCGACGGTGTTATCGGACTTACGGATTACCAAATTTTTGACCCCGTGACGGCGGCGCATTTTGCTGAGGACGACCGCAAGGCGCTCGAAATGGACAAGCCCTATGTGTTCTTCGAGGATGTTCCCAACGCGGTGGGGACAGAAATCCGCAACCTCCAGACAACCAAGATGAAGTTCAAGGATTCTTCGGGCAGGCTCTGCACCTTGGGTATGTGCGTGGATGTGACGGAAATGACCCGCATAAAATCAGCAGAAGCCCATCAGCAGGAACTGGAAGCGAGGCTTGAATTACAAGAAACCCTTTTGCAGGAACGGCACCAACGCGAACAGCTGGATAACATGATAACGGCCATGGCTTCTGATTACCGCAGTATTTATCATGTGAATCTTGATGCCGACGAAGCGGTGTGTTACCGTGCAGACGCAAGCGACAAAGACCAGCATGCGGAAGGGGTCCGTTTCCCCTATCTCGAACGGTTCCGCTACTATGGAAACACCTATGTGACGGAAGCCTTCCGTGAAGGATTCCTGAATTTTATCGAACCCGAAAATATCCGCAGGGCACTTGCGAAGGACTCTCTGATTGTTTATCGTTACCTAGTGAACCGCGCAGGCAAGGAATATTACGAGATGATTCGCGTCGCGGACGTGCAGGGAGCGGAAGAACGTACGGACGGAATTGTCCATGCGGTGGGTCTTGGCCTTACGGTTATTGACGAAGAAATGCGGGACTCTCTGGCAAGGAACAAGGCACTAACGGAGGCCCTGGCGGCAGCCGAATCGGCAAGCACAGCAAAGACGGCGTTCCTCTCCAACATGAGCCACGAAATAAGAACTCCGATGAATGCCATCATTGGCCTGGATAGTCTTGCTCTCAGTGACGAGACCCTAAGCGACAAGACTAAGGACTATCTTGAAAAAATTGGAGGCAGTGCAAGGCACTTGCTAGGACTCATCAATGACATTTTGGACATGAGCCGCATCGAAAGTGGAAAGCTTATGCTCAGGAACGAGGAGTTTTCCCTGAACGACATGTTGGAGCAGATAAACACGCTGGTCATGACGCAGTGCAGCGAAAGGGGAATCCGCTTCCAATGCAACCAGAAAGGGAAGGTTGGCTCTTACTTCATTGGCGACGAGATGAAACTGAAGCAGGTGCTCATCAACATTCTGAGCAACGCCATCAAGTTCACGGAACGTTTGGGCGAAATCCGTCTTGACGTGGAGTGTACGGCCTCGTACCAGGGCCAGTCTACGCTGAAATTTTCCGTGCAGGATACAGGAATAGGAATTTCAGAATCCTTCATCCCGAAGATATTTGACTCCTTCACGCAAGAAGATTCCACGCGGAGCTCTAAGTTCGGCAGTACCGGGCTTGGAATGGCGATTACCAAGAACATCGTAGAGATGATGAATGGCTCCATTTCTGTAGAATCTAAGAAAGGGGTGGGTTCCACCTTCACCGTGGTTGTGACTCTCAGGGAATGCGAACACGCTCTCCCCTCCATAGGGAAAATCCAGACGAAGGACTTGTCCGTTCTCGTGGTGGACGACGACGCCATCGCCTGCGAGCACGCAAGGCTCGTACTTTCGGAAGCGGGCGTCAAGTCGGATACGAGCTTGAGCGGAGAAGAGGCTCTCCACATGCTTGAGGTTCACCATGCAAAACATGAACCCTATAATCTGGTGCTTCTCGATTGGAAAATGCCAGACATGGATGGAATCGAGGTAGCTAGGCGCATCCGTGAACGCTACGACAAGGAAACCACCGTCATCATTCTTACGGCATATAACTGGGATGAAATTATGGACACCGCGCTGCATGCGGGAGTAGACAGTTTTCTTTCAAAGCCCTTGTTTGCCATGGGTGTGTTGGACGAGTTTGAACGTATTGCCCGACGCAATAATATGGGAATTCTTAGGGAAAAGAAACGGGCGAGCCTAGAAGGAAGGCGCATCCTCCTTGCTGAAGACATTGCCATTAACGCCGAAATCATGAAGGAAATTCTGAAGGCGCGGGGGATGGCGGTTGGCCTGGCCGAAAATGGGAAACTCGCCCTTGAGATGTTCAGGGAAAGCGATTATAATCATTACGATGCTATTCTCATGGATGTGCGGATGCCCGAAATGGATGGCCTGGAGGCCACCGCAGCTATCCGTGCTTTGGACCGCCCCGATGCAAAGACCGTGCCTATTGTTGCCATGACGGCTAACGCCTTTGACGAGGATGTGCAAAAATCCTTGCAGGTCGGCATGAATGCCCATCTTTCAAAACCTGTGGAACCCGACATCCTTTACTTGACTCTGGCGGAGCTCATTTACGACTCCAAATAGGAATGGTGCACCCCCGCTACAGTGGAGCCCAAAGACATTCGTTGGAGTTTTCTAAAAAACGAAAAAAGTAGGCGCTAACATAGAATGCGATGCGAACCTGCTGAAAATGGACCTTGTGTAAAATTGTTATTTTTTGACACGGAAAACTCCTGCGTGGAGTTGCGCGGGATATTTGAGCTTTATAAGAGGAAATTATGTGCGAAAATTGCTGTTCTAACCGTCCTGTCCGAGTACGCTTTGCCCCGAGCCCCACGGGCTACCTGCATGTGGGCGGTGCGCGTACCGCTATTTACAACTACTTCTTTGCTAAACACATGGGTGGCACGTTCTACCTGCGTATCGAGGATACTGACCGCAAGCGTTATAACGAAACGGCGCTCCACGACCTGATGCGTGACCTCAAGTGGCTTGGACTCCAGTGGGACGAAGGTCCGGGTTGCGAAGGCGACTGCGGTCCGTATTTCCAGAGCGAACGTCTGGACATTTACCACCGCGAAATCAAGAAGCTCCTGGACGCCGGCTGCGCCTACTACTGCTTCTGCACCGAGGAACGCCTGCAGGAAGTCCGTGCCGAACAGGAAAAGTCCCACGTACCGGTCACGGGCTACGACCGCCACTGCCGCAATATTAGCCGCGAAGAAGCCGAAGCCCGCATTGCCGCCGGCGAAAAGGCCGTGATCCGCTTCAAGGTGCCCGAAACGGGCGTCACCGAATTCGATGACATGATCCGCGGTCATATCAGCTACCAGAACGAACTTCTGGACGACCTGGTGCTCATCAAGCGCGACGGTTACCCGACCTACCATTTTGCAAGCGTGGTGGACGACCACCTGATGGGTACCACTCACGTGCTCCGCGGCGATGAATGGATCAGCTCTACGCCCAAGCACGAACTCCTGTACAAGGCTTTCGGCTGGGAACCTCCCGTATGGTGCCATCTGCCGGTGATTCTCGATAAGAACGGCGGCAAGCTTTCCAAGCGCAAGGGTGCCGCCTCCGTGGGCGACTTTCGCGACCTGGGTTACCTGCCGGAAACTCTCGTGAACTATCTCGCTCTCCTGGGCTGGAACCCGGGCGACGACCGTGAAGTCATGACCATCAAGGAAATGGTGGAAAGCTTTACGCTGGAACGCATTAACCCGAAGTCCGCCAGCTTCGACGAAAAGAAACTGCAGTGGATGAACGGTCAGCACATCCACATGTGCGATGACGCTTTCCTCAAGGGTATCATGAAGGAAGGCCTCGCCGCGAAGGGTATCGACCTTTCCAACGAACCCGAAGCTCGCCTCGACGAAATCGTAAAGCAGCTCAAGCCCCGCGCCCACTTCGTGCAGGACCTGGCCGACATGGCCGTGTACTTCTTTGTGGCTCCGACCACCTACGACGAAAAGGGTGCGAAGAAGCACTTCGGCGAAGGCTCCAAGGAAGTGGCAACACTCGTGCGTGATATGCTCGCTTCCATCGAAGATTTCAAGACGCCTGTCATCGAGAAGGGTTTCTACGATCTCGCTGAGCGTTGCGGCCACAAGGTGGGTGAACTGGTGGGGGCTCCGCGTCTCGCTGTCTCTGGCGTGACCGCAGGCCCCGGCCTCTGGGAAATGTTTGAAATCATCGGCAAGGAAGAAGTGCTCCGCCGCATCGACGTGGCAATGCCGCTTATGAAATAAGCGGGGCGTTACGGGGCCGGCGATTGAGGCCCCGTTCGAAGGGGTAGCGGATGCCCGGTAGGGCAGAAGCGAGGGGGAGCCTTCCCCCTAACCCCAACCACCAACCACCAACCACCAACCACTAACCACTAATCTTGCGTAAACAGTTTCCCTACAAACTTCTGACCCAGAAAATGTTTTGCTGCCGTTGCCAGCGGGTAACGGAGCACGGGATATTTGCGCGGGAACCCTATTCTACCCACGGTGGCATGGAACCGAAAATTCCGCTTCTGTGTTCGTGCGAAGTTTGCCAGAATGTCATCATCTGCTTTTCCAACGAGTTTAGCTTTGGAACAAGCGTGGAGCATGCGGACTACACGAAGATTTACGGACACAACCGAATCCAGCCCGGGAACTGGTTGTTTTTCAAGGGCGGTGTGAAACCGGGGTTGGTCAAGAGCTGTTTCCAGACTCACGACAAGGAAATTTACGTGCTTACCTACGGTGGCGCCAAGGACGAAAAGGTGGAATGCCCCAAGTGCCATGTGGAGTCGGAGGTAGCGCCGGGCGGGTATCGGCTGCTTCCGGCCCAGAGCGCCTTGACGCTTATCGGCGACCATGTGTATCACGCCATTCGTGACATGTTCGGCGTGGCGGTAGGGTATGTGAATGACGGCGAAAAGGACAAGCTGGCCGTGCAGATGGAAGACAAAAGCCTGCTGTTCATTACGCTGCCCCAGGCTATACAGAATTTGCCCAATGCAAAACTTTCGGACATGACCCGCAACAAGCTGATGCAGTTTTTCCCGGAAGATTCCCGCCGAGTCTCGGTGACGGTGGGGCAGGGGATTGTGTATCTCGACGGCCTTGTGAAGAATTTGTCCGTAAAGCGGGCTATCAGGGCCTGCGTCAACGGCATGCAGAGGGTTCGCGGCTGCGTTGACTTTATGAAAATCAGTGCGGAATCCTACACGTCGGACGAGCAGATTGAAAAGGCAATTCTTTCCCTCCTGGAAACGCCGGGGCTCAAGATTTTTAATTACAAGGTGCAGGTGGAACAGGGGCGCGTGCAGGTGTCTCTGGACTGCATTCGTGAATTTTTTCCCAAAGAAATCGAGAACAAGATTGCGGAATTTCCGGGCGTGCAGGACTTGGACGTGAAAATTAATTCGATTCCCATGGACGAGATGGAAAATACCAAGGTCTGCAAGGAACTGGAATATGAGCTTTCCATGAATACCCGCTTGGGAGATTCCTTGATTCGCGTGAATTACGTAGATGAAAAGTATTTGCTGGAAGGAAAGGTTCATTCCATGATCCAGAAACAGCTGGCCATGTTCTGCGTGGCAAGGCGCGTGCTGAGCACGTCTATTGAAAACAGGCTGAGGATAGTTTAAACAAAGAGGTCGATATGGCTGGAAAAGGATACGAGAAAATCAACGATGTAAAGGCCCTGCTGAAAGAATACAGGACCGTAGAAGAAATTGCGACCCATATCGGGCGTGGCCCTCGCACGGCATTCCGCTATCTGGAATACCTGCGGGGCGAAAACTGCGGGCTCCGTAAAGGCAAGAATAGCCTGGGTCAGACTGCGTTCAAGATTCAGGTGAACGAGCAGGTTTCCTTCAACCAGGAATCCGTAAAGCAGCTTGAAAAAATCAAGAAGAACATGACGGGAAAATCTCCCGGCGATATGAAAAATCGTAAGCTGGTGGACAAACTGATTGCCGCCATGCAGACCACCAATCCCGATGAATTCAGGCCCGAGGCTATCACTACGGACAAGGACCTGATTATGGATTATGGCCCCTGGAGCGACAACAAGATTCAGGACCTGTATGTGAACAAGGTGCTGGACGCTATCCACAGCGGTGTAAAAATCCGTATCGCTTACCACCACGGCACCAAGAAAAAAGATGACGAAACCATCGAGATTAGCCCCGTAAAAGTGGTGATGCGCATGGACACGGTCTATATTATCGGCGCAGACGATAGCTTTGCAGAAACAGGCATCTTGAAGATGTACATGTTGGAAAACGTGATGAACATTACGGTCACCAACAAGCTGGCCCAAAGCGGAATCTTTTTTGACGAGCAGAGTTATTACAAGTATGCCTATGGGAAATATATAGATCCGAAAATTGCACCCCAGGATATTTCCCTGCAGATTCGCTCCAGTAATAACGACTGGCTCAAGACCCAGTTCGAAAAGTCCCATTTCAATCCGCCTGCGGTTGTGCGCAAGGACAAGAACAAGAACGACATTGTGGACCTGAAACTCCGCATCACGCCCGACTTTAAGGCTTGGCTTATGGGCGTCTTGCCGGACGTGAAAATCCTGAAGCCGGAATCCCTGAAAAAAGAAATGAAGGACCTGCTGAAGAAGACCTTGTCCGAAATGGAAGACTGACGGAAAGGAACGTTGCGTGATGGAATCGGAACACAAACTTTCGGATTACAATTTCGAGTTCCCGAAGGAACTGATCGCCAGCCGCACGGCAGGCAAGGGCAAGACCCGTATATTGCATTGTCCCAAGGACGGCGGGGAACGCCACATTATGAAGGCTCCCGAAATCGTGGAACTGTTCCGCCCTGGCGATTGCCTTGTGGTGAACAACACCAAGGTGATTCCGGCCCGCCTCTACGGTCACACCCTCCATGGCGGCGAAGTGGAAACTCTCCTGGTGCAGGCGCTGATTCCTGCAGAAAACGGAGAGGCCCGCTACGAGGCCCAGGTTCGCCCCGGCAAGGCTTTCAAGATTGGTCGCGAACTTGAAATCGCCGGCGTCAAGACCGTTGTAGAAGATGTCAAGGAAGACGGCGCCCGGGTGCTCCGCTTTGCGGTGACGCCGGTGGAACTGGAAGCGGTGATGAACAGGGAAGGCCATGTGCCGCTGCCGCCTTACATTGACCGCCCCGATGACGAAGACGATAAGTTGGCCTACCAGACGATTTTTGCAAAGTATTCGGGCGCCGTGGCCGCTCCGACGGCAAGCCTCCACTTCAGCGAAGAAATGCTCGAGGCCCTGAAGGCGAAGGGCGTCTATGTGGCCGAAGTCACCTTGCATGTGGGCCCCGGAACATTCCAGAATATTTCGGTAGAAGACTTTACCCAGCACAAGATGCACGGCGAACATTACGAGTTGACCAAGGAAAATGCCGAGATTATCAACAAGGCAAAACGGGAAGGCGGTCGTATCGTGACGGTCGGCACCACCAGCACCCGTGTAGTGGAAACCATAGCCGATGCCAACGGAATCGTAAGGGCGCAATCGGGCGTGACCCATGCCTTCTTCTATCCGGGTTATCGCTACAAGATTGTGGATGGCCTCTTGACCAATTTCCACTGGCCGAAGAGCTCCCTCATTCTTTTGGTGTCCGCCTTCTACGGGCGCGAAAATACGCTTGCCGCCTACAAGATGGCAGTGGAGAACAAGATGAAGCTTTTCAGCTACGGCGATGGGATGCTGATACTGTAGTACCTTGCATTTGCAGGTGTTTCATAGTGCCGGGCTTGTCGGCCGCATTCCCTGCGTCAGGTTATTTCGATGCAGTAGAATCTGCTCCCAGGGTGGGAATCAGCTTGTTCTCTTGGCAGAGATTTTCTTCCCTGATTTTGAAGGTGAAGTCCACCAGGTTGTTCTCGAACATTTTCTGGTAGGGCTTCTTTTGCTGCACGCTCTGGAGGGCGCAGGTGCAGTAGTTGATACGCTGGACCAGCTTCGCCTCGTCCGAGGGAGTGCCCTGGGCAAAGACGCATTCGTGCATGATGGCATATTCCATGGGACGGTCGTAACGTCCCTTGCACTTGTTTTTCAGGTCGGGCTGCGCGGCCACCTTTTCGATAATCCCCTGGCTTGGAACGTCGTTGACAACCTTGCAGGTGACAAAGCCGCCGGCAAAAAAGGCGAGGCAGAGAGCCATGTTGATAAGGAATCGCTTGCCGCGGCTAATCTTGTTGTAGTTCCGCTCTACGGCTTCCAAGGTTTGGGTGGCGTGTAGCCTGACGTCATCTAAATCGTTGTTTTCCATAGCGTGTACCTTAGTTTTCGCTTTCCAGAGTCCAGATGTCGGGCATGGTGCGGTATTCTCCAGCGCAGTCCAGCCCGTAGCCCACTACGAAACCGTCTTCGATGGAGAACCCGACGAAGTCCGCCTTGTAGTCCACTTCCCGACGGGCCCGCTTTTCTAGCAGCACGCAGCTGCGGACTTCGTCGGCGCCTTTTTCCTTAAGCAGGTCCACCAGTTTTTGCAGGGTGCGGCCCGTGTCCAGAATGTCGTCAATGAGCAGGACCTTTTTGCCTTTCAGGTCCAGTTCGTCCAGCAGAGAGACCTTCAGTTGGCCGGAACTTTCCGTAGAGTCGCCGTAGCTGGATGCCCTGATGAAGGAAACCTTGATGTCCTTGTTGGGGAAATGCCTGCACAGGTCCGACACGAACACGAAGGAGCCCGTAAGCACGCCTACGATGGTGTCGAACTTGTAGTTCCGGGCGATTTTTTCGCCCAGAAGTTGGACCATCTCCTGGATGGCCTCTGCCGTAAAGAGGGGCATGAGGCTCATCTTATACATTGCCTACCTCGAAATTCAGCCACTGGAACACGGGAATCATGGCTTTCAGCTTGCCCTTGGGATTCTTCTTGAATTCCTGGAACATGGGGAAGGCCTGGTTCTCGATGGAGGTCTTGTCGATGTAGATGTGCAGCCAGTCCGCCAGAGAAATTAGGTTCGTGATGTAGAGGACGGTGGGCTGTTTCAGGTTCTCGAAAACCTGGTCCAGGCATTCTACAATCTTGCGGTGGACCATGCGGCCCGTCCCGCCGAAGGAGAAGGTGGCGTTCAGGGAGTTGGCTTCCTTGACCAGGGCCTCGATTTCTTTGAAGTTTTCCTGCTCCGGATTATCCAGGTATTCCAGCACCAGGTGGTGGATCTTGGAATTGATGTCCAGGGAAAGAATGGTCCGGATGGTGTCCGGCAGGGTGTGGTCCGGGTCGGCCAGGCTGTCGATGGAAAGTCCCTTCTGAACGGCAAAGTCCGAGAAGGCCTCTGTAATGTCCTTGAGGTTCCGCTTGGTTTCCAGCTGGTTGATGCGCTTCAGGGAATCGCTCATCAGGTGACGCATCTGGACCACGTAGGCGGTGGGGAACTGGTGCTGCAGTTCTTCGGCGCTCTTGTTCGGGTTTTCTACGAAGGAGAGCTTGTTCACCTCGGGTTCGCCGTCGGCCACCACCAGGTTCACGCGGCCCATGGAATCGGACAGCACCAGGATTGTTGCCACTCGGGATTCCCCGATGGTCTTGTCGTCGTAGGTGGCCCGCACCAGGGTCTGCTTGCGGCGGGAGGCGATCTTTGTAGAAGTGAGCTTGGCGTTTTTCTGGTCGTAGCCCTCTTCCAGTCCCAGGTGGAAAATGGCGGCCCGTTCGGCCATGAGCTTCACCGTCACGGGGACCTCGTCCTTGGCGTAGCGGGTGTAAACTTCGGCGCCGTTCCACTTGTGCTCATTGCTGGTGGCCCGGGCGAGGATGCTCATGAAACGGTTTTCGATGGAGTGTCCGAAGGGGAGGAACGGCTGCATCAGTTCCATGGCCCGGAGGGCGTAGCGCATGTTCTGCACAGGCTCCAGGCCTTCGATGTCGTTGAAGAACCAGCCGCAGCTGGTAAAGCTGAACAGGCAGAATTTCTGGATTTCCAGAAGACGCACGGCCTTGGCGCTTTCTTCGGCGTTTTCAGGATTGTTCAGGATGGTCTTCAGGAATGCGGAAAGGCGGGTCTCGTCTTCGGGAGCGACCAATGCCTGCACATAGGCGTTCCGGGCGTCCCAGGGATTCACCTTGCTCACCTTCTCGAATTCCCGCACAAAGATTTCGTCGGCCAGTTCCTTCAGGTGGTTGAAGGCGTCGCGCAAGGGTCCGCGCCATTTCTGGTTCCAGCCGGGGCCACCTCCGGTGGAGCACCCGCAGTCCCTGTACCAGCGGCCCACCCCGTGGGCGCAGCTCCAGGCGCAACCTTCGCCGTGGAAATTCTTCAGCAGCACCTCGTGCTTGGGCGGGAACTTTTCCAGGTACCAGCCGTAGTTGACGGGCACCATGTTGTTCTCGGGAGCGAATCGGTTGTAAAGGTAGGCGGCGCACATGTCGCCGAAGGGCTCGTGGTGTCCGTAGCTTTCGCCGTCGGTGCCGATGCTCACCAGCTGCGGGTCTTCGCGGTTCGGGTCCCAGGCGTCCTGGATGCGCTTGCCGAACACGCCCGCATCGCGGAGCAGATGCTCGAAACCTACGGCGCTGCTGAGCCAGGGGTTGTAGAAGAACACGTCCAGGTAGCCGTCGCAGACCAGGTTGCCCTTTTCGTCCCGCGGGTAAATGCGGTAGGGCCTGGTGGTATCGATATCGGTATTGCTGCAGCCAATCCATTCTTCGGCACCCAATTCACGGAAGGAATCCGCCTGGGTGGGGGAGAGGATGGTGAACTTGATTCCCGCCTTGATGAGTTCCACCACTGTCGGCAGGTTGATGGCCGTTTCGGCCAGCCACATGGCCTCGGGCATGCGTCCGAAATGGAACTTGAAATCTTCGATGCCCCAGAGAATCTGGGTGCGCTTGTCCTGCTCGCTGGCGAGAGGCATGATGATGTGGTTATAGACCTGGGCGATGGCGTTGCCGTGGCCGTTCAGACGTTCGGCGCTCCGCTTGTCGGCTTCCTGGATCCTCTTGTAAGTGTCGGGGGTATGGGTCCGGATCCAACCCATGAGGGTGGGGCCCATGTTGAAGCTCATGAAATCGTAGTTGTTGACGATATCCTGGATGCGCCCCTCTGAATTCAGAATGCGGCTTGCGGAGTTGGGAGAGTAGCACTGGCTTGCGATACGGTCGTTCCAGTCGTGAAATGGCCGCGCGCTGGGCTGGTTCTCGATGACGCCTGTCCAGGGATTTTCGCGGGGAGGCTGGTAAAAGTGACCGTGAATCGTAAAGTAGAGGGGGTGCTTCTTTTCCATGGGCGCAAATGTAGAAATATTTAATCTACTGCCCAAAGTATTGACTTGGATGGGGGAAGTCTCCCCCTCGCTCCGGTCCAAGCCGGGCCAGGAGCCTGCCCCGGACTTGTTCCGGGGCTACCCCCTCTACGGGGCCTCAGACGTCGGCCCCGTAACGCCCCGACTTTTTCTATATTTATGCATATAAACAAATAAATGCATAAAGACTGGTTGCGGCGGTTCGTGCCAAGGAAAAGAAAATGACGCTACGTGAAGCTTTTGAAAACAAGATGTTGCTGTTGGACGGCGGCATGGGTTCCGTGATTCAAACCTACGGAATCAAGGGCGCGAACAACGACATGCTCTCCATCGAGAAGCCGGATATCATCTTGGATATCCAGCGCCGTTACGTGGATGCGGGCGTGGACTGCCTGACCACAAACACGTTCTCGAGCCAGCGCGTAAGCCAGCACGAATACCACCAGGAACACCGCATCGCCGAGATGAACCGCGCCGCCGTGAAGATCGCGAAGCAGGCCGCGGCAGAGGCCATGGAAAAGTATGGCCGCCAGGTGTACATTCTGGGCGACGTGGGTCCCACGAGTAAAATGCTCTCCATGAGCGAAGACGTGAACGACCCCGCGAGCCGTAGCATTACTTTCGACGAGCTGGAAGATGCCTACCTAGAACAGATTCAGGTGCTGGTGGAAGAAGGCGTCGACGCCATTTTAATTGAAACGATTTTTGATACACTGAATGCGAAAGCCGCCGCAAGTGCATTTACCAAGGTGATGGAGAAGCGCGCCGCAGCCAAGGTCCCTGAGCTTGCCGAAGGGGCCGCGGTTGCAGACCTCAAACCTGTCGAAGTCATGTTCTCCATGACGGTGAGCGACGCCTCGGGCCGTACACTTTCGGGCCAGACGGTGGAAGCTTTCGCCGTGAGCGTGATGCACATGCACCCGCTTTCGATCGGCCTCAACTGCGGTCTCGGTGCCGACGGCATGGTGCCGTACCTGCGCCGCATGGGCAAGGTCGCGCCCTGCTACATTTCTTGTCACCCGAATGCGGGTCTCCCGAACCAGTTCGGCGGTTACGATGACACGCCCGAAGACATGGTGCGCCTCATGGGCGTTTACCTGGACGACAAGCTGGTGAACATGATTGGTGGCTGCTGCGGTACCACACCGGAACACATCGCCGCCATGCGCAAAATGCTCGACGCCCTGCCGGCCGATTACGAACGCCGCAAGCCCGCGCCCAAGTACGCCACGAGCCCGCTACTCCGCCTCGCCGGTTTGGAGCCGCTGTTCAAGGAACAGGTGCGCCCGAGCAACGGTGCCGACAGCTGCAACGCCGAAGACTTTGTGAAGGTCGGTGAACGCTGCAACGTGGCAGGCTCCAAGAAGTTCCTCCGCCTCATCAACGAAAAGAATTACGAAGAAGCGCTCGACATCGCACGCAAACAAGTCGAAGACGGTGCCGATGTAATCGACGTGAACATGGACGACGGCCTCTTGGATGCAACTGCCGAAATGCAGACCTTCTTGAACTTGCTCGCATCAGACCCGGCCATCAGCCGCGTGCCCATCATGGTGGACTCTTCCCGTTTCGAAGTGATTGAAGCGGGCCTCAAGTGCGCCCAGGGCAAGTGCATCGTGAACTCCATCTCCTTGAAGATGGGCGAAAAAGCATTTATCGAACATGCGCTCACTATCAAGCGCCTCGGTGGTGCCGTCATCGTGATGCTCTTTGACGAAGAAGGTCAGGCCACCAACTACGAGCGCCGTGTGGAGATTGCCGCCCGCGCTTACGACATCATGGTCAAAAAGCTCGGCTTTGACCCCTCCGACATCATTTACGATCCGAACGTTTTGACAGTCGCTACGGGCATGGCAGAACACAATGCCTACGCCATTGACTTTATCCGCGCGGTCCGCTGGATTATGGACAACCTGCCCGGCGTGCGCATTTCGGGCGGTCTTTCGAACCTTTCGTTCGCCTTCCGCGGTAACAACTACCTGCGCGAAGCGATGCACACCACGTTCCTGCATTACGCGATTCCGAACGGCATGGGCATGGCCATCATGAACCCGAGCGCGATTATCGAATACAAGACGATTCCGCTGGAACTCCGCATGGCCATTACCGAAGTGCTGTTGAACACGGAACCGGACGCGAGCGAAGCGCTTATTGAAATTGCAAGCCGCATGACCGCGGCCGCCGCTGCCGCCAAGGAAGCGGGCACCAAGTACGACCCGAAGGCGATTTTTGCCATGAGCACGGGCGCGGGCAGTTCCGACGCGGGTAGCAACAGCGTCGCCGACTCCGCGCAGGCAAAAACCACGCCCGAGGAACGCCTGCAAGAAGCTCTGCTCAAGGGAACTTCGACAACGCTTCAGCCCGACCTGATGGAACTCATCAACCGCGGCGATAGCCCGGTGGGAATTATTTCCGGCCCGCTAATGGACGGCATGAACGAAGTCGGTCGTCGCTTCGGTGAAGGCAAAATGTTCTTGCCGCAGGTGGTGAAAACCGCACGTACCATGAAGAAGGCCGTGGAAATTTTGCAGCCCTATATTGAAGCGGGCAAAGACGCCAACGCATCGAGCCGCGGCAAGATCGTGATCGCCACCGTGAAGGGCGACGTGCACGATATCGGCAAGAACATCGTCTCCGTGATTATGGCCTGTAACGGCTACGAAATGGTGGACCTCGGCGTGATGGTTCCCGAAGATGTCATCGTGAAGGCGGTCATCGAGAACAAGGCCGATATCTTGAGCCTTTCCGGGCTGATTACGCCTTCGCTGGAAGAAATGTGTACCGTGGCTAAAGCCATGCAAGACGCTGGCCAGCGCATTCCGATTATCGTCGGCGGCGCAACGACCTCGCCCACGCACACGGCCGTAAAGATTGCCCCGTGCTACGAAGGCCCCGTATTCCACGTGCGCGACGCCGCCAGTAATCCGGGCCTCGCGCAAAAGCTCCTGGACCCGGCGACTCGCGAACAAACGATTCAGGAAAACCGGGTCGAGCAGCAGCGCATTCGCGACAAGCAAAACGGCATCCAGACCGAAGCCACAAGCGCCATGGCTGCAGCAGAGAAGACGCCCCTCGAACGTCGCTACAGCTGCGACTGGAGCAAGTACCAGCCCGTGGAGCCGCCGTTCATGGGAGAAAGCAAGCTCCCACCGATTCCGCTGGAAAAAGTCATCCCGCTTATCAGCTGGGAATACTTCTTCTTTACCTGGAAAATCAAGCCCGAAGAGGAAGAAGCCAAGAAGCTCAAGGCCGACGCCGAAGAACTTATCAGGAGCCTCACGAAGCCCGAGTATGCGCTGCGTGCCGTGCAGGCGTTCTACCCTGCAGCCGGTACGGAATATTCCATCAGGTTCAACACAGGCCGTACCGGCACCGACTCCGACTTTGTCGAAGTCGCTACGGCACGCCAGCAGAACCCGGAAGGCACTTGCCTTTCCCTCTGCGACTACGTAGCCCCTGCCAACGCAACGACAGCAAGCGTCTTCGCCGCGCCCGCCGGTAAGGATGTATTCCGCGACATCGTAGGTGCCTTCGCCGTCACCGTGAGCGACGCCTTCGTCAAGCGCCTTGAAAAAATGAAGGCCAAACAGGGCGGCAGCGACTACGACGTTCTCTTGATGCAGACTGTCGCCGACCGCCTCGCCGAAGCGGGCGCCGAATACCTGAGCCAGGAACTCGCGCGCACCAAGGGCTGGAAGGGCATCCGCCCGGCCGTCGGCTACCCCGTGCTCCCGAACATCAAGGAAATCTTCAACGTCGCGAAACTCATCGACTTCGGTAGCGTGGGCATCAGCCTCACCGAGAACGGCGCCATGTACCCGCAGGCCTCCGTGAGCGGCCTCTACATCAGCCACCCCGAAGTGGATTATTTTCACGTGAAGTCGTGAGACGGCGGCACCTCTCCAGGATGACATTCCCCGAGCCTCGCATCTCTTGTCCCCTGCGGCCCTAACACCTACAACCTATCCCCTAGACCCTAAATCCTATCCCCTAGATCCTAGATCCTAGCCCCTAATCCCTAGCCACTATACTATCTTTCCCACCATGCGTTACAGTGATATTTCTTGTTTCCAGAGCGGTGTCGCCGTTCCCCTGTTCAGCCTCCGTAGCAAAAACAGCATCGGCATCGGCGAATACCTCGACCTGATTCCCTTTGCCCAGTGGTCCAAGCTTTGTGATTTCAACGTCATCCAGCTTTTGCCGGTGAACGATACCGGCGCCGAGGCCAGCCCCTACAGCGCCCGCAGCGCCTTTGCCCTGAACCCGGTGTTCATCAACATCCAGGCGGTGCAGGGTTCCTCCGAATTCGAAGACGATATCGAAGAGGCCAAGGAAAAGTTCGACGAGCAGGAACGTATCGACTATTACAAGATTTCCACTTGGAAACGCTCCATCCTGAGAAAAATTTTCGACAACCGTTACGACCAGCTCCGCAAGGACAAGGTCTTGCAGGAGTGGCTGGACAAGAACCCCTGGGCCAAGGCCTACTGCGCCTACAGCACCCTGAAAGCCGAAAACGGCGAGAAAAGCTGGAAGGACTGGAAAAATTTCAAGAACCCCACGGACGCGGACATCGAAAAAATCTGGACCAAGTACAAGAAAGACGTTTGGTTCCAGGCCTGGATGCAGTTCGTTGCCGAGACGCAGTTCTGTGCCGCCGTGTCAGAAGTTTCCAAGCTGGGCATCAACATCAAGGGCGACATTCCTATCCTCATCAACGAGGACAGCGCCGACGTGTGGGCGAGCCGCAAGTATTTCTCCCTGGAAGACCGTGCCGGCGCCCCTCCCGACATGTTCAGCTACAGCGGCCAGAACTGGGGATTCCCCACCTACCGCTGGGATGTCATTGAACAGGACGGCTTTGCCTGGTGGAAAGCCCGTCTCGCACAGGCAAGCAAGTTCTACCACGCCTACCGTATCGACCATGTGTTGGGATTTTTCCGTATCTGGAGCATCCCCCAGACCGAGACCACGGGCATCCTCGGGCACTTCAATCCCAGCATCCCGCTGACCCTGGAACGCCTGCAGGCCGCAGGCTTCAAGCAGGAATCCCTGGAATACCTGCGCAAGCCCAACTATTCCGTGGATCAGCTGCGGCAGTTCCTGGAAGGCGATACGGAGCGGCTCCTGCCCGTCTGCTTCAAGACGCTCTACGGCACTACGGACCGCTACATCTTGAAAGACGAGTTCCTCTCGGAAAAGGCTATCCTCGGTCTTCCCGAACCCCAAGAAATCAAGGACAAGCTGCTGAAGGTCTACTGGAACCGCGTATTTGTCCCTACCGGCGACGAGCACACCTTCTACCCCTACTGGTACTGGTACAATGCCCCGGTGCTCTTCACCCTGCCGGAATATGAACAGCAGAAACTTCACGAAATTATCGGCGAAAACGAGGCCGCCCAGAACGCCCTTTGGGAGGCGAACGCCACCAAGCTTCTGTCGGTCCTTGCCAAGGAAACGGACATGCTGGTTTGCGCCGAAGACCTGGGCTCCGTGCCCCGCTGCGTTCCTGCGGTTCTCAAGAAGTTGAATATCCTTTCGCTCCGTATCGAACGCTGGGCCCGCAACTGGGACGCTCCCTATTCTCCCTACTACGCCATGGAAGAATACCCCCGCCTCTCGGTGTGCACCACCAGCTGTCACGACACCTCCAGCCTTCGCGGGCTCTGGAAGGAGCCTGACTTTGATAAGGCCTTCTACTGGTCTCACGCGGGGCTTCCGGGCAACGCTCCGGAGGAACTGACCCCCACCGTGGTGCGGAACATTCTGGCCCACGTGTTTTCCGCCAACAGCCTGCTCTGCATCTTGCCGGTGCAGGACTATTTCGCCCTGTCGCCCGCCCTTTCGGAATGCGCTCCCGAAGAGGAACGGGTGAACATCCCGGGCACCGTCGGCGGCAAGAACTGGACCTACCGCCTGCCCTGTTCCGTAGAGGACCTCGCGAAAAACAACTTCCTCTGTTCCGAAATCCGCAAGCTGGTGGACGCCCGCAAACGCAGGCCCATGTGGAAAATCTAGACCAATTCGGAATTCGAATTTCGGAATTATGAATTGATGTTAACGAGAAAATTCAACTCCGAAATCTGAAATCTGAAATCCGAAATATGTTCGCTCCAGCCTGGACAAAAGACGCCGTATTCTACCAGATATTCCCTGATAGGTTTTGCCGCAGTCCCCGCTACCAGGCGGTAGGCAGGTTCGTGCCCTGGGGTTCCAGGCCCACCCGCGAAAACATGTTCGGCGGGAATCTCGCGGGTATCGAGGACCATCTGGACTACATCGCGGGTCTCGGCGCAAACGCCATCTACCTCTGTCCCATCTTCAAGAGCAATTCCAACCACCGCTACCATACCGTCGATTACTTCGAAATCGACCCGGTGCTGGGCACCCTCAAGGATTTCGACCGCCTTGTCAAAAAGGCCCACAGGCTTGGGCTGCGCATCATTCTCGACGGCGTGTTCAACCACTGTTCCCGCGGGTTCTTCCAGTTCAACAGCCTGCTGGAACTGGGCGAAAATTCTCCTTACGTGGACTGGTTTCATGTAAAGGGCTGGCCTCTCAACGCCTATTCGGGCAAGCCCAATTACGAATGCTGGTGGAACTATCCGGCGCTCCCCAAGTTCAACACCGGCTGCCCCGATGTTCGGGAATACCTTTTCTCCGTGGCCGAATACTGGACCCGCCGAGGCATCGACGGCTGGCGTCTGGATGTTCCTAACGAAATCGACGACGACTCCTTTTGGAAAGAATTCCGCCGCCGCGTCAAGGCCATCAATCCCGAGGCCTACATCGTAGGCGAAATCTGGGACGAGCCCTCCCGCTGGTTGCAAGGCGACCAGTTTGACGGCGTCATGAACTACATCTTCCGCAAGGCGGTCATGAAGTTCCTCTTCGACGAGAACCCCATTTCCGTCCAGGAATTCTGCGACCGGGTCCGTGCCGCCTTCCCCGAAGGCCGCGGCGACATCCCCATGAACCTTTTGGGGAGCCACGACACCACCCGCCTCCTGTCCCAGCCCTGCGCAAGCCTCGAACGCATCAAGCTGGCATACGCCCTCCTGTTTTTTATGCCCGGCGCGTCCTGCATCTACTACGGCGAGGAACTCTCCATGAAGGGCGGCAAGGACCCCGACTGCCGCCGAAGCGTCCCCTGGGACGAACTGGAAAACCGCAAGTCCCAACCGCTCTACGAATTTATCTGTAATCTGGTGAAAATGCGCCGCGAAAACCCCGTCCTTCGCGACGGACGCCTCTCCATTGCCAATGACGGCGCCGGCTTTACCATTACCCGTACCCTGGGCAAAAAGACCGTGACCCTCTCCGCCACAATCTCCGGCGCTGAACCCGCCTTCGAAATTAAATAAAGGGGGAAGCCTCCCCCTCGGCAAAGCCTTGCCCCACCATGTCATGCCCGCTGTCATTCTGGAGCCTGTCATTCTGGAGCGCAGCGATAGAAACTGCGATAGAATCACGGGCACCTCCGACCTTGACCAGCGTCATCCTGGAGTGCAGCGACGGGATCCATACTTTTCATACCAGCAATTTTCAGGGGCAAGTCTTTGCCTACCCCCTCTCCTAGGGGCTCTGCCCCTAAGACCCCGCACCCTCTTGTCATCCCCGCGCCTTTTTTTCGTCATCCTCGCGTAGGCGAGGATCCGCTATCATCTTGGCAGGCAATTTTTTTAACAAATCTTTCCCTCGATGTGTGCCTTCCCTCGCTCGCAGATTCACTTTGTTCGACTGTTCGCTCGGGAAGCCCACATCTCGGTCAAAAAACAAAAAAATGGCTCTGGTTAACAAGCTTTTCGCAATTAGGGACGTTCTTTGCAGGTAAGAACCGTTACTACAGGAGGAAACTCTTGTGACTATTAGTCCCTGCGAGTTTCCGCCGAGAGTCCTGATCACTTGCGTATTATCGGAAATTTCCAAGAATTATGACAGTTTTTTTCTGTTCTGGTTTTATCTTCGCTCATAAAGAGCCCCTATAAGACTTGAAGAGCTTCGCCCTGAACACGTGTTCTATAATGTTTTTCCATACGCCTTTTCGGTATTAGAATCACTTCACCCTTTTTCCTTAAAATGCCAAACTTCGCCGGTGCTTTTGTCAACCACCCTGGCAGAATCGAGCGATACCGTGTATGAATATTTTTCCGATTCGAAATAGAACGGTCCGATTCTCGCATAAATTCCTTCCGGGAGATTCTTGATGCCAAAGACATCTTTTTCCTCGTCGCCAAAGAAGAACATTGCCAACCCCGACGAACAACCCGTACTAATTTCAATAGCCCCTGCATAATATGCCGTTGTATATTCTTCACAGGCAATCAGCGAATCAGGAGCAAGGCATCTCTTAGTGTACCTAAACGGAACGTGCCCAACGGAGTTGCATTCTTCCGCTGCGCTGCTGGACTCAACGTTTTCCGCAGAGCTGCTGGATTCAATATCCGTCGAAGATTCGCTAGATTTTATTGAATCTATAGAACAGCTTGATTCGTCAACAGTCCCGGAAGAACTGGATTTTTCCGACAGCGGGACTGGTGTACTTTCTGCTGAAACGGAACTCGAATCGTCTCCGCATGCGGCAAAGGTTAAGAGGATTGCAGCAAAAGTTGCGTGTGCAATTGTTCTTATTTTCATCATGTTTTACCTCAGCTCATAAAGAGCCCCTATAAGACTTTAGGCGCCTCTCGCCTTCTTCAACGGAAA
>CAMKMX010000034.1 GCA_946414025.1 uncultured Fibrobacter sp.
ATAACTCATAACTCATAACTCATAACTCATAACTCATAACTCATAACTCATAACTACTATCCATGCTTTCCGGTTCCATCAAATTGAAATTCAAGCCCTACGGCACCAGCGTTCTCGGTGCGCCGCTCCTGTACTTTCCTTGCAAGGGGGCTTGCCGTTTACTTGTAATGGCGGGCATCCACGGCGAAGAACCGGAGACCACATTCCTCTTGAGCCGAGCCTTGCGCGCCTTTGACAAGAACCTGGAATCGACAGCGTTCATCCTGTGCGCGAACCCTGATGGGGCGACTCTTGGAACTCGCGGAAATGCGAACGGCGTTGACTTGAACCGGAACTTTCCGACAGAAAACTGGAGTGATGCACCGGTGCGTTCCCGCTCCATCTTGGAGGCGGAACGGGACATGGAACTTTCCACAGGGGTAGCTCCTGCCAGTGAGCCGGAAACCAAAGGCTTAATCCAGCTGTTGAAAACCCTCGCGCCGCAGGCAGTGGTGGCACTCCACAGTCCCATCGGCTGTATTGATGCTCTCGAAGAAACGACTCTTGTGAAGAATCTTCAGGCGGTGTTCAATGTTCCTTACGTTAAGGATATCGGATACAAAACACCAGGCAGTTTTGGTACCTGGTGCAAGGAACGTAATCTGGAATGCGTTACGGTGGAGCTTCCTCGTCTAGCTCCGGAGCTTTTGTACGAACGCTACGGGATAAGCTTTGCGGAATTTCTAAAAAAATACCCCGGCACGCAGCCGGGGTGACATCAAAAAAAATCCTAAGCCCTAGTCGTTACTTTTCGAAGCCTTTGCTTCTTCGATAATCTTGCTGCGGTTGATAAGGCCTACGCTAAAGCCGATGACTAGGTAGCAGCCACCGAGAACAAGCAGGTATTCCAACACGTAGGGGACTTTTTCGGAAATGAACATGAACCCGGCAATGTAGGTGAGTACAATCAGTACACCTTGGAAAATATTGAAGGCCTTGTTCTTGCGGGGCTGAAGCTTGGGCAAGAACAAGGGGCTCACCATTAAGATGCCCGTAGCAAGCATCACCACAACGGGGATAAATACCAGCGCAGAGTTGGGGTCGGTAAAGATTCCCTTGGATTTCAGGAATACGACCAGGGTGGCGTTGATGGCACCTGCAAAGGTGGAGGGGAGTCCGGAAAAGTGATGGTGGTAGGTATCGGAATCGCAGGCGTTGTACTTTGCCAGGCGCATGGCGGCACAGAGCACGTAGATAGAGAAGGTCACCACCAGCAGGGCCGCGTTCTGTTCAAAGAACTGGGGGGCGCAAATCTTGTAGGTGAAGAACACGCAAAAGGCAGGAGCAAGTCCGAAGGCAATCAGGTCGGCAAGGCTGTCGAACTGGGCGCCGAATTCAGAGCTGGCGTTTACCAGGCGTGCGGCAAAGCCATCCAGTTTATCCAAAAGCATGCTGAGCATCACGAAGTAGGCGCCCATGCGGAGCGTGTCTGTAGAGGTGAAGGTATCAAAGGCTCCCGTAACCCAACAGATGGCAAAGACGCCCAACAAAAAGTTCATGCTGGTAAATGCATTTGGCAATATAAAACGAGACTTTCCCACGATCAACTCCTTGTTTTTACAACACAAATCTAAAAATTTAATTCGGGACAGATCCTAGTTCCGAAAACCGAAATCCGAAATCATTTTACGGCCTGAATTTCCCACAGCGCCTTCACTCCGGCGGCAACAATCAAGTGCTGCGGCGGTGCGTAGGGATTTTCTTCGGTTGGAAAATTAGTCCAGTGCTTGGTGGAGAACTGGTAGTACTGGGTCGGCCTGTACATGATCGGAAGAACCGGTATGGTTTCCATGAAAATCTTGTTCAGCTCGCGGTAGGCAAGTGTAAGTTCCGCTTCGTTCCGTATTGTGGGAATCTTGTCCAGGAGCTTATTTGCGGCGCTGTTGCTGAATCGGCCCTGATTGGAGAAGGCGTCCTCGCCAAGAGGCTTAAGACCGATGGGACCCATGACTTGTGAAAATCTCGTCCAGGGTGTTGCTGCAGAGAGCTCTGCTGTTTGGGTCTTCATAGCGAGGTCGAAGCTCCCTAGGCGCAGGTCCTTGTCCCAGACGCCGTAATCCACGAAGTACTCTTCGGCGGGAATTCCGATTTCCTTAAAGGTTCCGGCGATAACTTTGATGGCGTCTTCCCAGTCGGTCCATCCTTGGGGGCATTCCAACTTGATGGGGCGGATAGGGACGCCTTCGGGGTCTAGAAGAGCTCCCTCGGAATTCCAGGAGTAGCCGGCCTCTTTCAGGATATTGCGGGCCTTGTCCAGGTCGAATTCGTAGCCGTACTTCTCGGCATCTTCTTTGTTGAAGAACTTGCTTTCTGTGCCAAAGGGCAAAATAAAACCAGATTGCATGGCCGGCGTATAGTTGGAAATGGCCCGGGACTTGACTTTCTCGAAGTTGATGCTGTGGGCAAGAGCCCTGCGGAAGGCGACATCACTAAATGGTTTTTGGTGATGGGCTATCAAAAGCGTAGTAATGGACCCCGGCTGGTGGTACGGCTCGTTCCTGCTCCAGGCGCGAATGCTGTCTTTGACCTTGTCCCAGATTCGAGGAAGGAAAATGGAGGACACGTCCAAGTTGCCCTTGACCATGGCGCTGTTGAAGTGGTTGTTGCCGTTGTACAGGGAGTGAATGATATACTTTGGAGCAGGCTTTTTGCCACCGTGCTTTGCGTTGCCCCAGTAATCGTCGTTTCTTTCCAAGACAATCTTGTCGGGGGAAAACGCTTTTAGTTCATAAGGGCCGGACGCTACAGGATGGTCATCGTTTTTGAATGCCGTAACCTTGGCCATGTCGTATGTCTCGTTGTTCACTGCTCCCAGAACAACAGGGCCAAAGACTTTTTTGGGGAGAATGGACGTTTCCGCAATGGCGTTTAGAAGAATCAGGGGGTTCCTGTTTTCCTTGTTCAAGGAGAACGTAATGTTGTTGTTCTTGTCTGCCGAAATACTCTTGATATAGTTCCAGTTGCCATGCCTTGGGGTGGGGAGGATAGAATCGATGAAGAATGAGAAAATAACATCGTCCACGGATACAGGTTCGCCGTTATTCCATTTGGCTCTTTCGTCTAGGTGGACGATGATAGCGTCGTCGGTTTGCTTGAAACTGTCGGCAAGCATGGGCTCCAATTCGCCACTTAGTTGGTTGTAAGTGACCAGGGTTTCGTACATGAGCCGCACATTCCCGTCGATGGGGAAGTTGGGGTCGTAGTCCAGGGGGTTGAACGTTGACGGAGGCGCCCAGTCAAAGCCGCCAATGTAAAGAGTCTCGCTTCTAGGGTATTCCTGCTGATCTTGGGCAACTTCGGCCTTTTCTTCGGTCTTGCAACCGGAGAAAGTAAGCAGGAAACTGGCAAGGGCAATGGTGCTGAAAATGCTAAAGCGGTTCAAGAGTTTTTTCCTTCTAAAATCCCAAATATACACGAAAAATGTAATGTTTTTTTGGGGAGAAATCTACTGTTTCTTTTTTAACAACTGTCCAAATTGGACTAATTGTGGCACAAATTGCCCGTTTATAAGGAAAAACCGTAAAGAAGCCGTTTGGATGAGGCGCTGAAAAGGGTCTTGTTTAGAATAAACGGGGTTCCTGCCCCTCCGGGAGTGCTAAAACGCCTAACGGACTTCCCGTCTGAAAGGGAGATGGCGATGACTTCGTTTCCCTGATCCAGCCAAGCGACGTCTTCATCAACAAAGGGTTTGGAAAAGATGGAACTTTTCCCTTGGTATTTCCACAGGGGTGTTCCGGCGATTGTATATAGAAGGACACTTTGGTTAGCGAGTCCTACCAGGATGAAGTCTGTTCCTTGACGTTTGAATGCTTGCAAGGAAGCGATAGGGGATTCCATTAAAATCTGTAGAGGGTCCTTGTCCGGGTGTCTGGAATCGAAAATGAATAGCCTGTTGTTATTCGTGGCGAGAACCATTATTGAATCGGCGTAGGTCATTTGGGAAACCCCGGTTTGGATTCGGCCGGATTCCTGCTTGATTAATCCTGAGCCTTCCCAGAGGTGGGTGATGTTTCCTTCTAGGCTTGTCGCTATGATTTGAGAATCATCCTTTGCAAAAAGGAAGGGTAGATCAAAAATTTTTCGTGACCAGGCGAGCTTCCCGTCGGGTCTAATGAGCTTCATTAAAAATCCATTCCATGTGGATATGTAAATAGCGTCGGTTTCAAGAACGATATTGAATGCCTTTCCTGGAAGCTGGAGGGTTGTTTTTTTTCCGTCCTTGTTGAGTTCATAAACGCTCAGGTTGTATCCAGAAGCTAATAGCAATGACTTTTCATCGCTGCCAATGACGGGGCTGTTATCCATCTTGGACAGGGCCCTTGTCCATCGTTGTTCTCCGGTTTCTGCATTGATGCAAATGAGGCGGCTTGCGGCAGGGTCTATGGTGTAGAGGTTTTTCTTGCTACCGAAAAACTGCGGGTATTTTGTTTTGGGCGAAACGTTTAGCAGGCTCACAAATTTGGCTCCTATGGCCTTGCTGTAACGGTTAAGTATGAGAGGGGTTATTTGGGGGTTGCTGACGGAAAGTCTGACCGCTTCGGACCAAGCCTTTTGACGTTCTTGCTCTTTACCTTGGGAGTTCTCCAATTGTAGCGCCTTGAACAGCCATGCCTCGGCATTGCCGGGCTCTAATTTTAAAAGAGAATCTAAAATGGAAGACAGCTTGTCCCATTGGGATGTTTCTGCAAGAATTGCCGCACGCTGGGAAAGAATGGAGGAGGCAAGGGGTGTCTTGCCGTAATAGTGAGCGGCGATACCCTGTAGTGAAAGGCCGTCAAAACTTAGGTAGATGTTTCCATCGGTCTGTATGGGCTCAACAGAGATGGGCCGCGCAAAATTGAAATTCCAAAGAGGACGAAGCAGAGTATCGACTACGATAAGAGCGCCTTCACTGGTAAATAGGCCTAGGGTTCCTGTCGCCAAAGTATGTATTCTATCGGCATCGCTTCGTATGGCTGTGATGGCCTTGCCGGTTGCTAAATCGGTTAGGGATATGCGACCAGAAGCTTCAAGAACGGAAATATTCTTGCCGAAGGGGACGATGTATTCCACATTGTTGAATGGTTCTTTCCAGCGAGGTTCTGTTGAATTTTGAGGGGTATAACAGAAAAGGTTTCCCCCGGAATAGAAGATGATGCTGTTTTTGATAGAGGTGACGCGCTGGATTGCGTCGTATTGACTTATGGAGAATGATTCTGAAAGATTTTCTTCAGCTAAAAAATGGAGGGCATTGTCGGGGCAATTCATGACAAAATGTCCGGTGGCGGCGAAATACATTTCCAGTTGGCACTCGCCGTACTTGTCGCTAGATTGCTCCAAGTCTCCCTTCTTGTTGATGAGGATGATTGCGTAATCGCCTTGAACAAGGGCCTTGTTTTCGCTGATGGCAATGCCTTTGGGATTTTTTATGGGGAAAGATTTTGCCTTGTGGATGTTGTTTAATGGCTTGAAAAGAATGCTGTCCGCCTCTGGAGTAGTGTACCAAATGCCGGTGTTGTTGATTTGCAGGATGTCATTTTTTTCTTGAAGCCCGGTGGGAACATTTATCAGGGAGTCGTTTAAAATTTTAAAGACGCTACCGTTTTGCAAATAGATGAATGTTGGAGTTCCCTTAAAAAATTTTTTTAGGGGGGACTTTAATCGAAGTGTTTTTTTCTGGATGTATTCGGGCTCATTTGCTGTTGCGGCTATTCTTTCGGCGACCCAATAGGCCTTGTCTGGACTTTCTTTAGATTGGAGGCTCTGCCTATAATAGAGGTTGGCCGATTGCCTGTTGCCCGCCAACTCCTGGATTTTCCCCAAATAAAAGCTGGCTTGTTCCTTGTCTTCTGAATCGCCTTCACTGACTACTTTTTCTAAAATGCCGATGGCCTTTGAAAATTCTCCCTTCATTTCGAAGCGGTACAGGGCCTCTTGAATAGAGGATTCCATCTTTTTGGCATCTGCAAACGATACTATGCCGAACAGCCACACAAGCATTATTGCCGTGCGTATTGCGAAATGTCCTATGTCCAATCTGCGGTTCAGCATTTTTTTTCGGCCATCAGTTTTCAGTCGTATCTCATAACTCACAACTCATAACTCATTACTCGTCACTCGTCACACATCAAACTTATATCCGGCACCTCTGATAGAAAGAATTATTTTAGGGTTGGCTTGGTCATCTTCCAATTTTTTGCGAAGGTTCACAATGTGGTTGTCAATAGTTCTGGTAGAGGGCATATTGTCGGTGGTGTAGCCCCAGATGTCTTGCAGCAGGTCTTCTCGTAGGACTACTTCGCCCTTGTGCTGCCAGAAATACTTGAGAATCTGGAATTCCCTGGCGGACATTTCCAGGGGTACCCCCCCTTTGGTGGCTTCGTATTTTTTGAAATCCAGGTGGATGTCCGCAAAATCTACTACATCGGTAGAATTTTGCACTTGTGCTGGGGAGGCGTCTGTATCGACTCTTCGGAGGAACGCCTTGACGCGGGCCAAAAGTTCCAGAATGGAGAAGGGCTTGGTCACGTAGTCGTCAGCTCCCATTTCAAGCCCGGCCACCTTGCTGGTCTCTTCGGTCTTGGCGGTCAGCATGATGATGAACGTTTGCGGGTGTTTCTTGCGGATAACGCGACAGACCTCGAACCCGCTTTTCTTGGGAATCATCAAGTCGAGAATTACCAAGTGCGGCATAAATGAATCCGCCTTGGCAATGGCTTCTTCACCATCGGCAGCGGTTTCTACGATGTAATTCTCCAGCTCGAAATTGTCCTGCAGACCGAGCCGGATGATTTCTTCGTCTTCTACGATGAGGATTTTGTGTTGCATGCTAATCCACCTTTCTAAATCTTACCGTAAAGTTGGAACCTTTACCGGGTTTGCTGGAGAGAGAAATGGTCGCTTTGTGAGTCTCGGCGACTCGTTTCACAATGGCAAGTCCAAGTCCTGAGCCTTTTGTGCTGCGGGTCATCTCGTCACCAACCCTGTAAAAATCATTAAATATATTTTTTTGTTCCGAAGAAGGAATACCTACGCCGGTATCAATTACTGAAAATACAGCGCGGTCGTCTTCGTTGTAAACCTTGATTTCGATATCACCTGGGGCATTGGTGTACTTGATTGCGTTTTCAATCAAATTTTGGGCGAGGCTGTAGAGGGCTGTGTAATCACCCATCACATATACATTCGGGTCGAAACGGGTTTTGAAGGAAAGCCCTTTTTCCACCCCGATATCCTCCACAGTTTCAAAGACTTTTTTTGCACATACAGAAAAATCCAGTTTTTCCCATTTGAAAGCCCCAGTTCCGTGTTCCATGCGGGTGTAGTTCAGAATGGCCCCGATTAGGTTTTCTAGTCGGGAGGCTTCCTTGTTGATGAGCCCGGAGTATTCCTGAACTTTCTCGACCTTCACGACGCGGCCACGGGCCATCATTTCGGCAAACATCTTGATAGAAGTTAGGGGCGTTTTCAGCTCGTGAGAAACGCTGGATAGGAAATTTGCCTTCATAGCCAAAAGCTTGTGCTCCTGGATAAAGAAACGTAGCATAAAAAATGAACCGAACAAGACTGTAACGAGGGAGAAAAACAGAAGACTGTACATCAGGAACATCCGATGTCTGGATTCTTTACGAATTTCACCCACATCTTTTTCGTAAAGGGTCAATTGCCAAGAGGGAATGGCATTAAAGGCTACCTGAGAAATCACATTTGCGCTATCAGGAATAGACCCCAATATTAGAGAATCTTTTGCGTCTGAAATGGAAAAGGGCACGTTATTCCATCGTTGTGCAACACTTCTTAATTTGCCCAAAATGCGATTGCTGTAGGCGGCATCGTCTATCTTGGCAATGACGACTTGGTTCCCTGAGAGCATTGGATAAGACATTTTAAAAAGCGTTACGCTTCCTTCGGACTTGAATATAATACCCGCTTTAGAGGGGCTTTCGCTATGTAGAGTGTTTTGGAATAGTTCCTGGTTGTGCATCAGGATTTCTGTATAGCCCAGTTGGCGGTTGAAATTGCTTCGAAGATTCCAGAAGGCCTCCCGCTTGTCCTGCTTTAGATTTTCGAAAGAAAGAATCTGGGTAAAGGCTGTTTCAAAAAAGAATCTTGTGGAGGGAATATCTTCAATGGTCTGTTCTTGCAGGAACTGGTTCAATACGGATAGGCAGTAGTCTTCTGCTTCTTGATGTTTTTTCATCTTGACCAAGATGTCAAAATGGAGCAGGTTGATGGACCGGGTGAGATCCGAATGCAGGTAGCCCTGCAACTTGGGCTTACTTTCAAGAATTTTTAGAAGACGTAGAGATTCGTTGTAGTCTTTGCTCTTGTAGGCGATGCGAACAAGACCGAGCACATTCAGCGCCTGCTCCTTAGGAGAAAGCAGGGGGCTGTGAGCAAGCATTTCTCGGGAGAACATTGCTTCTGGCAGCTTGTCGTTGTCCTGTTCGCTTTGGTATAGGGCGGCTTCTGCAAGGGTCGGTTTTGCGTTGGAAAAATGTCCGGTGTAAGAAAACAACTTGGATGAAATATCTGGATAGACTAGCGTCCCGTTGTTGTAAAGGAAGATGGCCTCAATGCCCTGTACATCCTTGAAATTTGCGGCGTTACCGAATTCGAGAAGGCTTTTGGGTTGCTCGTATAAAAAGAGAGATGCCACCTTGGTTTCTTGAAAAATCTTGCCCTGTTCTTTTTCAAGGGCATCCTCTAGCTCCTTTTGTAAAGACGCACGGTTTTCGTCAAAGGTCTTCTGAATGAGGTAGTTCTCGTTCTGGATGTTGCGGAAGCTTAAATACGAAAGAATCGCCATCGGCAAAACGATGGCTCCAGCAAAAAAGCCAAAGAACAGGAGGTTGTTGCGTGAGATTCTCAGCCGTCACCTCCTAAATCTAGAAGGGGAGGTGCGACGAGATACTGGGGAACAGCAATATGAGGACGCTGGTCCCCATCAGTAAAGTGACCAGCGAAAAGGCCAGGGCCGATATGGCGATTAGTGTTTTTGTCACTTGGCTATTTGTGCTCTATGGGTGACAGAAACCTTGTGACCCATTTCTACGCGGCGGTTGTTGGAATAGATTTCACGAATCAGCACGGCAGCCTCGTGATCGGTAGCGCGAGCAATAATGCCGCGTCCAAGCAGACGAGGCGGAATGCTTTCGTCGGACTTGTCCGGTTCCCAGATGGCGATGGCATCACCTGTGCGGAACTTGTCCTCTTTGCCCTTGTCAATGAGCACGTAAGAGTAGGCTCCAATAATCAGCATGGGGTCCATTGAATAGCGTATAGTGGCCATCTCTTCGATGTCTGACTTCTTTTCTTTACCATAGCCGCTGACATTCAGGATTTTCGGAGTCTTTTTGAGGCGTGCCTTGGACTGGTGGATCTTGATTTCCCTGAAGCTCTGCACAATTTGTGCTCGAGAAAGGGTGTCGCCAACGGCGGTAATCTTTGCGAAACCAGAAAGCCGGAGCATGGCGTAGGTGTCAAAACTTTTTTCGTGGGTACCGGGAACTTCGATGGCCTTTGCATCTAGGATTTCCACCAGGTCGCCCTTCTTTGCTTTGATATCGGTCTTTTTGCCGATTCCAACCACCACCTCCATTTCGGGAATGTGAAGGATTGGTTCCTTGCGTTCTCCGGAGCGAATGGAGAAGAACTGGTCGTCTTGTTTCAGCTGTTCTACGTCGTAGATTTCAGGGGCAAGAATTTGGTAATAGCCATTGAAAATCTTGGGTGCCGGACGCTGCTTGTAGTAGTACTCGTCCTCTTTTTTGACCTTCTTGGGACGCTTGTCGCGGTTGCGCAGGTCGCCCAGCATGTTCTCGAAGTCGCCGTTGCGAGCGTCGCCCTGGTCGCAGCCCACTGCGGAAACACCCCTGGGCAGGTTGGTGTCGGCGATGGCGCCACCACAAGGGTAGCGGTTCTGGGTGGTGGGGATTGCCACCGGTTCTTCGCGGGTGCTGTCTCCGAAGTAGATGGAGTCACCTGGATAAATCCAGTGGGGGTCCTGGATATGCCTGTTGTTTTCCCACAGGTCGGGCCAGGCGAAGGGGTCGTTCAGGAATTCGTCACTCAGGTCCCAGAGGGTGTCGCCTTCCTTGACGATATAGGCAGACGCAACCAGCACTCCCAGACCGAGGCACAAAGTCGCAGTTTTCAAAAATCCCATAGTAATCCTTGTAACTCTTTGAACGTGAACAAGTTATGTAATAATTTAATCTTTTCTTTGCCTAAAAGTAGGGGCTTTTTGCACAAAAAGTGTTTTATGGGCGGGTTTTATGGGGTTTGGGGCTGGTTTTGGCCGTTTCCCGCCAAGAAGTCCCACCCTGTCAGGAACGAAAATGGCCAAAATTTCGAATTTTCCGCGGCCGGGTTCCAGGTAGAGAGGAATGGATTTGCGAAGGACATACCCCTGGTTCCTGAATTGCTTGATGAGTTTTTGGGCCTGTTCCAGGTCGGCGGTCTCGATCAAGATGCGTTCGGGCCTGACTCCGGCGATGGTTTCGACAGAACCCGCCGGTAAGGGCTCCCCTTCGGGCAGGTTGAAATAGAATGTCCACCGCCCGTCGTTTTCGGACTTGGAAAAGAACTTGGTGAGAAATCCCGGGTCAAAGAACCCCCTGTGGAACCGCATGTTTTCTTGCGGGGCGAGGCGGCTGTTCTGCCGGCTGGACTCCATGGAGGTTTCGCGGCAGTCCTGGCTTTCTACTTGGGCAAACAGCGGGGAAAGGGATGCGGCCACAAAACTCGGACCCGAGTAGAATTCAAAGAACCTGTCGCCCTTGGCGGGATGAATGGCGCTTGCAATTTTTTCCGGGAGTTTTAGCCAGGCGTCCTTGATGCGGGGGGCCCAGTCCAGCACGTGCATACAGAAGCCGGAATCGCCTAGAGGCATAAAGTCCTTGCCGAAATTGCACCTGGACTCGATGCGGGTGCTTTGATGTACGGTAGGGTCAAAGGGTACAAAGGGCTGACACTGGATTTGGTGGCAGCTGATGATTTCGGGACAGGAACGTTCCAGAAAATCTACGAAGGTCTTGCATTCGTGAGCGGAATTTTTTCCACGGAGGTTCGCCTGCACTACCAGGGCGAAGTTGCCGTTGCCGCAGGCCCTGAACCAAATGGTTCGAATGGCCTTGCGGAAATTGCGCAGGTGTTCTTTTTTGATTTGTTCGAAAATTTGCGTGACGACTTCGGGTGTGTCCATCCCCTTTGCGGGAGCATCCAACAGCAGGCTTTCGTGACCGTTTATGAGCTTGTTGTAAATTTTCCAGTCGGAATTTTCGGGCTTTGCCTCTGCGGTGAACCAGGCCTGGACTTTTCCAGGGATTCTCATGTCGTGGGTCCAGGAACTGAACTGCTTCTGGATGTCTTCGAAACTTGCTGCCCTGCGGACAACCGGCTTCGGCGCGGCCTTCGGAACTTCTTGTTGTAGACGTTTTCTCACGTCACTTTTTTTTACAAAACGATTCATTTCTTACCTATTCAAATGGCTGAGGACCCTATCCCCTAGATCCTAGCCCCTAACCCCTAACCACTAAACCCAGAATCTCGGGTAAATCCAGGAGCAGTCCCGAGCCAGGAGTTTCGGGAATTCCCTGAAGGAGCCGTTAATCTGGAACTGGTTCAGGCCTCCTTCTACTGGCGTGAGCTTCAGCACGCTGTCGGCACGGGATTCCAGGTAGGGGTACTCGTCGTTGTTGCAGGCCGCCACTACGGCACAGCCTGTGAGGGCGATGATGGTGTCCACCATCTGCATCAGAATCTGGTGGGGGGCACCGGTAATGCGCATGGCTTTCGGGTTGTGGAACACCGCCGAAATGGGGTCGATGACGATGGTGCGGTAGTTGTGGTTGCCCATCTTCTTTGCTCCTTCTACGCGCTTTGCGATAAGCTGCGCTGTCTCCAGCGGAGAAAGGGCGACTCCACGCAGATTCAAGAAGCCGAAGTTTCCGGTGCTGGCGGGGAGCCCGCGCTTGTTGGCCAGCAGGTATAGACGGTTTAGGAACACGGACTTGGTAAGTTCGAAGTTGATGAACAGCACGTCGCTCATGGTGGTGGCATTTCCGAACCATTCCTCGCCATAGCACAGCGAAAGTCCCAGGTCCATCAGGGCCATAGACTTTCCGCATTTCGGGGGAGCGGTGAACAAGAAGAATTCACCGGCCTGGAGCATGTTCTGGATTAAAACTTCGTCTTTTTTCGGGGCCTCTTCGCTGTCGCTGGCAAGCTCGATGAGGGGCTTGCCGTCTAGGGAGTATTCCACCCACTGTTTCCATTCGACAAAGTTCTTGGCGCCCTGTTCCAAGCTGATCAAGTACTGCTGCTTTCCGCCACGGAGCACGCCCGGCATGCGGACCATCATGCTTGGGTTCCTGTTGCTGGAATCTACCTGGAAACCTTGGGAGGCAAGGGTGCTGAACAAGAAATCGACCCGTTCGTCGTATTCCTCTTGATTGTCGGCTCCAATCTTTACCCAGGCCTGCACGGAGTTTGCGCCGGTGTTGATGAGGGCGGCGCAGGGGAGGTTCAAAGCCTTGAAGTATGCCAGCTGCTTGGCCAGCGTCATCTTGGGGTTATCTACCATCACGTAGCGGTATTTCCAGCTCTCGTCGGAGGCGTCTTCGCCACCCTTGGTGGCGTTGATGCAGATAAGGGCTCCTTCGGGGCTGTCCAGGCTCTTCATGATTTTCTTGATGGCATCGTCTTGGCCCACGATATTGGACACCAGCTCCGACGTGGCGGTAGGAGTGTCCGAAATCTTGAAGTCAACGGTTTCGTCTTCTTCGAAAGTCGCCTCCAGAAGCTTGGCCAGGTCCTTTCGCCAGTCGGCGGCAGGCCAGGGAATAGACAAGGCTTCGGGGTCAATCTTGAAGTTCTGCAACAGTTCCAGGGACTGGGTGTCAAGACCCATGGCCAGCATCTGTTCCATGGGAATCATGCTGGCGTTGAATGCCGGCATGATGGTGGTCTGTGGCGGCACCGCCTGGGAGGATTCCTTATGGGCTTCGGCTTTTGCTTCTTCCCGTTCAGAAGAGCGCTTTTCGCTGGAGAAGGCCCTGCGCAGAATCTGTTCCACTTCGTCGTCGGCCATGCCCCGTTCACGGGCAAGACCGCCAATCTGGAAGGAGGTGTCCATAAAGGTCCAGCCGTCTTCCATGGCGGCTTCGGCGGCCTTGTACAGCTCGCTCTTTAGGTCCTTGTCCTCGAATTTTCCTTTCAGGAACTGGTTGACAATCTTTCTTGCGCTTTCCATAATGAATCCTTCTTAGTTGCTATCCCTTCCAAAATAAATAATTAATTCTTGATGCGGAGTCTTGCGTATTCGTACAGGCCCAAAGATAGGGCTACGGAGGCGTTGTAGGAGTGTGCTTCGGGCATCATGGGAATCCGGAGCACGGCGTCGCACTGTTTTTTCACGAAGGGCGGAAGGCCCACGTCTTCGCCGCCTACGGCAATGACCGCATGGTCTGCAAAGTCGAAACCGGCCAGGTTCGTCTCGGTGTCGGCGTCAAGGCCCAGAATCTGGTACCCCGCCAGTTTCAGTTCACCGATGGCCCCTTCCAGGTTGTCGGGCCTGCAAATCCGCATTTTTTGAAGCGCTCCGGCAGAGGTTCGCTCTACGCTTGGCGTAATTCCGCACATGCCTTTTGCGGGAATCATGAACAGGTCCACGCCCAGGGCGAGGCAGCTACGGATGCAGGCTCCCAGGTTTCGCGGGTCTTCGATGTTGGTGGCTACGGCGATAAGCTTTCTTTCGCCGGTATCGCGGGCGTTGAAAAATTCTTCCCGCACGTCTTCCCAGGCCAGCAGTTCCTTTTCGTTCATCAAGGCCACCACGCCCTGATTCGGTCGCGCATAACTGTCCAGAATTTTAGAATCCACTTGCTGTACATGTACATGCGCCCGCTTTGCCAACTTCTGAAGTCCGTAGAGTTTGGGGTTTCCGGACTGGTGCATGAAGAGAACCCGGTGGACTTTCAAGGGCTCGTTCTCGAGTAGGGCCTCTACTTCTTTAAGGCCACCGACGGCTACTTGGGGTGCTGCGTCTTTGTCGCCGATAGCCCGGACCACGTTTTCTGGGCGCGGGCGGTCGAAGCGGGGCTTGTCAAAACGGGGGCGCGCCGCATTTGCCTGAGAAAAACGTCGTTCTTCTCCGAAGCCGCGTCGTTCGAATTTCTTGTCATTGTTTTCGAAACTCATATCAGTACCTCTCTCTGCAGGCGATAATGGAATTCATCTGGATGTCCGTCGGTTTCTGCTCTAGGGGTGTGTTGGAAATCTGTGCCGGGGTGGCAATGCCCGCCTTGTAGGCGCTGGGGAACCTGGCCAGGTACCGGTCGTAGTAACCCTTGCCGTGGCCTTGCCTACTCCCGTCCCAGTTGAACTTTGTTCCTGGAACCAGGAATACGGTGATGGGACCTTCCCAGGGTGCGATTCCTTCGCGGGGTTCCATGATGCCGAAATGCCCCTGAACCAAATCTTTTTTCAAGTTCTCGATGGGGTAGAATTCCATGGTGGTTTCGCCCGTCACCTTGGGCAGTAGAAGCCGGCCTTCCATGGAGAGTTCCTGCACGATGGGCAAAATATTGGGTTCTCCCTTGAGAGGGTAGAAGGCCGCCACTTTTCGGGCGTCCCGGTAGCCTGGAATCTGGTGGATTTCTACCCAGGGCTCCTTGATAATGGATTCTCCCGTCTTTTCATGGCGTTTCTTTTGGATCAGTTCCACGATGGCGCTGGAACTGAACACGAGGATGACAAGAATTGCAATAGCGATGGAGGCGGCCATTGGTTATTCTCCTATCCTTTCGGCCTTGTCCAGGTGCTCTTGCAGAATCTGGTTCCACACTTTTTTTTGCCAGCCCAGCAGGTGGGCGTTTTCGTAGCGGGCTTCCCAGGGAGTGTCTCCTGGAACGGCAAGCCACACCAGCTGGTTCTTGTTGGCCACCAGGCATGTGTCCAGGTTCAGCTGTTCGGCCTTTTCGTCTCGCCAGAGCTTCAGGGCGGCCAGCAGTTCCGAATGGGGGATTACCGCAGGGGGGGCCGACCTGGGGAGCTTTTCGGGCCATACGCCTTCGGGAGTGTCAATCGCCTGCTGAAGCATGGCCATAAAGGAATCCAGCCGTTCTTCCCTGAAATTCCGGGGAAGTCTGGGGAGCCTTTCTTGTTTCAGGTCTGGGTAATCCCGCATCACATGCCGGACAATGGAAAGCATGAGTTCGGCGGGCATGACCTTATATGGAGGACGGTCCATGGCTTCTGCCTGTTTTTCGCGCCATTCCCAGACATGCTTCAGAATGTTCAGCCCCAGGGGCGGGAAAATGTTGGAACCGGGAATCCTCCAGGGGTCTTTTTTCACGTGCCCCTGTTCCTTGGAGTGCTCAATCAAGGCGTCGCATTGCTCCATAAGCCATTGCAGGCGTCCAGTCTCTTGCAGTTTTCCGGCCAGGATGGCGCACAGTTCGTGCAGGTAAAAGGTGTCGTGGATGGCGTATTCGCACATTTCTAGGGGGAGCGGTCGTATGGACCAGTCCGCCCGCTGGTTCTCTTTTTTCAGTTCGTCGCCAAAGTACTTGCGGACAAGGTCGGCAAGTCCTAGGTGTTCTTCGCCCAGGAACTTGGAGGCCAGCATGGTGTCGAAAATCTTCTTGGGAGAAAAACCGAAGGTCTGCCACAAAAGCCGCAGGTCGTAGTCCGCCCCGTGAAAAATCAGGGTCTGCATGGCTCTGGCCTTGAAAAGACGGGAAATGTCCAGCCCGCAGAGGGGGTCTACTATATAGTGATGGTCGCCGATGGTAATCTGTATCAGACAGAGTTTTGATTCGTAATGGTGCATGGAGTCGGCTTCGGTATCTACCGCCGCCATGTCGTAAAGTTCCAGGTCGGCCAGCAGGTTTGCGAGGCTGTCTTCGCTATCTACCAGTATGTATTTCTCGTCTTTGAGCATTGCAGGGTGAAATGTAACAAATAAAAAAATGTGGTAAATGAAAATATACTACCTTTGCGCTCATGAAAAAGATTTCCCTTACGGGCATCAAGCCCACCGGCACGCCGCATTTAGGCAACTACCTGGGCGCCATCCGCCCCGCTCTTGAACTTTCCAAGACCTACGATACGGTCTACTTCATCGCCGACTACCACGCTTTGACCACCGTGCAGAACGGTGCCGAGATGCGGGCCAACATCTACAAGATTGCGGCGACGTGGCTTGCGCTGGGACTCAACCCCGAAGAGGGCCTGTTCTACAAGCAGAGCGACATTCCCGAAATTTTCGAACTCAGTTGGGCACTCAGCTGCTTTACGCCGAAGGGATTCATGAACCGCGCCCACGCCTACAAGGCGAAGGTCGAGGCGAACAACGCCGCCGGCGAGGATCCGGATGCCAACGTGAACATGGGCCTCTACTGCTACCCGTGCCTGATGGATGCCGACATTTTGATGTTCAGCGCTGACATCGTGCCCGTGGGTAAGGACCAGAAGCAGCATGTGGAATTTGCCCGTGATATCGCCATCAAGTTCAACAAGCATTTTGGACAGGATGTGTTTACGATTCCGGAACCGGTGTTCCAGGAAACCACGGGTATCATCCCCGGTCTCGACGGCCGCAAGATGAGCAAGTCCTACGACAACGTCATCGACATCTTCCTCGAGAGCAAGGCTCTCAAGAAGAAAATCGGCAAGATTGTCACGAACTCCCAGGGCATCGAAGAACCCAAGGATCCGGACACCTGCAACGTGTTTAAGTTGTACAAACTCTTCGCGACTCCGGAACAGACCGAGGCGCTCGCCGCCCGCTACCGTGCAGGAGGCATGGGCTGGGGACATGCGAAGCAGGAACTCCAGAATGTTCTCGAAGAACACCTGGGCGCTGCCCGCGAGAAGTACTTCTACCTGCTGAACCACACCGAGGAAATCGACAAGATTCTCGCGTACGGCAAGGAAAAGGCCCGCGTGAAGTCTAAGGCTATGATGGAGAAGGTCAGAAGCCTGCTTGGCACATACTAATTCGTTTCTTGACGAATTTGACTGCTTGGGCTTTGATGAAGATCCGACTTCTAAAAAATGCTTGCCATGTAACCCATCCTCCAGGTGAGGGTGGGTTTGTCGTGTTTACGGAAATGGTAGAGGGGGTAGCCCACTTGACTGTAAAAACCGTAAAGATGGGCGCGAATTTCTATACCGATGTCTAGGGTTTCTTTATAATTGTAAGGAAATACGACCATAAGATTGTTGGCGTCATTCAATGCTTGGTGCATCCCGTTAGGGGCTCGTGCGTATTCGTAGCCGCCGCTAACGCCCAAGTCCAGGTTGAACGGCTTGTCCCAAAACAGAGTCCAGGACAGGTTACCTCGCAGGCCACACCAGAAATCGTTGTCGCCTTTGTGAATTCCCATGCCTTCCACATATAGAATGGTGTTTTGGTAGCCGAGTCCGAGGGTCGCCATAATAGGAGTCTGTCTGCCGATAGAAACGCCGGCGAATGCGCGCAAGGGGCCGCTTTCGGGTAGAATATCCCCGAAAGAAAGTCCGGCGAGCAGGATTAGCGTGAATGCAATTCGCCGAATGAAACACCCATAAAGCATGATTCAATAATAGCAAAGGTGTTGCAAAAAAGTGCAAAAGTTCTATCTTTCTGTGCATAGAGAGGAAATACCATGAAACTGAAATCTTTAATTCTGTTTGGTCTAGCCGCTTTGGCTTCTGCTACATCTGCCCATGCCGAGGGAGGCATGTTTGAAGGCGCCCTGCCTGAAAACTGGACCGCCGACGTGGTGGCCGGTGTCAAGTACACCCGTATGCAGTTCAGCAATTGGCAGGAGGATGGAACCTCCATGTACACCTGGCTGGTGACTTACTACGCCGATGTACAAGGTAAGTGGTCCGTGGCCAATTGGCGTAACCTGATTGACCTGCAGTTGGGGCAGACTTGGACTGACGGTTTGGGTAAGCGTAAATCCGTAGATAAGATTTTCTGGGAATCCACCCTGGACTTCAACATGACGGAAATGCTCAAGCCCTATATTGGCGCCCGTTACGAGACCCAGTTCCTAAAGGGCTACAAGTATAGCGAAGACGAAGAGACTGGCGACGAAATCAAGACTGCGGTTTCCTGCTTTATGGACCCGGCCTACCTGACTCAGATGGTGGGTATTGCCTTTATTCCCAATGACAACTTTAGCCAGCGTGTGGCTTTTGCAAACCGTATGACCATATCTCACGGCTACGGCTATGCCGACGATCCGGATACCGAAGACGAAATCGAAGAGGTCAAGGACGAACCCGGTATGGAAACCATTACCGAGTTCAAGTATGCCCTTTCCGATATCGTGAACTTCAAGACCCGCTTGTGGACATTCACCAATTTCAAGGGCAAAGATGAAATTGACGCCAAGTGGGAAAATCTTCTGGCCGTGATTATCGCCCCGCTTATCGAACTCCAGGTGGGCTACGACATGGTGTACGACAAGGACCAGGACAAGGATGTCCAGTATAAGAACATGGTCCTGTTCGGAATCACCTGGCGCTGGTTTTAGGGGTAAGCAAAGAAACGGTTTAATTCGTCACCCTCGCGAAGGCGAGGGTCTTTTGTTTGGCGTTGGTTTACTTTTCTACCGTCAGCAATTCCTCGACCCAGGCGTCACGCTTTTTGCGGAGAGCCTCCAGGGACTTGTCGTCGGCGCCACTTTCGGCGCAGGACTCCACGAGTTGCGTATAACTTAATAGAAGTTGCCCCGCCTTAGGGTAGTCCGGTTCAAGCTGTTTAAGGGCGCTTTCGATAGCCTGGTCGGAATACAGTCTGGAAATACCCTCCAGACTGCGGACGATATAGGTTTCCGTATCGCCTGCGGCCTTGGCTGATTCGGCCTCGACGAACTCCAATGGGCTAATTTGGTCCACCCATTCACTTTGTTCCACATAGAGCTTATCCCATTCGGCGAGGCTCTCCTTCTTGTCTGCTAGTGTTAGTTGCCTCTCCATCATGGGCTTGTAGGACTGGACGTCCAGGTCCGACCCGATTTCCTTGAGAAAGTTTGCCAAATTCTGAAGGTTTCCTTCTGTAGGGTTGTTCAGTAGGCATTCTTTCAATACGGCCAGTTTGTCCTTGGAGGGCAAGTTTTTGAATGCTTCGGTATGCGCATTGTTGGCTTTTACATGTGCCCAGAAAATGCGGACAAAGAGCAGTACAAAGAGCAGGGTTACAACGAGAGTCCAATTCATAGAGAAAATTATAGGAAAGTGTAAATCGTTTTTAACAAAAAGTCGTGTAAACCAATTGTTTTGGGTCACGAAAAAATGACAAAGACTCATTTTTGGGGTGGATTTCAAAAAAAAGATGGCAAAATGCTCTTTTTGGGGTTATATTTACACAGTCTAATTGTACCTATCTACATAGGTGGAGATTGAGTTATATGAAAACAATGAAAAGGATTGCGGCTTGCGCTTGCTTTGCAAGTTCCGTTTTTGCTGCTGATGCCCAACTAGATATCGTGGTCCGAGATTTCCCGGTGTCTCACGATGACTTTGAAAACTTTTCAGAAGAGTCCATGAATCACCAGGCGCAGATTTTGAATTATGCGAAGACTGGTTATGATGCCAACTGGTCTGCTCGTGCCGATTTGCACAGAACATGCGGAAATGGTGCTTCGGGGTATGGTGTTAAGATTGGCGCCGATGGTTATCCCATGATGGCAAATACGGCCATTCCGGGGTATTTGCAGAAAACGAGTACCGGTCCTGCATTGACTTACGGAGAGTGTGGCGATAAAACTCGCGGTTATGCTAACGCAAACTCTACCTTCGCCTCGATGAACGAACCTGGTGCGAAGTGCCCTACTCCGGGTGCCTGGGCCAACGAGGTCTATTACACGCCTGGAATGGTCCAGTCGTACTTGGAATTCGATAAACCTGTTAACGGGGAATACGATATGTACGATGGCGTGCATATCAAGAAGCTTGCTGACTTGTGCGATAATGGCCACTTCGATGAGTGGTATGAGGACACGGACAACAATCGTCGTATCAACAAGACTCTGGATTTGCCCTCGGTGGGCCACAACCTTTATCAGGTGAACTACAACTACAATAATGGTGGCTATGCTCCTTTGGATTCCGTTGATGCCGCAGGAAACTATGTGGGGGCGCCCGCATGTAATTCTGCGACCCAGATTAAGGGGGTAAACAATACGCCGATTAATCCGAACTGCGAACAGTTTGGCCCTCAGTCTCTATCCATATTCTGCCCTCCGTACGACTACGAATGGGCTAGTACGCAAGAAGATAAGGATCACCAAAACACCGCTGGTCTTTGCTCATCTTGGTTGGCTAATGGAGGCCCTAAGGAGGGGGGCGCTGCGCAGGCGGCTGCAAGTTCGAATGGTGCTCTGGGATCGAAGCATCTCCGCAACTACGGTTTTACTATGATGGGTTACGCCAAATTCAAGTACAGGGCTGCCAACCAGGAAAATGGCGGCGAAGTCTTCGAATTCGTGGGTGACGACGATATGTGGATTTTTGTGGACGGTGTGTTGGTGGTGGACCTTGGTGGTACCCACCTTGCCGCTCCTGGTGCAGTGAACATCAAGACTCTCGCTGATAACAACCATGGTTGCCATGATGGTGAACCCCTTAAGGATTACACAAACTGCGAAGGTTCGACAGGAACAGCTTGGGGTGAAGGTTCTTGGCATCACCTGCACTTCTTCTATGCTGACCGCCAGACTGACGGATCCAACATGTTGATTCGTACCTCCCTCTCTGAATTGGCCCCTTCTAAGTATGGCCAGCCCACCATTACCGAAGCCATTGCGTCTATTGATGGTGGTCAGTCTTCTATTTCTGTTACCATGAACACTGCGTTGGACGAGGCAACTATGACCGCTCTTAAGGCCCAGGCCGCCGCCAATGCAGGCGCCAAGGTTGGGGGCACGGTTAATCCTGCCTCGACGAGCTACTCCATGTTGGTAAAGCGCATGGTAAATGGCAAGGAGGTTGTTTATGGCGTTCTCCTTACCGGAGTAACAGAAACCAAGGGTAATGGAGAGGATATTTCTTATGAATTTAAGGGTGTCCTCGTAGATGAATCCGGAACGATCATCGGCAATATCCGCAACGGAGATGGCCTGGCCTTTAACTATACCGGTACTGAAGGCTCCGAGAACATGGTTTATGAATATTGGAATACTCATGCCATCGATATCGTGTCTGTTTCTGGCAAGAAAGTGGAAGGATTCCCTGAGGAATGGGCCAAGGTCATGCTTACCGTCAAGTACGAAGAAGCTGTTGTGCAGCAGGATAAGGCCATCAACCGTCCTGACTTTACTGCCCAGTCGCAGATTCTTACGAAACTCGCTGGCAGCGACGGACTCCCGAACGACGCCACCGGTGAATTGAAGATAATTCCCATTACGCCTGATATGGTGAATGGTGATGATCCTAATAACATCAGTGCTGACTTACAGAAAAAGTTTGTGGATGATCCGTCGTTAGGTTCCTATGCCACCTACGCGGGCAAGAACTCCAAGGATGGCCTGTGCACCCACAATCCTGGTGAAACCGATCCTTGTATTACCTTTAACTTCCTCGCAATGCAGGCTTTCCGTGTGAATGTTCGCGTGTTCGACCACATGGGTCACTTTGTAAGCCAGTACAGCCAGGAAATGGGCCTTGAAGACTTCAATAAGGCTTTGGATGGAACGCCGAAATATAGCGACGACTGTTCAGCGACCAATAAGCTGCATGGAGCAGGTGCTATGCTTGTTGCCATGAAGATGTACCCGGTTGCCCAGAACGGACGTAAGCTTGCAACTGGTCCTTACATTTACCAGGTGACGATTGTTCGTATGGATGGTAAGTATTGCGCCATTCAGGCTGGCGAACCCACCGAAGTGGAATTCATCTATACCCGTACATCCGAGACTTCTACTCGCGGTTACCATAGGGTAAAGAAGTAATTCTTGCAGAAGACTTTTGAAAGGCTCCGCGTTGCGCGGGGCCTTTTCTGTATGCCCTGTGACATATTACTATATTTACGCGCGAAAAAAGAGGACATTATGGCCCAATTCAATGCTCATTTTAGGAACATCAACGGGGACGACACCTACCCGCTGACCGACGTCATTTACCGCAGCAAGGTGGACGGAAGCCTGCTCGAAGTCGAACATGACCGTGCAGCCCTTGCCGAGAAGAGCCCCGAAGAATGGAAAAAGCTCTTTGCCGAACGCCGCATGAGCTTTGAACCCGCCGACATGAGCGGTATTTGGAGCAAGCGCGAAATGGTGCTCCCCGACATGCCCCTCGAAGACATCGTCACCATGCGCGAAGGCTGGAGCCCGCTCTTTGACGCGGCCCCGCTGGCCAAGGAAATGGGCATCAAAAGCCTCAAGGTAAAACTTTGCGGCAACTCCCACACGGGCAGCTTCAAGGACCTCGGCATGACGGTCCTCGTGAGCCAGGTGAACCACATCATCAAGAAAAAGATTCACGAAATCGACGCCGTGGCCTGCGCCTCTACCGGTGACACCTCCGCAGCCCTCAGCGCCTACTGCGCGAAGGCCGGTATCCCAAGCATCGTGTTCCTCCCCGCCGGGAAGACCAGCGTTGCCCAGCTGATTCAGCCGATTTCTAACGGCAGCATCGTGCTCGCCCTCGACACCGACTTTGACGGTTGCATGAAGATTGTGCAGCAGGTCACCGCCGACAACCGCATCTACCTCGCGAACTCCATGAACAGCCTCCGCGTGGAAGGCCAGAAGACGATTTCTCCGGAAATCTGCCAGGAAATGGGCTGGAAGGTGCCCGACACCGTGATTATCCCGGGCGGAAACCTCGGCAACGTGAGCGCACTCGCCAAGGGTTTCGAAGACTGCAAGGCCATGGGCCTCATCGACCGTATCCCGCGCATTATCGTCGCCCAGGCCGAAAACGCGAACCCGTTCTACCAGGCATACGAACGCGGCTTCGACAAGCTGGTCCCCATGCAGGCCAAGAAGACGCTCGCCAGCGCCATCCAGATCGGTAACCCGGTCAGCTACCCGAAGGCAGTACGGGCCATCCAGAAGACGAACGGCATGGTCGTGAGCGTTACCGAAGAAGAACTGGCAAACGCAGCCCACCGCGGCGACCGCATCGGTCTCTACTGCTGCCCGCATACCGGCGTGGCCCTCGGCGCACTTGAGAAACTCGTTGCCGCAGGCAAGATCGACAAGGAAGAGAACGTGGTTGTGATCAGCACGGCTCACGGCCTCAAGTTCACCGAATTCAAGGTGGGCTACCACGAAAAGAAGCTCGAGAACATAGCCTCCAAGTTCGCGAACCCCGTGTTCAAGGCCCCGGCAGACCTCGGCGCCGTCATGGATATCCTCAAAAAAGAGATGGCTGAACGCAGAAGGTAGTTTTTAAAGGATTACTTCTTTCGGTCCTTCCAAATCGTTTCGTTAAAAAGCTGCCCGCTGGTAAGTCCGTATTTCTCCTGGACTCCCGCCATGCGGATGGCTTTTTCTATTGAAATTTTCCCTTGTATTGCCTGGGCGTAGATCAGGATTTTTTCTCGCGCTATATCTGGGGATTCGTCCAATAGCTCGATTCTAAAATGATGGACCTGTGCTTCTTGCAACATGGGCAGGAGCTTTAGAGCCGATTGTGGCTTGCCTACGAATAGTGTGTTCCGGCATTCGGCGTCGCTCTGCAAAAAATGCCGTTCTCCTTTGTGGTCCAAAATTTCCACCTTGTGCTTGGTGCAAATCTTGTTGCATTCAGGGAATCGCCTGCCGGTAGTGAGGGCCCGCGCAAAAGCGCAGTATTCGGAATGGAATGCGGGCATGTACTGGTGGAGCGTGAGTTCCAGTTTATTACCGTCAATGGTTTTAAGTAGGTCAGAGAGCTGGGAATTGTTCAGGTCCCAGGAAGGGTGCAGTGTGGAGAGCCCTTGTGAAAGCAGCCAGTCGTAACTCAGGCTGTTGGTTGCATTCAGGCTGTAGTCTCCCGCAAGGGGAATGCCACTATCTTTTAGAATCGAGAGCGCTCCTAGGTTTCGCACCAGGGCGAAATCGGGGCAAAGTCGCAAGATGTTCTTGATGTAGTGACTTTCGCCAGGCTTGTGGATGCGGAGGGTTGCCATGCCTGCCTTGAAGCCGAGTTCTCGGATTTGTTCAAGTGATTCGTCATATTTGACACCCCAGTCAAAGTCCATGACGATGTTATCTATGCCAAGACCTTCGAGTGCGGCGATTTGTTCAGGACGGCGGACAAGTACGGATATGACCGGGCGAGTGCTGTTTCCGCCTGCAATTTTTGCGCCAAATTTTACGCTGTTGAGAAGTGCTCTGCCTGTGTTGGCGCTAGGATTCAACTCCTTCCATTCGCAGCGCTTTGCGTCGAGCTGTTCCATGGCCCTCTGGCGGAGCGTCCGCAGGAGTTTTCCAGGAATGAAAGTACCGCGCTCGATGTCGACTTTGAGATTTCTGAGATTGTAAGCCGTGGCGCTTAGTGCCGAAAGTTCCTTTTGGGCAAGTTCGCGAAGTCCATTGGCGGCGTCGGCGTTCTTGTTTCGAGATGCCTCCAGAACGGTTTCGCTTTCGGCTATCGCTTTGTTCTGGAATCCATCGCTTACCTCCAGGTGAAGCTTTTTCCCGATGTCACCCGAAAGGACCATGTCGACGGGGATTCTTTTCATGAATTCCCTGTCGGTAAAGGTCTTGCGCAGTTCCCGTTCCAGGGCGGGAGAGTCGTTGCGGTAACATTTCATTCCCGCGGCGACCTTGCGGGCGTCAAAATCCTTGCCGAATGTCAGGGTAAGCGTTTTGCCCTGCGCCTTGATTCCGTATAGCCTTGTGCCTACGCTGATGTCCCTTTGCGAATCTTCAAAGAGTATTCCGTCGCCAGGGCGGGGAATACCAGCGTTGTATTCAATGTCAATCTGCCCGCGCCCCACCTTCATAACCGTTCCGAGGAACATCCCGTGGTGGTTGCTGAAGGTGCCTTCTACAAGTTCCTGGTGGTTGTCTCCGTCGAGCCAGCCAGTCCTAAGCCCGCGGCTGAACAAAACTTCGAGAGGCTCGGTGTCTTTGTCTTGCAGGGGCTGGCTGTCAAGAGCCTTTCGGTAAGCTTTGGAAACGGCCGCTACGTATTCAGGGCTTTTTAGGCGGCCTTCTACCTTGAGAGAATCTACGCCGATTTCTTCAAGGTCTTTCAGTTTCGGGAGAGCACACAGGTCGTGAGGGCTGAACAGGTATTTGGCGTCGGTATCCCGATATTCCTTTCCGTCCACGAAAATGCGGTAAGGAAGTCTGCAACTTTGGGCGCACTGCCCCCGGTTGGCGCTGCGGCCTCCGAAGTTCTCGCTGGTAAGGCATTGACCGGAATAGCTCACGCACAGAGCCCCGTGGATAAAAACCTCCAGTTCCAAATCTGTGGCGGATTTTATGGAGGCGATTTCTTTTAGGGAAAGCTCCCGTGCCAGGACGGCACGGTTGAAACCCAATTGTGCCACCAGGTTCACCGCCTCTGCGCTAGACAGGGTCATCTGCGTGCTGGCGTGAATTTCCTGATTTGGGGCTATGGCTCGGATAAGCCTTGCAAGTCCGATATCCTGGATAATGAAACCATCGGGCTTTAGGCTTATCAGTTTTTCCAAGAAGGGGGGAAGGTCTTCCAGTTCCTTTTGAAAAATCAGGATATTCATGGCCAGGTAGGTCCGTACTCCCCGAATGCGGGCATAGCGAATCATTTCGGCCACATCGTCAAAACTGAAATCTTCAGTACGGCCACGAGCGTTCCAATGGGGTACTCCATAGTACACAGCATCGGCGCCATTGTTGATGGCGGCGGTGAGCATTTCACGAGTCCCTACGGGGAGTAGTAATTCCTGTTTTTTCACATTGCAAAAATAGTTTTTTTCTTATATTTGCAAGGCGAGGTTTTTTATATGAAAAAGTATTATTCCTTAATTGTTTTAGCCTTGAGTTTTTCCTTGATGAGCTGCAATGGTATCGGAAGTAAAGATACTGTGGTGGCAAGAATTGGTAACGAGACGCTATATGCCGAAGATTTAGATTTCTTGACCGTGCAAAACCTTGGTGCACCAGATTCTGAAAGGTACAAGCTTGCGACTGAAAATCTCCTTTTCTCCTTGGCAAAGCTCTCTAAAGCGACTGGTGAGTCTAAATCCTATGATTCCGCATGGAAAGCCTATGAACCGATTGTCAGGAATCGTCTGCTTACAATTGTCTATACCCGGTTTCACTTGATGAACCGACTAGGATATACCGATGAAGAATTGAAAAAATTCTTTGACGAACATCGCCGTGAATTTGACAGTACGGCGACATATATGACCGTTCGTGAAGAAGTTGCCGGACGCTACTACCTGTCACAGAATCAGGATTCTTTGAAAAAATTTATTCAGCAGTCCTTGGTCGAAAAGAAAGATTCCGCTAAAGCAGATACCCCTAAAGAAGACGATATTAAGGGACTGGAGCAGTCCTTTATCAAGTTGCATAAGCAGGCAATGTCGCAAAAGGTGAAAGAAATGATGTCTGATTTGGGAACGGTTGTTGTTGAAAAGCTTGTTCCCAAAGATCCCCATAAATTCTATGAGGATAACAAGGAAAAGTTTATGACTGATCCCGGTTATGAAGTTTACCATATAGCCATGAAGGATTCGGCAGTCCTTGCGAAGACTATGGTGAATGTCAAGGATTTGGAATCTTTCAAGGCCGTGGCAGCGACCATTAGCGAAAAAGAAGAAACTTCTGACAGCATGGGCTATGTAGGCCGAATCAAGAAAGGTCATGCGTTGCCCTATGGAATAGGGTTGATGCCTGCCTTATGGCCAGAACTGGAAGAAAAAGCGGCTGGATATATATCCTCTGCGATTCGGTCCGTGTCGGATTCCCTTTATCATAGCTTCTATGTACAGTCGGTAGTTCCGTCAGAACTCAAACCGTTTGATCGTGTAGAAAAACAATTGGAAAAAATGTATGCCGAAGATGTGGCTAGCCTTGACCCCGCAACGGTTTTGGTTTCTGATAACGGAAAGACAGTTTATACAAAGACGGACTTGATGAAAATCTTTGAAGCAGAACCGGGGATTCCCTACAACAAGGAAACGCATTACAATATCGTCAAGATGCTGGCTCAGGCTTATGCCGTTGGTGAAAAAGCTAGACAGGAAAAGGTCGATCAGTCATGGGAATATCGTGCATTGATGCGAGTTGCCCGTATGGATTTTATAACTGCTCGCTATGATAGAGTTCTGCAAATGAAGGAACCCGGAGCTTCCCAGATTACAGAGAACCTCAAGAAATACGAATACCTCTTGAACAAGGAAACGAAGTACAAAGGTCGTTCTTATGAAGAAGCAGATTCTTTGGTCGAAAAAAATCTGAAAGCCACGGTCAGGACGAACGAGAAACTTGTCGCCAACATGGACATTTGGAACAAGACGAATGTGTTTTTCTATGACCAATCCAAGGCGAACCTTGCTCCGGCTACTACAGCAGAAGGTTTCGTTGCTTTGGGAGATTCTGCTGCAAAGAGCCAGAATTTTGACGCTGCAATTTCGGCCTACCAGAAAGTGATAGACTTGTTTGCTTATCGGGATACGCTTTTCCGTACGGCGGCCTATAATTTAGCCCAGACTTACTCCGATGCCCAGAGGTATGTGCAGTCTGCTTCGGCATTTGAAGCATTCTTGCAGGTGTGGCCGGATGCTCCCGAAACGGAAAAGGCCATGTTCAGTTTGGGCTTTGTTTTGAATGAGAATTTGAAGCAGAACGACCGCGCCCTGGAGGTGCTGGAAGACTTCCAGAAGCGTTTCCCCAAGAGCGAACTGAAGGAATCCGTCGACTGGCTAGTGGAAAACATCAAAAGTGACGGGAAACTGGCCGAAGACCTGATGAAGAAGATAGAGGCAGAAGAGTAAATTCAGAATTCAGAATTCGGAATTCGGAGTGAATTACTTCGGCTACGTCCGCAATGACGTTTATAATTCTGAAATCTGAATTCCGAAATCCGAATTATATCTATATTTCCCACATCTTAAACTAAAAGGTACCTACTATGGAAATGACATTCGCAATGATCAAGCCCAATGCCGTCAAGTCCGGCCTTATCGGGCGCATTATCGACCGTTACATCGCTGCAGGCCTCTCCGTCTGCGCCGTGAAGATGCACCAGATGACCTCTGCCGATGCTCGCGGTTTCTACGCCGAACACGTGGAAAAGCCCTTCTTCCCGGAACTCGAAGCCTACATGACCAAGGGTCCGTCCGTGATGCTCGCCCTGGGCGGCGAAAATGCCATTGCCAAGGTCCGCGCCATCAACGGTGCCACCAATCCGGCTAAGGCGGAACCCGGTACCCTCCGCTACGATTTTGCCCCTTCCATGACCGAAAACGTCGTGCACAGCTCCGACAGCCCCGAGTCTGCTAAGCGCGAACTAGACTTCTGGTTCAAGGAAGACGAACGCTACGCTTACGAAATGCCTTCTCTCAAGGCCTGCTGCGTTCTCTAAGTTTAAACAACCCCTCAAGGAGACACAACTCAATGCAATGGATCATCAAGTATCTTACCTCTTCCATTGGTAAGAAGCAGATCATGGGATGCACGGGTGCGTTCCTCGCCCTGTTCATCTTCGGCCACATGTGTGGCAACTTCCAGCTCTTGAACTTTGACCAGGTGTCGGCCCAGGCGTCCTACAACGCCTACACCGAGTTCCTAACCGGGTTCAATCCGCTCCACTTCCCCATCAAGATGATTTACCTCGTCGAACTGGTGCTGGTGGCTGCCTTCGCCCTCCATATCTTCCTCGCCGTTACGCTGAAGATCGAGAACAAGAAGGCCCGCGGCGGTATCGACTACGAACTCAACGTCCGCAAGGGCAAGAAGACCTTCGCCACCTTCACCATGATCTGGTCCGGTCTCTTCATTCTCGGCTTCCTCGTGCAGCACCTCATGATGCTCAAGTTCGGCGAACACTACCTGTATATGAACGACAAGGGTGAAATCGTCCGCGACATGTGGCTCACCACTATCCAGATGCTGGGTAATCCGGCCTGGGCTGCCTTCTACGTAATCAGCATGTTCGTCATCGGCATGCACCTGTTCCACGCTATTTCTTCTGCATTCCAGACTATGGGCATTGCCCACCAGAAATGGACTCCGGTCATTGACCTTGCTGGCATCGTCTATAGTGTCGTCGTGGCTCTTGGCTTTGCCGTCACTGCCGCCGGTGCTTTCTACCTGGCCAACCAGCCTGAGACCCAGGCCCTGATCGAAAAGTCCCGCAGCCTCCAGCCGCAGTACGAACAGCAACTCAAGGCCAAGGAAGCCGCCAAGACTTCTTATGTGGTTCCTTCTGTTGGCACCGTCGAAGTTTCTTTTAACGCTTAATTTTAAGGAGCCCA
>CAMKMX010000035.1 GCA_946414025.1 uncultured Fibrobacter sp.
TGAAATCGGAAGAAAGTTTCTGGAGACGGAAATCCGACAGAGCCGGCGTACCACGAAGAATAAGCATTATAAACCTCGGTTAAATTTTACGAAGGGAAATTTAGAAAATAGGTACGAGGTATGAGGTCGCTCGTTTCACTCGCTTTGAGCTATGAGCTTTTATAATCGTGTCTTCGGTGCCATATTTTAACTCAATGTTCAAACCTAAAAGCCTAGCCTGGGCAAGGGGCATTCATAACTAAAAAACGGCCCGCGGGGCGGGTCGTTTGGTGTTATTTTGTAACTCGTTGAGAGTCAAGAAGATGCCCTCGCAGGGGCGACAACTATTCCACGCCTTCTTCTTCGCCATCCTCATCTTCAGCAACGGCGGCAGCGATGGTGGCATTGCCAAGCAAAGCACCGACATCAATGGACTTGAGGCCGGCAAGGGTCTTCAGGTCGGTCTTCTTGTCCACATCCACCTTGTCGAATGTCGAGACAATGTAGTAGGCCGCAGTCGGTTCAAAACGACGGGTCTTCTGGGAAATGCTATTGGAACCCTTGGTAGCCGGGAAATACTTGCCTTCCAGCTTAGCCATGTCCTGGGAAGTCTTTGCCCCCTGCACGGCATCGCAGGTCAGCGCCCACAGCATCTTGGTGGTGCCAGCGGTAGAGTTCACGTACTCGATAATCTTGCTGGAGCCCTTGAAGCTGTTACCCGTGGTCTTGTTGTAATGCTCCGTCGCCTGGGTCACGTAGTTTCCTTTCTGCATAAAGAGCATGGCGGCAATGGCCACAACCAGGACGCTCAAAACGATTGCAATGTTCTTGATATTCATCCTTAATCTCCTTATTCAAAGCGGAAAGCTGCCGGAGCTTCCAGTTTAAAGGCTTCGTCCATGTTGTATTCCACCAAGGCCTTGTAATCGCTGTCCTTGAGCTTACCCTTCACGAAGGTAAAGCTAAGGGTGCAGTTCTTGCCGCAGGCCACTTCCTTCACGCCGCCTTCGTCCTTCAGCAAGAACTTGTCGGCAAGGCCACCCTTTTCGTTGATATCGTTCTGGACCTTGTCCGGGATACCAGCGGCGGTGTACATGTAAGAAAGCTGTTTCAGGCGGGCATCCTTGTCGCCCTCGATGGACTTGACGGCAGCATCGAAACTGGCCTCGGACTTGTCTCCCGTAAGGGTCGCATACACCAGCTTCCAGGCCATGCCGTACTGGTCCATGGATTTCCATTGTTCCTGGAGCATTCCGTTGGCCTTTTCCTGGTAAGCCCCCACCTGCTCCTTAACGGAAGCCTGGGCCTGATCGTTGTAATTACCCTTGAGAATCATCATGACCACAATGAGGACCACGATAAGGACCGCATCCACGATGGCCAGAATCTTGAATTTTTGATTGTTCATATAAAATCCTTCTTGATAGAACGGTTTTAGTAGAATTTAATTCTTAATTTGCAAAAAAGAAGACATTTTTTGAAAAAAAGGTCAAAAAAAGGGACTATTTCCGTAAAAAAAAGGAAATCTCCCCAAAAAGAGCAATTTTGCAGGGAGAACCTTTTTATATTGGAGGCGATGGCAAACGAACCCGAAAAGACAAAAATCCCCTCCCAGATTATTTTCGAAAACCTGAAGGAACTCCTGCGGGCCAAGAACACCGCCCACGAGTCCATGTTCAAGTTCCATTGGAAAAAGATGTGGCCCTTCAGCCTCTTCTGGCCCCAAGTGGACTACGAGCGCATCGTGCGGCTCATGAGCGAAATCCGCAAAAACGCCATCATCCAGAAAAACCTGGTTTTGCAGGCCAAGAATGTCGCCAAGGAGTTTGAAAAAGAATTCCTGGATGCACTCCCCGCCTACCTGGACGCCCTGGATATCTCCTGCCAAAAACTTTCCGCCGCAGCCCAGTGGAAGCAGGACATGCTCCTAAAACGCATCCACAAAGACGTGAAGTTCCGCCGGGATGTCTCAGAATACAACCGAATTCTCAAGGAATACGAAGAAGCTCAGGGCAACCTGGTACGGGCTGGAGCCTTTGTGCAGGTCGGCTGGGGAAAAGTGGTGCAGGCAATGTCAAATGTGTAATGTGGAATATGAAGTGTGTAATGAGGAATTTCACATTACACACTACACACTTAAAAAAATTGCTCTTGCTAAATCAAACCGCCATTTGGTTTTTTGAAAAACACCTGCAGGTGATCTTCCGATGTGCGTTGCGTTGCCAGAGTGTTGGCGGTATTCAATAAGAGGCTCCGTAACATACGACACCCTAAAAAATTTCTCAGCAACAAGCCCTAACCATTGATCGTGCATGGGAAGATTCTTTGGAAATGGGAGAGCCTTATACAAGACAAGCCGACGGAACGCCATACAATTTCCGGTATAGCAGTTTTTCCACCAATTGGCAAACAGTCCCTTCCTGTACGGGCGGATATCGCTCAACTTTCCTGAACGAACCCATGGACTTCCCTGAGTATCCGAGGGGCGAAGCATCCACGCATCGTGAACAACGAGGTCGCCATCATTCAACGCTGCAAGAACCTTCTCCACTTTTCCAGGAAGCCAAATGTCATCTTGATCGGCAAGGAAGATAAATTCACCCTTAGATGCCAGCAATGCGCGTTCAAAGTTGTAGATAACGCCTAAATGCTTTTCGGCTGGCAGTACACGGACTCGCGGTTCTTTCAATGATTCAACCACCAGCAAGGTATCGTCAGTCGAGCCATCGTCAGCGACAACAACTTCGGCATCCGTGGGCAACTGCGAAAGAATACTTTCCAGCTGTTCGCGGATAAATTTACCGCCGTTATATGTCGCCATGCAGACCGAAATCATATCCACCACCCCTAATGCTTCAAAAACACACTAGGGATAAACAACTTGGGCAACCGCTTAACAAAGCCCATCGAAAACGAAGCCAACTGAGGAAGTCGCTTTAGAGCCTCCCCCTTATTGTTGTACGCCAAGGCAGAAAACCAGGCCGTCTTAAATGCTTGGCGTGCCTTTGTATACAAAGAATGGCCTTTGTAGGATTCAATCGCCCTAAGCATTCCCTCGTAAATCTTGTTTATCGTCTCCTTATTCTTCAACGACGACAAATTGTTCCCATGGATGCGGTAATGACAGCAGTTGCAGCTAATGACAGGGACTTTTCCATATTCATACAGTAACTTGAGAATCATGGGAAAATCTTCCTGAAAGCAGGATGCATTATAACCACCAAGCCGACGGAACTCCGCCACGTCTATCATTTCAGAACAGCCGTGAATTTCCTTTTTACCCAGAAAAAACTCTTCAAAGGAAACTTCGGGAATAGATTTCAAATACCTCGGGTCAGGATTTGGATTCACAACCCCATTTTCGTCCATTGTATGGATTTGACCAAAGCAGGCCTTGTACTGTGGGTGATTTATCAAAAATTCGCTCTGGACTTTCAACCGATCCGGTGGCATTATATCGTCTGAGGCAAATGAACAAAAATACTTGCCACGCGCCATGGACAAAAGTTCGTTCATGGTAGCCACGACTCCCCTATTTTCGCGATGGACATAGGTAAATCGCAATTCGGAGGAAAGTTTCTCTAGAATTTCGGGAGAACTATCTGTACTGCCATCATCGATAACGACAAGTTCAAAAGTCACCCCCGTCTGTGCCATTACCGAACGGACAGCCGCTTCCACAAACTTTTCATGGTCGTAGCTAGCCATAAGTACCGACACGAGTGGCGGAAGCTCCCGTTGTTCTGTCTCTGCCCCTTGAGCAAAGGCCTTCACGTAAACATTCTCGGTCATCTTTTCGGCAAACATGTTGGTTACGGAGTATTCCACTTGAGCCTCCGAACCAAGATGTAGAGCGTTACCAGATACAAGAAATTTTCCGTGGCATAGGCCAGCATGGGGCCGTTAAAATCAAAAAATCTAACTCCGACAAGTGTTCCGACAGACAAGAAAATCTCTGAACATATCTCAACGGTTATAAACTTCACCGTTTCTGCCCGAGCAATTAGCACAAGGGCTAAGGCATATCCGCCGGCCCTGAAAAAATCACCAACAAGCTGAAGCGGCAGGTAATCAACCGCCCCCATATAGGCCGGAGAAAACAGCACCTGCACCAGAATACCCCTACCCAAATAGAGTGCAGCTATCATCACGAGGGATATTCCCATGACACGAAGCAAAACCGGGTGGAACATGCCAAAGAAATCAGCCCGGGACATTTTGGGAGAAACTTTTGGCAAAATGATCACAGTGAGAATCGCCGACATGGCCATGAACAGAAAATCAGAAACCTTCCAGACACTTTGCCAGATTCCCGCCGCATCGTTACCAAAATTGGAAGCTACGGTCAGACGCATGACCGTGAGCACTACCGGAGTGAGCGCCATGGGGACAAGCCCCATAAGGGCATAGGACAGCCATGGTCTGCGGGTATCAAGAGCCGTTTTCCAAATATGCTTAACGCTAAAGCCCGCCTGACTTGCTATACGGATGGCAAAAAACGCCGCTACGATGGATTGGGTGGCAATAATCGACAAAACCGACAGCCGTCCCGTAAACAAGAAAAAAGCTACCCAGAGCACCTGCCAGATGGATGACGCGATATTGATAGTCGCCCATTTGCGGTTCTCGTCAAGGCCATTCATGACCGCGGCCGTAATGGTTATGATATTTGTGGCAAAAATGCCCGGCAAGGCAAACAGAATTGCCGCCTGGGCAAGGCGAGTGGGGATTCCCGGCAAGAGAGTATCTAGCGGGGCCATGAAGCAGAACAGAAGTGCCGCAACAAACGTGAACAGGCTTGCAAACGTAGTAAGACGGAGACCGCCACGCCAAATGCCTAGCAACTTTTCTTTTGAGTTCTTGTTTTGAGCGGTAAGGGCAGTCCAACCATTCTGCAACGCCAAAGACGAGGTTGCCTGACCAATGGTCATTAGATTGAGGAACTGTCCCACACAGGCAAACGCTGCTGGCGGCAAGAATATCGCCAACAGCTTGTTGATGGCAAACGCTCGGATGGCGTTCACCAGGGTTACCGCCCCGGAGCCTGCAAAAAGTTTCGCGAATTTCAAATCAGAAGATTTCATCAAATAAAGGCATTAATAGATTCGACAACATACGCGACCTGATCATCGGTCAAGGACGGCCCCATGGGAATGCTGAGTTCCGTACGGGCCAGTTCTTCGGTAAGGGGAAGTGCCCCATGGCGGAGTTCCCCGCGATCCACGGCACCCACAAAAGCCTCCTGCAAATGAGGTGGAATGGGGTAATGGACAAGAGTCTCAATTCCACGAGCCTTCAGGAATTCCTGTAGTTCGTCACGCCGCTCGCAAAAAACAGGAAACACATGCCATACGTGAGCATTAGGGTTTGCAGGCAGAGGCGTCAAACGGACCTGCGAATTCTTGATTTCGGCACAATACCGAGCCGCAATTTCACTGCGGCGACTATTCCAGGCATCTAGATGAGGCAGTTTCGCAAGGAGAATGGCCGCCTGGATTTCATCAAGTCTGGAATTAACTCCTACGTATTTGTTCACGTATTTTTGTTCGGAGCCGTAATTACCAAGGGACCTTACCACCTGGGCAAGCTCCAAGTCGTCGGTGACTACAGCTCCCCCATCGCCCATGGCGCCGAGATTCTTTGTAGGGTAAAAACTATAGGCAGTTGAATCAGACGAGAGACGAGAAGCCTGCCCTGAGCCTGCCGAAGGGACGAGAGACAAAAGATTATTCTCGTCTAAAGCAGCACCGTGAGCCTGAGCTGCGTCTTCGAACACCAGCAGGTTATGCGCTTTCGCAAATTCACAAATAGCGGGCATATCCGCCAAACGACCATACAAGTGAACAACCAAAATAGCACGGGTCTTTTCGGAACAGGCATCCGCCAAGCGAGCAACATCCAAATTACAGGTTTCTGGGTCCGGCTCAACAAGAACAGGCACAAGCCCCGCCGCACGAACCGCAAGTACGGTCGCCACAAAAGTATTCGCAGGCACAATGACCTCATCCCCTTCGGCCATACGCCCCAAAACAATGGAGGCCTTTAACATCAAGGTAAGAGCATCAAGGCCGTTCCCCACACCGACACACGCCTTTTTTCCACAATAAGCCGCAAAAGATTTTTCGAAAGACGAGCAATGCGAACCGCGAATATACCAATTTGACTTTATAACGGCATCTACGGACTCGCCTAGCGACGAACCCAAGTCGTGCTCCACGTAATCCAGCGAATAGAAAGGAACATGCTTCATCACTTGAGAAAATAGCAAATCGGAGCGCCTTCGGCGAGTTACTAGTTAATAGTTACGCCCTGCGGGCTAGCTTCTAGGCACAAGAAAACTCTTGTTTTTACAATTCTAGTAACTTAGAACTATTAACTTTTGCATTCTCCTTTTACTATTTTAATGAACATGTACGAAATTTTGCCCTACAAAAGCGACATGGAATCCCGATGGGACCGATTCGTGATGGAGGAATCCATGAACGGGACATTTCTACAGACTCGGCGATTTCTGAACTACCACCCCGACGGAAGATTCACTGACGCCTCTTTTGTCGTAGAAAAAAGCGGAATCATTGTCGCTGCCATTCCCGGTTGCAACATAAAGGGCAAATTTGTCTCCCACCAGGGTTCCACATTCGGCGGGCCGGTCCTTTCCAAGGATTTCTATTCAGGAAACAAGATTTCCGAAATCATCCAAGTAATCGACAACCACCTTGTCCAAAACTTCAACGGAATAAAACTTAAACCTACATCCCCGATTTTTGCAACTGCTCCCACCGACCTAATAGACTACACTCTGGAGCATCAGAATTATAATCGGCATACGGAACTCAGCTGTTTTACACCCCTTGTTCAGGGCTCCGACCCCCTGGAAACCTGCACAAGAGAATGCCGTCACAACTTTAGACAGGCAGAAAAGCTGGACTTGACCTACGGGGAAATTCCAGATAGCGAAATGGAAAATTTCTACGAATTCCTGTCGCTTTCAAAAGCCCGTCATAACACCAAGCCGGTGCATTCCCTTGCAGAACTCCGCGACCTAAAACAAAGGTTTCCCGAAGAAATTCTGTTCCGGGGCATCTGGAAAGAGGGGCTCTACCTTTCCGGCATGATGATCTTCTATTTCAAGCAGGCCAAGGCATTCCACTTTCAGTACCTCGCTCCAGACGACACCAAGCGCGAAACCAACGCCACAACGGCACTGTTCATCAACGCCATGCGCGAAGCGGTGCAAACAGGCTGTGAAAAATTCTCCTGGGGTATTTCTACCGAAGATGGCGGATCATACCTAAACGAGAACCTCTACCGGTTCAAGGAATCCTTCGGAGCTCTCCCCTGCGTGAACGCCCGATATGAGAAATAAACTCAAAACTCACCACTCAAAACTCATTACACTCTACATTTCATTCACTATCTTCTTAAACTCGTCGTACTCGTAGATGTAGTCCGACTCGTCGTAGTGTTCGGAAGCGAGTACCATACAGACCGCACCCGAAGAAAAATTCTCGATTTCACGCCAGTGCATGGTCGGAATATACAGCCCGTGGTAAGAACGATTCAACGAATATTTAGTCCGTTTTTTTCCATCATCCAAGACCACGTCAAAACTGCCACTGGCGGCGATAATCAGCTGGCGAAGTTTGCGGTGAGCATGGCCTCCACGGGTCGTTCCCCCAGGAACATCGTATAAGTAATAAACACGCTTAATATCGAAGGGAATCAATTCACCCCCTTCCACCACGCTCAAATTACCCCGTAGATCATGGGCAATAGGGATATCCAGTAACTGAGGTTCGTTCCAATTCATGTTTTTAATATACAAAAACAAGAATCCTAGAAAAAAGCTATCCCTAGGAAAATGTTCTAGGAGATGCTGATTTGCTATATTCTCGATATGGCAAAAATATGCATTGCTCTTGCAACCTACAATGGCGAAAAGTATCTCTCAAAGATGCTGGACTCCCTTGTGATGCAAACCCGCAAGGCAGACCTCGTTATAGCCGTAGACGACGGATCCAAAGACCGCTCCGTAGAAATCCTGCAAGAGTACCAAAAACTACTCCCCCTGCAGATAACCGCCCTCCAACAAAACGGCGGACACCGTGCAGCTTTTTCGAAGGCCCTTGAAATCGCCAAAACGCAACTAAATGAAAACGATCTTGTAGCCCTAGCGGACCAAGACGACATTTGGCTCCCGAACAAGTTGGACATTCTGGAAAAGAATATCGAAACTCCAAATGAGAATGGGAAGAAGCCCATCCTCGTGTACGGAGACGCACAGATCATCGACGCCAAAGGAAACGTCATTGACAAATCCTGGCGAAAACTAGCCCATATTTGTACGATGCTTCCGACTAAGGCCCACATCGCAGGCACCAACAATGTCACAGGATGTCTTTCTCTCTTTAGAGCCTCGCTATTGTCCAAAATCACCCCCATTCCAACAGCCGTAAATGTTCACGACGCGTGGATAAGCCTGATTGCCCAAAAACAGGGCTCTGTACGACCCATTGATGAACCTGTTGTCCAATACAGACTTCACGACAACAACTCTGTCGGCCTAGGAAACAAATTCAGTTTTGACGAAACCTGCCAAAGGCAAGTCACCTGGACAAGTCTACTGGTAGAGCAGGGGCCGACGATTCCACTGGACAAAGATGAAATTGACTTCGCCAATCAACTGAACCATTACTGGGTGCAAAGGTCAAAAAAAGCCTTTCTCCCAAGGTTTCTCCCCTTCTTGATCAGAAACAGGGATCTTCTGTTCCCGTATCCGCAATCACGAACTCGTAAAATCCTATTTTCGCTCCTAGGCTCCCCTGCAGTGCATTTCCTCTTCGGAAAAGACAAATGAAAACCATCGCTTTCTATTTGCCACAGTTTCATCCTATCCCCGAAAACGATAAATGGTGGGGAGAGGGCTTTACCGAATGGCACAATGTCCGCAAGGCAAAGGCGCTTTTCCAGGGACACCGGCAACCCCAAGTTCCCAGAGAATTGGGATATTACGACCTACGCGATAACGAAATCCGGCACAAACAGGCACAACTCGCACATAAATACGGGATCGATGCTTTCTGCTATTACCATTACTGGTTCAACGGGAAACAACTTCTGGAAACACCCGTAACAAAAATGCTTTCGGACAGTGAATGCGACATGCCATTTTGCCTTTGTTGGGCCAACGAGAACTGGTCTAGAGCCTGGGACGGCAAGGACAGGGAAATCCTGATGGAGCAGACCTACAATCGCGAAGACCACCAGAAGCATGCCGAACACCTCTGTGAAATCTTCAAGGACAACCGTTACCTCAAATCTGAGGGCAGACCCGTTTTCATCATCTATCGCGTAGGCAAAATTTCCGATGCGGCAGAATTCGTCCGAATTCTGAATGAAACTTCCAAAAAGGTGGGCTTTGATGGCGTGCGGATTTTTGCCGTTAGAAATCCGACAAGCGATGTACCCGATGAAACTCTTGGAACCTGGGGCATCAGCGACATCGTAGATTTTGAACCCAACGCCAAGGATTTTCCCAAAAGATCCATGGTCGGAAAAACCATCCGGCTTTTGCAACGAAAGTGGAACACTTTCGCGAAAATTTGGCATGGACCTGAATTTTACTCGGTTTTAAGAGTTCCTTATAAGTCAGTCGTCGAAAACGCATTAAAATTGTACGACACCCTTGACGACAACCATTACCCCACCGTATTCCCGAACTGGGACAATTCCCCAAGGCGAAAGGCAGCTACCATTATCCAAAGCGAATCCCCCGATGATTTTGCCGAATGGGTCCATTCTGCGGCAGAAATTCTCCGTAAACGCCCTGACAACAAGCAGTTCCTATTCGTCAATGCCTGGAACGAGTGGGCCGAAAGCGCCCACCTGGAACCGGACCAGGAAACAGGGGCTTCTTTTCTAGAAGCTTTTAAGAGGGGAATCATATGCTGAAACCCATCGTTTCCGTTGTCCTTGTAAATTTCAAGCAAACGGAAAAAACTCTTTGCTGTCTAGAAAAGCTCGACGAAATGTCCGTCAAGCCAGACATGGTTGTCGTTGTAGACAACAATTCTACCGAAGAAACCAGAACAGCCTTGCAGACGATAAAACTTGGCGTTCCTGTTCATTTTATTTTCAACAAGGAAAATCTTGGATTTGCCGCCGCTTGCAACCAAGGAATCCGCGAATCTATTTCCAGACAGAAAGAAAGCTTCATCTGGCTTCTGAACAACGACACCCTTCCCGAAAACAAGTCCTTAGAAAAACTGCTGGACAAATCTCTTGAAACTGGTGCCGGGATTACAGGGTCTCTCATCAAGAAACCAAATGGTGAGTTTTCCGGCGGCGTTGGACGCATCCATCCTTTTTTCGGCTCCGTCCGCAGGCCAAGAACTCCCGAAGAAACAGATTTCAATTATGTCGAAGGCTCTTCCTTCTTGATATCGCCCCGGTGCCTGAGCCAGGTTGGGCTTTTAAGCGAAGACTACTTTTTGTACTTTGAAGAAACCGATTACTGTGTCCGTGCCCGTAAACAGGGTTTTTCAGTAGCCTGGGCCACAGAAAGCGTAGTTGTCCATGACATCGGTTCCTCCACAGGAGGCGACCTCGGACTAGGGAAAGTCCCCTACTTTATTGATTGCCTTTCGGTGAGAAACCGTATTCATTTCGCTTGTAAAAACGGATTTCCTAAAATCGGAATTTCTCTCGGGCTACTCATCAGCCTTCTACTTCGAGCAAAACGCTGCCAATTCAGAAGAATCTTCAAGATTCTCCGTATCACGTTTTCAAGCAAGGCTCTGAAAAAATTTATTATTGAAAATGGCGGATATTATGATATTCAGGCCTAGGACACTTTTTAATACCATGGTGATTCTCATCGCCGTGTCTGCCAATTCCCATGCCGCAGGACACATTACCTTGCAAGACTCCGCCCGGCACCACGAGGTAAATATCGGAGCCGAACTTAAGGATTCCCTGACCGTCACCAACCTGAAAAACGCCCCCACCCACTACGACAACTCCATGTCTGTCCGGTTCTTCCTGGATGGTCACTTTACCGACAAGTTCTTGTTTGCGGCCCGGGTCAACGTCAACACGGACTACACCAACCGGGAAATTCTGGACCACAGCTACAATCCCGAAGAAGGCATCCCCTACAACAAGCAGAGCGACAACCGCCGGACCTGGGACCTATTTGCGGCTCACGCCAGCTACCAGCTGGACCCGGTGACGCTCCTCGCCGGATTTGACTACCTGAGCATGGGCCCTGCCCGCAGAAACCACGTGACTCTTCGGGGAGAACAGAATCCCTACCGCCCCTGGCAAGACAGCAGCAGCCGTCTGCAAAAGCCTGCCCCTACCCCCTATTTCGGTTACCGCTTCGAATTGGGTCCGGTAGAATACACCCAGTACGCGGCCAAGCTCTTTGAGAAAAAAGGCTACAACAAGTACGTCCACATTCATCGGCTGAACCTGAACCTGCCGGAAAACATCACCTTCGGCCTTTCGGAAACCGCCCTTTACGGGGAAACTACAGAACATGCGGGAACAAATCCCAATCCCGACGCCGACAGCACCTACCGGGATTTTGAATGGGCCTACGTGATTCCCTTTATCCCCTACGTTTTCCAGGAGCACCTGCAAGGGGACCGGGACAACATTTCCTTAGCCTTTGATTTAAGCGTCAAGACCATCCGCCACTGGGAACTTTATGGAGAACTCCTGTGGGACGACATGAAGTCGCCCACCAGCATGTTCGACGACAGCTGGTGGGGTAACAAGTGGGCCGCCTCCATAGGTATCGCCCGGGACAGCCTGCGCCTGGGCCCTGCCCTGTTCGGCTGGTTCACCGAATTCACCCGCATAGAGCCCTGGGTCTATACCCACCACAAGGGGGGCGGTTACACCTACGCCCATTACAATCAGAGCCTAGGGAGCAATCTTGGCCCCAATAGCGAAGAACTGTACACGGAACTGGACGCCCATATCGGCTTTGTCGACATGACCCTCTTTGCAAGCATGGTCAAAAAGTGCAACAACTTCGGAAGCCACATCCGGGACATCCACACTCCCGACAGCCCCACCGACAAGCATTTCTTGAAGAAAGGCTGGACAGACGAATACACGGAATTCGGCGGTTCCCTGAAGATTACGCCCTGGGAATTTATTTCGGTAGAAGCCGGATACTCCCGATTCTTCGGGGACTACGAAGGCTATACGGCTAGAGTGGCAGGGAGCCTGCAGTGGTAAAGTCCACGGACTTTAACGCTGTCGCCATATCCTCCGGAAAATGAAAATCCGTAAACACCCTGGGTTCATCCCAGTAAGGCAGCTGCAGCTGCACCTTGTAGGCGTAAAGCATCTGGTGATGTGCCCCCAGAAGGTCAAAGTCCTCTTCGGATAGCGAACCACCGCCGGACATCTTCTGGTAGAATTTTCCATCGAAACTGTACAGCCGGTCTCCAACGATGGGGAACCCCAGTTCTGCAAGGTGGGCACGAATCTGGTGCTTGCGACCGGTCAACAGTTCACATTCCACCAGGGAACGGCAGGAGTTTTCGACAGCAGTTTCTGACGAAACGGATTTTGCCGCAGCACCCGGCAAAACGGCAAGCCTCCTGAACACCGTAGAGCAAGGCTTTCCGCCCGGAGTGTGGTACATCTTGATACGGATAGGTGCCGACGGATTTTCCGAAAGCGGCAAGTCGCAACGGACTTCCCCTTCGGGAAATTCCCCAGGAACCACCGCCAGATAGAACTTACGGAGCAGAATCCGGTCCAGATGTTTCTGGAACCTTGACGCCGTATCGGCGCTCTTGGCAAACAGCATGATTCCGCCGGTATCCCTATCCAGACGGTGCATGGGAGTAGCCGTCTCGCAGTCAAAGCCCCGACGGATAATGGCGGTAAAGGTGTTGTAGAAAATCCGACCCGTATGATGGACAGGAACTCCGGCAGGCTTTGCCACCAGCAAAAATTCCTCGTCTTCGAAAAGCGTCTCGTAATGGGTGGGCACGTCGGGTTCGCTGTAGTTTTCCACATGGTAGATTACCTTGTCGCCCCTGTGGCCCAGCGTTTCCAGGTCGGCAGTTTTCCCATTGATGGAAACTAGACCTCGCGAGAGGCGGTCCATCCATTCTTCACGACTGTGGTAGGTGAACCGTTCCGAAAGACTGTCCAGCAAAAGCCGACCGTTTTGTTCCGGCCGGACTTCACTTTCAAAGAACATATCCTTGGGGGCACTCACCTGAGAGAATCCCTGACGTAGCCCGAAGAATCCCGAAGTTCATCTATCACGTCGAAGGCCAGAGAACCAATCACCGCTCCGTCCTTGTAGGCGGTTTCTACGCGGTACTTGCCTGCCGGGACCTTGCTCTTCTTGGAATAGCTCCGGAATCCCTGTTCACGACCGCCATTGATGACCATACGGCCAGAAGAAATCTTATCCGTAAGGCGGTACTCTCCTGTAGAAGGGTCCTTGTAATACCAGCGGTACTCTAGCTCCGCCTTCAGGGCAGCAGGCGCATAGACGGCGGCCAAGAAATACACCTCCCCATCGGGAGCCTTGTGTACCGAAGGTGCCTGCAGGCCGAGTTTCTGCAAAAATCCTGGAGCATCCACGTCACAGGAGAAATTCTTGCGGTCAAAATTCTGGCAGGGAATCTGCTGTTTCAGCACGAGAGGAACCGGCGGCACCCAGTTCATCAAGTAGGCTACAATCAGCAGGGAACTGATAAAGACTGGCGCTACAAGAACCGCCTTGCTCCGATGGGAAATTTTCCAGATCCACACGCAAAGACCCAAAGAAAGAAGAGTGCTGAGCAGGAACCAGAAAAAACCAATCCGATGGACGACATGGGGAATGATAAAATTCAGGAACATGGTTCCCAACAAGCAGAAAAAGGCAAGGCTCACACCAAAGCTTTCGTACTTTTTCTGCAAGAATTCATTGCCCACCAGCATGCACGCAAGGGCAATGACCAGCAAGAACGACGCCAAAGAACCGCTACTCTTGAAATAACAGACCACCAGTGCACTGAACAGGCCACCGAACAGGAACTGGACTGCCCAGGTAAAACGGGCTTTCCATACCGGACTCCATTCCCTGTCCAAAAAACGATGATGCACCACGATAGCATTAACGGGAACTGCCGTCGATTCGTAGCCGATTTTGTCGGCAATTTGTTGAGCCTTGTTCTCGGCAGCAGATTTAAGTTTTTCCGCAACTTCTTCGACCTTGGTCTGGGGTTCCTTGGAGGTGGCAGGCCCTGGAGCCGCCTGAACCCCCTGAGCTTTCGCCACAGCGGCAAGGCGTTCCTTAGTCCAACCTTCCGGGTGGTCCAGCTTAGCCGACAACAAAATCACCAGAATAAAGGCACCAACATAGTACGCCAAAAGAATCAGCAAGTCAGAACCATAGACCATGGTGCCGAGGGTAATGGAATCCCAACCGAAACCTGCCAGAAAAGCGATAGCAGGGAAAAACTTTTCAATCCGCTGGACAATGGGGTTCGCCCTTAATTTTTCAATCCGTTCCTTCGCCTGCATCTTTAAGCCCCATAGAGATTGTTGTCCAGAATGTAGCGGTAAATTTCGGGTAGCAAGCCTTCGGGGCAAACGCCCCTGTTCTTCAACAGGCTCCGACGGATTTCGGTGCTGGAAAACCTGCCCACGAAGCCCTCCTTGGGACCGAGCCAGAACATACCGGCATAGCCCTTGGCCTTGTGTTCTGCCGGATCCAGTATTGGAGAGCCAGCACGGGCAAACACGATGATTTCGAATTCCTTCATCAGCTGTTCACCGTTAAATTCCGTACCGTAGAAATGCAGGGGATCACGCCACTGTGGCATGGTCTCGTAACTATCGGCTCCGGTCAGCAAACGGAAATTGATGTCGGGAAACTTTTCCCGCAAGCCTTTTAAGAAAATATAGGTTCCCCGGTAATCCCCCTGCTCGATTTCCAAATCCGAAAGAATAAAGCGTGGTTCATGGCCGGTTGCCATTTCCAGCATCTTGAAACGGTGTTCCGGAGACGCATTGATAATCTTGTCCCAGCGGTCGGGGCTGGGCATAAACCAGACCTCGTCGCAGAAGTCTCTCTTTAGGCAAAGTTCCGCCACATAAACATGGTCCCTATGGACCGGGTCAAATGCCCCGCCCATGACGGCAACGGTCTTAGAAGACATAAGCGGCAAACCCGAAATTGAGCTGGATGCGGCTTCCGGAAACCGATTTCCCCATAAAGGGGTCGTAATGGTCCAGCACCCAGCGGTAGCTGACTTCGGCAAAGAGCAAGGAAGTCGTAAAAATGTTAACGACAGAGCCAAAACCGGCGCCCCATTCATTCCAGGCGATATCACCCAGATCACTGAGTTCCTTGGCCCTGGAATAAGAACCGGTAATGTAGAAGAGACTCCACGTATGGACACCCAACTCCACATCGAAATTGGAATGGTCTATCTCGTACTTTTCGTCATCAGATTCTTCTTGATAATCAAAAAATCCATACCCGACCCTCAAGAATCCAAGGCCAGGGTACCAAACGCCAATCATGGGCTCAATCTGCCGTAGGCCAAGGCCCTGGCTTGCACCCACTCCCGTTCCCGAACCAAAACCAAGAGCCCCGCCCAAGAACAGAGGCGTACGGATTCCGGCCAAGGTGCCTCCATCCTGTGCAAAAACACCTGCCACGGAAAAAGCGAGGAAAAAGAGTAAGGTTCGCAAAAAACGAGGTTTCATATAGAGTCCATCAACTATCTACAAAACTAAAAAAAGCGCAATGGCAAGCCCAAGCAGGGCGTTCAAAAAAGCGTCTCCCTTGGACAATAAATAGGTTTTTCGGGAAAAATCGCCAGTCCGAAGAATCTGGAGCAAGGCCAAATCAGACCCCGCCAGGGTCAAGGCTAATTTTACAGCAACAAGAACCGTTATCCATACAGCAAGCCCCGAAAAGCAAGTCAGGGCAACATAGACCGACGAAAGAATGAAAGAAAGCAAAAAATTGGACCGGCGCATAGCCCCTTCGCTAGCTCCGTTTATCCTGGCCATTTCCTTCAACTCCCCCGCCTTTTCAGAAAGAGACTGGAAACTGGCCAAAAACTCCGAAGCGTTATAGCCCATCATCACAATGGATGCCACCAGCATTATCTTGGATGCAATATCCACCTAACCCGCACTCCCTAGTTTCTTGAATTCAGAATTCTCAAATAACTGGCGTAACGTGCCCGGGAAAGCTTTCCCGACTCTACGGCCTCCCGCACCGAACAGCCGGGCTCCTTCAGATGCATGCAGTTGCTGTACTTGCAGGTAAAAAGATTGCCTTCGAAAAAGCCCGGGAAAATCTTTGCCAGGGTCTCGCCGTCCATGTCGTCTTCGCCGTTAGACAGCCCGATACTCCGGATACCCGGCGTATCGATGACGTAACCCCCGCCAGGAAAATCGAAAAGGCTCGAAGATGTCGTGGTATGCCGACCCTTGCCGTCCCGCTCCCGAACCTCCCCCGTTTCCAGCTCAGCACCAGGCACCAGTGCGTTCACCAGCGTAGACTTACCTACACCGCTCTGGCCGCTAAATACCGAAGACTTGCCTTGCAGCTCCTCGCGTAACCTGTCCAGACCTTCGCCGGTCCTGACGCTTACCGGAATCACCTTGTCCACGATGGTCATGAAGTCCCGGATATCGTCGGTCAAGTCCGCCTCGCCATTGGGGAGCAGGTCCATCTTGGTAAGCACCAGCACAAAAGGCAGGTTGTTGAGGTTTGCCGCCAAAAGGAATCGGTCCATAAAGCCGTAGTTGAATTCTGGCTGGGCCACGCTGGCCACAATCACCACCTGGTCGATATTTGCCGCCAGAGTGAGCTTACGCCTAAAACTGTCCCGAGGGCCAGGGCGCTTGAGTTCGCTCTTTCGCGGAAGCACCCGCACCACGCAGTACTTTTGGGAACCAACCCCCTCGCCGGTATCTTCGTCTTCGTTCACCTGGCCAAGCAGCACTCGGTCCCCTACGGCAGGGAATTCGCCCAAGGCCTTGGAGGTGGTGGCTCGGTACATGGCGGTAACAATTAAATTCGGAGTTCGGAGTTCGGAGTTCGGAGTTAATAATTCTGAATTCTGAATTCCGAAATCTGAATTTGAAGCCGAAGGCTTCAATCGGACTTCGCAGGTGCGGCGGTGCACTTCCACCACCAGGCCTTCGACGCAGTCCTTTTCGTCTATCTTTTCCAGCGGGTCCTTGATTTTCTTGATGCGGGGATTCTTGAATTCGCGACTGAAACGCTCCTTGACGGGGCGTTCATCTACCACGCCCGACTCCAATTCCCGCATCACGTCGATACGGCGGCTGCGGTGGTCCCGACGGGTGGGCCTTACACGTCTGAGCGGTTCCGGTTCGTCATCGAATTCGTTATTTAGCATCTTTCTTGGAATTTAGAAAAGCGGGGAGCGATTCTTCCAGTTCCTCTTCGGTAACAGGCCGATTCTGTCGGATGGACTCCATCAGAAAATGAATTGCCTTAAGCCGTCCGTTGCACTTTTCGATACAGTTGTCGTAAAAGCCCTTGGTCTTGTAGTCCCCTTCGACTACACGTTCCGAGGCATAGAGAAAATGCTCCACGCAAATAGAGAGCTGGTCAGCTTCAGCCCGAAGGTCTTCAAGGTTACTCTTGGTAAAAAACGGCATAGGGTAAAGATAGTAATTAGGGACTAGGATCTAGGGGCTAGGGGTTAGGGGTTTGAGGTTGCTTCGTTTTGAGGTCTACCCAAAGGGCATAACTCTACTAGGGCAACGAATTGCATCGCAATTCTAGTTGCCAAGTATCGTTTAGGCGCTTTGCGCCTTTGGGGTGCGAGAAACCAGGTATGGGGGTTTATCTAATTTTTAAGTTCCACATTACACATCGCTCGAGCCCCGAGCCTCGTGCCTCGAACCTCATAACTCACCACTCACAACTCACAACTCATAACTCACAACTCACAACTCATAACTATATTTACGCCATGCTTTTTGCCCTATTCAAAATGATTCGTCCGGTAAACATCGTCATCGCCATGGTGACGCTTGCCATCGGTTACTACCTGCTTGGAGTATTGCCCCTACAGGAAATGAACATCAGCTGGTTGACCTTGATTTTACAGGCCCTGGGCTTTGCCTTCGCCATCGGGTTTGCCAACATCCAGAATGACATCTGGGACCTGGAAACCGACAAGCTGAACCGTCCGGAGCGCCCCCTTGTAAGCGGAAAAATTTCAGTTTCCGCCGCCCAAAAGATATGGGTCGTACTTCTAGTGTTCTCCCTTCTTTGTGGCATTGCAGACAGCCTTATCACAAAGACGGGATTCACATCCGCCATTTTCTTTGTGCTACTTGACATTCTGCTTGTCGCCTACAACAAAAAACTCAAGCACATCCCGCTGCTCAAGAACATGACCGTCGCCCTACTGTGCGCGACTCCCCTAATCCTATGCCTGTTCTACCCAACCGGAATCCCGGAAACCGAAGATCTGATGTGGACCCCTGCCGACAAAATCGGTTTTCTGTACCCCGCCATGATGTTCGCGTTTCTGCTGACGACGGCGCGGGAAATCTACAAGGACCTGGAAGACGAAATTGGAGACCTGAAGGCCGGCATCATGACTTTCCCGCTGATCGCCGGAGCACCCACCGCAAGGCGCCTCGCAGGCTTCATCTGCATATTCTGCTGGGCTTTGCTTCCCCTTCCTGTGGTGCAAGGGTTCTACCCCACCTTGTTCCTGATTATTACGGCAACGGTTCTCACGCCCACCTTTGTGGCCATTCTTGTTTTCGCTCACAAGAAGAACTACCGGCGGGCTCAAAAACTTGTAAAGGTCGCCATGTTCGCAGGCCTTGTAGCCCTACTTGTCTGCAGTTTCTAGATTATGACAAACCGTTTATCAATAACGGACGACCACAAAGTTCAGGCCCGCTGTCCAGGACTTGGACGTTGCAGCTCCTCCGTTAAAGAACAAACCGTCCATGGTAGCGTTGGCAGAAATTCCAACACTCCATTGAGGAGCAACTCTCCATAGCTTGCCAAATTCAACAGACATGACCATACCGGTTTCGGCAATCTCAAAATCTTCCTCATAGCTGTCATAGTAATCGTATTCCGTGTCAGTTCCGGCCGCTTCAAATACGATTCCCACACCTGCACCTACAAAGACCCCGTGCATGACGCTGTTGGTATCTGTAGAAAGGAAAAAGTTCGTTCCCGCACCCAGTGCAAAACGGAGGGCATCCATTTCGTAATCAGCACGGATAATCTGGCGACCGTTGCTATAACGCCTCACCTTAAAATCGCCCGAAGATACGGCAGAAAGGGACGCATTGAAAAAGAGGGCCAACCTGTTGGACACAAGGGTTCCGAGCTTCATCGAAATGTCCGGACCATATCCGGAATATTCCTTGCGGATAGAATTTCCCTTGTCACCGATAATCCAGACACCATCTTGATTAGGGTCCTTGGTCCGAACATATTCCTTGAAAGACAAGTCGGCATAGCGGAGTCCCAGTCCAAAGGTCAAGAAAAAACTGTTCCTTTCGCGAGCTTCCTTTGCATCGGTCTTTTGGGCTTGTGCCGCCAAAAGTGAGCCTATAGAAACCTGTACTTGTGGACGAGTCTGAACCGTATCCACAGGCGCTGCTTCTTCCTTTGCAACAGGAGCTACCTCAACCTTGGCCGTGTCGGGAACGGCAACGGCAGTGTCCTGCAAAACAGTATCCTGAACAGAGGCTGTTTGAGCCACAAGGGCAGAGGAATCGGCCACAGGGGCATTCTCTGCCGCGATGGGTTCGGAGTCCACCCTAACAAACAGGGTGTCAGAAGCAGGATTATTTCCTTCATCGACTGCCAGGGCCGCCACCGCAAAAGCAAGGGGAGCAAAGTAAGCTAATCTCATAATGACCTAAATATATATATTTTCTAAATTTTAATTGAAAAGAACGGACCTACAGGCCTACAACCTAAAACCTGTAACCTAAAACCTATTTATGAAGAACGTCGATACTATTGCAGTTTTGGACTTTGGCGGGCAGTACGCCCACCTGATTGCTAACCGCGTGCGCCGCCTGGGCGTGTTTACCGAAATCCACTCCCCCGCCGCTCCCGTCAGCGAACTCGAAGGCGTGAAGGGAATCATCTACAGTGGCGGCCCCAGTAGCGTGTATGCGGCCGACGCCCCGGAATATAATCCCGAAATCTTGAACCTGCCGGTGCCCAAACTCGGCATCTGCTACGGTCACCAGCTCATCGCCCAGCAGTTGGGCGGGCACGTGGAACCGGGCAAGGTCAAGGAATACGGCATCGCCGACCTTATCGTGGGTGACGAAAACTGCCCGATTCTGAAGGGACTCCCGAAGGCTAGCCCCATGTGGATGAGCCACGGCGACCAGGTGACCAAGCTCCCCGAGGGCTACAAGATCGTGGCCAGCACCAAGGACTGCGAAATCGCAGCCGTCGCTTTCGATAGCGTGAGTCCCGAACGTCAGATTTTCGGCATCCAGTTCCACCCCGAAGTCACCCACAGCAAGTTCGGCATGAAGTTGCTGGAAAACTTCGTGGACTTTACCGGTGCAAAGAAGACCTGGAACATGAAGAGCTACCTACCGCTCATCACGGAACGCATCAAGGAACAGGTCAAGGACCGCAAGGTCTTCTTGCTCGTGAGTGGCGGCGTGGACTCCACCGTGGCATTCGTGCTCTTGAACCGCGTGCTCGGGCCGGAAAAAGTCCTCGGCCTGCACGTGGATAACGGCATGATGCGCCTCGGCGAATCCCAAAAGATTATGGAATTCTTGAAGGCCGAGGGAATGAACAACCTCAAGGTCCGCGACGCCAGCGAACACTTCCTCGCGAAGCTCAAGGGCGTAACCGCGCCCGAAACCAAGCGCGGCATCATCGGCAAGGAATTCCTGACGGTGAAGGACGAGGAAATGGCGAAGCTCAACCTCGATCCGAACCAGTGGATGATGGCTCAGGGTACCATCTACCCCGACACCATCGAAAGCGGCGGCACCAAGAACGCCGACAAGATCAAGACGCACCACAACCGCGTGCAAGAAGTCCTGGACCTCATGGAAAAGGGCCTCGTCTTGGAACCCCTCGCCGACCTGTACAAGGACGAAGTCCGCGCGCTCGGCGAAGAACTCGGCATTCCGCACAACCTCGTGTGGCGCCACCCGTTCCCGGGTCCGGGTCTCGGCGTCCGCCTGCTCTGCAGCGACGGTAAACTCACCGACGACCTAGTGAAATTCGAAGACGTGAAGGACACCGCCGGTCAGTCCCTCGCCGACTACCTGAAGGCGAACAACATCGCTGGCCGCCTGCTCCCCATCAAGAGCGTGGGCGTGCAGGGCGACGGTCGCACCTACGCACAGCCGTTCCTCATCACCACACCGGGCCTCAGCTGGAAGGATTGCGAAAAGTTCTCTACCGAACTTGCCAACCGCTTCAAGGCCATCAACCGCGTGATTTACCAGATCGGTAGCGTCGCTGACGAAGATCCGAAGCTTGTCGAACAGTACGCCACCCGCGAAAACTTCGATACGCTCCGCAAGTTCGACAACATCTGCACCGAATTCCTGCAGGCAAACGACCTGTACGAAAAAATCTGGCAGATGCCGGTGGTGCTCGTTCCGCTCCGCACGGCGGGCAAGCCCTGCATCGTGATGCGCCCGGTGAATTCCACCGAAGCCATGACGGCAAACTTCGCCGAAATCGACCAGGGAATGCTGGCCGGACTCTGGCGCAAGTTCGAAGCAGAAGGCGCCGGCTCGCTGTGGTACGACGTGACCCACAAGCCCCCCGGAACTATTGAGTGGGAATAAGGCGAGTGTTATAGGGCTGCTTGCAGACCTATAACCGAGCCGCGTGAACACGCACTTGAACAAAGTGAAAGCGCCGTGGGAGTAGCGCGGAGCCGAGTGTCGCAAAAATGAGCTTGCTCATTTTTATGACCGAGGCGAACAAGCAGACGCTGAAGCCGTAGGCGTAAGCGTCAGTAAGGCTGCTTCGCCGCAATTAATAATGACTAGACAGAACTGTCGTTAGAAAATCCGACAGGCGTTTTGCGAACGACTCCAGGGTACAATATTCCAGAAGTTCCCGAGCAGCTTTTTCGTCCACAATATTCTCGTTGTCCAAAACCCTGCGTAAAACACGGCTAAAGCCTTCGGTGTCTTCCGGGTCTTTCAAAAGCGGAACGACACCTTTCAAGTTCTCTGACAAAGCACTGGTTTCAGCAGCCACAGCAGGCGTTCCGCAGGCAATCGACTCTATAGGAGGCAGGCCAAAGCCTTCTAAAGAAGATGGATAAAGCATCAAGTCCGAATTTCTATAAAAAGCCACTATCTGTTCGTCAGAAATCTCTTTAAAATGAAAAACATTCCTCAGGCCCATCGATTCCAAATGTTTCAATGTCTTTTCTCTCAGCTTGCCCACACGAACGAATGCCACTTCGGGATTCTGCTTTGCGACATTAAAAAAAGTTTTTAGATTTTTTCGGGGCTCATCCAAGCTGACATTCAAACATACACCCCGAAATCCGGACACGCCCCACTCCTGCCAAAAAGCAGTACGTTGTTCTGGGCCCAGCTTGGTCTGGGCCTTACAAAAGAGTTTTTCGCGAATGGGGCAGCCCACTACAGCCGACCGCTCAAGTTTACCGAAATAAGCTTCAGATTCACCTTGTGTATAACGAGAATTAAAAACAAAGGCATCCGCCCCGCGCGAAGGATTTGCATAGAACTTTCGGAAAAGGAAATACTTGAGGCTTTGACGATGCAATGTATTCCAGAAAACATCATGAACCATCACTACAATCTTTGCGTCGGGCTGGATTTGACGAATCTTTGGAATCAAATATCCGATGCCGGAGTGTATCAAAAAAACGACACCATATGATGACGACCTCAATGCCTCCGCAACTTTTTCCCTATTTGTCCAAAAGCCCGAATACTTGTCCGACAGCCAAAGTACATCGCCATCATATCCGGATATTTTCAAGGCCTTAAGCGAATCCTGAGCAAGTCTTCCAAAACTGGTGTATGGATTTTTGTCGCAAACCACCAGGACTTCTTTACTAATGCCCATGGTCGCCCTCGTCGAACCAGCGCTGTAAAATAATGGCCGCTGCGGCGCAGTCAATAACCGCCTTGTTGGCCTTCTTTTTCTTGACGCTCCAATGTGCCGTCTGCTCCTGGGCCTGCACGCTGGAATAGGATTCATCCTGGGTATGGATTTTCATGCCCGGAAAGCGCAACGCCAAGTCCTTGACAAACGCCTCCACCACCACGTTCTTGCCGTCCTTGCGGCCATCCGGATGATAGGGCATTCCAACAATGAATTCGTCTATCTTGTTCTGCTTTACAAGCTGATCCAAGCGTTCAAAGAGATTTGTGGTCTTGCAGTCTATCGTCTCACGCGGGAACGCCATACGAAGTTCAGAATCCCCGAAGGCAATCCCAACGCGATGTTCCCCGTAATCAATGGACAGATAATTCACGCTTTACTCCGGATAGGCGCAGCAGCGGAAACCGATAACGGGAGACTTGTAGAATGCTGAAGCGGCGCGGTAAGCAACGGTTTTACCCGTAAGGAACACCACTTCAATATGGTCCGGCACATACTTAAGGCCGTTACTGATGGATTCCAACCATTTATCTCCGCCGTTCTTATATTCAGAATATAGGGCGTAATCCGAACCAATAGTCGTTCCCGCAGAATCTTGCACATTAAAGAACTGTAAGGAATCCTTGAAATCCTTGGACCGTAAAAGCTTATAGAGTGTTCTTGTTGTATCGGCCGCATAAACCGTATCTACCTTGGCACCTTCGCGATACAAGAAAACAGAATCCTTTACATATTCCAGACGGGTAAAATAGGGGAACGAGCGGTTTGTACAATAGGCTAACGCTTCACGTTCCAGTCCATTGAAAACCTTGTAACTTCCTCCCTTCACAACGGCCGCTGTATCTTCGGAACGACCCTTTGCCCATTCCTGGAGCTGCCCCGGAAAATCCCGAATGCCCATTGGATTCACGCAACGAGGATTGCGTAGGGTCACATCGTTTGCCGCAAGGGAATCATTGGTCGCCACGTTACAATAACTGAACAGGTATTCTGTAGCGTCGATTTCATCCTCCTGCAGAACACCGTAAGAAAGCACCCCTCCAGAGAGGCAGACCCGTTCCCAATCCCGTTCATTACAAAGACTCACCTTAAAGCCACTAGCCGAAATAGACTCACAGGTCGCCAGAGCTTCGGAATACAGCACATTGTTCACGAACTTTCCGGAGTCGTCCTGATGTTCGAACCGTTCCATACAGAAAACCGTATCTTCAGAAACGGAAACTGGAAGGAATCCGTCCGGGCAAGTCACCTGTTTTGCAAGACTCCCAGGAGAAACGGCAATGGTATCTATCAAGGCTACGGAATAATATCCCGAATTATCCTTGGCACGAATTCTCAAAATAAGCGTATCCCCGGGAGATACCCAACGGATAGTATCCGTCACAAAAGTGCCATAAGAAGACACCTTCATCGTATCTGCACTTCTCATGTACATGGTGGAATATCTGCCTTCACCACCAACATCTTCATAAGTCACCCAGTCCTTTGTAGTTGTATCATAATAATCTATTACGAATGTTCCCACAGTATCGTAACACAATTTCCAGGCGCAGGTGTCCGGCAGGGAAATGACGGAATCTACCCTTATAGCGTGATTTTTGACCAGCGGATCTACACTTCGGCTCCAGAAAATCCGCAAGCGGTTGTTGCTGTCAAGCCTCGCCATTCCTGGGAATAACGAGTCTTCTAGCACATACAATTTTGTGGGCATCAAAGGGGCGATGGAATCCGTAGTTACGAACAATTGGTAAGACTCCACCGTAGCAACGCCCTCGTTGCCAGAAGAATTGCCACTGGAGTCCCAAGACGAAAGGCCAATATTGTACTTGGACTCCGCCTTAAGACCCTCGAATACCACACGGAAACGATTCAAACTATCTGTATCAAAGTCAAAGCCTTTGCCGTCCAAAACCACAAAACGCAAATAGTTCTTCACATTGTCGCCATGGCCAACCCCATCGACCCAGACGGAATCGTTATTGGCACGAATTCTGAAATGACGTTTGTACAGACGCGCACCCGTAGAATCCTCGCCATCGGGAGAATACAAGTGGACCTTGACATTTCGAAGGTCTTCGTTCTTGTCTGCCGAATAAAGCACAAGGTTGTAACCCACAATGGGGCCGGAAAGTTCCATGGGCTTGTAAAAATCCGTCTGGTCCGTCGGTCTGTACCATTCTATCAACGCCCCGGTGGTCCACACGGAATCATAAATCGAAGCCCTCGAAGGTGGCATGTCGTCGCCAAAATGCAGGAACACTCTTTGCACAGCACCAGGGTCGCCATTATCACTGTATTCACAATAAAACGCCACTTGGAGACTATCGTAGGTGTCACGGTATTTTTCAGCGTAGCTCGTCACATCAATCGTATCGTAAAGAGCTTTTGTCCCCTTTGGATAATCGAATTTGGCAGTTGCCTTGGACAACTGATCAGAGGATACAGCCTTGGAGGTGTCATCCACCACAGTCGTATCCACCCACATGTAGATGCGCTCCAAATTTTCCGTCTCCATAGGATAGCGCAATCTAATCCTGTAGCACGCTGCAGTGTCTCCCTCTTTGGCACAGGAGCGCAGAACACTCACATCAGAAGCCTCCCTATCGAACAGGAACTCGATACTACTGTCGTCGTCGGAACAGGCCATCAAGAAAACAGCCAAAAACGCCCCCCAGAGAGAGAGGAAGGCCGACACAAAAGTTTGACGGCAACACAGGTCTTTCAGACCGCAAAACATCATCTGGTTACAATATAGAAAAAAGCCCTATTCCAAGACAAACCTATGATTCGCCACAAAATAAAAACGGCCGCTACAAGAGCGACCGTTCAAATCGAAACAAAATCGAATTAGGCTTCTTCGGGATAGACAGAAACCTTCTGACGCTTTGCATCGAGGCGTTCGAACTTCACCTTGCCGTCAACCAGGGAGAACAAGGTGAAATCCTTGCCCATGCCCACGTTCACGCCACTGTGGAAGTGAGAACCGCGCTGACGAACGATGATGTTGCCAGCCTTGACG
>CAMKMX010000036.1 GCA_946414025.1 uncultured Fibrobacter sp.
TTGACCCGGCCATCCTCTTCTTCATCAGCAAGAAGTACGGTTACGATATCGACCGCCTCGACAAGCTCGTAAACAAGGAATCGGGCCTCCTCGGTCTCTCCGGACTCTCTAACGACATGCGCACCCTGACGCAGGCCGCAAGCGAAGGCCACGTGGGTGCACAAATCGCCCTCGAAACCTTCGCCTACAGGCTCACCCGCGAAATCGGCGGCATCGCCATGGCTCTCCCGCGCATCGATGCCCTGGTGTTCACCGGCGGTATCGGCGAGAACAGCAAGCTTGTCCGCAAGATGGCAATGGACAACCTCAAGATTCTCGGCTACCAGATCGACGAAGACCGCAACGAAAAGAACGGCAAGGAATCCGGCCACATCATCAGCAAGGACGGCACCCCGACCGCCATGGTCGTCGCCACCAACGAAGAACTGCTGATTGCACTGGATACAGAAGCTCTGGTCAAATAGGCCGAGTTGTCATCCCCGCGCAGGCGGGGATCTCCTCAACCTAGCGCGTCCAACTCTTCAAATCGTTCATAGGCCCTCTCCAGGGCCTTTTCTCTTTCCGCAATCTCCCCCTGCAACTCCACAATCCGGGCCGCATTGGTATAAACTTCGGGCTTCGAAAGTTCCGTCTGGCGCTGGGCGATTTCCGCTTCCAGGGTCTCGATTTTTTCGGGCAGGGCGGCGTATTCCCGCTCCTCGTTGTAACTGCGCTTTTTCTTTTTTGGCGCCTCGGCAGGGGTAGCTCTCGCAGCGACGGAGCCCTGCTGGCCTCGAGTCTGTTCCCTTTCGGCCATGGCACGGGCTGCGCTGGCGGCTTCCTTTTCACGCTGTTTTCGGTTGGCTTCGTAATCGCTGTAACCACCCACCGCTTCAAAGACATTCCCGTTTTCTTCGATGGCCAATATTTCCGTAGCCACCGAATCCAAGAAAGCCCGGTCGTGACTTACTGTCAAAACCGTTCCCTTGTAATCCGCAATCAGGTCCGCCAGCAGGTCTAGAGTTTCCATGTCCAAATCGTTGGTAGGTTCGTCCAGCACCAGCACGTTGCTGGGGTGGCTAAAGAGGCAGGCCAACAGCAGACGATTCCGCTCGCCACCCGAAAGAGCGCTGATAGGGCCTCGGGCCCTGTCCGCCGAAAACAAAAAATCCTGCAGGTAACTCAGCACATGGCGTTTCACGCCGTTCAGCGTAATGTAGGCCTGACCGTCGCCGATGTTTTCCACCAGGGACTTGTCTTCCCGAAGCCTGGTCCGCATCTGGTCAAAGTAGGCCACTTGCAGATTCGTCCCCAGCCGGACTGTCCCGCTTTCCGGAGCAAGTTCTCCCAAAATCAACCGCAAGAGAGTTGTCTTTCCCGAACCGTTGGGCCCCACAATTCCTATGCGGTCACCACGGAAAATTTCCGTGGTGAGGTTACTGATCAGGGGCGAACCGTCATAAGAATAGTTCACGTCGGTAAGGCGTGCCACCAGGCGGCCGGACTTTTCCGCCTCGGTAATCTGCATGTTCACGTTCCCCACGCGGGAGCGCCGGGCCGCCCGTTCTTCACGCATCTTGATGAGGGCGCGGACCCGGCCCTCGTTTCTGGTGCGGCGGGCCTGGATTCCTTTGCGAATCCAGACTTCTTCTTCGGCCAGTTTCTTGTCAAAAAGGGCGTTGGCCTTTTCCTCTTCGGCCAAAGCCTGGTCCCTAAACTGCACGAACTTGTCATAAGGGAAATCCCAGCAACGCACGCGGCCACGGTCCAGGTCAAAAATTCGGGAAGCCACCCTCCGGACAAAGGCCCGGTCGTGACTCACAAAAAGAACGGCGCAGTTCAAGCGGGTGACAATTCCCTCCAGCCACTGTATGGCGGGAATGTCCAGATGGTTGGTAGGTTCGTCCAGCAAAAGCAGGTCCGGGTCCTCCGCGAGGGCCCGTGCAAAGAGCACGCGACGCTTTTGCCCGCCGGAAAGGCTATCGAACAACGCGTCGGCATCAATGCCCGTTTTGCCGAGGACCGCCTCGGCATGGGCGTTGTGCAGAAGCTCACAAGCGTCGGCATCAATGCCCGTCTTGCCGAGGACCGCCTCGGCATGGGCATTGTGCAGGCCCTCGTCGGCACCGTCTTCGCCGGAGCCTCCCGTGCGGGCCGTGCCCGACAGCAAAAGCGGTTCCATCACCACGTCCCGCACGGTTCCCTCCATGTGGGCGGGGATTTCCTGGATCATGCGGGAAATCCGCAAGCCGGACTTCTTGATGACCTCGCCGGACTGCACCTCCATTTCGTCTGTAAGCATCTTCAGCAAGGAGCTCTTGCCGCAACCGTTTCGCCCCACCAGGCAAATCCGGTCTCCGGCCTCGATATCAAAGCACACGTTGTCCAGCAGGGGGGCGTTCGCCCCGATGCGCAAAAGCAGGTTCTTTGCAGAAAGAATGGGCATGCCTATCTCTTGATGCTCTTTTTCAGTTCCAAAATCCGACGCACGCTTTCGTCTATGCGGGATTCCTTGATTTCGCCCTTCTCCACCGCCGCCATCACGGCATCAAAAGCCTTCACAAAGTCAAGAGGGCAAAGCACAATGTCGATTCCCGCCTGAATCGCTTTCACGGCGGATTCTTCTACGCCAAATTCCTGCACAATGGCACCCATGTCCATGGCGTCGGCCACGATGATGCCCTTGAAACCCAGTTCACCCCGCAGTTTCTCCTGCAAAATCACCGGCGAAAGGGTGGAGGGCAAGTTGTTTCCCGTCACCTTCGGGGCGGCGATGTGAGCCGTCATAATCATCTGGGCTCCGGCATCGATTCCCGCCTTGAAAGGAACCATCTCGCAGGTCTTCATTTCCTCCCAGGTCTTCTGGGTAGCCACGTAACCCGTGTGGGTATCCGCCTTCACGTCGCCGTGGCCCGGGAAATGCTTAAGGGTCCCCACCACCTTTGCCGAATCCAGCCCCTGCAAGTAGGCCTGCACCATGTCGGCCACCACTTCCGGGGTGTCCGAAAACGCACGGGGGCCAATCACGATGTTTTCCGGATTGGTGTTCACGTCGGCCACCGGCGCAAAGTCAATGTCAAAGCCATACTCCCGAACATAGGAACCGATGGTAAAGGCCATCTTATAGACTTCGCTCGGGTCCCCGGCCTCGGCGACGGCGGCCATGCTTTCGTACTTGGGCACATCGAACGTTCCGTTGTTGGCAATGCGGGCCACCCGACCGCCTTCCTCGTCAATGGCGAGCAGGGGCAAACCCTTCAGTTTCCGGATATCTTCGATAAAGGTGGCCAACTGGGACTTGTCCTTTATATTGTGGGCAAAGAGAATCATGCCGCCGATGGGGTAATCCTCGTTTACCGCAAGCATGGTCCGGTTCACCTCCTGCAGACTGTAATCCGGGAGCTCCGTATAGCTTTTCCAGTGGATGCTCGTGTCCAGGGCCTCCGGCCGCACCAAAAACATCTGGCCTACTTTCTCCCGAAGGGTCAGGTTTTCTATGGCAAAAGGATCCTTGCAGCAATCCTCCGATGCACTGGTAGAGGAATCCGCGTTAGAACAGGAGTCTAACAAAATAAGTAACATGCCGAGGGCGGCCCAACGGGCCACATCCAGTCCCTTCATATTGGCTCCAGTAGATTACTTTAGGCGTTTTTTGAATTTTTCGCAAAATTTATATTTTTTTGCAACCATCCCCCACCCACGCACATCCAAATAGCAGAATGAACGAAAGAGGTGTCCTGAACGGCTTGAAAAGCGGCAGCCGCGAAGCTCTTGCCATACTCTGGCAAGAACATAGCGGCCATGTGCTGAATCTCGCCTTCCGGATGCTCAAGGACCGGGACCAGGCCGAAGACATACTGATGGATGTCTTTGTCCAGGTGCCCAGATCCGTTCAGAAATTCCGTGGCGAGAGCAATCTCGGCACCTGGCTCTACAGGCTCACCGTCAACGCCTGCCTCATGAAACTCCGGGCAGAGCGTAGGCATGCCGAACTAGAAGAAGAAAACTGGGACACTATCGTCGAAAGCGCCCTGGGCACAGAGGAAAAGGAACAGGAGTTTGATACAGAACTTTTAACCCTAGGGCTAAACCAGCTGCCCGCCGAAACACGGAGCATGCTCTGGCTCAAGGACGCCGAGGGGCTAGACATCAAGGATTTGACAGAGATTTACCACATGCCCGACGGAACCATCAAGGCAAGGCTCAGCAGGGCGAGGCACTTTGTAAAGGACTTTTTGACAAGGAAACAGAAAAATGCGTGATTCCATCGACTTTTCCAAAATGGAACGGATTACGCCTAGGGAAGATTCCTGGGGCAAGGTCTGCGCACGGCTCGACAAGGCCGAAAAAGAGCGCACGCTCAAGTTCAGCTTCTTCTCCGCCATTCCCATCGCCGCAAGTTTCCTGCTGGTGGGTTTCAGCCTGTTCCTCAGGTCTATCGACGCCAATGAAACCGCTCCAGCCGTCAAGAGCCAGACCGCCGCATCCGACATAGCTACAGCCGACGTCGCCGCATCTCAAGCCGACAGCGCCGTCATTCTGAGCAACTGGTACAGCAACCTCGGACAGAGCGATGCCGACCTGGAATCTTTAGACGAATTTCAATTTATCAGTTATCTCTTAAAAAAGGAGGATAAGTAATGAAAAACTCCGTTAAAATATTCGTGGCAAGCCTCATCGTGCTTGCCTGCGCCGTAGGGTTCTTCCTCGGCACATGCTGCAGTGTGCACTGTTGCCACAAGCATTCTTGCGACCGTATGGACGCTCCCGAAAAAATGGCGGCAGCGCCACACGAAGGCCATTTCAAGAAAGGCCACGAAGGCAAGGGTTTCCAAAAAAACTGGCCCCACCCAGCCATGTTCGATTCCCTGCTGCAGGTGACTCCAGAGCAAAAGACCGCCCTAGACAAACACCGCGAAGAAACCGGCAAAGCATTCAAAGAACTCTTCGGACAAAAGATGTCTGCCGAAAAGGAACTGAAAGATGCCCTGGACAGCGGTGACGAGGCTAAAATCGAAGCGGCCAAGGTCAAAATACTCGACGCCCAAAAAGCCCTGCTGGATAACCGCATCGAAGGCGTCAAGAGCATCAACAAGATTCTCACCAAGGAACAGCAGGAAAAGTTCCACCAAATCATGAACGAGAACTTCGAAAAGTTTAAAAAAGGCCATCATGGCAAGCGGAGCCCTCGGGAAAGCGGGCCTACACCTCCCCCCGAACGGGAAGCCCCGCCCCATGATGCCCCTTAAATTGCACAAAATTCCTTGATACACAACAAGGCCCCGACAAAGCTGCCGGGACCTTTCTTTTTTTCTCAATTTTTATTATATTCTTTTAACAAAATAATGGAGGTTCTCATGAGATTTTTCTGGATTCTCGGAATATCGCTTGCAATCACAACCCTTTCAGCCTGTTCTTCAGACAGCCATTCTTCTTCTGAACCCGAGGATACCCTGAGAAGTTCAGCATCTGCCTCCCTGGATGACATCGACGACATCCTGGACAAGAGTTCAGCCTCTACAGGGAAAGACGACAGCAGAACCGAAGTAAATGGCCTCATGCGTTCCGCCTGCGACACAAAAGATGGCGAAAGCGTCCTGGAAGCACTGGACGTGGTCAACGAAAAGGCCATCGACCTGTTCGAGGCGTTCGCCGACAAGGACTTTGACAAGGGAAAATCCCTCAGTACCGAAGTCAAGTCTGCCTACAAGAAAGTTTTGAACAAGGCTCCCAAAAACTGCAACGCCCAACTGGGTTACGCAGTAGCTTCCATTGTGGACCTGGCCAACAACAAGACTCTGAAAGACTTGTACAGCGATTACGATTTCTGGTTCAACGACTACGGCATCGAAAGCCTGGAAGACTTCACAGACATGATAACCGCCCTTTCCAAGAACAAGAGCTTTACCAAGACCGCCCAGGAAGCCCTTGAAAAGGAAGTCGCCCCCACGGTGGATTCCGCCATAACATACATGCAATACATCATGGCTCAAGGCGACTATGCTCTGCAGCTCAGCGACGGTGAAGAAATCCGAGAAATGGACAACAGCGAATTCGGCATCGCCCTGGGTGGCCTGTTCGCCACAAAAGCAGCCATCACCATCGCCACCAGCATGAACCTAGAAATTGACGACAACGGCAAATACGACTGGATCAACAACTTGAATGGCCTCACCGTTGGCGAAGAAGAGCCCTCCGCCAAACAAAAGGTTGCCCTTGTCAAAATCGCAAACCTCATCGGAGCAAACGGAACTTTCACTTCTATTTATAGCAACAAGCAAAAGGAATGGAAAAACGTCCCGAACCTAGTGGATAGCGCCCTTACCGAAATTCGCGCCGCATTCCAGTACAGCCTTAGCGAGAGCATGACAAAAGGAAGCCAGGACTACGACCTCTACGTGGTGGGCAAGGGTGCCGACGCAGACATCAGCACCAGTGACGTAAAGGACATCATCGAAAATCTGGATAAGGGGCTTAAAGCCACCCGCGGTCCCTACGAAGTGACGTTCAAGGGAAAGACCTTCGTGGTCAATGCTCGCAAGTACTTCGAAAACGTCAAAGGGACAGAACCGTTCCTTCCGTACTACAAGTTTGATGGCAGTGACCTGACAACCTTCAAGTTCACTAACAAGGCAGGAACCGAAACGGCAACATTGATAAGCTTCCTTGACGGAACCCGCTCCTTCCCCGACGACGGCGAAAGCGTGATTATTTTCAAGGATCCCACCTTTGGCGGAATCTTCCCCGACTTCGAACAGAAAGACGTTTGGGAACTGATTGACAAACTGAAGGGCATCAGATTCAATTCCTGGGACAGAGATGAAGGCGGATGCGATACAGATATAATGTGTAATAATTTCAACTACACCGATGGAGGTGCTGCATATAGCTCCTTTGACGAGTGCATAGAATACAGAAACTACTTTAACGAATGCTTTGAAACTTACTACAACGAATGCTTTGAAGTTTGTGTTCCTTGAGTAACCTAACAAAAGTTCTCCTGGCGACCCTGCTCGTTGCAAACACTGGGTTCGCCTTGAATTCCGGGCTCGTCCAGTGCGACGGGCTTTTTCTGTTAGACTGGAGGGGTTCAAAAGCATCAGCCAAAGGCTGCTCCGCCAGCGACAGCCTACAGGCAGGCGATTGGGCTTTGGGGGCAAGCGTCGGGAAGACACGTTACCATCTGGGCTACCGACGCGACAGTGGCCGTGAAAAATATTCCTGGACTTTGAAGATGGGAGAAGCGTTCACTACAGGACACGCATCCCTTTCCAGGGATTTTAAATTCTTTGGCATAGATGCCAACATCAACGCACTTCCTGCCATAGGGGTTTCATCCCGTTTCCACCTTCCCGACTCCTTGCTCTACGCCAAGGCCTCCATCAACGCCGGACTCCTTGAACTTTCGGGAATTCACTGGCATTCCGACTGGGAAAAGGATTACGTTCCTACCATTGACGCAACCTACCAATCCACCATACTCGCCAAAAGTTTTTCTGCGGGAACAAGGCTACTGAGCCACCGACTGCAAGGGGAATTTTTCTACGGGGAAACCTCCCCTGACATCGAGAACCAGTGGGGTTACGCCTTCAGCGATTCCTCTGATTTTTGGGGGACGGACTTCCGCTACCTCTATGACGGACGCAACAACAAAGTCCAACTTTCTTACGCCTACCTGTACGCCGATATCCGGCTGTTCGGCCTGATGCGGGAAAATGGCGACGAGGTAAGCGAAAAGAGATTCGCCTACCTGCCCCTGGGAATAGACGCAAACCTTTTCCAGGCGAACTTCCTGCACAAGTTCCAAGACGGCGACCGATTCACGGCAAGGGCCGTTTACGGGACCCTGGAAATAAACATCCCCTGGGAAAGCAGGCGCTTTTACGAGACCCTTGCCCCAAATCGAGCCTTGAAAAGCTCCACATTAAAGACTCTTTCATTTAGCGTTTTCCAGCGTTCTTTCCGCGTATATGGCGACATTGACGGAAAAGTATTTGATGCTGGACTGGGTTACCAGTGGAGCTTGAATGTGGGCCGTTGGCACCTGCTACCCAAGGCAACCCTTGACGGTTTTTACGCCTCTTACATAGCCAAGCTCAACATGCGCATGGAAAAAACCGGGTTCTTCCACATCAAGCATTCTACCAGCACCTGGCAACAGGAGGGCTATGTCGTCGGAGCATTGGCGGGGCTAGGCACCGAACTGCAATCCCCGTCAAAAGCCTTCTTTGTCTCCTTCGGTATGGAACAGATTATTCCCCTGCACTTTCACACCGAAAAAGGACCTGCCGAAGAACCCGAGCCACCCGACATTCCCGATATCAACGAAGACATCACAACAGAAAAGAACAAGGGCAGATCCCTTGCCGAAAAATGGGATTCCTTTTCTTCGCTTGTTTTCCGCAACGGATTTGCCCTGCAAATCCAGGCGGGTTTCAGATTCTAGGGAATCAGTCCTCTTCGCCCTCGATATCGGCAGCACCGTTACCGTGCAAGGCCACCAAGCGCACCCCATTCAGGGTCAGGTAGGGGTCATAAGTATCAATCACCTTGCTGTGTCCCATGACCATGCGGCCCCAGCCTCCCGTGGCAAACACGGGAACTTTCTTCTTGCCCATCTCGGCCTTGATTTTGGCCACCAGGGTTTCAAGCTCCGCCATGAACCCGTACAAGAGACCCGCGCGGATGGCGTCGTCGGTGTTGTTGGCAATCACATGCTCCGGCCATTCGATGCTCACCGGCAAGAGCCTGGCCGCCTTCTCGGTCAAAACGTCCAGGCTGGCACTGATACCGGGAATAATGATACCCCCAGCAAAGCCGCCGTCCTTCATCACGTCAAAAGTAGTGGCCGTTCCCATATCTACCACGATGGCATCCTTGTAGCCACGGTCCCGAAGGGCAATGATGTTGCAGAGACGGTCGGAACCTAGCGAAGCCGGGTTCGGGTAGGCGATAGGGCATCCCAGGCAATTGTCGGAACTCACCACCTGCACAGGCCGCTTCAACAGGGTCTGCAGGGCCTTGATCCACGGACGCTCATGGGCAGGCACCACCGTCGAAAGCCCCACGTGGGTAATAGTCGAAGGCTTGATTTCAGAAAAGCGGACAAGGCCGCCAATGCGGTTCATCACCTCGTCGCTAGTAGTCTCCTTGCGAGTGGTGAGTCTCCAGTGGTCCACCACCTTATCGCCCTTGAATATGCCAAGAACTGTGTGGGAGTTGCCCACATCCACCACAAACGAGAACGTATCCGACTTTTTCAAATTCTTTTTCATCTACCATTTGTCATGCCCGCGGATCCTATCGGCCTTCGGCCTCCAGGATGACAGGGCATCTCCTTTTTTTCGTAGAAGCTATATCCTCATGGAGATATCGAGAGCCTTCACACTATGAGTCAATGCCCCGACCGAAATATAGTCAAGGCCAAGGGTGGCGATTTCCTTCGCGCGTTCCAGCGTCATATTTCCAGAGCCTTCCACTAGGCACTTGTCACCACTTTCCTTGATAATCTTCAAGGCCTCGGCCATCATCTCGTTGCTCATGTTGTCCAGCATGATCACGTCCACGCCCTTGTTCAAAAGCGCACGGAGCTGGTCGAAATTTTCCACTTCCATTTCCACCATCAGGCCCTGCTTGTTGTTCTTCTTCACCACTTCAAGAGCCTGCAAAACACCGCCTGCCGCAGCAATGTGGTTGTCCTTCACCAACACCATGTCGAAAAGTCCCATGCGATGGTTGGAACCGCCCCCTACACGCACGGCGTATTTTTGCAATGTGCGAAAACCGGGCACCGTCTTGCGGGTATCGAGAACCTTCGTCTTGCCGCCCTTCAGGGCTTCCTGGAAGGTGTGGGCCACCGTGGCCACGCCGGAAAGTTGCTGGATAAAGTTCAGGAGCGTTCGTTCGCCTGTCAAAAGTTCATGGGTGGTGCCGTCCATTTCGGCAATCAAATCGCCCTTTTTGACCACGTCGCCGTCTTTCTTGTGGAGCGTCACCTTCACGCTTGCCTTCAGTTCCTGGAAAACCAGTTCAATCACAGGGAGTCCTGCCAACACGCCGTCTTCTTTCGCTATCAGGCGGGCATGCTGCCTCTGGTCGGCGGGGATAGTCCATTCGCTGGTCACATCGCCAGTACGCACGTCTTCGGCCAAAGCGAGACGGATCATGGTGAGAGCATCTTCTACAGGGAAAATCGGGGTTGAGCAATCTCCGTACATAATTATAACCTAGGGGTTAGGGTATGAGGTATGAGGTCGGGGCGATGCCCCTCTGAGGTATGAGGTTACTAAATAAAAAGCTCAAAGGGAGCCGGAGGCGACCGACCTCATCACTCAAAGCGAGTGTAACGAGCGACCCCATAACTCTATTGTGCTCCTTTTCCGGTCAAAACCACATAGACCGTCCGCACGAGAATCTGAAAATCCAGAAGTAGGCTCATGTTCTCGTAATAATACATATCGTACTGTAGCTTGATTTGAACATCCTCAATGCTGTTGTCATAATGGTGGCGCACCTGAGCCCAGCCGGTAAGACCGGGCTTCATTTTCAGGCGCCCAATATAAAAGGGAATCTGCTCACGGAGCTTGCCAATGAATACGGCACGTTCGGGGCGAGGCCCCACCATACTCATATCGCCCTTCAGTACACACAAAATTTGCGGGAGTTCGTCGATGCGGGTCTTGCGCAAGAAATGCCCCACACGGGTAATGCGAGGGTCCTTCTTGGTGGCCCACTGGGCACCAAATTTTTCGGCGTCCGTCCGCATGGTGCGGAACTTGTAAACCGTAAAGGGCTTACCGTACAGGCCGATGCGTTCCTGGGAATAAAAAATGGGGCCGTGGTCATCCAGCTTGATGGCGATGGCCGCCAACAGGCACACCGGCAAGGAGCAAAGTCCGATAATTCCACCAATAACAATATCCAGGAATCTCTTGATCTGCACCTGCCAGGGCGGCATGGCTAAGGGGAAAAGTTCCTGCAGTTCGAACCCGTGAACCAGGTTACTCTTGAACCTGCCATTGACGGCAGGGTAAAGCTCAGGCACAATGTAGATATGCAAGGGAAGTTCGCAAACCCATACCAGCACACGCATGATTTCTTGCGGAGAAGAGCTGTCATGAGCGATAATGATTCCCGAAATGCCCAACTTCTTGACCAATGCGGGCAAATCCGAATACTTGCCAAGAACCGGGACGTCGCAAAAATGATGGTCCATCACCTGATAGCGTTCATCAACAAACCCCACCACCTGCTGCCCCACCTCAGGAGCTTTTTTCAAAGCTTCTGCAATATTCTTGCCGGATTCCGTACAGCCAAGGACCAGCACCTTGTTGGCCCCATAGCCCCGACGGAGTAACGACCTGAGTCCAAGGTACAGTACCATACGGAAAGCTGCCACAAGAATCAATACAAAAATGCCATAGACCAAGATCCAGGTAAAGCGGGAACCATAGATGTAGTTGCCAGTCAGGGGTGCACCGGCGGCCACCTTGCCCATAAACTCAGAGCCAAACAGCCCGACAATAATCAGGACCACACCCACAAAAACCGCCCGCAACACCCGCAAGACCTGCAAGGTTCTAGACTGCAAAAGCCATGTGCGGTACAGCCCCGTGAAGGTAAACCAGAAAAGCCAACAGATATTCAGGACACACCCTATATGCCAGTAGGCATCCAGGGTCTTGGAAGGGTCGAACTTCTCAACAATCCAGCCACTGTGAAACTGGACCCAGTACGCCAAAACAAAGCAGATTGTCAGGGCGAGAAAGTCCGAAAGGAGCAGGAGCACCCTTTCCAATGTGGCTGCACGAATCATACCGATTTCAAATTACAAAACCAGGTTCCGAAAAACCAGACGCTACACCAGGAAACGGATAACCTGGCTTTTTTCCACGATTTCGGGCAGGGCGTCGATAGCGTCCACCGCCTTCGAGGCCTTGCTGTCCTGGGTCTTTTCGGTAATAACCACAATGGAAACCTTGCCCGGGTCCTTCACATTCTTCTGGATGATGGTCTCGATGGAGATGTTGTTATCGGCAAGGATGCTGGTAATCTTCGCCAGCACACCGCAGGCATCACGGGAGGTAAAGCGCAGGTAGTAGCGGGAGGACGTTTCCGAAATCGGCACCAACGTGGCGGAATTTTCCACATTGAACCAGCCCATGGGGAGCGCCTTGCGGCTACCCATATCTACAGAGCGGGCCAAAGACACCAAATCGGCCACCACGGCAGAGGCCGTCGGGAGGCGGCCAGCACCGGCACCGGTCTGCACCGTTTCGCCTAGGTTATCGCACTTGAGGTAAACTGCGTTAATCACGCCGTTCACGTTGGAAAGCAGGTTGTCGTTAGAAACAAAGCAGGGATGCACACGGGCATCCACACGGTCACCATCCCGATGATAGATGCCGAGAAGCTTTACGCAACAGCCGATTTCCTTGGCAAAGGCGATATCCTGGGCGGTAATCTTGGAAATACCCGTCACATGGATCTTTTCAAAATCCACCCGCTTGCCGCTGCAGAGGCTTGCAAGCAGGGCCGTCTTGTGGGCGGAGTCGATTCCTTCGATATCGAAGGTGGGGTCCGCTTCGGCAAAGCCCAGCTTCTGGGCGTCCTTCAGCACCACGTCAAAGTCCAGACCTTCGTCGGCCATGCGGCTAAGGATGTAGTTGCAAGTGCCGTTGATGATGCAGCTCAGGCTTTCTACCGTAGAGCCCAGCAGGCCTTCTTGCAGGCTGCGGATAATGGGGATGCCACCACCTACGGCAGCTTCGAACAGCACGTGCAGTCCGTTCTTGGCGGCCAGGGGGAAAATCTCGTGACCGTACTTGGCCAAAAGGGCCTTGTTGGCGGTCACCACGTGCTTGCCGCTTTCGAGAGCGGCCAAAATCCACTTGCGGGGCATATTGTAGCCGCCGGCCAGTTCCACCAGCACATCGATGTCGTTGCCGGCAATCATTTCGTCGGCGTTGGTCGAAACCTTGTAGCCCTTTGCCTTGTAGGGGGCCACTTCTTCTTCGGACTTGGCGCAAATGCAGGCCAGTTCCAGCTCCACACCGAGCTTTTCCTTGTACTCGGCAATTTTCTGCTCCAGAATCTGGATAACTCCGCCACCGACGGTTCCCGTTCCAATAAGACCAATACGCAACATAAGGCGTCTCCATTTTGAATTTTACGGCGGTAAAGATAGTAATTAGGGGTTAGGAGTTAGAGACTAGGGGCTAGGGTTTCAGGTCACAAAGCTTCGTTTCATGCAAAACTTTCGAAACCTAATGTTTCTCACCTCAAAGCGACCCGCAAGGGGAGCGACCTCACACCTCAAAGCGAGTGCAGCGAGCGAGTCGATTGCTATATTTACTCCCATGGAACAGGAATCGGTAAATCCGGCCATTGACTCTATACTCACGGAGCAGAGGCTAAAGAACATCGTCTATCCGGCCAGGCTTTTCCGGGCGCGGCTGAACGAGGAGTTCCTGCGGGCAAACCGCACCCGCAAGCCCTTCATCTTTATCCAGATTTACGCCCACCAGTTCGACCTGCTGGGTTGGGCATGGCCAAACCAGACGATCGAGCAGACCTGGCGAATCAGCCTCCTTACCATGTTCTCCCACCTCCGGTTCATCGATGTCATCGGCTACCTTTCCGATGGTAACGGTATCGGTGTCATCCTGCTGAATTCGGACCTTTCCACCCTGGAGAACATCCGAAAAGAAATTCTCCACAGGCTAAACGACGCGGGCCTTATCCAGAACCTGCGGCACAAGCCCAGAAAGCCCATTTTCAAGGCCTACCTGTACACAGGACTGCAAGAAAAAGAAAACCTGGAACTGGCTGACACCATCAAGGAATTCAACAGCACCAACGGCAGTTTCTTCCGTGTTGACCGTCTGAACATGGACCACATCTGGCCCCACCCCCACAAGATCCGTTTTCGGCATATCATCAAGCGGTGCGTGGACTTTACAGGCGCCCTGCTGGGCCTGATTATCCTTTCGCCGGTACTTCTTTTCTGTGCCCTGGCCGTAAAAATCAGCGACCCCAAGGGGCCCATCATCTTCAAGCAGACCCGCGTAGGCAAGAACGGCTCGCTGTTTACCATGTACAAGTTCCGCAGCATGTACGTGGATGCCGAAGAACGCAAAAAAGAGCTCATGGCCCTGAACGAGACCGGCGGCAAGACTTTCAAAATCAAGAACGACCCCCGCATCTACCCCTTCGGTCGCATTCTCCGCAAGTTCAGCCTCGACGAACTGCCCCAGCTGGTGAACATCATCAACGGCGACATGTCCATCGTGGGGCCCCGCCCGCCTCTCCCCGAAGAGGTGGAAACCTACGAACCCTGGCACCGCATGCGCCTTTCCGTAACCCCCGGACTCACCTGCATCTGGCAGGTCAGCGGCCGCAGCAACATCAGCTTCGAAGGCCAGATGCGCCTGGACAACGACTACATCCGCCGCGGCGGCAAGCTGGCCGACGACTTCAAGCTCATCCTCAAGACCTTCAAGGTCGTGTTCAAGGGCGAAGGGGCGTATTAGGGGTTAGGATTTAGGGGCTAGGATTTAGGGGCTAGGATCTAGGGACTAGGATTTAGGGACTAGGATCTAGGGGCTAGGGGCACGAGACCCGGGACACAAGAAGTGTCATCCAGAACGATTCCTTTTTTGTCATCCTCGCGCAGGCGAGGATCCGCTTGATGTGTCTATGGTTAGGGGAAAGCCTTCCCCTCGCTTCTGCCACGTCGTCATGGCGGGTCTCACCCCGCCATCTAGCCGTGTCATCCGCTACCCCTTCTAGCGGGGGCTCTCCCCCCGCAACGCCCCCGTTTGCCTCACAGCCGTAAACTTTGTATATTGTGGGCGAAATGCTAGACAAAGAAGTTTTAAAGACCGTCAACCGAATTGAACTTTCTGTCCGCGGAACGCTGGACACCGTCATGACCGGTGCCTACCACAGTTCCTTCAAAGGGAACGGCATGGAATTCAGCGAAGTCCGGGAATACATGCCGGGCGACGACGTGCGCACCATCGACTGGAACGTGACCGCCCGAACAGGCTCTCCTTACGTGAAAAAGTTTATCGAAGAACGCGAAATGACCATGCTCTTGATGGTGGACGCGTCCAGCTCTTCGGAATTCGGCTCTAGCAAGCAGATGAAGGGCGAAGTCATGGCGACTTTGACCGCACTTCTCGCCTTCGCCGCCATCAAGAACAACGACAAGGTGGGCCTGCTGATTTACACCGACCAGGTGGAACTGTTTATCCCGCCCGAGAAAGGCCGCAAGCACGTGCTGCGGCTTATCCGCGAAATCCTCTATTTCAAGCCGCAGCACCACGGCACCAACACCCAAGTGGCGCTGGAATATGCCGGCAAGATTCTGAACCGCCGTGCCGTGGTCGTGGTGATGAGCGACTTTCTGGACCAGGGCTTCGAAAACGCCTTCAAGATTCTCCGCAAACGCCACGACGTGCTTGCGGTCTCTGTCGTTGACCCCCGGGAAACGGAACTACCCCCTGCAGGACTCGTGGAACTGGAAGACCCCGAAACCGGAGAAACCCTTTTGATAGACACCGGCGACGCCACCTTCCGGGAAGCTTTCGCCCGAGAGGCAAAGCGCCAGGGCAAGGCCACCAAGGAACTATTCCAGCGCATGTCCATCGATTTTGTGCGCATCGAGACACACGACGACTTCAAGGACACCGTGGCTCCGCTTATCGAGCATTTCAGACGCCGCGCCAAGATGGCGAGAATATAACGAATAGGGGGGTACACCCTCCCTAATTGTTATAACATAAAGATTTTATTCTATTTTGTTTATATGAAATACAAAAAATTTCTCCTCTTTGCTTTTTCCTCCCTTCTTCTTTCCGCCTGTTCCAGCGATAATTCGTCAGGAGCAGACGAAACCGATAAAAAAACGGAACTCAAGGAGTTTTCCAACTCCCTCCTTGATTTGACATCTGACCAAAGAACCGTTGACGAAGGCTATTGGAAAAACGCCCTTTCCAATGTCTGGGAAGGTATCAAGAAGAGAAACATTGAACCCTACGGCACAGGCCTTATCCACCGCCCCAAAAGCGAAAAACCAGGAGACGCCGTCAGTGAGGGTGTTGGCTACGGCATGCTCACCGCCCTGTTCGCCAACGACCAGAAAACTTTCAACAGCATCTGGGAAGCGGGCAACACCTACATGTGGTCCAGCTGTTTCTACAACTGGCAGGTCAGCAAGACCGGTTCTGTCCTCGGGCGTGGGGCAGCCACCGATGCCGAAGAAGACGTGGCGTTAGCCCTAGTATTTGCCGACAAACTGGTCAAAGCGGGAAAATGGAAGGATTATTCCTCGGAAGAGAGGGGTAGCTACCTTGACCACGCAAAAAGAATCATGAACTGCATGTGGAGCACCAAACAAATAACAAGCTGGGGAACGGTCGCGCCTGGAGCCGGCTGGGGCGGCGAAGACTTTGTCAATCCCGGCTATTTCTCCCCCGCCTGGTACAAGATTTTTGCCAAGTATGATTCCACCCACAATTGGCAAAAGGTTGTGGACCGCAGTTATGAAATCTTGAGTAACAGTGTCGGATATCCCTACGGCCTGATTCCCGACTGGATGACTCCCTCCGGAGGTTATGCCGGGGCAGGACTGGGCTACAACGCCTATGGAAACGGTCAGTACTGTTTCAAGGACGCCATACGCACCCTTTGGCGAGTCGCCATTGACGCCATCTGGTTCAAGGAAATCCGTGCCAAAGCCCTCCTGACCAACGCCGTCGCCTTCATCAACAACGCAGGCGGTGCATCCGCCGCGAACTTCTACAAGACCGACGGGACGCTGGTTCCCGCCGAAGACATCTGGACAGACATGGCCGCAGGAACCATTCCCCGCACCCGTCAGGAGCACAGCCATCTGACCGTCGGCATGTGGGCGACCGCTGTCGCTGCCGCCGGTTCCAAAGAAGACATGGAAGCCTTCAGCTTGGAACTCTCCAAGTTCTATGAAGGAGGGGATTATTTCGGAAACGCCGTTGATCCTCTGGGCGGTACCGAAGATACCCTGCACAACGAGATGTACTTTGACCAGTTCCTCGGGTGGTTCGGAGCAAGCATGCTCAGCGGATCTTTCATCAACGTCATTGACGCCATCGACAATCCAGCAACACCGGCCGAAAAGTTCTATACCGACATTAGCTACGAAGAAACTGAAAAATAAAGGTTCAAGCGGCACCAAAAGGCGGCGTCAAACCGTCGCGGGCTTGTACCCCAGCAGTTTCATGCTATAAAGGGCGGTCCCCTTGCTGATGCTCCGCACGCCGGTAGCATAGCCGAAAATCTTGCGCAGCGGGACTTCCGCTTTCAAAAAGTGGGTCTTGCCGTCGCCACCGATTTCTTTCACCTTGCCGTCGCGGGCCTGGATATCGCCAGTGACAAGACCTGCAAAATTTACGGGGCATTCCAGAGAAAGCTCCATAATGGGTTCGTAAAGTTCCACATCGGCGGGCTTGATCAGTTTTGTAACCGCATCGGCGCAGGCCTTCTTGATCATAGGCGGGAGCGCTCCCTCGGTCCAGGTGAACTCGTGGACCTCAAAGCGCACGCCTACCAGCGCTCCCTTGCCGAGAATCCCGACTTCGGCAGATTCCAGCAGGGCGGAACGCACACCGGCCAGAATCTCACGGGGAGCCGTCTCCAAAAATTCCGCAGAAAGCCGTATGTCGTGGGCATCGCCTTCCAAAGGCGTCGCCGAAAGCTTGATAGAAATCTTGTGGGGCCCAAGCTGGAAGGAATTTTCCACAGGACCCACCTCACGACATAAACGCTCTTGCCAGCGCACCTCGGGGCTCCCCGCCTTCACCTCGCACCCGAATTCCCGTTTCAGGCGCGAAAGCAACACATCCAACTGCACCTCGCCTACGGTATGCAAGTACCAGAAACCGCCGTCATCCTTCTGGACACGAAAACTGGGATCCATACGGCCCAGCATGTTCAGGCTCTTGTCCACATGCAAAAAGTCCTCGGAACCCAGGCACTCCACGCGGGTCTGCAAAAGGGGCTGATACTTGTCGCGGATGGAGGTTCGAGGCTCGGGGTTCGAGGCTTGAGGAACGTCATCCTGATTCCTGACACTTTCCGAATTCCGAACTCCGAATTCCGAATTAACACAAATCACCTCCCCCAGTTCCGTCTCGAAAGGGGTACGCAGGGCGTAGATATCGCCTGCACGGATTTCATCTACAGGCACCAGCAGGTTCGCCTTCAGTCTCGAAAACTCAAAGCCTGCAGGCCATGCCTTCCGTTCCAAATCCGTGTGGCTGCGGAATATGGAAATCTCCCCCACGCCCTTGAAATACCGGAGGCGTATCACCTGGCCCAGTTCGCCCTTGTCAAAGGCGGGCACCTCTGGCAAAAAGAAAGTCAGCGCCGTCGTGAGGCTCCGCACGCCAAAACCTTCCATGGCAGAGCCCGCATAGCACAGGGCGTAATCGTCGCTTGCCGCCAAGGCCTTCAGCCCCCGCAAAAGAATCTTCGCCGGCACAGGCTTACCTTCCATGGCAAGCTTCAAAATCTCGTCATCGAAATTGCTGGCAAATTCCACCGCCTCGGCGTAATGCTTTTTCAAGTCGTGGGCCTGATCCCAACCGTCATCCACGTTCCAGCCTTCGTCCACCACCTCTTCGCCGGTAGCGGAATGTTCCAGGCGGCTTTTGCTCAGCACGTCCAGCACGCCGGTCATCTTGCCGTCCCGATATTCCGGCAGAGTCATGAGCACCGGACGCACGCCCAGGACCTCTTCGATGTTGATAAGGGTTTCGTCCAGGGAATAGTCGGGATTGTCCAGCTTGTTCACGAACAAAATCGTCCGAACGCCCGCCTCCCGGAGTTTCTTGAAAGCGGCCACCGTCTGGGTCTCTACACCGCTGGCGGCACTCACCACAAGAATCGCCCCTTCCACCGCCGTGAGGGCCGTATCCACCTCGGCGCCAAAATCAACGTGACCCGGCGTATCGATAAAATTGAACCAGGTATCCTTCCACTCAAAATGGGCCACACCACTTTCGATGGTGATGCCCCTGTCCTTTTCTTCGGGCAGGTAGTCCATGGTGGCAAGGCCTTCTTCTACGCGGCCCGGACGACGCACCTCCCCTGCCGTGAACAGAATCCGTTCCGACAAGGTGGTCTTGCCCGCATCCACGTGGGCAAGGATGGCGATGTTCCGGACAGGCTGCGACATGGGCCTATTTTTTCAGTTGCGATTCCAGAAATTCCACACGGGCGGCCAAGTCCGCATAAAGCTTTTCCAAGGTTTCCAGGCGGGCATCGTGCTCCCGGTCCTTGATGGACTGGCGATGCAGTTCAGAATCCTGCTCCTCGTTCTTGGAGTCCACAGAATTCAGGCGGAAATCGTGTTCCGCGTCCTTTGCCACCTGGGCCTTGATCTTGAATTCCTGCTCCCGTTCCTTGCTGTAGAGGGAATCGATACGCAGGTCGTGCTCGTAATCCTTTTCGGCCTGGGCATCCAGGCGGGCGTCGTGCTCCTGGTCCTTTTTCACAAGTTCGGATATGCGTTTATCCCGTTCAGCATCTTGCATAAAGCCCCCTTGGTTCTTTTCAAAGATATAAAAGTGAAATGTGTGATGTGTAATGTGTGACGTGAAATGAATAATTTCACACCTCACATTACAGCCCACATTCCACATTAGTAGATGAACAGCATTTCCCTGTACTTGGGCAAGGGCCAGCAGTCGTCGGGCACGATTTTTTCCAGGGCGTCCACCACGCCGCGGAGTTCCGCCATGGCGTCGAGAATATCCTCGTGGTCCTTCTCCAGGCAGGCTTCCATCTTGGCAATGGCGGCCATCAGCTTCGAAGAACCTTCACCAAGTGCCTTGGCGTAGCTGTCCAGACCGGGGAATCCCTGGTTCAAGGCCATTTCGTTTGTCTTGAGGGCCTTGGAGTAAGAATCCACCACCTTGGGCAGAATCACGTTCTTTGCCAGGTCGCGGGCGATTTCCCCTTCGATATGGATACGCTTATGGAAATCTTCCACGTTCACTTCGTAACGGGATTCCATCTCGCGACGGTTCATCACGCCGTACTTCTCGAACAGGGCCACGTTCTCGTCTTTCACCAGGGCCTTCATGGCTTCCATGGAGGTCTTGATGTTAGGCAGCCCGCGGCGTTCCGCTTCGGCAATCCATTCGTCGGTATAGCCGTTGCCATTGAAAATTACGCGCTTGTGTTCCTTCACGATTTTCTGGAGAATCTTCTGCAGTCCCGTGTGGAAATTCTTCTCGTCCAGTTTTTCCAGCTGTTCCGCAATCATGTCAAAAGCTTCGGCCACGATGGTGTTCAGCACCACGTTAGGTTCGGAACAGCTCTGGCTTGAGCCCGGAGCGCGGAATTCGAACTTGTTTCCCGTAAAGGCAAAGGGGCTCGTGCGGTTACGGTCGGTAGCGTCCCGAGGGAGCGGCGGCAAGGCGTCGGCGCCAATCCGCATGGCACCCGCCTGCTTGCTGGACTTGGGCACGCCCTGTTCCAGCTGGTCGATTACGTCCATCAGCTGGTCACCAAGGTAGATAGACATGATTGCCGGAGGTGCCTCGTTGGCCCCCAGACGATGATCGTTACCCGCTCCCGCCACCGTCATGCGGAGCAGGTCGGCGTGGGTATCCACCGCATAAATCACGGCGCAGAGGGCTGTCAAGAAAACAGCGTTCTGGTGCGGGTCCTTGCCGGGGTTCAGCAGGTTTCCATGACCGTAAGTAATGCTCCAGTTGTTGTGCTTGCCCGAGCCGTTCACGCCGGCAAAGGGCTTTTCGTGGAGCAGGCAAACCAGCCCGTGCCTGTCTGCCACCTGACGGAGCACTTCCATAATCTGCATGTTGTGGTCGCAGGCCAGGTTCACCTCTTCAAAGATGGGAGCCAGTTCGAACTGGGCAGGAGCTACCTCGTTGTGGCGGGTCTTGGCCGGAATGCCCAGTTTCCACAGTTCCATTTCCACATCGTTCATAAAGTTCAAGATGCGGGTGGGAATGCTACCGAAGTAGTGGTCGTCCATCTGCTGGTGCTTGGCAGGTGTTGCGCCAAAAATGGTGCGCCCCGCCTGGTACAGGTCCGGCCGTTGCAAGTAAAAACGCTTGTCGATCAAGAAATATTCCTGCTCGGCGCCAAGAGTCACGGTAGTCTTCTTGGGGCTCGCCTTAAAACAGGTCATGAGCCTACGGGTAGACTTGGAAAGGGCCTGCAAGCTGCGGAGCAGGGGCGTTTTCTTGTCCAGGGCCTCGCCGGTGTAGCTGCAGAACGCCGTGGGAATGCAAAGGGTCGCGCCATTGCCGTGACGCTTGATAAAAGCGGGGCTGGTGGGGTCCCAGGCGGTGTATCCCCGGGCCTCGAAGGTAGAGCGCAGGCCCCCGCTGGGGAAACTGGAGGCGTCCGGCTCCCCCACAATCAGGTTCTTGCCGCTGAACACCATGATGGGCTTGCCTTCTTCCAGTTCCAAGAAGGAATCGTGCTTTTCGGCGGTAGAGCCGGTAAGGGGCTGGAACCAGTGGGTAAAGTGGGTAGCTCCACGGTCCAGGGCCCAGCGCTTCATGGCATGGGCCACTTCGCTTGCGATGTTGGCGTCCAGGGGAGCGCCCTCGTCAATGGTGGCCAAAAGCTTTTCACAGGTTTCCTTGGAAAGGTAGTTCCGCATGGCCCGGGCGTTGAACACGTCCTCGCCGAAATAGTCGATGTTTGCCGGCGTGGCGGGCTTGATGGGGGTGGCGGGTGCCGAAGCGATATCGTTGACGGTATTCTTGCGAGTGCTGATCATAGTGCGTCCTTTTGTTTCGGGGCGAAAAATAGAAAGGAGAATGACTGCTTTGCAGTGAAAAAACGGCAAATTTTAGGCCGTTTTCTTTACATTTTTGTAAAATACATCACTATTATTACATATTTGTAAAACACAAACAAAACAAACCGCCTAACAATCCTATATTTAGGCCATGGAATTCAACGCCCTGCAAACAGAGGCCCTGCGCCAAATCGACGACGCCCTGCACCATATCCGTGCCAAGGAGCGCCTGAGGCAAAGGCTACAAGAAATCATCGGCAACAATTTCGCCGCCGTCGAAACGGGGTACCAGAAGAAATTCCAGGAACTTCGGGACCTCATGGGCGGCACTCCCAGCGAACTCATCGGGAACACCCGTGCCATGCAAGAGGTGGAGCGGCAGGTGCGACAAATCGCAAGTAGCGACGCCGTGGTGCTTATCCGCGGGGCGGCAGGCACCGGCAAGGAACACACTGCAAGGACTTTGCACCGCATGTCCGAAAGGGCAAGCGGGCCCTTCGTCATCTTGAACTGCGATTCCCTGAACGCAGGCGAAGGGTTCAACTCCCTAGAAAGCGAACTGTTCGGCTACGAAAGGGGCGCCTTCACCGGCGCCACAGCACGCCACCTAGGCAAGGCGGAGCAGGCAAACGGCGGCACCCTTTTTATAGACGAGGTCGGCTCCCTACCCCTTGCCGCACAGACCAAGCTTTTGCAGTTCCTGCAAGACCGGCGTTTCAGCCGCCTTGGGAGCAACATCTTCCAAAACGCAAACATCCGGATTATCGCCAGCACCGGCAAGGACCTTGAAACCCTGATGCAGCAGGGGCTTTTCCGCGAAGACCTCTACTACCGCCTGAACATTTTCCAGATCAAGCTGCCGGAACTGTCCCAACGCAAAACGGACATTCTGCTTTTGGCAGACCATTTCATCGCCAAGATGAACCTGAAATACGGCAAGAAAATCCAGAGGCTCAGCACTCCCGCCATCGACATGCTCATGAGCTACCACTGGCCGGGCAACGTGCGTGAACTGGAAAACTGCATCGAGCACGCCTGCCTCGCCACCACAGACGTAAGCATCAACGCCTACGACCTTCCGCCCACATTGCAGACCGACGTTACCTCGGGCACGTCGCTCATTCCCGAAGGTCCGGCGTCGCTCTCCACGCTGCTCCGCTCCTACGAAAAAGAAATCCTGATGGAAGCCCTGCGCAAAAACAACGGGAACCTGAGCGCCGCCGGCCGCGACCTGCAGGTAAGCCCCCGCATGATGCATTACAAGGTGAACAAGTACGGCATCGAGGTCCAGGAATGAACAACGCTCGCGAAGTCCTGTCCAACCAAGACGGCCCTTTCAAGGATTTGGAAAAGCTGGTCCGCAAGTACGCCACCACCGAATACAAGAGGCCCATCGCCGACCACACCCGAAATGCCTTCGCCGACGCGGAACAGTTCATCGAAGATTTTTACACCAAAGGGCTCGCCCAGTCCGAAGGACCATCCTGCGCTACCCCACAGTCTGTCATTTTAGACTCAGGCTGCGGCACCGGCGAAAGCACACAACATCTGGCAAGCCGTTTTCCAGACTATCCCGTCATCGGCATCGACAAGTCCGCCATCCGCCTGGACAAGGCGGGCAGGGCCTTCGACACCGCTCAGTCCCGCGGCACCGAGGCGCGAAACGGCGACGCCCAGCAAGAAGCACCTAAAAACATTTTCTATGTCCGGGCGGAACTCATCGACTTTTGGCGGCTCGCCTTGGACAAGGTAACAAGCGGGCAATGGGTCATTCCCTACCACGCCCTCTATTACCCCAATCCCTGGCCCAAGCAGAGCGAAGCGGGCAGGCGTTTTCACCTGCACCCCATATTCCCTACCCTGTTGCAACTCGCACAAGAAACGGAGTTGCGAACCAACTGGGAAATCTACGCTCGGGAATTTGCACAGGCGGCGGGTATAGTCAAGGAGATCCCCGGTCATTCTTCGACTTCGCTCAGTACAGGCGCCGGGGATGACAATGTAGTAGTGAAATCCGTTAGCTGCGAGGCATTTTCGCCTGAGCAACCCATCACCGCCTTCGAACGCAAGTACAAGAATGCCCGCCAGCAGTTGTGGCGGGTCTTGGTCCATCGATAATCAAAAAAAATTAATTCCGTTCTTCCAGCCACTTCACGAAGGTGGGCACGTTCTTGGTGAACTGCACCCGCACATGGGAGTCCTGCAAAATCAGGAATTCCGTGAGACCGTATTTCTTGTCTTCGGCGCCCCAGTCATAGGTATAGCCTAGACGGGTCCAGGGGTAGCCCGTTTTCTTGACGTAGGCCTTTGCACGGCTGTCGTCGAACCAGCGCTTGAACGAGAGCTTGAATTCCTTGTCGTAGGTGTAGTCGTCGAAATTTTCGTCGAACTTCAGCGTCATGGAATCCAACTTTACGTCGGTCTGGTAAGCCGGACGCACCAGGTCTATGGGTTTCACCCACAAAGCAGAGAAATGGGTATACTTCGCGCTTGCACGAATTCCCAGCAGTTGCTTGAAGCGGACATCCCAATCCTTTACGCCAGCATTGTTCGACTTATACCAGGAATACAGTTCCTTTTCCGAAACTACCCATACTTCCTGCGACATGACCAACGTATCCGCGTCATAAATGTCCGGCCTGTCGTGGAAGGCAATCACCAGCACATGGGTAGAATCCCTGTCCCAAGTCACACCCTCCGACTCAGGCGTGACGGTGACCAGCGGGTAAATCTCTTCTTGTTTCGCTTCAGCGGCATCGGCAATAGCCGCCTCGTATTTCACCTGCAGCAAGGAATCCGAATCCATGCCCGTCGATACGGTCCGGCCTCTCGGCGTCACCACTTCGCAGTAGGGAATCATGTGGAAGCCGGTGGCCACCTTGTGCTTCTCGAAAAATTCAATGAGCAGGTCGTCGTTCTGGGTAAACAGCTTGTCTCCTTCCACAAAGGAAACTACCGTCTTGCAGAATCCCGATTCCGGCACCACCAGGCCCGACGCCCCGTCCTTGCGGGTAGTGTCCAGCACGAACTTGTGCTTGTCCTCGCCACAGGCGTATTCGTAGTATTTCAGGGTTGCAACTCCAGGGCCCATCTCCTGCACAAAAAGATTGTCCTGGTCTTCGCTATAGGCGGGTTTCACCAGCACCGTAGAATCTCCCAGCTGCATGTACTGGGGGCTCGCCTCGCTGCAGTAAAAGGCGGGCTGCCGGAACACGCCGATAACGCCCGACTTGTTCTTGAAAAATTCCGGGTCATCTACCTTGGGCCCACCAGCGCACCCCCAAAAAGAAAGGGCGACTGTCCCAACCAAAGCACTCAAAAAAATCTTTTTCATCACAGATACAAGATAGCTATTCAATGACATTCCCTTGACCATACATCCAATTCTAAACAAAAAGAAACCCCGCGGTTTTACCCGCGGGATTCCTTTAAGCGACTGATTAGCGATGAGTCCCTGGTGTTTTCATTTTGCGCGAAGCGCCATTATTTCACCTCAAAGCAAGCCATAGGCTTGCGAACTCATCACTCATAACCCACAACTCATTAGGCTTCTTCAGCCGGCTTTTCGGCAGCTTCGTCAGCAGCCTTCTCAGCCTTCTTCTTGGTGCTCTTCTTCTTGGGGGCGGCGGCTTCACCGATGGTGGTGCCAGATTCGCCCGGCTTGTGAGAGTCCATCCAAGCCTTCAGCTCGGCGGATTCACGGTTCTTGAAGTAGTCCACCACAGAGAGGAAGATCTTGCGGTTGTTCTGGTCGATTTCGGTCACCACGGCCGGAACTTCGTCGCCAACCTTGAATGCATCGGCAGGAACCTTGATGTATTCAGCGGTGAGCTTGGAAACCGGGATGAAGCCTTCGATACCGTCAGCGAGTTCAACCACGACGCCGCGGTCGAGCATGCGAACGATCTTGCCCTTCACTTCGGAGTTCACCGGATAGGTGTTGTCGATGGTGTCCCACGGATCTTCGGTGAGGTGCTTCATGGACAGAGAAATGCGGCGCTTTTCCTTATCGACGGCGAGCACGACGCATTCGACCTTGTCAC
>CAMKMX010000037.1 GCA_946414025.1 uncultured Fibrobacter sp.
GGGGGGGGTATGGACTTTGGCAGGGGCATTACCTATATTTAACAAGATAAACTATAGACGGGGATGTTTTATGAAGAAGTCTTTCCAGCGTGTCATTGCGACCCTGAACTTGTTTCAGGGGAAGCAATCTCTAACCATCTGTTTATTGGCGGCATTCTTCGCCCTTTCCGCCTGTGACGACTCTTCGTCGGCGGGTGACGATGACAATAACGTCATTCTGAGCGGCGATAGCCGCGAAGAATCCAGTGATTCTCGTTCCAACGATAAGGACGAAGCAATCTCCAGCAGCGGCAAGGTCACTGATAAGGATAGCGACGCCAAGTCCAGCGACAGCAAGGATAGCCCTTCTTCGGCAGGAACGTCGACCAAGTCCAGCAACTCGAATTCATCTGGAACGACTACGAAGTCAAGCAACAGTTCTGCGGGTAAGGTAAATTGTTCGGCACTCTTGGAAGGCTGGAGTTGGGATGTGCCGAAGGAATGCCTATTTAATCCTGATATTGACTATGGCACTATGACCGATGAACGCGACGGCAAGGTTTACAGGACAGTTCAGATTGGCGACCAGGTATGGATGGCGGAGAACTTGAACTTTGACCCTGGTCAGGGCGGTTCAGGTGATGATAAGTATGACTGGTCATGGTGCTATAATAATGAACCCAAGAACTGCGATGTGGGCGGTCGCCTTTACACCTGGGCTGCGGCCATGGATTCCGTAAAGACTGGCTGCGGTTACGGTCCGACATGGAGATGCTCAGCGACCTTGCCTGTGCAGGGCATTTGCCCCAAGGGCTGGCACTTGCCCGAAAATGTGGAATGGGGCACTCTGTTCGAGGCGGTGGGTGGCTCCAATGGTGCGGGCACGGCTCTCAAGTCGCAGTGCGGCTGGTACAGAAACTGCACAGAGACGGACGCTTTCGGTTTTTCCGTGCCGCCTGCCGGCTTCAGATACGGCTATAACCAATATCGCAATTTCAGCTACGATGGCAGCTACGCGTACTTCTGGTGTTCTACCTACTACGACAACAAAGCGAACGTCATGTACTTGACCGCCGGCAGCGGCATGGCGCGCATGTCCGACAACGGCAAGGAGAGCGGGTCTTCAGTCCGTTGCATCAAGGACTCGGACTAAATCTCAAAAGGTTTTCCTATGAAAAACACATTCGCGAAAATGTTTACGGTCTGTGCCCTTGCGGGGGTGCTCGGTTTCGCCCTTTCCGCCTGTGACGACTCTTCGTCGGCGGGTGGCGATGAAACCGAAACAAGCGCCCTGAGCAGCGCCGAAGGGCAGGAAGACGTGTCGTCCAGTTCGGAAAAGTCTTCTTCGTCTAGCAGTGTCAAGGACACTGAGCCTGCCGAAGTGTCCAGCAGTTCCACGAAAGAAAACAAGAAATCTTCAGATTCCAAGAGTTCAAGTTCTGTAAAGTCGGGTGATTCTTCGAGTTCGACTGAAGCGCCGAAAAGTTACGCCGAAGCGAAGGTCATGCCGTCGGGAACTTACGCGTGTTCCAAATACAAATGCTTCACGACAGAATACCTGAATCAGGACTTTCTGGAAGCGGGGAAGTATGGCGAAATTCTCGACGAGCGAGATGGTCAGGTCTATAAGACTATTGAGATTTGCGACGAGGAAAATGAAAATTGTCAGATATGGATGGCTCAGAATTTGAACTACGCATACACTAACGTTCCCTATAACTATGGTGACTACACCTCCGATTCCACCAGTTGGTGCTATGACAACGCCCCTGCCAATTGTTTCAAGTACGGACGACTTTACACCTGGGCTGTGGCCATTGATTCGGTGAAGTTGGCGAGCGATGCAGACAATCCGCAGGACTGCGGCTTCCGCAAAGATTGCGACCTCATTTCGGTAGGTTCGGCAACCTTAATTCAGGGTTTTTGTCCCAACGGCTGGCATCTGCCGAACGGAGATGAATGGAATGCCTTATTCACGGCGGTTGGCGGAAGAAACATAGCAGGTACAAAGTTGAAATCTACAAATGGTTGGCAAGAAAATGGCAACGGCGATGACGCTTTCGGTTTTTCTGCGCTCCCTGCTGGTAGAAGGGCCTACAGTGGCGACTTCTTCAATGACGCCACTAGGACGTACCTATGGAGTTCTATTGAAGGCGAAAGCCTCGGCGCGTACAGCGTGAATTTGGACTATCACAGCGGCCTTGCGGACTTGGGGAGTTTCTACAAGAACCACGGGTACTCCGTCCGTTGCCTCAAGGACTCTGAATAAATTCCAAAAGGTTTTGCTATGAAAAATACATTCGCGAAAATGTTTACGGTCTGTGCCCTTGCGGGGGTGCTCGGTTTCGCCCTTTCCGCCTGCGACGATTCTTCGTCGGCGGGGGGTGATAATAACGAAACAAGTGCCCTGAGCTGCAGTGCCGAAATGTCATCGTCATCTCGTCATTGCGAGGACTGTAAGGACGAAGCAATCTCCAGCGACAGCAAGGGCAATCCTTCTTCGGCAGGAACGTCGACCAAATCCAGCAATTCGAATACATCTGGAAATGACGCAAAGTCAAGCAGCAGTTCTGCGAAGTCCTCGAGTTCTGTATATGGAAGTGGACAGTGTGAAGTTGAAACAGACGAGAACTGCTTTAAAGACGCTCGTGATGGTCAGACATACAAGATGGTGAAAATCGGAGACCAAGTGTGGATGGCCCAGAACTTGAATTACCAGGCGGAGAATAGTTGGTGCGGTGGCGGAAGACACGAAACGATGGAGGAAGGCGATTGCGCCAAATACGGGCGGCTCTACACCTGGGCCGCCGCCATGGGCAAGTCCGAGGACGAGTGCGGCTGCTACCACGATTGTACCACCCTGGGTACGGGCAACGTGCAGGGCGTGTGCCCCAACGGCTGGCATGTTCCCGCGCAGAGTGAATGGGAGGAACTGTTTGGTGCAGTGGGTGGAACAACTTGGGCCACGGCGGGCTTGAAACTCAAGACCAAGACGGGTTGGATAGGTGAAGAAAGTAACGGCACGGATGACTACGGTTTTTCTGCGCTTCCTGCAGGCATCGCGTACTACGAGGGCTACTTTGCACGTGTCGGCCGCAATGCCTATTTCTGGAGTGCCTCGCAGTTCAGTAAAGACTACGCCTACTATGCGTACCTTTACTTCCTCAAATCTGCGTGGCTATATCACGATTACAGCAAGGACCATGGTTTCTCCGTCCGTTGCGTCAAGGATTCTGAATAGGGGTTATTTCTTTCCAGCTGATGAACTTCTGGTTTTCTCCGAGGTAAGAATCGTCGCCGCCATAGACGACTCTTGTGTTCGTTAGCGGAATGCCTGCGACTTCGGCAAATTTCTTCAATCCGTCGTAGAATTTCTGGTTCTTTGTCTCGCCAGACTTGATTTCGATGGCGTTCAGTTCACCATCGGTTTCGCAAAGCAAGTCGACTTCATTCTGGTTCGTGTCGCGCCAGAAATAAAGTTGCGGTTCTTCGCCTTTAAACAGTGCATTTTTCATGTATTCGGTAACCACGTAATTCTCGAAGATTGCTCCGCGCAATCCGCTTTTTTGCAACTGTTCCCGGTTGAAAATGTTCAACAGATTGCACAGCAGCCCCGTGTCGCAGAAATAGATTTTAGGCGATTTGATGACTCTTTTTGAAAAATTCTTATAGTACGGAGGCAGGCGAAGAAGTATAAAACTGGCTTCAAGAATCGAAATCCAGGAGTTAGCCGTTATGACGGATATTCCCGCGTCTTTGGCAAGCGAGGCTACGTTCAAAATGGATCCGACGCTTGCCGCGCATAGTTTGAGAAAACGCTTGAAAGCCGCCATGTCGGTTATGTTTCGCAATAGGCGGACATCCCGTTCGACATACGTCTGTAGGTAAGATGTAAAATATTCCTTTGCCGAAACTTTCTTGTCATAGAGTCTAGGGTAACAACCTTTGAGCAAAATTTCGTCAAGATCATTTGGAAGTTTGTCAACAGCCCTTAATTCTTCGGCGGAAAATGGGAAAAGCTTGAGAATGCCTGTGCGTCCGGCGAGGCTTTGCGAAATACGTTCCATCAATAAGAAATTGTGCGAACCGGACAAAATAAACTGTCCGCACTCGTCACGAGAATCTACGATTGTCTGTAGATAGGAAAATAAGTCTGGAACGCGTTGCGCCTCGTCTATAATACATTTTGTTCCGCAGTCCTTTAGGAATCCGCGGGGGTCGTTTTCGGCGAGTTGGCGAATATCGGGGTCTTCTAGCGAAATGTATTTATAGTCCGTAAAGCATGATTTCAGCAAGGTGGATTTGCCACTTTGCCTAGGCCCCGTCAGCGTGACCACGGGAAAATTCTTTGCCATGTCTATAATTGTCTTGGAAATTGACCTTTCAATCATAATTATGCCTTTTTTCTTTAAATATAGCTAAATTTTTATGAAAAATCAATAGTTTTATTTATGAAAATCATATAATAGAATTTATGAAAATCACATAATTACGGACGCCGCACCAAGTGTCTCAAGGGTTCGGACTAACCCGCCGCCGAGTTGTCAATTCCACGCTCCACACCACTCATCGGCAATGGGGGTATTAGGGGGCTTGCCCCCTAGGCGAGGGCTTTCCCCTTTTTTGTTAATTGCTGAAATTTTACACATTAACAAGGCATTTTTTCCCGCAAAAAAGAGTCTATACTAGTAGATGGGGACTGTCTCCGTCTGCCAAACGGAGGCTTTTCCGAAATAAACGGGAATATGGCTGAACATTAGTTGTTTTTTCTCAAAAATGTAATTATATTATAATTACACCACGGGGTTCTATATGGAAGTAGAATTCGAGTGGGATCAGCGGAAGAATGCGATAAATCAAAGGAAGCATGGGATTTCATTTGAAGAAGCCAAGTCCTGCTTTGAAGATGAACATGCCAGGGTCTTTTTTGATGTTGAACATTCTAAAAAGGAGGACAGGTCCATTCTTGTAGGTCTGTCCGAAAAATTGAGGACTCTTGTCGTGGTTTATGCGGAACGGAGCATTCTTGATATGGAGATTGTTGTCAATCGGATTATCAGTGCCCGCAAGGCGACCAAGAAGGAGTTTCAGTATTATTGGAATGAACGGAAAGGAGACGGAATATGAAAAAGGAATATGACTTTTCGGGTATGAAGGCGGTGAAGAACCCTTATGCTGCGGCGTTGAAAAAGCAGATAACCATCCGCCTCAATTCAAGTACCATCGATTACTTCAAGAACATGGCGAAAGACGTCGGGATACCGTACCAGACGCTCATAGATTCGTATCTCACGGACTGTGCCCTGTGCAAACGCAAGCTGACTATGCGGTGGAAATAGTAGGGGGGGGATTCTTCCCCCTTTTTTTGAAAAACGCCGTTTATCCCGGCAATCTAACCCCAAAACTTTACCAAAGCCGTTTAAATCCACCGTTTCTAGTAACTAGTAACTAGTAACTAATGGTTAAAATTTCTATCTTTGCGCGCAAACTTAGCATATAATGCCTTATTAAGGGATTACAAATGAACAAACATAAATTTGGAATGCGGGAATTTATCATTCTCCTTGTAATAGCACTTTCGGCCTATACCGTGTGGCCCTCTATCCAGGTCCACTCCAGGAAGGGCGACGAAAAGAAGGCTTTCCTTAAGGAAAATCCGAAGCTGGGCTCCAAGTCCATCAATTTCGGTCTGGACCTGGCCGGTGGTACCAGCATCACGCTGGAAATCGACAAGTCCGGCCTGAAGCCCAACGAAGACATCAAGGACATCCAGGCCCAGTCCCTGGAAATCATCCGTAACCGTGTGGACCAGTTCGGTCTTTCCGAACCCCAGATTTCCCCCTCCGGCGATGACCGCATCTTGGTGGAACTGGCCGGCGTGGACGACTCTACCGCCAAGTCCCTGGTGGGGTCTACCGCCAAGCTGGAATTCAAGATTTTGGCCGAATCCGAGAAGTTTACCCAGGTGGTTGGCCTTATCGACCAGTACCTGACCCGTCAGACTACCGACATCGTGGCTGACTCCGCCGCGACGGACTCTACGGCTGCCGCCAAGGATTCTTCCGTGGCCGCCGCTAACGCTGCTACAGCCGACAGTGCCAAGCCAGCTGCCGACACGGCGAAGGCCCTTTCCGACGACGAACTTTTGGGCAAGGCCCCCGCAGCCGAAGTCGCTGCCACCGATTCTGCCAAGGAAGCCGCCCCTGCCGAGGGTGAACCTGCCAGCGAGGTCGGGACTGCCCTCAGCGCCTATTACCTGTCCTTCGGTAACGGCGGCTTCATCGCCGAAGAGAACATCGAAAAGGTGAAGAAACTCCTGGAGACCGAAGGGGTCCAGAAGTTGATCCCCCGCGACGTGAACTTTGCCTTCGGCAGCGGTCTCGAACCGGTGCAGCGCGGCTCCAAGATCAAGGCCAAGCGTCTCTACTTGCTCAAGCGCCGTGCCGAAATGGGCGGCGACGATATCGTTGATGCCCGTCCCTACCGCGTGAGCGACGGTACCAACGCCGGTGAAGTGGCCGTTTCCCTCAAGTTCGGCGGTATCGGCCCCAAGAAGTTCTCCGCTGTCACGGCTGCCAACATCGGCAAGCAGATGGCCATCGTTCTCGACAACCAGGTGATTTCTGCTCCTGTGATTCGTGACCGTATCCCCAACGGCGACGCCCAGATTACCGGTCTTGATGACATGGCCGAGGCCAACCGTCTGGCTGTGGTTCTCCGTGCCGGCGCCCTCAAGGCTCCTATGAAGATTATCGAAAGTCGTAGCGTGGGTGCTACCCTCGGTGAAGAAAACATCGTCCAGGGCTTCGGCTCCGGTGCTATCGGCCTTATCCTCTGCTTGGTGTTCATGGTGGCCTACTACCGCCTGGGCGGCCTTATCGCCAGCTTCGGTATGATCATCAACACTCTCGTGACTGCCGCCGTGATGTCCGTGTTCAACGCTACCCTGACTCTTCCGGGTATTGCCGGTTTCATCTTGGTGGTGGGTATGTCTCTCGACGCCAACGTGATTATTTACGAACGTATCCGTGAAGAACTGAAGAACGGCCTTACCGCCCGCGCCGCCGTGGCCAAGGGTTACGAACGGGCCTTCAGCGCCATCTTGGACTCCAACCTGACTACCGTGCTTACCGGCCTTATCCTCTACAAGATCGGTACGGGTTCCGTGAAGGGTTTCGGTCTCACGCTGACTATCGGTATCTTGACCTCCCTCTTCTGCGCTATCACCGTGACCCGCGCTATCCTCGACTGGCGCCTGGCCAAGGCCGACCGTACCACTCTTTCCATTGGTAACGGTTTCAAGGCCATCAACGAGGCCAACCTCCAGATTATTCCGAACCGCCGTCGTTTCGGCCTGATTTCTACTGTCCTGATTATCGCCTCCATCGCCTGCATCGCTGTGAAGGGATTCGACTTCAGCATCGACTTCACCGGTGGCCAGGTCTATACGGTCCAGTATCAGGATGACGCCAAGCACGAGAAGGACCTGAGCGGTGCTCTCTCTGCGGCAGGCATCGACGGTGCGAAAGTTCGCACCCTGGGCGGAACCTCTGCCAATTCCTACCAGATTAGCATGCGCGCCTCCGACGACGTGAATTTCGAAGACAAGATGGCCGAGGCCTTTGCCAAGGCAGGCCAGAAATGCGAAATCGTGGCCAAGGACAACGTGGGCCCCACCATCGGTAAGGAACTCCGTTTCAACGCTATCTTGTCTGTGATTCTCGCCTGGCTCGGCATTCTGCTCTACGTGTGGTTCCGGTTCGGCAAGTTCGGTCTCGGCTTCGGTGTGGCGGCGGTGCTTGGCCTGGTCCACGACACCATCATCACCCTGGGCTTCATCTCGGCCTTCAGCCTGTCTTTCGACGGAGCCCTGATTGCCTCGCTCTTGACCATGATTGGTTACTCCGTGAACGACACCATCGTGAACTTCGACCGTATCCGTGAAAACACGGCGGTGTTCGGCTCCGGCAACTTCGCAGAGACCATCAACAAGTCCCTGAACCAGTGCTTCAGCCGCACCATGGTGACATCCCTCACCACCTTGTTCGTGTGCGTGATTCTCGCCGTGAAGGGCGGTTCCTCCATTCGCGACTTCGGCCTGGTGCAGTGCTTCGGTATCCTCATCGGTACCTACTCTTCTGTGTGCATCTGCTCTCCCATCGTTCTCTGGTGGAGCAAGAAGTTCAAGAAGGGTGTGTAATACCTAAGTGTCATCCTGAGTGGCGAAAGCCGCGAAGGATCCAGTCCTGAATTTCATCCCTGGCTTCAGCCGGGGATTTTTTTGATTTCTCTCGTCTCACGTCTTTCGTCTCCCGTCTAAATTCTATATTTACCCCGTTCGATAAAAGGGGGCGCCTATGCTCAAGTATTACAAAATCGAAGCCGGTCGCCTGGCGGTCGCACCCAACGAAGATGCCGCCGACATCGTGATGATGGGCTCCCTCAGCCAGGAACAGCGCAGCGTCCTGGTCAAGGAATACGAGATTACCGAACATACCATCGCCTCCGCATTCGACTCCGACGAGCTTTCCCGTATCGAATACGACGACGATTTCACCACCATCGTGTTCAAGAAGCCCAAGAACTATTCCGCCGCCGACAACTTCCAGTTCCGGGTGGAATCCTTCGGCATCTTCATCTTCAAGGACTGGGTGCTGCTCCTGACCGACAGCGACATCCCGGTGATGGACGAAAAGCGCTTCTCAAAAATCGACAGCCTGAACACCTTCGTGCTGAAAGTCCTGAGCTACGCCATCTACCACTTCAACGAACACCTGAAGATTATCAACCGCATCAACGACGACCTGGAACAGCGGCTTAACACCTCCATGGAGAACAAGTACCTGCTTTCCATGTTCAGCCTGAACAAGGGCTTGATCTACTACGTGAGCGCCCTGAACAGCAACGACACCCTTTTGAAGAAACTCCAGATGGGCCGCAGCCTCAACTGGACCGAGGCCGAACGGGAACTGCTGGAAGACATCCAGATTGAAAATGGCCAGAGCCTGCAACAGGCTAACATCTACGCCAACATCTTGACGTCCATGATGGATGCCCGCGCAAGCGTCATCAACAACAACTTGAACCAGTTGATGAAGAACTTGACCATCGTGACGATTTCCATATCGCTCCCGACGTTCTTCGCCAGTTTGTTCGGCATGAACGTGCAACTGCCCTTCGGCATGAACGGCGACGCCACCGTGGGTTCGCCCATGACTTTCTGGGCCGTTATCGCCGTGTGTATCCTGTCGGTGGTGCTGTTCCTCGGCTTCTGGATTCGACGGAAATAGTCGCGAGTCGTGAGTGGTGTGTGGTGGGTCGTCATCCTGAGCCGTTAGGCGAAGGATCCAGGCTTACAATTCTGAACTAGATCCTAGCCCAAAGAGCTTAAGAATTGTAGAGCAACAAGTTGCTAACAATTCTATATCACTACGCCTGACGGCTCCGTTCAGGATGACGTTGCATTGCAGCGTCAGTTTCCTCTAGACATCTTCTGCAAGACGGATCTTTAGATGGCTGTGGTACACGCCGTCTTCCACGTAGGCGTTGTATTCCGCCTTGTCCCAAAAAAGCATTTCCAGCCGTTTCTGGAAAGTCGAGAGCCCGAGGCCGCTGGCCTTCTTTGGGGACTGTGACTCCTTCGGAAAATTCGAATTGGCCGTTTCAAGCACCAGTTCGTTTCCCTGCTGACGGATAGAAATATGGGCGAAGCTCTTTCCCTTGGGGTTCTTGCTGTGCTTCAGGGCGTTTTCTACCAGGGGCATGGCGACCAGGGGCGGCACCATCACTTTCGGGTTTTCAATCTCCACGTTGAACCTGTAATCAAAGCTTTCGTCCAGCCGGAGTTTTTCCAGGTTCCCGTACATCCGGAGAATTTCCACATCCTCTTCCAGGGGAATCATATCGTCGGCTGTCTGGTACAGGGTCACTCGCAACAGTTTGGAAAGTTCCATCATGGACTTTTCCGCACGCCTGGAATCTACCTGTATCAAGGCTGAGATATTGTTCAGCGTATTGAACAGAAAATGGGGAGAAAGCTGGTTCTTAAGAAAATCCAATTCGTACTGTACCTTAGTACGGCTCTGTTCCCTCAAGATGAATGCCTTCAGGAACTGTCTGGCTACAAGATGATAACTCACGCTAATTAGGCACACAATGCTTACCAACACGAGCATTGAAACAATAGTCCAATAACTGAAATGGTTCTTGATAGAAGAATAGCAGTACTCCGTAAAGAAATACCCCCAGGTGTTATCGGGAGTTCTGTCAATCAGGAACATGACTACTTCCCGCAAAAACGAGAAGACGGCAATCATCAGGGAATTGTAGACAAAGTAAAGAAAATAGTGTTTGCGGAAAATACAGTCGGGAACCAGGAACTTTTGGTTCAGCGAAAAGATGGCAATCATGGAGAACAGCGGATAATAGAAATTGACTAGACTCCGCAAGTTATAGTTGGACTCAGAAGAGTAATTCGGATCCAGCAGGAACATGGTCGGGAAAACTAGGATAAAGGCCGCCACCAGCAAGGGGAGCACAAACGTGGGTATAGGGAATGTCATCCGGCCTTCCCGTTCTACCACGTCTCTCAGGAGTTTTTCCAGCTTGTCGAAGTCCGTCTCGCGGATTTTCTCGAGACTCTGGCGATTTTTATAGAAAAAACGCTTCAGGGCACCATTTTTCTGATTTTCCTGCTCCATAATGACAAAAATAGGTCCAAAAAGGCCCCAATTAAAGGCCAAAATGACAAATTTATGACAAAAAAGCGATTTTTCCCGACAAAAAACAAATTAAACTTTTGCAAGGGCTAGGGCAGTTCCTGACACTCCGAAACCTAATCGGAGGTAGATTTATAGGCGTAAAGGAAAAGGACTTACTATGAACGCCGCTACCTACACCCGTGATGAGAAAAGTACTTATTTTCAGTATCTGGAAGATATTTCCAGCATTCCTCTGCTGACTCCGGCACAGGAGAAGCTGCTCATCAAGAAGGTCAAGGAAGGCAGCCGCGAAGCCCTGGATTTGCTGGTCAAGTCCAACCTTCGCTTTGTGGTGAACATCGCAAACCTTTACAAGGGCCAGGGCCTTGAAGTGGGAGAACTCATCAGCGAAGGCAACATGGGCCTTATAGAGGCCGCCCGCCGTTTTGACCCTAGCCAGAAAATCAAGTTTATCAGTTACGCCGTGTGGTGGGTGCGCCAGAACATTACCCGCGCCATTGCCGAAAAGGGCCGCACGGTCCGTATCAGTGCCGAGAAGGAACTGATTCTGCGCCGTTTCAACAAGAAGGGCGGCAAGCTTAAACAGGTTGTGGGTGGCAGCTATGTGCTGGACACCGACAGCCTGGAAGGAGTTTCCAAGTACAAGGGCGACGCCATCGAAAAGGTATTGATGATGGGCAACCGCACCTCTTCTCTGGAAGCCCCCGTTGGCGAAGACGGAGATTCCACCCTGGGAGATTGCATTCCCTCTGTAGAATTCCGCACCGAAGACCTGGCCGAAAAGAACAACCGCCGGGAAGTCTTCGAAAAAGTTTTGAACAAGAACCTGGACCAGCAGGAAAGCGATATCCTCAAGCTCTATTTCGGCTTCAAGATGGATAGCGACCTGAACCTGAAAGAAATTTCCCCTATGGTGGGGCTGTCCAAGGAACGAGTCCGTCAGCTCAAGGAAAGCGCCCTTGCTAAGCTTAGGAACGACCGCATCCAGAAAATGCTGGACGAAGCGGCATAAAAGTTTTTCTCCTCTCTCTCCTATTATCAAAAACCGGCCTTTATGGCCGGTTTTTTCCGTTTTTTCGCCGTGTCTGCAACCGATAAATTGTATCTTTTGGGCATGACTATCACTAGCTCGATTTTGCGCAAAGCATTTGTCCTTACCTTGGCCACCCTGGGCATAGCCTCGGCAGCCGAAAAAGCCACCCCGCCGGGAGACTTTTACGACGAGGTTTCCAGGCTGAACAAGGTATTCTCGGAAGTGAACCGCAAGTACGTGGAAGATGTAAACCCCACGGAACTTACCGACGCGGCCCTGAACGGCATCCGTAACATTTTGGACCCCCACACGGCAGTGTTCACTCCCAAGGACTACGAGGGCTTGAAGGTTTCCATGGAAGGAAAATTCGGCGGTGTGGGCATCACCATCAGCCTCCGTGACAACATCCTCACCGTGATTTCGCCCCTTTCCGGGACTCCCGCTTTCAGATTGGGCATCCGGGCCGGCGACCGTATCCGTAAAATCGACGGCAAGGACACCAAGGGCCTGACCCTGGACGACGCCGTGAGCAAGCTCCGCGGAAAGATCGGCACGGACGTGACCGTCTCTATCGAGCGCGAGGGCGTCCCCGAGCTGATGGACTTTACCATTACCCGTGCCGAAATCGTGGTTCATGCCGTGCCCTATTACGGGATGGTCACTAACGATATCGGCTATATCAAGCTTGCCACCTTTAGCGACAAGACCCTGAGCGACGTAGAAAACGCCCTGAAGAACCTGCAGAAGCAGGGCATGAAGAAGCTGATTCTGGACATGCGCTACAATCCGGGTGGACTCTTGAACCAGGCTATCGAGATTAGCGAACTGTTCCTGAAACGGGGCAACGTGATTGTGAGCACCAAGGGCCGCACCCAGAAGACCGAAAGCCACGCCCGCAAAGACGGTATCGTGAACCCGGACATGCCCATGGTGGTGCTTGTGAACCAGGGGTCTGCCAGTGCGGCTGAAATCGTGTCCGGCGCCCTCCAGGACTGGGACCGGGCCCTGATTATCGGAAAGACTTCTTTCGGCAAGGGCTCCGTGCAGACCATTTTCCCCCTGGACAACCAGGGGAACGCCCTGAAGCTCACCACGGCTTTCTACTACCTGCCCTTCGGCCGCTGCATCAACAAGCCCGAGAACGGCATCAAGGGCCTGAAGATCATGGAAGAGGAATATGCTGCTGAAGATGGCGAAGGCGAAGCCAAGGCCGACACCGCAAAGAAGGACACCGCCAAGGTGGACACCTTCTACACCCACAACGGACGCATGATGTTCGGCGGCGGCGGTATCACTCCCGACGTGGACGTGGAACTTTCTCCCATGCCCTGGGTGGTACAGGTCCAGGAACGGATGGCCATGTACTTCAAGTTTGCGGTAAAGGTCCGTCCGGGGCTGGACAAGTCCGGAGTCAAGATGGACGCCTCTTGGGAAGTTCCCGATTCCCTGTACACCCAGTTCAAGGATTTCTGCCTCAAGGACACCAACTTCATGAAGGTGAAGAGCAACGCCCTGGTGGGCGTGGACCAGCTGGAAAAGAGCATCATCCAGGAACAGAACTACATGGGTGACAGCTCCAAGACCATTACGGATTCCACCCTGGCTGCACGGCTTTCCGACATGAAGAACGCCCTGGAAGAGCGCCGTAAGGCCCAGTTCGACGAGAACAAGGACTACATCAAGGACGGCATCAAGCGGGAACTTTTGACCGCCATGGTGAACGATTCCGTGAGCACGGCATTCTCCCTGAAGCGGGACGAACAGTTGAAAGAAGCCATCAAGTACCTGAGCGACATGAAACTCTTTAAGCAGGCTATAAGCGCTCCCACCAAGGGTCAGCCCGCCAAGGCTCCTGCCAAGAACGGCAAGCCTGCCGCCAAGGACAACAAGAAAAAGAAGTAGGGATTAATTGGTTGACGTGTTGAACAACTCCGCGGAATCCTTGGGACGGTTCGTCCGAAGGTTTTTCCGCACGGTCATCAACTACATCAAGTTCGTGTGGGAATTGTTCAAGAACATTCCCGGCGCATTTTCCAATTTCCACACTACCGTCGAACAGATGCAGGTGGTGGGCATTACCAGTATCCCCGTGGTGTTCGCGGCGTCCATGGCCACGGGCGCCATCATGTCGTGGCAGCTGGCCTACCAGTTCGGCGACATGATCCCTATGATGTTCGTGGGCATGGCTGTCGGTAAGTCTGTGATGGTGGAGCTTTGCCCCATCCTCACCGCGATGGTCCTTGCGGGCCGTATTGGGGCATCTATGTGTTCGGAGCTTGGGACCATGGCGGTGACCGAACAGCTAGACGCCTACAAGGTGCTTGGGCTCAGCCCCTTCAAGTTCCTGTTGGCTCCCCGCCTTATCGCCACCGTCATCATGCTGCCGGTGCTGACCGTCATCAGTATCTTTATCGGTATCGTGGGCGGTTACGAAGTGGCCCACCTGTACAAGGAAGTCTCCTGGTCCGTGTTCTTCTACGGCGTGCGCATGTTCTACCACAACTGGGACTTGGTGGTGGGCCTTATCAAGGCCACCCTTTACGGTTTCTTTATTTCTAGCTACGCCTGTTTCTTTGGCTATTACACCCATAGCGGCGCCGAAGGCGTGGGCAAGAGCACCAAGGCCACCGTGGTGGCAGGCATGACCAGCATTCTGATTGGCGGATTCACCCTGTCGAAGCTGTTGCTGGTGTAAATCCATGCCTATCCAGAAACGCAAGCGTAAAGAATTTACGGGCCACAACTTGGTGGACGTAGAGCTCCTTGTGGGCCGCGTTCTGGACAAGCTCCACCTGACCGACGAAATGCAGTTCCAGAGCCTTTCGGAGAAGTTCCGGGAGGTGGTCGGGGACCTGATTTTCCCCCACGTAAAACCCATTGAAATCAAGAAGGGAATTCTCTCCCTGAAGGTGGACAATTCCGCCTGGAAAAGCGAACTGTTCCTGCAAAAAAAAGCTATAATTGACAAGTGTAATTTGATGCTCGGAAGCCCTGTAATCCAGGGCATCCGCTTTGTCTAGTTTAGTAAAAGAGGCGGCATGCCTCAGAGGAAATATGGCAGAAGAATCTGAAGAAATGAAGAAGGCCGAAGAAGCCTACAGCGGTTCAAGCATTACCGTGCTAGAGGGCCTCGAAGCCGTGCGTGTGCGCCCCGCCATGTACATCGGCTCTACCGACATCCGCGGTCTCCATCACCTGGTATGGGAAGTGGTAGACAACTCCGTGGACGAAGCCTTGGCTGGATTCTGCAGCCACATCGAAATTTCCATTCTGCCCGGCAACGGAATCCGCGTTACCGACAACGGCCGCGGTATTCCTACCGATATTCACCCCAAGGAACACATCGGCACCATCGAAGTGGTGATGACCAAGCTCCATGCGGGCGGAAAGTTCGACAGCAATTCCTACAAGGTTTCTGCAGGCCTCCACGGCGTGGGCGTAAGCTGCGTGAACGCCCTTTCCAACAAGTTGATCGTGACCGTCCGTCGCGACGGCAAGGTGGTAAAGCAGGAATTCTCCAGAGGTATCCCCTGCGGCCCCCAGGTAGAAGTCGGTCCGTCGGATGGAACGACAGGCACCAGCGTGGAATTCTACCCCGACGATTCCATCTTTACTGAAACCGTTTATGTTTACGACACGCTGGCCACCCGTTTCCGCGAGCTGGCGTTCCTCATGAGCGGGCTTCGCCTTACCCTTACCGACGAGCGTGACCCGGAAAACATCCACTCCGACACCTTCTGCTTCCCGGGAGGCGTTTCCGAATTCGTGCGTTACGTAGATGAACACCGCACGCCCCTTTTCCAGGAACCCATCCACCTGGTGCTCCCCGACGGACAGTTCCCGCTGGAAGTGGCCATGTGGTACAACGACGGCTACCAGGAAAACTTCTTCAGCTTCGTGAACAACGTGAACACCTACGATGGTGGAACCCACGTGACGGGCTTCAAGACAGCCCTGACCCGCGTCATCAACAAGTTCGCCGCCGAAATGCCAAAGGGCAAAAAAGATATCCAGATTGCGGCAGACGATATTCGCGAAGGCCTTACCGCCGTTATCGCCATCAAGGTTTCCCAGCCCCAGTTCGAAGGCCAGACCAAACGCAAGCTGGGCAACTCCGAAATCGCAAGCTACGTGAACAGCGCCTTCGGTGCCAAGCTGGAAGAATACTTCCAGGAAAATCCGGCCGCCATCAAGGTGATTCTCGACAAGGTCTATAACGCCGCAGTGGCCCGCGAAGCGGCCCACCGGGCCCGCACTCTCGCCCGCCGCAAGAACATCCTTGAAAGTGGTGGACTCCCGGGCAAGCTGGCCGACTGCAGTAGCCGCGACCCCAAGGAATGCGAAATGTTCATCGTGGAAGGTGATTCCGCTGGCGGTTCTGCCAAGATGGGCCGTAACCGTGAATTCCAGGCCATATTGCCGCTCCGCGGTAAAATCCTGAACGTGGAAAAGGCAAGCCTCCACCGCGTGCTGGACACCGAAGAAATCCAAAACCTGGTGAACGCCATCGGCACAGGAATTGGCACCGAATTCAAGATCGAGAAGCTCCGTTACCACAAGATTATCATCATGACCGATGCCGATGTGGACGGTTCCCATATCCAGACTTTGCTCCTCACTTTCTTCTTCCGCTACATGCGGCCCCTCATTGACGAAGGACACATCTTCCTAGCCATGCCACCCCTGTACAAGCTGAAGGTTGGCCAGAAGGAACGTTACCTTTTCGACGAGACGGACAAGGACAAGGCCATGGCCGAAATCGAGGACAAGAAGAACGTCAGCATCAACCGATTCAAAGGTCTTGGCGAAATGTCCCCGGAACAGCTGAACGAAACCACCATGGATCCTTCCAAGCGTTTCTTGAAGCAGTGCACCATCGAAGACAGCGTCCTTGCAGACCAGATTTTCAGCATGCTCATGGGCGAAGACGTGGAGCCCCGCCGCAAGTTCATCGAAAACAACGCCTACAAGGTCCTGAAGGACTTGGATATCTAGGCCATGAATCTGAACAAGGCCGATTTCCAGACTGTGCTGGGCCAGGCGCGTGAACTGGTCCAGGATCAGCTTGCCCTGACGGAGCAGGTCATTTTGGATGTGGCCAAAAATGCCCCGGCTGGAATTTCGGACAGGCTTGCCGCCCTTTTCCAGAAGAAGGGAAAGCGCATCCGCTCTACCCTGCTTTGCCTTATCGCCAACTGTGGAAAATCTCCTGTTGACGTTGACCGGGTGGCCCACGCCTGCGCGGGTATTGAACTGTTGCACAGTGCAAGCCTTGTTCACGACGACATCATCGACGACACCGAAGTCCGGCGCGGGCAAAAAACGGCACACAAGGAATGGGGCACCCAGGTGGCCGTTCTCATTGGCGACTACGTGCTTTCCCAGTCCATGCAGAGCGTTATCGAAGAGGCGGAACGGGACATTCCCGTAATCCTCTCCCAGGCGGCAGACCAGCTGATTGCCGGAGAGATTCTGGAGCTGGATCACAGTGGCGACATGAGCCTTTCCTTTGAAACTTACAACCGGATTATCGACGGAAAGACGGCAGCCCTGATTAATGCTGCCGCTAGAATCGGAGCCGTTCTTGCCGGGTTTGACAAGCCCTTGGTGGACAAGTGCGCCGAGATGGGAAGCCACTTCGGCATCGCCTTCCAGATTATCGATGACCTGTTGGATTACGGTTACGGTTCCAAGAACCTGGACAAGGCCAAGTTTACCGATCTTTCAAACGGGCTCATAACGCTCCCCCTGCTGTTCTATTTCGAAAGCAGTTCTGCTGAAGAACGGAGCGAAATGGAAAACCTGATTAAGCGGGCCTCCGAAGACAATGTTCCGGCGCTAATTAAGCAAAGGTTAAGCGACAGGGGCGCCTTCGACAAGGCGAAGGCTACCGCTCAAGACCATTTGGAAAAGGCCCTGGAAATAGCCCAGTCTCTGCCGGAAAGCGCCTTTACCGACGAAATTATTGCCATGTTTGCCTCTATGAGCAACCGTGGCAATTGATACACCTAAAAAATACCTATTTAATTTGCTGGTTCGCGGGTCATCAACAACTTGCAGTAGCCGTCTTCGACTACGACGTTGTCGGGCGAATGGGTTGAGAGTTCCATCTCCCAATTGCCTGTAGTCCAATGGTCCGTATTGAGAGAGTTTCCATCAAAGTCGTCTTGCCAGGATTTGGTAAAGGCCTTATTCTCGGTATCGTAGGAATAGACACGAACGTAGTCAATCCACTGGATTTGAGGACCGTCAGCGAGTTCGTCACCTGTGAATGTCCCTGTCCAGGCTGGGGACTTGGATGCCCAGAAATTAAAGCGGAGTGATTCTTCTTTTGTGAGGAATGCCACTTGATCTTTGTCGGCATGGTTTCCGTTTGTTGTTCCTAATTCAACACGACGGATTTCTACGCTGTCAATTTCCCAGGCCACATATTCTGGAGTCCAGATAATGCCGTACAGGTGGAAATCTTCGGTGGCATCAAAACCAAAGTCGTGTTTCTGTTCGGTAACGGTCGTACCCGAAATGCTTGGATCTTCTTCGCGAGTAATGATGTTGGACTGCCATTTGCTTTTGCTGGTGCCAAGAACTTCGATGTCGATTTCATTCCAAGGTTCAGTTCCTTTTTTCCAGGACAAGTCGTAGTTGAGGAACATGGAGGTCACTGTTCCGGGGAAAGATGCCATTTTCATGCGGGCTTCGAAGCGGCCGTACTTAAACTGTTCTACGCCGGTAAGTTCGGCTCCATAGTACTTGTAGGTAACCGCGGTAGCTGCTGAAGATTCAGGTTCGGTGGCTGCTGAAGATTCGGGTTCAGCAACAGCTGAAGATTCTGGATCGTTGTTGTTTGCGGAACTGCTGTCGTCGGAGCAGGCGGCGAACAGGCCGAGTGCAATGATCGGGAGAATGAATTTAGTTTTCATGGGATTACCTCTCTTTTCTCTTAATATACAATCAAAGCTGAGAAAAGGAACTTATGAAATGTTGTTTTCTTTTGAATAAGTGTGGTAATGCTCCCCAAAAAGCTATTTAACTTTCCAAATTTCGTTCAAAACCGAGCGAGACAAAGAACGCTTTGGTGTAGCGTATAATCTCAGCGAGGGATAAGAAACAAGTAAGACGAGGCAACGACCCCCGAAGCCGTAGAAAACCTACGGCGAGAGGGGGAGTAACGAAGTATTACGCAGTTTATTAGCCCTTGATGGCGTCGCCCATGGAGAACATAGGCATATACATAGCAATCAGCAGGCCACCAACCGCGCCGCCCAGGAACACGATGATCATAGGTTCCATCATGCCCACCACGGCGTCCACGGCGGCGTCCACTTCTTCGTCGTAAAAATCGGCGAGCTTCAGAAGCATGCCACCAAGGTTGCCGGTCTTTTCGCCCACGCCGGTCATCTGGATAACCATGGGAGGGAAAATGCCGACGTCGGTCATGGGTTCCGCGATGGATTTACCACCGGCGATACCGATAGAAATCTTGTTGATGGATTTTTCCACCACCTTGTTGCTTACGGTAGAGGCCACCACCTTCAGGGAATCCATAATGGACACACCGGCGTTCAAGAGTGTTCCTAGGGTGCGGGCAAAGCTTGCTGTCGTAGATTTGATTTGCAGGTCACCTAGCTTTGGAACCTTCAGCATGAATCCGTCCCATGCAAACTTGACAGACGGGACTTTCATAGACATCTTGAACCCGACGATGAGGATGACGACTCCTATCACCATGAAGGCCGCATTATCGCGTATAAAGTCCGATATGCTCATCACCACAAGAGTCGGGGCAGGTAGCTCTGCGTCGAGGGCGGCGAACTGTTCGGCAAAGGTGGGCACCACAAAAGTCATAAGGGCAATCACCACCAGGATACCCACAATCACAAGCATCACAGGGTAGGTCAAGGCTTTTTTTACCTTGCGCTTTAGGCGTTCCTGGTTTTCAAGGGTTTCTGCCAAACGAGCAAGAATGCCGTCCAAGATACCGCCCGCTTCGCCTGCCGCCACCATGTTGGTGTACAGAGGGCCAAACACCTTGGGGTGCTGGGCCAAGGCGTCAGCCAAAGAAGAACCGCCGTTGATGGACTGGGTAATCTTGTGGATGACGGACTTGAGTTCCGGGTTTTCGCACTGTTCCTCCAGAATGTTCAGACATTGGAGCATAGGAAGGCCCGCCGAACTCATAGACGAGAACATACGGGTGAACCTGGCGATATCGGCGTGCTTGATGCCGGAACCGATTTTAATCTTGATTTCGGTCGGCTTCTTTTTCAGGCTCGTAATGACAAGCCTGCGCCGTAGGAGCATGGACTCGGCTTCGGCCTTGTCCTTGGCTTCTAGGGAACCTTGAAAAACGTTGCCCTGGGTGTTTTGTGCCTTGTACAAAAATTCTGGCATAGCTTACACACCTTCCTTCACGAACAATTGTTCCAGCTGGTCGGGGCTGGGGGAACGGGAAAGGGCCTCGAAGCGGTCCACCTTGCGGTTCTTGACCAACTCGCAGAGGCACATGTTCATGGTGTTCATACCGAACTTCTGGCCGATTTCAATCATGGACTCGACCTGGTGCACCTTGTCTTCGCGAATCAGGGAACGGATACCGGGAGTCACGTTCATGATTTCGTAGGCCATGACGCGGCCACCGCCAATCTTGGGAACCAGGGTCTGGCATATCACGCCCTGGAGCACAAAGGACAGCTGGGTGCGCACCGTCTGTTGCTCACCCTTGGGGAAGGCATCCACGATACGGTTGATGGTCTGCACGCAGGAGTTGGTGTGGAGTGTCGCGAAGGCCAAGTGGCCAGTTTCGGCAATGGTCAGGGCGGCACGGATGGTTTCCAGGTCACGCATTTCGCCGATGAGTACCACGTCGGGGTCTTGACGGAGCGCCATCTTCAGTGCCTGGGAGAAACTGTTGGTGTCGCTGCCCACTTCGCGCTGGTTCACCATGCAACCCTGGTGCTTGTGCAAGAATTCGATAGGGTCTTCTACGGTGAGAATGTGGTCGTGACGCTCCTTGTTGATCTTGTCGATCATGGCGGCAAGAGTCGTAGATTTACCGGAACCGGTAGCGCCGGTCACCAGAACCAGACCCGAGGGACGGGTAGTAAATTCGGCCAGGATTTTCGGGAGGCCCAGTTCCTTGAAGGTGCGGATATCAAGGGGAATAATACGGAGGGCAATAGCCACGCAGCCGCGCTGCAGGTAGGCGTTGGCACGGAAACGGGCAAGGTTTGCGATACCGAAGGAGAAGTCGCATTCCTTCTGCTGTTCGAAGGTCTTTTTCTGCATCTCGTTCATGAGACTGTAGGTCATGCGCATGGTCTCGTCCGGTTTCAGCTTGTCAGCCCCGATAGGGGTGAGCTTGCCGGAGATACGGAGGAGGGGAGGGGAACCAGCCGTGATATGCAAGTCGGAGGCTCCACGTTTGACCATTTCAGAAAGAAGTTCTTGAATATTGTATGCCATATTCAAGAATATAACTAAAAAGGAGCGAAATTTCATAAATTCTACGGCATAATGCGTATTTCTGCACTAAAATGGGCACTGATTCCCCTTGTTCTGCTGGGAGGAATCTACCTGTACCGTACTGTTGCCCTGGAACGGTCTTTTCGGGAAATTCCAAAGATGGTTGTGAATTTCGAGGCCCTGAAGGCCGACGGCAGCCGGACTGACTACGCAAGTGAAAAAGGGACTGCCACGCTTATCGTTTTGAGTGCCAGCTGGTGCCCTGGTTGCCTCATGGAAATTCCCATGCTCCAGAAATTCCATCAGGAATACGGCTCCAGGGGGTTGAAAATCTTGATGATTGACGAAGACGAGAACCTGAAAGTGATGGCCCGATTCAAGAAGGCGAAGGAAATGCCCTGGACCGTGGTCCACTGGAACTACGACGCCATGAATGCTCTCGGAAATCCAGGAGTCATTCCCGTAAGCTACCTGGTAGATAAAGAGGACAATATCGACAAGGTGTTCGTGGGCGATGCAAGCGAGTCGGAGCTACGACGGCGGATCGAGAAGTTATTAGGGGATAGGGATTAGGGGTTAGGATCTAGGATTTAGGGGCTAGGGGTATGAGGTGTGATGGTCACAAGAGGTGTCATCCTCGTTCCGGAATAATCGTCTTACGCAATCGGGCTGGGGAAAAGAATCACGTCCTTGATTTCCGCCTTGTTCAGGGCCAGCATAAGGAGCCGGTCCAGGCCCAGCGCCACGCCGGAGCAAGCGGGCATGCCCGATTCCAGCGCTTGCAAGAAGTTTTCGTCTATCGGCGGTAGCGGCTTGTTTATGCTACGGCGGATTTCAAGGTCGGCCTCAAAACGCCTGCGCTGTTCCTTGGCATCGGTCAGTTCCGTATAGCCGTTGCAGAGTTCCACCTGGTCCACAAACAATTCAAACCGCCTTGCCCAGGTGTAGCCGTCTTCGCCCACGTAGGTCTGGGCGAGAGCCGCCTGGGACTGGGGGTAATCCAAGATGAATTCCGGACCGTTCTTCGCTAACGCCGGCTCTACGGCAAAGACCATCAGGTAGTCCCACCAGTCCTCGCGGGACATGTCTGTAGAGGCGGCTGGGAGGGGAATGTCCTTGGACTTGCAAGTTGCGACGAAGTCTCCGTCGGTGGCGGTAAGGGGGTTCACTCCGGCATAATTCCTGAAGGCATCAATCCAGCGGGTGCGGCGGGCGTTGATGGGTTTCCCGAGAATCTCCGAGACCAGAGCTTCCACCTCGTCCATCAACTGCTCCTGGGGCATGCCTACGCGATACCATTCCACCATGCTGAATTCGTTGTTATGGTGTGCACCGAATTCATCCTTGCGGAAGGACTTGGTAATCTGGAAGATGTCGCCGAAACCTGCCGAGAGCAGGCGCTTCATGTGGAATTCCGGACTGGTCATCATGAACCGGCGGGGCGATTCAATCTCGAAGTAATCCAGCTGCGGGTCGGTGCCGCAAGCGTTGGACAGCACCGGCGTTTCTACCTCCAACACTCCCCGTGCTTCAAAGAATGCACGAACCTTGCGCATCAGGTCTTGACGCTTTATCCAGGTTTCACGATTGCAGGTGGGAGAGAACATAGTGGGAAGGGGTTAGGATCTAGGGGCTAGGTAGTAGGTTGTAGGTGCTAGGGCTGATAGAAACAAGAAGTTTTATGTAAAGTGTGTAATGTGAAATTAGTTGTCGACTAGGCGCCGAAGGCGCGGTTATAAGAACTCAAAACTCACTACTCACAACTCATCACTCACAACTCATCACTCATTATTCACCACGCAGCGGACCGACAGGGAGAATTTCTTATCTACAGAAATGTTTGAAACTTCTTTGTCTGTGCTGAACATGGAACGTGCTACGCCTCGGCCGTCGCCGCCATCCTGGTTTGTCCAGAAATAGGCGCCCTCGCCGACGATGACCGAGATGTTGTTCTTGTTGGCATAGCCTCCGAACAGGGCAGTAAAGGCATAGTTGTCGCTTCCGTTACTGCGGAGGCGTTCTGCGGCGGTGTTGGCGCCACCGGCGTAAATTTCCAGCATTTTCCAATCTTCGTCCGTAGAAAGTCTGGTTCCTTCGGGGCAGGCCTTTTGGGCGGCTTCTTGGGTGTAGAGGCGTCCGTATACCTTGCAGTTGTCGTCTTCACGATCATAGCACATGGAGCCTTCTTCCATGGCAAAGTTCAGGTTCTGCACGAACCACTTTGTGCCGTTGATTTCCTTGACCTTGTAGGTCTGTCCGTCGCGGTTGTCTGTAAAATATTCGAATACAGGACAGCGGGTTTCAAACTCTTTCGATGCCAAGATGGAATCTACCGCCGGTTGCCAGGCGGTACAGAACCGGAACAGTTCGCCACCGGGCAGTTCCGTAGAATCGGCCTTGTGCTTGTCGGCCCAGCGATTTACGTAGGCAATGTTTGGGATGGTCGAGTCCGCAATAGAAAGGGCCTTTGCATTTGCCTGAATCAGTTTGGAAAAATTTTCAGCCACGGTCATGGGAGATTTCCAGTAACCTTCCGTAAGGCCTGTGCGGATTTTTTCGTAGAGGGGAGAGGGCTTGGTGACGGTAATGGTGGTTTCGATGAAATGTTCGGGCTTGGTGGCGCAGGTCTGCTTGCGGGCTTCGTCGTTCAGAGAATCGGCCTGGGTCTCGCATTGCAACTTGCAGAATTCCTTTTCCTTACCTTTCTTGGGGCAGGCTACCCAAGTGGTAGTGTCCACCTGTTCCTTGACGGGCTTGGCAAAAGCCTTGGTCTTGAGGGCTGCCTTGACCACCTTGTCTAAAGCCCCCAGGGCGTTAGCGTTTCCGGCGGTTCCTTCCATGAGCAGGTAGCTTACCACTTCGCTACAGGCATTCATCGTCTTGGCGTTGGCGCAGACTTTTGCTCCGTAGCCGTAGGCAAACTGCGACGGGCACTGGGCAAAGGATTCGTCGGGCATGGACTTGAAAATTTTCTCGAAGACGGCTACGGCGTCGTTGGCATTCAACTTGCCGCAATAGATTTCTTCTATTTCGTTGTTCTTCACCATTTTTTTAGCGGTGGCGATATCCTGGTTGTCTATCGCTTCGCGAAATGCCTCTTGGGCAAAAGCCGTGGTGAAGCCCAAGGTCAAAACTCCTATACTTAGCAAGCCTTTAAGAATTTTCATTGTAACCCTCATTTTTTGCGGTGTAAATATATAAAAGTTCCACCCTGATGATACTAGTAACTGCTAACTAATAACTATCAACTGAACCCACCCTATTTTCTATATTTGGACCCATGATTGATGCAGAAAAAATCCGTAGCGAATTTCCGATGCTTGTCGCAGGCGATAAAGACGCAAAGCCCCTCGCCTTCTTGGACAGCACGGCCACCACGCAAAAGCCCGCATGCGTCATCGACGCGATGGACGACTTTTACCGCGAACACTACAGCTCCGTGAAGCGGGGCGTGTACCGTCTGAGCGCTCGCACCACCGAAGCTTTCGAAGCCACCCGCAAGAATGTGGCAAAATTTATTAACGCGAAAACCGAAGACGAGATTGTGTTCACCCGCGGCACCACCGAAAGCATCAATCTGGTGGCGTGGAGTTACGGTCGCAAGTTCTTCGAAGCGGGCGACGAAATTTTGATTAGCGGTCTGGAGCACCACGCCAACATCGTGAGCTGGCAGCTCGTTGCCGAAATGAAGGGTGCGAAAATCAAGGTGATTCCCGTTTTGGACAACGGCGATCTGGATTTGGCAGCACTTCCCGGGTTGTTGAATGCGCGAACCAAGATGGTGGCTGTCACCCACGTGAGCAATTCCGTGGGCACCGTGAACCCGATTGCAGAAATCATCAAGACCGTTCGCGCCGCCGCACCCCAAGCGAAAGTTTTAATTGACGCCGCCCAGAGTTCGAGCCACATCAAGATTGACGTGCAAAAGCTGGACTGCGATTTTCTCGCCTTCAGCGGACACAAGATGTACGGCCCCACAGGCGTGGGCGTACTCTACGGCAAGTACGAAGTTCTCGACAGCATGCCCCCCTGGCACGGCGGCGGCGAGATGATCAAGAACGTGACCTTCGAAAAGACGACATACGCCGACGTTCCCGCACGTTTCGAGGCAGGCACGCCCATGATCGCCGAAGTCATCGGGCTCGGCAAGGCCATCGAATGGATTAATGCGGTAGGCATCGAAAACATTCGCAAGCACGAAGAAGAAATTACGAACTACGCGCTGGAACAGCTTGCGCAAATCCCGCAGGTAAAAATCTTCGGGAACCCGAAGGAACGCGGGGCCCTCATCAGCGTAACCCTCGACGGCATCGCCGTAAGCGACGCCGCCATGATTCTCGACGAAGAAAACGTTGCGGTGCGCAGCGGGCACCACTGCGCCCAACCCGTCATGGACCGCTTCGGCGTCGACGCCACGCTTCGACTCAGTTTCGGCGCGTACACCCTGAAGCGCGACATCGACCGCTTTATCACAGGCATCAAGCGCGTTCTCCGACTCTTCGGTTAACCGGGATTCGTATGGGAATCGA
>CAMKMX010000038.1 GCA_946414025.1 uncultured Fibrobacter sp.
GTGGCTTTCAAAAATCTTCTGATAGAGTGATTTTCCCATGATTTTGTCTCTTTTTGTTCCCGCTGTCATTCTGGAGGGCCGAAGGCCCGATAGAATCCATCGGGATTTGTTTTTTACGATTTATTGCGGGCACAAATATAGAAAAAAGGGTCCGGTCCCCTTACTTCACGCTCCAGTCGATAGGCTCGATTCCCTTGCTTACAAGGAATGCGTTTGCCTTGCTGAAATGCCTGCAGCCGAAAAATCCCCGGTAGGCCGAAAGAGGGCTCGGGTGTGGGGCGGTGAGGATCAGGTGCCCGCGGTTTGGCGCCACCAGGGCCTGTTTCTTGATGGCGAAACTGCCCCACAGCAGAAACACCAGGTTTTCCCGCACCTGCGAGAGCCTCTGGATAATGGTGTCGGTAAAGGTCTGCCAGCCGATTCCCGCATGGCTTGCCGCCTGGTGGGCCCGCACCGTCAGGGAGGCGTTCAGGAGCAAGATGCCCTGGTGGGCCCAGCTTTCCAGGTTCCCATGTTGCGGGGGCGTGATGCCAAGGTCGTCGTGGAGTTCCTGGAAGATGTTGATGAGGGAGGGCGGCGGGTCGATTCCGTTGGGCACCGAGAAGCAGAGCCCGTGGGCCTGCCCGGGATTGTGGTAGGGGTCTTGCCCGATGATGACCGCCTTTACCTTGTCTACAGGGCAAAAGTCCAGGGCCGCAAAGATTTTCGGTCCCGGCGGGTATATCACGTGGTGTTCCGCCTTCTCCTTCAGGAGGGTTTCCTTTATTTTCTGGAAATAGGGCTGTTCGAACTGGTCGCCCAGGAGTTTTAGCCAGGATTCTTCCAACTTGACCATAGTGCCCCGAAATTAGCAATTTTTATCTCTCAAAAAGGGAAATCGGCCATTTGTCTTGAAAAAAATTGCCACCCTTTTGTTTTTTTTCCTATCATTAAGAATACATGGTTTACGAAAGGAGAGTCCCATGAAAACAAGAATCTCACTCCGTTTTTTGATGGCAGCGTTTGTTGCCGTTGTCTTTAGTGCATGTGGCAGTTCTTCCAGCGGTCCTTCGGAAAATGCGGAAGAACAAGAAAGCAGCGCTTCCAAGGAAACGGGAACCCTTGAAGATTTAGGGAAATGCAGGGCTTCCAACGAAGGAAAGGTGAGGTTCGTTGAAGAAGAGGGCATGGAATTTATCTGTGAGGATGGGGAATGGGTTCCTGTTGAAGACGACCCTCCGCAATCAGGAGATTCGAAGAAATCGTCCTCTTCTGGAAAAAAGACCGATTCCTCTGCTTCTGAGAACCCGTCGGGTAACTCATCGGGTAGCTCGTCAGGTAGTTCATCCGATTCGGGAACGTCATCGCCAGCATCCAGTGCTGTGGAAATTTCCAGTTCCAGCACTCCCGGAACTAACGATTCTATTCCTACGAAGCCCATATCCAAGGCCTTTTCGGGAGTGGTGCAGAAGGGCCCGTTCACGAGTGGCTCTACTATGAAAATTTGGGAACTGGATGAGGATTTGGCCCTGACGGGAACGAAGTTTGAATGGGAGGTATCTTCGTCTCTTGGTGAATTTTCTTCGCCCAAGTTGAACCTTGCGACCCAGTACGGCTTGCTCCAGGCTACGGGAACTTTCTATAACGAGGTTTCGGGCTCGACGACGACAGGGGACTTTACCCTGAAGGGGATTGTGGACCTAAGTAATCGGGACAAGGCGAACCTGAACATTTTGGCTCACCTGGCTTACAATAGGGCGATGGCCCTGTTTGCGACAGGAGACTACAAAAACATCCCTGCTGCCAAGTCCAAGGCCGAACAGGAAGTGATGGAAGCGTTCTACATGAATCCGAAGGATGCCCCCCTGAATCATGCCTTTGAAGATTTGAGCATCTTCGGCACAACCAACGATGATGCCAAGCTCCTGGCGGTGTCTATCCTGCTTACTCGGGGATTGAATCCGACGGGAATAACGTCTACCACGGCGGAACTATCTGCGGATATCAAGGATGACGGTAAGTGGAACCAGAGTTCGGAATCTACGACGCAGGTGACCGTTGCGGATTGGGCGCTTAACAATTTGGCAAACAATTCCAAGATCCGCACCAGGGTAGAAACCCAAGGTGGTAACGCCCCCGATTTCGAAAGATGGATAGGGGAGTTTATTGAGGGCGTCTATTCCATTCCCTGTACCGACAAGTTGGATGGGAATATGGAGCAGATTGCTGTTGCAGGAAGTTCGTACAATGGTAAAAAACTGGTCTGCGATGGCGGCAGCTTGAGATTTGCAACAAGGCTGGATACCCTTATCGGGTATGCGTGTACCGCATCCAGGGACGGAGTCATTAAGAGTTACATTGACCCCTATTATGGCACTGAAAAGGAGCAGATTTGCGATAGCGGCGTTAAAAGCTGGAGGGACGTTGGAATCTACGATTACTCCAAGGAGGATTTCTTCAGCGAGACTGCCAATTATGGCACGCTCAAGGACAGCCGCGATAACAAGACATACAAAACCATAAAAATCGGTGCCCAGACCTGGATGGCCGAGAACCTTGATTATTCAGATTCTACGAAGATGACGAATTTGAAGGGGAATTCCTGGTGTTTCAACAACCGCCCAAAGAATTGCGAGATGGCGGGAAGGCTTTATACCTGGACGGCGGCCATGAATTTGGCGTCGTTCTACCTCGAAGAAAGTGCGGCCGACGTTATTGCGGAAAAACATCAGGGAATTTGCCCCAGTGGCTGGCACATTCCTACATCGTCGGAGTGGAACGATCTCATGGAATATGTGGAAGTTCTGGGTCTAAAAGGATATGCCGGGAGAGACTTGAAGTCGCAAATGGGATGGTCTTATTACAGTGCGGCAATACCTACTGACGAATATGGATTCTCGGCAATTCCCACGGGAGCTTATTACGGGAAGTATGCGGAAACGGGCAATACCTACAGCGCCTACACCTTTGATGACGAAGGATACTTTACCAACTTCTGGTCGGCATCGGAAGCTGCGGGAACCTACTCTGCCACAAGGGCGATTTATTGGTTCTTAGATTATCGTTATGATTATTTCGAGGAGAGCGCCGACTATAACCAGAAGGGCCGCGGTTTTGCCGTGCGATGCTTGAAAAACTAGTTTGAAAAGCCGACAATAGACCATGACGGAACTGTCGTCAGCGTTGATTTATTTGGGAAGCGCCCTGATGCTTCTCAACATTGTCCGCTACATTCTGCTGGAACGGGTTGTCCTCAGGTCGAACTACTGGGACAAGGGCCGAGGCCCTCTCCACATTCCCCTGGCGCTGTTGGTCCTGTTCCTTCTGGGCTATCTGGCGGTTGGCTATGTGGGGATTTTCGACAACGTGGTTCCATCCATCCTCTTTGGCGGGAGCCTTTTTGTGTTTTTGATTCTTTCCTTGATGAAGATTATCCTCAAGAAAGTGGAAGAAGGGGAAGAACGCATCGGGGCTGTCCACAAGGACTTGAACGCGGAGAAGAAGGAACACGAGGCCAAGTCCGCATTTCTTTCTAACATCGGTCACGATATCCGTACCCCCATGAACGAAATCATGGGCTGTGTCGCCCTTTGCAAAAAAGAAGACGCTACCTTGCCCGAAATCAGGGAGAATGCGGCCAAGATTGAACGTTCCTGCCAGCACCTGCTGTCGCTGGTGAACGACGTGCTGGAAATGAGTCGCCTGGAAAGCGGTAAAATCGAAACGGAAGAGTCCGCCCTGGACTTAAGGGAAATGGTGGCCGGGTGGCAGGAAACCTTTGCGCCCCAGATGCAGGAGAAGAACATCGACTTCACCGTGGACTGCAGCGGCGTAAAGGACCCGCTGGTTCTTTGTTCCCGCCAGGGCTTTAACCGGGTCGTCATGAACCTTTTGAGCAACGCCTGCAAGTTTACGCCCGACGGGGGAGCGGTGTCCCTGAGACTTTCCGAGATGCCTTCGGAAAGGGTGGGTTTTGGCCTGTACGAATTGCGGGTGAAGGACAACGGAATCGGCATGACCGAAAGCCTTGCGAGCCGCCTGTTCGACGCCTTTGAAATGGAGCGTTCCTCTTCGTTGAGCGGCGTCCAGGGCGTGGGCCTTGGAATGGCCATCACCAAGCGCATCGTGGATCAGATGGACGGAAAAATCCAGGTGCAGAGCCAGTCCGGAAAGGGCACGGAGTTCGTGGTGACAGTTCCCATGCGCCTCCAGTCGGCCATGCAGACCCAGTGGAATGCGGACTTGCCGAACTGCCCGGTGAACTTTGCCGGCAAGCGGGTCCTTTTGGTAGAGGACATGGCCGTCAACCGCGAAGTGACCGGCTTGATCCTGAAAAACATGGGCTTCGAGGTGGAATTTGCGGCAAATGGCGAGGAGGGCGTTTACAAGCTGTCCAGCGCCCATCCCGGCTACTACGACATTGTTTTGATGGATATCCAGATGCCCGTCATGGACGGTTACGAGGCCACCCGCCGGATCCGCCGTCTCGGCAATGTGGAACAGGCATACGTCCCCATCGTGGCCATGACCGCCAATGCCTTTAGCGCAGATATAGAAAAGGCCATGGAGGCGGGAATGAACGCCTACGTGGCCAAGCCTATCGATGTAGCGGTTCTTGAAAAGACCCTGGCGGGATTTTTCGGGAAAAAGGTCTAGTCCCGCAAGAATCCGGTGAGCGGGTCGGAGGCGGAAGCCCCGCGCGTGAGCACGCGCCCAAGGCCTGCCAGGTAGGCCTTGCGACCCGCCTCTATCGCAAGTTTGAAACTTTCCGCCATGAGCGTCAGGTCGCCTGCCGTTGCGAGGGCGGTATTCGCCATGATGGCCGCCGCTCCCATCTCCATGGCGGCACAGGCTTCGGAGGGTTTTCCGATTCCCGCATCTACGATGATGGGCAAGTCGATTTCGTCAATCAGAATCTGGATGAATTCCCGAGTGGAAAGCCCCTTGTTGGACCCGATGGGGGCGGCGAGAGGCATGACTGCTGCAGCCCCTGCGTTCACCAGGTCCCGTGCCACGTTCAGGTCCGGGTACATGTAGGGCATCACCACGAAACCTTCCTTTGCCAGGGTCTCCGTGGCTTTTACCGTCTCGTAGTTGTCGGGCAGCAGGTACTTGGTGTCCCGCATGATTTCGATCTTCACGAAGTCGCCACAGCCCAGTTCACGGGAAAGACGTGCGATACGCACCGCCTCGTCGGCGTTCCGCGCACCCGAGGTGTTGGGGAGCAGCGTCACTCCCTTGGGAATGTAGTCCAGAATGTTCTCGTGGTCTTTGGTGTTGGCACGGCGCACGGCGAGAGTCACAATCTGCGCTCCCGCGTCATGTACCGCAGCCTCGATGAGCTTCAGCGAATACTTGCCGGAACCAAGAATGAAACGAGACGTAAATTCGTGACCGCCGATAACGAGAGAATCTTTAACCTGAGAGTCTGCCATAAAGCCTTCTTGTTGTGGCGGAATATAGAAAAATCCGCCCGAAGTTCGGACGGATTCTTTCGTGAATGAATTCGGAAATCCGAATTCCGGACTCCGAATTGTACGAGAGTTTTGCTCTCGCTACGTCTTGTCTTCCCCGCGGAGCATAATGACCTTGCCCGTGCGGATGTATTCCACGATTTCGAATTTCTGGAGCAGGCTCTTCAGGTTGTCCACCTTGTCGCTGCTTCCAGTAATCTGGATAATCATGGACTTTTCGGTCATGTCTACGGTATGGGCCTTGAAGTGGTCGCAGAGCTGCAGCACTTCGGTCCTCTGGTCCGGAGAACAGCGCACCTTGATGAGGGCCAGTTCCTTTTCCACCGCGTTGGTGTCGGTATGGTCCTTGGCCTGCACCACGTCCACCAGTTTTTCCAGCTGCTTGATAATCTGCATCAGGATTTCGGGGTTTCCGTGGGCGATGATGTTCATGCGGCTGAAATTCGGGTCCAGAGTGGGGGAGACCACCAGGGAATCGATGTTGTAGCCACGACGGGAGAATACTAGGGCGATACGCACCAGCACGCCGGGGCGGTTCGCAACCAACAGACTAATAGAATGTGCCTTATCAATCATTTTCAAATCCTCCTATTAGGTCGATCCCGTGGGCTTTTCCAGCTGGGCCTTGGGCTGTTCAACAATCATGCTGGTAATGGGGGCACCGGCAGGAATCATGGGGAACACGTTGTCTTCCTTTTCGCATTCGCAATGGATGAGGATGGGCCCGTCCTTGTATTCCAGCGCCTTCTGGATAACGCGCTCGGCGTCGGCGGCACGCTTGATACGCAGCCCCGGAATGCCGTAGGCCTCGGCGAGTTTCACAAAGTCGGGGTTACCTTGCATATCCACGCTAGAGTAGCGGTGCTCGTAGAAGAGTTCCTGCCACTGGCGCACCATGCCCAGGTACTTGTTGTCCATCACGAAAATCTTGATGGGCAGCTTGTGGATGGCGGCTGTGGCCAGTTCCGCTTCGGTCATCTGGAATCCACCGTCACCGCTGAAGCTGAGCACCGGCCAGCCGGTCTCGTTGCCGAAGGAGGCGCCGATGGCCGCCGGGAACCCAAAGCCCATAGTGCCGGCGCCGCCGCTGGAATGCAGCTGGCGGGGGTAGTTGATGTCGAAGAACTGTGCGACCCACATCTGGTGCTGGCCCACGTCGGTAGTGACGATGGCCTTGCCCTGGGTGAGCTTGCTTGCTGTCGCAATCACGTGCTGCATGCGTAAGCCCCCCTGCTTGGGGTAGGTGAGGGGGAACTTCTTTTTCCAGCTCTGGCAAGTTTTAACCCAGTCGGCGGTGTCCAGCTTGTTCACCATGGGCAAAAGCTGTTCCAGCACGAGCTTGGCGTCACCGCAGAGGAACACGTCGGGTTGCAAAACCTTGCCCTCTTCGGCGGGGTCGATGTCCAGGTGCATCTTGACGGCGTCCTTGCAGAACACGTCCAGCTTGCCGGTGATACGGTCGTCCCAGCGGCTACCGATGGAGAAAATCAAATCGCAGTCCAGCACCGCCTTGTTGGCGTAAACCGTACCGTGCATGCCCAGCATGCCCAGAGAAAGCTCGTGGTCGGTGGGGAAGGCGCCCAGGCCCAGCATGGTGCAGCACACGGGAGCGTTCAGCTTTTCGGCCAGCTCGCGCACCTGGCGGCTCGCTCCAGAAATCATGGCGCCGTGGCCTACCAGCAAGAGGGGCTTTTTGGACTTTTTCAGGAATTCTGCAGCCTTCTCAACCGCCTGGATGGGGGCGTGGGTCGGAATCTTGTAGCCCGGCAGGTCCATCTTGTCGGTGAAGGGGGCGGTGCAGGGGCCGGCGGTCACGTCTTTGGGCAGGTCGATGAGCACGGGGCCCGGTCGGCCGCTGCGCGCGATGTGGAAGGCCTCTTTCATGATACGGGGAAGGTCGTTGGAATCCTTCACCAGGTAGGAATGCTTGACGGCGGCGAAGGTCATGCCGCTGGTGTCGCATTCCTGGAAGGCGTCCTTGCCCAGGTTCGGCGTGGTGGTCTGGGCGGCCAGCACCACGATGGGGCTGGAATCCATGAGAGCTGTGTAGATGCCGGTAAAGGTATTGGTGGCGCCCGGGCCACTGGTCACCAGGGCAACGCCCACCTTTCCGGTCTGGCGGGCGTATCCGTCGGCCATGTGGGTGGCTCCCTGCTCGTGGCGGGTCAGCACTACTTTAATATTAGAATCGAGAATTGCGTCGAACATGGGGATTGCAGATCCGCCAGGGTACCCGAAAATGGTATCGACGCCCTCTCTTTTGAGGCACTCGATAATCACTTCGGCTCCACTTAATGTCTTGTTTGCCATAAAATACCTGAGTTAGAGTTTGAAATTTTATAAAAAGTTGACGAAAAATTAGCAGATTTTATTGGGGACGGCAAGATATAGTTCCTGAATTTGTTGAAAATTTTTGAATTTTTAATAAAAAATGAAATTTTTTTAAGCTTTTAATTACTAAAAATTGTGAAAAAATGACAAAGTTTTGAGAAAATTTGATTTTGATTGTTTAAAATTCGCTATTTTTATCCGAGAATTTTGTTGAATGATTGTTTTTGATATGAGAATTTTGATTTTTTTTTCGCAAAAAGGCACTGCGTTCTCGAGCGGATTCCCGATCAAAGCCTGCCCTGAGCTTGTCGAATGGGTCGGGGATGACACCTCTCGAACCCCGTACCTCACACCTCAAAGGGCGCCTTTGGCGACCGAGCTCACTCCTCAGAGCGAAGCGACCCCTAAATCCTAACCCCTAACCCCTAACCACTAACCACTAATCACTAAATCCTAGCCCCTAAATCCTAGCCCCTAATTCCTAACCATGAAATACAAGAATCCCGACTTCATGTCTGCCGTCACCACTCCCATCGAGGGAGAAATCGCCTTCCGCAACTACGCCGAATCCACTTTTGGCCCTAACTATATCATAGTAGGCATCGACGAAGTGGGCCGTGGCCCCCTGGCGGGCCCCGTGGTGGCCTGCGCCGCCGTACTCAAGTCCGCTGACGTCTTGCCCGTATTGAACGATTCCAAGAAGTTCACCCGCCCCAAGCGAGAAGCTATTTACGACAAAGTAAAAGATGCCTGTGAATGCTATGCCATCGCAAGCGCGAGCGTTGAGGAAATTGACCGCCTGAACATCTTGGAAGCCGATTTCCTGGCCATGCGGAGGGCGTTGCAGGCTTTGGGTATGACGGGGATCACGGAAAAACAGCCCGAACTACCCGTGGAGGTCCGGGGACATTTTAAGCCGGGTGCGACAGTTCTAGTGGCGGTGGATGGAAATTTGAAAATTCGCGGGTTGGACCTGGGGTGCCAGTTCCCCGTGATAAAAGGGGACGGTTTGGTGGCCTCTATTTCTGCGGCTTCAATCCTTGCGAAGGTCTTCCGTGATCGCTATATGGACCGCCTGGCTCAGGAATATCCGGGTTACGGCTTTGAAAAACACGCTGGCTACGGCACTAAGGCGCACCTGGACGCCATTCGCAAGCAGGGCTTTTCGCCGGTGCACCGCAAGACGTTCCACCCGAAAGGACTGTAGAAAATGAGTTGTGAGTAGCGAGTTGTGAGTAGTGAGTTGTGAGTCGTGAGTAGTGGGAAATTACTCCCCTCAACCCCACACTTCACATCTAGAAAACGCTCTGGGAACAGAAAAAAGCCCATTTTGGGGCGTTTCTTAAAAAAAACTTGCACGAATGGGTTATTCTTTATATATTTCACGTGATTTTAATGCAAACTCTTTTATGAATGGAGAATCTATGAAGAAACTTGCAATGGTTGTTTTCCTTGCCTCTATGGTGGGCGGGGCTTATGCTCAGGCTCCTGCTGCACCCGCTCCCGCACCGGCTCCTGCGGCCGCACCGGCTCCTGCCGCTGCTCCTGCACCAGCCCCCGCTGCACAGCCTGCCCCTGCTGCACAACCGGTGGCAGCTGCTCCTGCCGCTGAAGCTGCTCCTGCTGCTCCTGTAGCCGAAGCCCCTGCCGCAGATCCCTGCGCTGTCGATTCCCTGGGTCAGCCGATTAACGCTGACGCTTGCGCCGCCGAACAGGCTCGCCAGCAGGCGGTAGCCGATTCGATCGCTGCCGCCGAAGAAGCTGCCCGTCAGCAGGCAATTGCGGACTCCATCGCCGCCGAACAGGCTCGCCAGCAGGCTATCGCTGATTCTATCGCCGCTGCCGAAGAAGCCCGCAAGCAGGCCGAGGCCGATTCTATTGCCGCCGCTGAAGCTGCCCAGAAGGCCGAAGCCGACAAGGCTGCCGCAGCAGGTCGCCTTGCTCTTGGTATTACCGGGTCGGCAGGTTTTGGTATGTTCGATGTCAAGTACGACGACAACCACTTCAAGGACTTCCCCTTTACTCTTGGGGTGAGCGGACTTTTCACTAAGGGTATGTTCGGCGCTCGCTTGGCCGGAACCATGCAGTACAATCGCCTCTATGTGGGTGAATCCCGCAACCGTACTGTAAACGAAGGTTACTGGCGCGCTGGTGCCGGCCTCTACGGACGTTTTATGCCCAACCAGAAAGAAGACGGACTTATTGTTGAACTGGGCGTTTCCGGTGCATGGGTCACTTCCAATGACATCGTTCTGTACCCCAATGCTTCCAAGCACGCCTCTGTGGTTTACAAGCCCCAAGCCCAATATGATGTTGAACTGGGATTCGGTTACGGAATCAATTTTGCCGGTATGGCCGGTGAACTGGGTGCTTATGCCGCCTATGACATCCTTGAGACTATGGAATTCACCAGCGACACAGATGGTCGTGCTTGGCATGTCGGTGCTCGTGCCACATTCTGGCTTCTTAATCTTTAACAGACAAGTTTATTTACAAAAAACATAAAATACAATCACAAGGAGAATGTATGAAACATAAACTCTTGACCCTCGCCTCGGCTGCGGCTCTGCTCGCTGCTTGTAGCGACTCCTCGGTTTCCGATGCCAATGACGAAATCAAGGACAAGGCCACCGTGACCTTTATGGTCGTGGACAACAATACCAACCTCCCGTTGGAAAATGTCGAGGTCTATTTCCGTCCGACCGATAAGACCAAGTACACTGACTCTGCAGGTACCAGCGTCTGGAAGGATGTGGAATACGGTGAAGATATTTACTGGGATTTCAAGCTTGATGGCTATGCTATGAAGCGTTTCAAGTACACCTTTACGGATGATATCGCCAATGACGTGGCCCGTGTAAAGGATAAACACCCCAGGATTGACATGTACAAGACGGGTGTGACTGTCAAGGGTAAGCTCTATTACACCGATGTGGAAACGGGTAACTTCCTTCCTGCCGCCAAGGTGAAGGTCTATGCCAAGTACACCGGTGATGCTGAAATCTATCCTAACGAAGTTTATACCACCACCGGTGAAGACGGTTCTTATGAATTCAAGAACATGGCTGCCGACGTAGAAATCACTGTAAGTGGTGAACGCTTCATCCTGGAAGGCACCAACATCGTCTATGACGAGACTGTCATTGACGTTTTTACTCAGCGCAAGGGCGAAGCTAAGGAAGTGGTCAAGGAACTTGACCCCAAGGCCGCTCCGGTGCTTGGCCTTACTCCGGTGCTCCTCTCCAGCAACCTGAAGAAGATTGACTCCACCACTGCCCTGCAGCTGGTGTTCTCTGAAGAGTTGGAAAAGGACTCCGTGAAGACGGAACATGTCTATGTTGAAAACGCTGCCGGTAAGAGAGTTGCCGTGGTGGTGTCTTACAATGCCGACAACAAGACCGTGACCGTGAAGCCAGCTTCTGGCAAGTGGGTCGATGGCAACGACTACAAGGTCAATTTCGGTGTTTGGACCAAGACCGCTATCAAGGACCAGGATGCTGATGGTGGCGTTCGCGACTTCTCCGTGGGTACCGTGAAGATCCCGGGCAAGGCTGAAAATGTGAAGCTTGACACGGCCAAGAACAAGGACGTGGTGATTAGCTTCTACGGTGAACGCACCTATGCCACCCGCAATGACTCGATTGGCTACAATGCAGTTGTCAGCCTGATTTGGAAGGAAGTGTCCAAGGGTGTCAAGGGCTACAATGTCTATGTGAAGGGCGACAATGCTGAAAATGCTGACTTTGTCAAGGTTCAGGAACTGGGCGCCAGTGCCCATGCAACTTCCATTGACGTTGCTTCGTTCTTGAACGACGACAACAATATGAAATATCCTGTTAGCGCCAAGGAAGTGAAGACCGTCCAGATTATCGTGCTGCCCTTCAGCTCTGCTGGTGAATCCGACGCTTCCAAGGCCGATGTGATTACGGTCAAGGTGGCAGATCAGGCCAAGGCCAAGATGGACACTTATGAAAAGGCCTCTGTTAAGAGCGTGGAAACCCTTAAGGCTTCTGCGGGTTACGCTTGCACGGGTGAAAATGTGACTACTTGCCCAGCCATGGCATCTACCGAAGCCGAAGTTCTTGCTGCTGATTATTTCGCTCTTGACTACGTTATCGACTTTACCCCTGTTGAAAAGGATGGTGCTGCCGGTTACCTCGTGTACTTCAAGAATGGTAACACTTGGGTAGAGGTGGCTTCTACGACTGCGGCTGCTACCAAGATTACCATAACGCACAACTCCGTTAAGAATGGCCCCTTCTGGGAAAAAGCTCTGCAGAACAAGTCCTCTGTCACCAATAATGATGCGGAATTTGCTGTCGTACCATACTTCACTTCTGCATCTGGTGAAAAGATTGCTCCTACTACGCTCGGCAAGACCGGAACGCAGTCTCGTAAGATTGCCTCGATTATTGACGACCTTGAGTAATCGACAATCTTAACCGATGTCTTTCAAAAGACCGTGTCCTTCGGGGCATGGTCTTTTTTCTATATTGTCTCTAGCGATTTTAACCGGAGGTTCTTTTGAACAATTCCATTCCTTTGGTGCAAATGGTATTGCAGTCCGATATTGCAACCATTGTGGTCCTTTGCATATTGGCGGTCATGTCCCTAGGCTCGTGGGGCATCATCATTGTCAAGTACATTACCTACCTCAAGAACAAGCACGCCAATGCCGAATTTTTCCGCAAGTTCAATACGGTGACCCAGTTCGTGGAACTTCAGGAATTGTGCGAAAAGGCCGAAGACAGTGCGCTTCGCCGCCTTACTGCCGAAGTTTTGAAAGAGGCTTCCAAGTTCAGTAACTTCGTGAGTTACGACTCTATCCAGCACAGAGCCTCCCTCCTGGAAGATACTATCCAGCGCTCTATCGAGGGTCTCCGCCTTACCGAAGACAAGTACCTGAGCTTTTTGGCCACCAGTTCCAATCTGGCTCCCTTCTTTGGGCTTTTGGGAACTGTTTGGGGAATCATGATTGCCTTTTTCCAGATTGGCCAGCACGGTTCTGCCGACCTTTCTGTGGTAGCTCCTGGTATCGCCATGGCCTTGATTACTACGGTAGGCGGCCTGGTGGTGGCAATTCCTGCCTCTGCGGGCTACAACTACTTTACCAGCTGTAACGGCCAGAACGAGATTTCTTATTTCAACTTTGGTTCCCAGGTGCTGAGCTTGTTCAAACGCGGTGACCTGCTGGCTCTCGAAGAAGTGGCGGGCTAGGAGGCCTAGGTGAAGCGTAGCCGCGGAAAAGAACTGAAGCAGGAGATGAACCTTACGAACATGATTGATATCGTGTTCTCGATTCTGATTGTGTTCATTATTTCTGCCCCCCTTATGAGCCAGGGCGTCAAGGTGGACTTGCCCAAGGCCGAAGCCCCTACTATGGAGCAGGAAAAGCTTTTGAAGGTGTCCATCACCAAGGACGACGAAATCTATATCGCCGACATGATGGTGGATTTTGACAGCTTCAATAGTGTGTTCCAGTCCCTCTGGAATGGTGAGATGGCGGTGGTCATCAACTCCGACGAATCTGTTCGTTATGGTCTGGTAATGCAGGTGGTGACCCAGGTGCAAAAGCTGGGCGTAACAAAGCTTGGGTTCTTGACCATGAACCCCAAAGATGCTCCGGGTAAATGAGAAGAGTTCAGGACAGGATACAGTATTTTTCCTCCGATGTAGATTCTACATTGGTGAAGATTATCGTGTGCGCCGTGGTGTTCCACCTGGCCATTGTTGGAATCTGTATCGCTTTCCACTATGTGAACGTGAAGCCCGAGCCGGAGCAGATTCCCGTGTTCGAAATGGTGCAGGTGTCCGAGCCCGCGCCGCCTGCGCCGCCCAAGACGCAGCCCCCACCACCAAAGCCAAAGCCCAAACCCAAGGTCAACAAGCGGTTGCCGCCGGAAATAAAGCCCGAGCCCAAGGAAAAGCCGGAGGTGGTAGACGAAGATCCGAAACCGCCCGAGCCCACGCCGGAACCGGTGGATGATTTCCCGGTAGACGACATGGACTTGCCTGTGGCGCTTGAAGCCCCGAGTCTTGATCCTGTGGGTTCTGTGGACATGGACCCCCTGATGCAGGTGTATCTGGAACAGCTCAAGAAGATTATCATGAGCAATTTCAGGCCTCCTAAGGATTTGAAGGTAGGCCGTGATGCCAAGACCACAGTGCAGTTTACGGTGGACCGATTCGGAAAAATTTCGGCGGTGATTCTCAGGAAGTCTTCAGGCAACAAGGCCTGGGACCACCTGTCGGTGCGTGCTATCCAGATTTCCAAGGTGCCGGAGTTGCCTTTCAATTACCGAGCTCCGAATTTGGTGCTGAATTTCAACTTTACGCCTAACTGATTTTGTATAATTGTAAGAGAGTGCTTTTAAGAATGAGAGAAAATTTGAAAAGGTTTGTTTGGGGGCTTGTCCTTGCCTTGGCCTGCGTTTTCCCGCAGGGAGTGTTTGCCTCTATCGATACTATTGCCGTAGATGTGGGAATTTCTGTTTTCAAGACTACGCCCATAGGCATTGTTCCCTTTGAAGAAAAGCCCGGCATTGACTGGATTGAAGAAAGGCCTCACCAGATTTTGACCCGCGATGCGAACCTTTCGGGACGCTTTGACGTGGTCGCTTCTGAAAAGTTCAACCTGGCCCTGTTCAGCCGTTCCAAGGCGAAGCATTACATGACGGGGAAGGTGGAACCCACTGCTGACGGCCGCCTTGCCGTGGATTGCTACCTGTACGTGTCCCAGTCCAAGACGCTCCTTTTGGGTGAACGCTATACGGTGCCCCAGAAGGAACTTCGTCGGGCCATGCATGCATTCTTCGACAAGGTGATTTACCAGCTGTGGGGCGAACGCGGCGTGGCCAGCACCCGCATTGCCTATGTGTCGAAGATTGACGGCGTGAAGCAGGTGGTGGTGTCCGACTACGACGGGTTCCACCGTTCCCAGATTACCAGGGATTCCACCATCAGCATGATGCCGGTGTGGACCCGGAACAACAAGGGCCTGGTGTACGTGAACTTCAAGACCAACCGCCCGAGGCTCTACACCAAGAACTTTGGCAGGCCCGAGAAACCCCTGTTCGAGCAGTTCGACCAGACATTCAGCCCAGCGGTAAACCCCGTGAACGGGGAACTTTTGTTCTCCTCTTCTAAGGACGGCAAGACGGACCTCTATCTTGGCAACATGGAGACGGGCAAGGCTCGCAAGTTTGCCTACCTGAAGAGCAACCAGACCAGCCCCGCTTGGAGCCCGTATGCTACCGAAGTCTTGTTTACCAGCGACCGTGGTGGTGGCCCGCAGATTTTTGTGATGGGCAAGGACGGAAGCGACCTGCGTCGAGTGACCTTTATGGGCCGTTACAATGAACGCGCCAGCTGGTCCCCCGAAGGAGACCGCATTGCCTACACCTCCATGGACAACGGCAAGATGAACATTTACACCTGCGCTCTGGACGGTAGCGACATTGTGCAGCTTACCAACAACGCAGGTAATAACGAACACCCCACCTGGTCGCCGGATGGCAAGCTTATTGCTTTTTCTAGCAACCGGAGCGGCACCTACCAGATTTACATTATGCGGAAAGACGGAAGCAACGTGACCCGCATTACCCAGGCCGGCGAAAATACCGCGCCTACATGGTCCTGGTTCTACGAAGAAAATAAACCACAACCTAAAGAAGGATCCAAATGAAAAACATCGTCAAGATTGCATTGATTTCTAGCGCTGCCTGCCTTGCATTGGTGGCGTGTGCCAAGAAGCAGCAACCCCAGACTGACCCTGCTGCAGATACAGCTCCTGCCGCTGCCGCAGGCCAGGAAGCAGCACCTGCCATGACTCAGGCCCAGGCTGATTCCCTGGCTGCCGAACAGGCCCGCCTTGAGGCGGAACGCCTTGAAGCAGAACGCGCCCGCTTGGAAGCGCTTATTAACCAGATTATGTCCGAAGACGTCTACTTCGACTTTGACCGTTCGGAACTCACAGAAAAGGCCAAGGAACTTTTGGCCCAGGTGGGCGAACTGTTGCTGAAGGAAAAGCGCTTCACCATTACCATCGAAGGCCACACCGATGCCCGCGGTACAGAAGACTATAACTTTACTTTGGGTGCAAAGCGCGCCATGAAGGTAAAGGAATTCCTGGCTGCCTACGGTATCGAGAACAGCCGTATGGAATCGGTGAGTTACGGTAAGGAAGCTCCGAAGGCTCAGGGTGAAACGGAAGAAGCCTATTCCCAGAACCGTCGTGCCAATTTCCGCGTGAACATCAAGCAGTAGTTTTTAATTCGGATTTCGGAATTAAGAATTGTCGTAGAAAAATAAAGCGATTGAACATGAAAAAACTTGCTATTGGAATAGTATCGATTGCGTTTGCGCTTGTCGGGTGCTCCAAGATCACCATGCTCCGTACCGAGGAGATGAAGGCTGTGGGTAGCGATGTGCAGACGGGTATGCAGCAGGGTCTGGATTCTGCCGTGCTGAAACTTTCTGCAGAGAACGATTCCCTGCGTGCGGAGATGGATAGCCTGAAGGCTCAACTGGATGCTTCTGCCCTGGTGCAAAAGCGCATGATGGCCGAAGTCACCATGCTTTCGCGCCGCATGGGTGACGAGTCCGAACGGAACGATTCCAGGCAAGAAGAAATCATCTACCGCTTGGATATGCTGCTGGGCAAGAGCGACAAGATTCTGGCCAAGAAGGTTGTGGTCAGCGGCGCTCCTGCGGCTCCCATTTCTATGGACAGCCTGGAGCGTGAAGCCGAAAAGCTGGTAGAAGCCGAAGCCATGTTCAATACGGCCCGTTCCGATTATCATCGAGGTGAATACAAGCTGGCCTACGCCGGTTTCAAGCAGGTCTATGAACAGATGAAGACCGGTGAACTTGGGGAGAATTCATTGTACTGGATGGCACTGTGCCTGATTGACGCCAACCAGGTGGAAAAGGCGAAGAAGGTGTTCACCAGCCTTGCGGACGCTTTCCCCGAGGGCCAGAAGGTCTGCACCACCATGTTTAAACTGGCGGCTATCTACAGCACCGAAGGCAACATCGATATGCAGAAGCAGTACCTGCAGAAAATCCTGAACAGCAAAACTTGCTCTACTTCGGGAGAGTTCGAACAGGCGGCGGAAATCTTGCAGGAAATCCTGGAACAGGAAACTCAGACGGGCCCCAGGACTGCCGAACCATCGAATGGTCCTGAGGCCGCCGCACCTGCGACGGATGCCCCTGCGACAGAAGTTCAGCCTGCCGCACCAGCGCAGTAATTCTTGGCGTCAGCTCCGTAATTCCAGATAGTGGCCCGATGGCCACCATGACGAAAAAAGGCGAGTCGAATGACTCGCCTTTCGTTTTCTATTAAACTTTGATTACTTAATCGTACTGGTCAGGCGGAAGGCGAGACCCACGTCGCTGACTTCGTTTTCGCTATAGACGCTGAACTGCAGCTTGGACTTGCCGATGTTACGGATCAGGGCCACCGTCCATGCCCAGTCATCCATTTCGGCCTTGCTGTCTGCCATAATCTGTCTGTCGTTGATGTATTCGCCTTCTACCATCAGGTTAGAAAGCAACACGTTCATCACGGGGACCAAACGGACAGGGAGCTCCAGGCCAACGTAGGTGGGCTGGTAGTAGATACCCGGCTGGAAATACTTGGACTCAGGAGCGATATAGTTGGGAGCCTTGGTGTTGATGTCGTCATCCTGGGTGTAGATGCAGGCGTATTCACCGTAGAGGCGCAGGTTCGGGATAATGGAGTAGCTCGCGTAGGCGGCTACGCGGTGGGTGAGGTAGGCGGTGTTTTGCACCACGTCGATGAGGTTTCCACGGTAGGCGGCCTTGACTTCTAGCGGGAAGGTGAACTTCATGTCGTCTTCTACACGGAGGTAGCCCTGGTTGGCGTTGCCGTCTTTAGTGGCGAGCATGGCGTTCAGTTGGTTGTTCTGGTGCTTCCAGCCCAGTTCAATGGCGTTGTGGCTGTAGTCGCGCATCCAGAGACCGCGCTTGGTCAGGTCCTTGTCGATATAGGTACCGTAGTGGGTGGACTGGGACCAGTCCGTTTTCCAACGACCGATTTTCAGGTTCACCTGGTCAAGGTCTGTGACTTTCCACTTATAGTTTGCCCAGTACAGGTCGGCGAGAATCTTGTCTTGTGCGGACTTGGTGGCCTTGGCGTTGCCATTTTCGTCGGTGGCTACATCCGTTACGTTCTTGTTGCCAAATTCCGGAGCGAAAATGCGGAGCATGATGGTTCCGTCCAGGTTGTCGCTTTTGTACTGACCGCCCACGTTGGCGCGAATCCAGCCACTGCTGAAATTGTTGTCGTGGTCGTTGATGGACTTGGTGACCTGGGTCTGCACATTTCCCTTGAGGGTCATATTGTCGGTAACGCTGGCTGCGTCTGCGGCATAGGCGGCAATGCCTGTGGCGAGAATAGCTGCACCGAAGATTCCGTAATTCATAGGGTGAAACTCCTGTTACATTTGTACGGGACAAATTTAGTTTTTTTAATGTTATTTTGTTAAATTGAGGTAAAAAGAGGTTATTATGCAAATACTTTTTTTGATGGCCGACGGTTTCGAGGAAACCGAATTTGTGACTCCTTTCGACTACCTGCAGCGGGCGGGTTTTGAGGTCGCTCTCGCAAGCGTTTCCGGTAAGGCCGAAGTGGTAGGGACCCACGGTCTTAAAATCCAGACGGATTTTGCACTTTCGGGTGCCGATACGGCCGCCTTTGATGGCGTCCTTTTGCCGGGTGGTGGGACGGGCGTCAGGAACCTGAAGGCCTCTGCCGATGTGGAGAAGGTCATCTGCGATTTCAACGATGAGGACAAGTGGATTTTCGCCATCTGCGCCGCTCCCTTGGTACTGAGCAAGGCGGGAATCCTGGTGGACAGAACTGTCACCTGTTTCCCGGGCTGCGAAGCGGAGCTGGTCTGTAACAAGTTTGTGGAAGACCGTGTAGTGGTAGACGGCAATATCGTTACCAGTCGCGGCGCAGGTACTGCCGAAGAATTCGCCTTCGAGTGTATCGCCCAGCTGGGCGGCCGCGAACTTGCGGAAAAAATCCGCAAGCAGGTGGTAGCGAGGTAAATGTGAGGCGCAAAGCGCAAGTAATGAGTTGTGAGTTATGAGTTATGAGTTGTGAGTTGTGAGGTGTGAGTTGCGGATTGCGAGGCACTAGCCACTCGCATCTCATACCTCAAAGGGCCGCAGGCCCGACCTCACTCCTCAAAGCGAAGCGACCTCAAACCCCTAACCCCTAAATCCTAGCCCCTAAATTCTAACTACTTCTCGATAATCGCCGAGGCCACGATGCCGTCGCCGGCGTAGAGCACCATGATCTGCCCGGGGGTGGCGGCGAATTGCGGCGTGTCGAACCGGATAGAAATTCGGTTATCTGTAAGTTCGGTAATGCTTGCTTCGGCGAAGGTGTGTCCCAGCCGGATTTTCGCCTGGAGCTTTTGCTGCAGCAGGGGAGAATCCTTGGAAACCATTAGGTTCAGCTGGCTCCCGCTGACTTCGCTACATTGCAACAGGCTTCTCGGTCCAAGCACCACTTGATTCTTCTTGACGTCGATGGCAATCACGAAAAGGGGCTCCGGCTGCCCGCCGATGTTGAGGCCTTTCCTTTGCCCGATGGTGTAATGGATGAACCCTTTGTGCTGCCCCAGAACCTTGCCGTTTACATCTACGAAGTCCCCGGGAACGTTGTCGCTTTCGTCAAAGAGCACGGAGTAGTCGCCGCATTCCAGAAAATCTTGGCTTTCTTTTTTGGAGGCGAAATCTTCCCAGCCGATTTTACGGGCCAGTTCCTTGACATCTTCCTTGTGCATCTCGCCCAGGGGGAACAGCACCGACGAAAGCTGGTCTTCGGTTAACCGGGAAAGGAAATAGGACTGGTCCTTAAAGGTGTCGCGGGCCCTCCACAGGAACGGTTCCTCGGGACTCCTGAAATCCCGACGGGCGTAGTGTCCCGTGGCAAAGTAGTCAAAATCTACGCCCATCTTGCGGACGGCGTGGAGCATGGCTCCGAACTTGATGGACTGGTTACAGCGTACGCAGGGGTTGGGCGTACGACCCGCCCGGTATTCGGCGCGGAAATAGTCCAGCACGTTTTTCTTGTATTCCTCTACCACGGGAACTACGTGGAAGGGAATGGACAGGCGCTTGGCCACACTCTCGGCGGCTTCGATGCTTTCTCCTTCGTTGGGGCCGAAACATCCGGAGCGGCCCTCCACGATGGGCATGTCAATGGAACCGTCCCAGAGGGCCATGGTAATGCCTATGACATTGTAGCCCTTCTGCTGCAAGGTCCAGGCGGTAAGGGCGGAATCTACGCCTCCCGAAAGTCCAACCGCTACTGTTTTGTTGTTTGGTTCCATAATACTAGTGAAAATATAGGAAAACGGAGTCTTGAGACCACTAGCCCCTAAACCGGAGTCTTGCTTTTTTCGCCGGCAATTTCCCGGACGAGTTTTGGTACAAGGTAACCGGGCAACTTGGTGCGGATTTCTGCAATCAATTCACGCGCCCGCTCGTCGGGAACTTCAAAGTGGGCGACCCCGTTGGCGTGATCCAGCTGGTGCAGGTAGTAGGGGAGAACTCCCTGTTCAAAAAGCTTGCGACAGAGTGTTGTTAATTTGTCTGGACTATCGTTTATACCTTTCAAAAGAACGCTCTGGTTGAGTAGAGTCCAGCCGCAAATTTTGAGGTGGGCAAACAGGGCGGCCGAGTCTTCGTCCAGTTCGTCGGCATGGTTCACGTGTGATACAAGAACGCAGTTGAATCGGGTAGGCAGTTCGCGCAACAGTTCAAAGTGCTGTATTACAAGGTCCGGACGCATTACGGGGAGTCTTGTGTGGATGCGAAGCGTTGTAACCGAGGGGTGGGCTGCGATGGATTCAACCAGGTCGCGAAACGCTCCGGGCGAAAGCGTGAGGGGGTCGCCTCCAGAAAGGATTACTTCCCATACGTCGCTGTGGGTGTCGAGCCAGTTGCTGACTTCGCTGGCCACGTCGGGTATATTCTGGAAGGGATAGTTCTTGCGGAAGCAGAAGCGGCAACGGACACCGCAGGTGGCGGTCGAGACAATTAGGGCTCGCCGGTCGTATTTCTGGATAACGCAGTCGGACTTGCCTGCAGGCAGGTCTCCTACGGGGTCGTCAACGAATCCGGGAATGTTTTTCCGTTCTACGGTAAGGGGCAGAACCTCGCGAAGGAGTGCTTCGGGGTTGCTGGAATTTTTTATCTGGTTTGCGAAATGCCTTGAACAAAGGAATGGAAATTTGGGCGAAAGGTCGAGTCCGTCTTTGCTTAACTTTGAGATGACACTTGAAAAATCACTTCCCAAATAGTCTAAAAAGTCTGAAATTTGTGTAAAAACAGTCCCTGGGTTTTCCATTATATACTAAATTTAGCTTCAAAATCAACAAGAGGATAATATGGGTACTGTAAGCACCAACGAATTCCGCAAG
>CAMKMX010000039.1 GCA_946414025.1 uncultured Fibrobacter sp.
AGATGATGAACAGGTTGTAGCGCTTCGCGATATCCACGATTTTCTTGAGGATGTCCAGCGGGTAGACCATGCCGGTCGGGTTGTCCGGGTTCAGCACCAGGATACCCGCGATGCTCGGGTTGTACTTCACCTTGTTTTCCAGTTCTTCCAGGTCCGGGTACCAGTGGTTTTCGGGCTGGAGGCTGTAGGTGATAGGGGCCGTGTGGGCATGGGCCGCTTCGGCGGAACTGTGGGTGGAGTAGGCCGGGGCAGGTCCGATAATGCGGGTGTTCATGGAGAGCAGGCCGTAGATGGTGGCGATGGCGTCGCCCAGGCCGTTGAAGAACAGGATGTCGTCCACGCTAATCTGCGCGCCGCCCAGTTTGTTGTTCTCCTTCACCAGGAATTCGCGGGTTTCCAGCATGCCCTTGGAGGGGCAGTAGCCGTAACTGCGGTTGGTCTTGACCAGGTCCACCACGATATCCTTGATCCAGTCGGGTAGCTGGCATTTCTTTTCGATGGGGTCTCCGATGTTTTCCCAATGGATGGGGAGACCCAGGGCCTTGAGCTGGTTCGCCTTCTTCACGATCTCGCGGATTTCGTAAGAGAGTTCCTTGGCACCTTCGCTCAAAAGTCTTCTGCGCATTTTATGCTCCTATGGAGTTGTCGAAAAATCACTTGTTTTACGGCGTAATTATAGAATAATAAAACAATGAAATTTCTTTAAGTTAATGGTTTTGGGTATGAAAAAAGCAGCCTTTTACGGGGCTGCCCTTGAAACTTGCTATCTGGATTTTGGCGTTATGCCTTACAGACCTTGGTTTCTCTGGACAGCCCCACAATAGCTCGGGCTGCTGCCGGGCTTGCTGCGATTGCAGTTGCTGCGATGTTCTGTCCAAAAAACTTGTTCATGTGCAAAAATATAGTTCCAGGTGCGGAAGTTGTCAAGAGGGGGAGGTCTCCCCCTGATTGCAGCCTTGCCTCGTTGAGTCACATCCCCGCACGACCTTCTTGTCTTCCCCGCACATCCTTCGTTGTCATCCCCGCGAAGGCGGGGATCTCCCTTCATCTACACACTCGGCAAGTCTTCCATCACCCCCACGCCTAGGGGCGCTGCCCCTAAAACCCCTTTTTTACAAATCTTTCCCTCGATGTGTACGTTCCCTCGCTCACAGGAACTCACTTTGTTCGACTGTTCGCTCAGGAAGCACACATCTCGGTCAAAAAACACAAACAACGGCTCTGGTATGCAAGTGTTTTGTGGTCAGAACCTGTTTTTGCAGGCAAGAACAGGTCTCGTAGGAGGAAACTCTTGTGACTGTTAGTCCCTGCGAGTTTCCGCCGAGAGTCTTTTGAAGATATTATGCATAATTATTTAGGCAATTAGACAGGGTTTTTGTGTAAACATTTTTGCCATTGAAACTGCGGAAATAGACAGTGAAGTAAAACATCATCTAAAAGTACACTAACATTGAATACGCAACAAAATAATTTACGTTACATTTCGTCGTAACATTTTCTTTTGCCTTGTTATGATATTGCAGTTCTTAATCTTTCAAACATCGGACACTATATGCTTCATACGAACTTGACTTCCTCCAATTTGTGACATTAACCCATTCATCCCACCAGAAATAATTACAAGAATCTTCCTCCATGCAAATGATATCATAGCCTGTGGATTTACTCCAAAAGCACCCATAACCACCTGCGCTCTTAAATTGTCCATTTGTAAAGGCGGGGTAAATGCCATAATAACCGCCCGATACATAATAATAGCCCGCAGGCAACCAAGAAAAACCAAAGGCGTCGGGACCTGAAGCATTTATAACTTCAATCCTCGTGTTATCTCCGGGTCCAATACCTTGAGAAGTGCATAGGTCAAAATCCCGCGGGTAATAGTAAAACCCTATCGAATCGCTCCATCCTTTTCTAGACCTTAATAATGGCCCTGGGTATTTGACATATCTAAAGAGGGTTTTCCATTCAGATGTATCGGGTAAATGCCAACCCTTGGGGCAGATGTTTTTTGCCGTTGAATAGGGATAAAGTCTTCCGTACCTTTTTTCATATTTTGCGCAATAAATCGAGCTGTCGTTATAGCATGCGTTATCACCATATTCATAGTTCATGTTTTCTGCCATCCAAACCTGATTCCCAATTTGAACGGTCTTGTAATACTGCCCATCGCGGCTATCAATAAATTCGCCATAGTCTATATTCGGGTTCAAATTGTTCATTTTTGGATCAAAACTGCTAGAAGATGAAATTTCAATTATGGGAGAAGGACCTTCGATACATCGTATCGAATATAAATACAAATCCTTGTATTTTATTGATTCGCGATAAAAGCCTATTTCATTACTTATTGTAGGAGTATAAAAGCAATATCCCGCACTGGTACATTCATATTCTCCGGCACTCCAAAAGGTCGTCGCAGAACCCACACTGTAAAAATCATCATGATACCCACCTTGATAGTTTCCTGCCGGAAGTGCAGTAAATCCAAAATCATTTGTTCCATTTTTATCCCAACCCGATGCAGATTTGAGGGCTGTTTTTGCTGTTCCCGAACCAACATACGACACAAGAGTGTCCCATTCATCTATTGTGGGCAAATGCCACCCTTGGGGGCACACGCTATTGGCCGCCGACCAGTTGTACAGTCGCCCATATTTAAAGCATGAATCAACAGAGTTGTTGTAGCACATGCTCTTTAAAGAGTCAATATTGTAGTTTAGATTTTCGGCCATCCATACCTGATTTCCAATTTTAACAGTCTTGTATTTTTGTCCATCACGGCTGTCAGTGAATTCGCCGTAGCTTATATTTGGATTTAGGTATGACCAAGCTTCCTTCATTTTGGATGAACTGCTTGACGAATATGTGTCACGAACTGAAGAACTAGAACTTGTCGGCGATGATATATTATCACTTGAAGAAGATTCAATCGTATTTATTGACGAACTTGACGGCAAAAGCAAATAAGATGATGAAGAAATTGCCAGAATGGGTGTGTCTTGATTTGCCGGATTGATTGTTTCATCACCTTGTTTCGTCCAGATGCCATTTGCACAACCATAGTAGGCATTCTCTGTTGTGACAAGAATCGACATTCCATTCTTTTCTTCGTTACACATTCCAAGTTCAAACCTTTTTTCTACCTCGGATACAGGCGACGAATTAGTTGCATCGGACCCAGAGTCGGAACCGCAGGCAGTTACGAGGATTAATGCAAGAACAGTTGTCATTATAGAAATTACTTTCCGCATATATCACTCCTTGCGTTGGGATATCGGGCCTTCAAAAAGGGGATTATATTTGTAGTGAAGTATGGCTTCAACTAGCTCATTTGAAAATTCTGGAGCTGATTTAAGGAAGAGAATGTTGATTCGTATAAAATTGTTTCTTATGAAATCCCCAACATCACCTATTTCTTTCCCTAAAGGTTTGTTATTCAAAATACTTCTTGCAAGATTGCTTCCGCTTGATTTGGGATTATAGTGATGCCCATCAAATCTAGCGGTAGACTTTGGGCCAACACGACCGATTTTGAAGAAACGGTTTCCGCTAAATCTTATGCATTCGTTCAAATAAAAAATGTAAACAGCTCCTTTCAACTCGCCGTATTTATTCTTATACGAATTAAAAGTATGTTGATCGGACGGAAGGTCAATGATAAAGTCGATTCCCGCCTTTAGGGGTTTTTCTAAAAGAAGTGTACTTTTTTCAATATATTTGGGGAGATCCCTCATCATTTGCTGAAGTTCTTTTTGATTTTTTTCTTTAGCCACCGCAGCCTCCATCGTATACACCTATGGAGTTCGCCCCTGCTCAACAAAGAACTTCGCCATTTTTTTATGGATACAAGAAAAGGCGCAGATCGTTGCATTTACCTAAGTGGGGCTCTAGACTGCCTCTGACTGATAAACGCAAACGACCCACGCCCCAAAAGGGCTGTTGCTATACAGCAAACCGAGATACACCGCAAAACGGCATACCTGCGTGAGCGTTCGCCTCGTTCTCAGTCAATGGAAATTGTCTAGATTTCACTTAGAGAACAAGAGCTAAACTCTCTAATATGTCCGATTTAAAAATAAATTAAAAATGCCACGATGGAACAGAAAATTTATAAAAAAGAGTGTGCTTGTTGTGAGAATATTGATTTTGAGATAATTTTTGCAATTTACAGAAATTTGCATATAATTGCGTAAAAATAATGAAAAATATTGCAATTTTTATGCAAAAATTATATTTTTGCATAAAAAAGGAGTCGCTTATGGCACAGGCTACAGTTTCCGCACGTATCGACAGCAAGGACAAGGAAAGTTTTGACAAGTTCTGCAGCAATGTGGGGCTGTCCACGTCTGCCGCCATATACATGTTCGTGAAAAACGTCATCAACGAACGTCGCATCCCCTTCGAAGTTCGCGAACCCTCCGTCCGCTACAACGCAAACGACATCGAAGCCCTCAAGAAGGGCATCGAGCAGTTGAACGCCGGCAAGGGGATTGTGAAGACTATGGAAGAACTGGAGGCGATGGAGAATGGCTAAAATCGCTTTTTCCGAAGCAGCTTGGCAAGACTACCTCTATTGGCAAACACAAGACAAGAAGACTCTAAAAAAAGTCAATCAGTTGTTAAAAGACATTGAACGCAGTAATTTTGAAGGACTAGGCAAACCCGAAGCGTTAAAGGGCAACTTGAGCGGATTCTGGAGCCGCAGAATCGACGATGCCAACCGTTTGATTTATCGAATTAACGGCGAGTTTATCGATATCCTTTCGTGTAAAGGACATTACGAGAACGTTTGATTAAAAAGTATTTTTAATGTCATGACCCACGGAACATTATACGACCCTATCCGCAAGAAGGATGTGCCCGACACCCCCGAAGAGCGGGTGCGTCAGGCGACGGTGCAGTTCTTGCTGGACGAGGTGAAGGTCCCTGCCCACTTGATTACGGTGGAGTTCGGCCTGAGTTCCGTTGACCCCAAGACGGATGACCGCGTCGATATCGTGGTGCACGATTTCCGCAGCGGTAATGACCAGGCGAAACCCTGGCTTTTGGTGGAGTGCAAGGCTCCCGGCGAATACACCTGGGAGGCTTTGCAGGTTCAGCTGAACAAGTACCTGCAGGTGCTCACGCCCAAGTTCGTGATGCTTTCGCTGGGCGACTGTGAGCGGTTTTTCGAAATGGACGCCGCCACCAAGAGATTTGTTAAGGTTGAGCGGCTTCCTGAATTCCGTTAGGCGGATAGTCGAAGGAGCGTCGTTCCGCAATCCACTTGCGCACGGCTTCGACCGCACGGGCGCCCAGAATCTCTTTCTTGTTCTTTTTCTTGAGGCCCTCGTGGTGGGGGAGTAGCCCGAAGTTGAAGTTCATGGGCTGGAAATTTTCGTTTTCCTCTACCAAGCGGTTCATCAAGGACCCGATGCAACTTTCGTCGGGGAGCGGGTCGGCGTGCCCGTGCAAAATGGTCTGGGCCATGTTCCAGGCGGCATACCATCCGGTAGCAACCGCTTCGGTGTAGCCTTCGCTGCCCGTAATCTGCCCGGCGAACCAGGTGGGCGGAATGTCCTTGGCGCAGGGCAGTTCAGGCCGCAATCTTAAAGTGGCATCCAGGAACTTGGGCGATTCGATGAAGGTGTTCCGGTGCATGCAGCCGAGGCGGGCAAATTTTGCGTTCCGCAGTGCCGGCACCATGGTGAAGATTTCTTTTTGCGTGCCCCACTTGAGGCGGGTCTGGAAACCCACCATGTTGAAAAGCGTCTTCTGCTTGTTTTCGGCCCGGAGCTGTATTACCGCGTACCACAAATGTCCATTGTTGCCGAGTCCGAGGCCGATGGGACGCATAGGCCCGTGACGGAGGGTCTCGTAGCCGCGGCGGGCCATTTCTTCGACAGGCAGGCAGCCTTCGAACAGTTCGTTCTTTTCGAAGGGGCGAGGCTCCACGGCTTCGGCCTCGCACAGTTTACGGACAAACTCCGTATAGGTTTCCTTGTCCAGGGGGCAGTTGATGAAGTCCGCCGTCTCGCCCTTTTCCCAGCGGTTCATATAGAAGGCGTGGTCAAAGTCGATGCTGTCGGTCTCTACCACAGGGGCGATGGCGTCGAAGAAATGGAGGCGCTCGCTACCCAGCCTCTTGAAGATGTCGTCGGCGAGCGCGTCGCTGGCCAGCGGCCCCGCCGCGACTAAGGTCGGGCAGTCGCCTTCGAGGCTGGTCACTTCTTCGCGGTGGAGCGTGATGTTGGGAGATTCTGCAATCTTCTTTTCTACCGATTCGCTGAAAATGTCCCGGTTCACGGTGAGGGAATCCCCTGCAGGTACGGCGGCTTCACGGGCGGAGTCCAAAAGGAAACTCCCCAGCATGGTGAGTTCCTGCTTTAAAAGCCCGTGTGCCGATGTGACGCCCAGCGCCTTGAAACTATTGGAGCAGACGAGTTGTGCCAGGTGGCCGTCCTTGTGGGCGGGTGTGTTCTTGACCGGGCGCATTTCGTACAGGTCCACCTTGAAACCGCGGCTCGCCAGCTGCAAAGCCGCCTCGCAACCTGCGAGACCGCCACCGATTACGCGTACACGTTGAGGCTTTGAGGTCGGGGCTTCGCCCCTTTGAGTAATGAGGTCGCTCATTTCATTCGCTTTGAGGTTTAAGGTACGGGGTTTTAGGGGTGTCCCCTAGGAGAAGGGGTAGCGAGCTACGAAGTGCGAGCGAGGGGAAGGCTTTCCCCTTTTTGCCAGTTAGTGCTCGTCGGTTCCCTTGGACTGGATCCTTCATGCTTCGCATTCAGGATGATACACTTGCATTTTACTCATCGGTCAATTCCGAATTCCGAAATCTGAATTCCGAATTAATTCGTCACCACTTTCCGGTAGCTCTTGGCGTTGCCGATCCAGAGCTTCACCAGCAGTTCTTCCAGGGAGGCGGTGGAGACGCATTCGGGGTCGGCGTCCTGGATTTCGTCGGAAATCAGGTTTGCCTGGGTCAGGTTCAGCATGCCGTAGTACATGGCTTCCATGAGCTGTGAGGCGAACTTCGGGGAAATCCGCGCCACTGCGTCCATGTCGTTCAGGGGCGGCAGTTGGGTCTTGTCGGGGCTGAACTGGTCCAGGTTGTCCATGGTCCACATGTCGGCGGCCTTGCCCATGTCGTCGCTGGGGGCGATTTTCAGGAGCTTTTCCTTGTAGGCGTTCCATTCCACGTTGGTGGTCTTTCCCGCCTTGCGCACGGACTTCAAGAAGGACAGGACGGCGTAGTAGAGGTCCTTTTCTCTCTGGTTCATTTCTTTTTGCGAAGCGGGAATCATGGCAAGCCCCTCGGGATTAGTGGCGGAAATGCCTCATGCCGGTGAACACCATGGCCACGCCAAGCTTGTCGCAGGCTTCGATGGAGAGGTTGTCCTTCTTGGAACCGCCCGGTTGCACGATGTACTGGACGCCAGCCTTGGCAGCGGCTTCCACGTTGTCCGGGAACGGGAAGAAGGCGTCGGAGCCCATGACGACTTCGCTGAACACCTTCTTTTCCAAGGCCTTGAGACCGGCCTTGTCGATGCACTTGCCCTTTTCGTTGAAGAACTTCTTGGCGGCCTTCATGCGGGCCACGTTGTCACGGACGCGGGGCTGGCAGAGGCGGAGGTTGCTATCGATGCGGTTCGGTTGGCCGGGGCCAAGGCCGATGACCTGGAAGTAGCCGCGGGCGTATTCGTAACCCATGACGATGGCGTTAGACTTGGTATGCTTGGTCACGAGCCAGGTAAAGCGGGCGAGGGCTTCCTTGTTCTTTGCGAACTTCTTCTTGGTGACGCATTCGAACTTTTCGTAAACGTCGACGTCGCGGTCCTGAACCAGCATGCCACCGATCACGTGCTTGTACACCTTGCAGTGGGTTGCCTTCTTGATCTTGCCAACTTCAAGGAGACGAATGTCCTTGGACTTGTTCTTCAAAAATTCGAGAGCGTCCTTGTCGAATGCCGGGGCGAGAAGGATTTCGACGAACTTGCCCTTCAGGAATTCGGCGGTTTTCAGGTCCACCTTCTTGGTAACGGCGATCACGGAACCGAAGGCCGACACCGGGTCGCCTTCCCATGCGGCTTCCATAGCGTTGCGCAGTGTCTTGCCGGTAGCAAGGCCACAGGGGTTCATGTGCTTTACGATGACGACCGCGTTATCGTCGCTGAATTCGCGGGCCATTTCCAGGGCGGCGTCGGCGTCCACGATGTTGTTGTAAGAAAGTTCCTTACCCCAGAGCTGCTTCGCGGTGGCGAGGCTTGCTTCGGTGCAGGTCGGGTCGCGGTAGAAGACGGCGGACTGGTGGGAGTTTTCACCGTAGCGCATGGGCTTCGGGTCAACGAATTTCAAAACGAGTTCTTCGGACATGATTTTTCCTTTGTGATTTACGACAGTCAATATAGCAAATTAAGGCATGAGGAACGTCATCCTCGCGAAGGCGAGGATCCGCTTGAGGGGTTTGGGGCTCGAGGCGAGAGGAATGTGTAATGAGTTATGAGTTGTGAGTCGGTGCTACGCACCTCTGAGTTTTTTATAGGCGCGCCAAAGGCGCACAATTTTCACTCATGACTGATAACTCACGACTGAAAACTAAAACAAACTGGCCGGCGGGTTGTTGTCGTCGAGGCCCGGCAGATTCGGGTTGGGCGCGATATTGTCCAGCGGGTCTTCGGGTTCTACAATCAGGTTGTAATAGACGTTGTTCTTCAGTTCGTCTTCGATGTAGAAAAGGGTGCCGCCCATGGCAGAGCCGCAACCGGCGCAGGCCCCTTGGTAGCGGATTTTCAGGCGGTTGTCGTCGGTCAGGTCCAGCACCTCCAGGTCGCCACCGTCTCCTTGCAGCATACCCCGCACGGACTGGTGGAGCCAGGCTTCGATTTTTTCGATTTTCTGCGGCTTGGTGAGGGTGTTCCATTCGGCGTCGGCCTCGGCACGGCCCTCGGCGGTCTGGGTGCGGTACTTGATGCGCTCCATCTTCTCGCGGACCAAAATAGCGGTGGCCTTCTTTTCGGGATAGGCTTCCTGAACCCGCCGGATGAGCGTGTTCATTTGTTTGAGCTCAGGTGCGGTGGCGTCGAAAGCCGGCACGTCGGGTGTGTCCCGCAGTTCCTGTTCCAGGCTTTCGGCGGTGATGGCGCAGGCTTCTTCCACCGTGACCATCTGGATTTTCTTGCAGAAGGTGTCTGCAAGTGCTGTAAAGATGGGCCCGCCGTAGGTGAAGAAACGGGTCTCCAGAATCTTGTCGCATTCCGGGTCTATCATCAGGTAGACCTTCAGGCTCGCTTCCTTCACGTCTACAAGGGCAAGGCCCTTTTCGTCGGCTTCAATCTGGAAAATCGCGCCCCTGTACTTGGGGGCCTTTGCGATTTCCTGCACCTTCTGGGAAAAATTCGCACACAGTTCTTCGCTCATGATGCGGCCAAATGTAGAATAATTCAGGCATGAAGTGCCGACCACATACCTCAAAGCGAGCTTGCGAGCGACCTCAAAGGGGCTTTAGCCCCGACCTCACGCCTCACAACTATTTCACGTCCACGGTCACCTTGTACATGGGCTTGCCGCGGTAGCTGTTCAGGCCCTTGGCGGTCTGGACCTTCACGTTTTTCGCGGTGACGCCCTTTTGCTGTTTCAGGACCTTCAGCAGTTCCTGGTTGCGCTTGCTTGCCAGGTCGGTAAGGTCTTTTTCCATGGCCTTGCCGTCAAAATCCTTGTCGTGTTCACGGGCGAATGCCTTGAAGTTTGTGTCCCAATCCTTGATTTCGGCGGCGGCCTTCTCGTCAATTTCGTTGAGGCTTGCCTTGCCTTCTTTCTGCTTGTAGTATTCCTGTTTCAACTTGTGGAGCTTGTGTTCCTTCAAAATCTTTGCGGGATTGTAGTACTGGGTGTAGGTGAGGGTAAGCTTCGGATCTTTGGTCAGGGCTTCGGTCATCTTGGAGGCCTTCGCGAACTGTTCGCTGGTAAATGTCCCGCTAGAAACGTCAATCGGGATTTCGTCGTCCTTGCCCAGGTTCAGGCCCACGGCAGAGGCACCCGTGTTGGCCACATTGCCCACGATCTTGATGGGGGAGAGGGCCACTTTTACCAGCAGTTTCGTGATGGTGTCCCACACGATTTTCAGGTAAGAGAACTCCGGGTCCTTCAGGTTGCCCTTCACGGGAACGTCGAACTGGATCTTGTCATCCTTGTCCTTGAGCACATAGAGCCCCACCTTCATGGGCACGGGGTATTCCGGATCTACACTGTCGTCCTTGTCGCCAACCTCAATGTTGTAGATGTCGATGGTGTTCTTGCTATCGACATTGAAGTTGTTCATCTTGTTGTCACTGGCGAAGGCCATGGTTCCTGCGGTAATGGGGTAGCCCGTAAAGTGCAGGCTGTAGCTGCTGAAATGCTTGAGGGCCAGGTTCTTGACGCTTACGTAGGCGTCCATGGTGCCGATGTCGTTGATGGCGCCCTTGTACTTGACGGACACGGAGCCTCCTTCGGGGAAGGCGGCGCTCACATTTACATTGCAGGGCTTGTCGAAGTTGATGTTGGAGCCGTTCACCGTGATGGCGGAGACCTTGTAGTTAAACGGTTTGGAAAGGGTGTAGTCGTTGGCGGTGACGGTGGTGTTCTGCACCAGGAGTTTTGTGATGATGGCGTCCAGCTTCTTGGCGGGTTCGGCCTTGGCGGTATTTGTAGAGTCCGCCGAAGCATCAGGTGCGGGTGCCACCAGGGAATCCAGCGGAACCGCATTGGAATCAGCGGCTACGGTGTCTGACTTGGCGGCTTTGCCCTTGGGAGTGAGCAGCACGTCGATGTTGGTCTTTCCGCCCTTGTACAGGTCCAGATGGGCGAATGCGCCGTCCACCACTACGGAGTCGATGCGGAACTTGAACTTTTCCAGGTTGGCTTCGGCAATGCCCACGCCCACGTGGCCTGCCCCGATGGTCTTGTCGTTCACCTCGGTGACCACCACGCTATCCACGCTGACAATGCCCTTCACGTTGGAAGCGAGAATACTGTTCAGGTTGCCCTGAATGTCCATGTCCGTGGAGAGGTTTCCCTTGAAATCCTTGATGTTCACGAAGTCGTTCAGGTAGGGCTTGCCTGCCGCTAGGGCGAAATCCTTGAGGCCCACGTTCACGTTGAAGTCGTTGGTGGCCGCATTGACGGTCACTTTCACGTTCAGGTCGCCGCCGTCGGCGAACTTGAGGCTCACGCCCACGTCGGTCTGCTTGTTGCTCAGGTAAACGGCGGGAATGGCCACGCCAAAGTCCTTGATGTGGATCTTGGAGCCCACCTTGGCGTCTTCGTAGATGATGTTGCCGTTCTCGAAAACGATGTTCTTGACGGAAATGCTCACGGGGAGTCCGTCGGCGATTTCGGCCGCGTTGATCATGCCGGTGGAATCGGTGGCGGCACTGTCGGCGGGTTCGGCAGCGGTGGAGTCAGACTGGGAGAGAAAATCCAGAATGTCGCTGAAGTTGAAACGGTCGCCGCTCTGGACCACGTGCACGTAGAGGCCCTTCATGTAGATTTCGCCTACGCTGGCCGTTCCGGTAACGATTCTCGTGGGGTTCAGGTTGATGCGGAACTTTTCGAAGGAGACAAAGGGCGTTTTGCCGTCCCGTTCCAGGAGGGCGAAGTTATCTACGTTGACGGTCCAGGTCAGGGGGCTCAGGCTCACGCTTTCGATGTTGACCTTACGGCCGATATACTCTTCGGAGTGGGCCACGATGTAGTCCTTCACGAACCCGGGGGCAAGTTTCAGGGCGGCAAAAACCAGGACGAACAGGACGGCGACGACAATCAGGATAATCTTCACGGACTTTTTCATGGGCTATAATTTAGAAATGTTAGGCAAGAAGGTGCTTTTTTCTGCTTTTTTTGCTTTCAGTGGAATATTTTTTTATAAATTTGCAGCCGTGATTGCTCTTTTTGCCGTTTTTTCGGCAAAACCTGCTCCGTTGTTTTGGAGCGAACCTGGCCGTCAAGTCTCCCCGAGGCGTTATTAAGATGGCCCCCTAACACATTCACTTGCAATCACCCCCTCTGCAGGTCTTTTCCAGCCTGCAGTTGCGGTTTAACCCTTACTTATGAGGTGCCTAGATGGAAATAATCACTCTCGCATGCTCTGCTCTTGCAGTCGTGCTCTGTATCGTTATCCTGACTAAGGTTAACAAGATTCTTGACAACCTTCACACTCCTATCGTTAAGAAGCTCACCCCGGACATGAACCTGAGACCTAACTCTCGTCGTCCTGTCTCTGCCCAAGAAATGGCACAGCGTGGTGATCGCAACAACAAGGGTGATCGCAAGGATCGTCAGAATAAAGACAACCGCGGTGAAAAGAACGGCCAGGCCCAGCAGGGTCAGAACCGTGACCGCAACGAACAGCGTGATCGCGGCAACCGCCGTGACCGCCGTGACGGTCGCCCTGACCGCAACAATCGTCGTGAAATGAACGCAGACGCTCAGGCCGCTCCTTCTGAAGCTCCCGTGGCCCAGCCTGCCGAAGCGGCCGCTCCTGCTGCCGCCGAAGGCCGTCGCCCCCTGGCTCCGCGCATTCCGGTTGAAACTCCGGCCGCTCCTGTCAGCGCTCCCGTGGCTCCTGCAGCACCTGCTGCCGTTGCCGCCGAACCTGCTGTGGAAGTCGCCGAAACCACCTTCGATCCCGCCAAGGTCCGCTATGGCCGCCGCAACGTGATCAAGAAGGCTCCGGAACTCTCCGACGAAGCATAATCACGAAAAGCCAAAAGCTTGATAGAGCCCTCGGTCTTAGGACCGGGGGCTTTATGTTTTTATAAATGGGGTTGTCAGGTGCCGCCTAGCGCCAGCGGCGATGGTTGTCCGGCCCGTCGAAATCGTCGTAGCGGTCGTCGTAGTTTTCGGGATAGTCGCCGTCGTCGTAGTTGTCGTCCCGGTCGGGGAATCCCGATTCCAGCTCGGTGAAACTGGGCTCCTCGATGTTCACCACCTGGACTTCGAAAATCAGGTCCTTGCCTGCGAAGGGGTGGTTCCCGTCCACCAGCACGGTATCCTTGTAGATTTCTTTCACGATGTAGATGCCGTCGGCGTCGTCTTCGTCGTCCAGGTTCAGTCCGTCCACGAACTCGTCGGCGGTGTCGGGCAGCTGGAATTCCCGGATGTCGTTGTCCAGCATCATCTCCAGCTCCATGCCCAGCCAGAGTTCCCCTACGTCCTGAAGTTCTTCTTTGGGAACTTGGAGCAGCAGGTCGTCGCGGTAAGGGCCGTAGCCCTGGTCAAATGGAATCTCTACGGTGAACTTTTCGCCCAGCTTGCGGCCTTCCAGGGCGGATTCAAGTCCGGGGATAATGTTGTCGTAGCCGTGGATATATACAAAGGGGTGGCTCGGAGGAATTTCCTCCAAGATGCGCCCGCTCATCTCTTTGAGCGTGTAGGCGATGCTCACCTTTGTCTTTGCTTCCACGATTTCCATAGGCGCGACAAATATAGAATTTTTAGCTATGAGTTGTGAGTTCGCCTTGCGCCGCAAGGCTTTGAGATTTTGAGGTGGCGTATACGGGGACATTCCCGAAATGACTCATAGCAACCGAAGGTTGCGACCTTATGCCTCGAACCTCGTGCCTCGAACCTCACAACCCATAACCCACGACTCATAACTCACAACTATTTTACTACTATTACTCCCATGCTTTACGGTATTTGTTCTGATATTCATTCCAATGCTACGGCTTTTCGTGCCGTGCTGGAATCCATGAAAGAAAACAAGGTGGAGCGCAGAATCTGCTTGGGTGACCTTGTGGGTTACGGTGTCGACGCCAACGAATGTGTACAGCTCGCCAAGGAAAACATGGACGTGTGCCTGATAGGAAACCACGACAGCGTGGCTATCAAGTACGAGTCCAGTATGGGCTTTAACCCTTACGCCAAGCAGGCCGTGGAATGGACCCAAGAGAACATGAATGCCGAATCGGTGGCCTACATCCGTTCGTTGCCCTACATTCACGAAGAAAACGACATTACCTTTGTGCATGCGTCGCCCATGTCCCCTGCGGACTGGCTCTACATTACCGACCTGGAAGACGCCCTGAACGCTTTTGACCATTTTTCTGGAACTTATTGCTTTATCGGCCACACCCACAGCCCTGTGATTGTGGCGAGCCGCCCCATGGCCATTCCCAAGGTGCTGGACGAATACGAATACACCATCGAGAACACGGAACGGCTTTTGGTGAATGTGGGCAGCGTAGGCCAGCCTCGTGACCGGGACTGCCGTGCCAGCTGGTGCCTGTTGGATACGGAGACCAAGTGCATCCGCATTATCCGCGTGGAATACGATGTCTTTATCACCCAGGAGCGTATGCGCAAGGCGGGAATGCCCAATTTCCTCATCGACCGCCTGAGCGTGGGGAGATAACGATGTGGAATGTGTAGTGACTAATGTGTAATGAGTGGTCGGATTTCGCATATTACATCTCACATTTCACATCTCACACTACACACCTTTGATTATGAAATGGGTTCTCGCAGTTTTTGGTAAGGCTGGCTCGCCGTTTATCGCCGACGAGGTGGACAAGTACGTGAAGCGCCTCCGTGGGGGAGTGTACCCGCTGGAGGTGGTGGAGCTGAAGGAATCCAAGCTCGATGACCGCGCCCAGTCCCTGGCGCAGGAAGCGACATTTTTTGACAAGAAATTCCCGAAGTCGGAATACCGCCGCGTTATCCTTTCCGAAGAGGGCAAGCTGATGGATACGGTGAAGCTTTCCGACACCTTGCGAGACCGTTTTCCGGGGAATATCGTTTTTCTGATTGGTTCCGCCTACGGCATTGACGAGAACCTGAAAAAGTCCGCCGATTTGCTGCTTTCCCTTTCGCCCCTTACATTCACGCATGACCATGCCCGTGTGATTATGGCCGAACAGCTTTACCGCGTGCAGATGGTGATGCAGAACCATCCGTATCATCATAGGTGAGGCCCGAGGCTCGGGGCACGAGGAATTTTTTATATTTGCGCTCGAAAAATGATTGTGTCCTAACCACTAATCACTAACCACTGTTTACTGTTCTATGAACGCAGAAATCGAGAAACGCCGCACTTTCGCCATCGTAAGCCACCCCGATGCGGGTAAGACCACCATCACCGAAAAGTTCCTGTGGTATGGAAACGTCATCCGCGAGGCGGGCCATGTGCGCGCCAAGGCAAACCGCAGTTACACCGTCAGTGACTGGATGAAGATCGAACAGCAGCGCGGTATTTCGGTTTCCAGCTCCGTGCTGAATTTCCCCTTCGAAGGTTGCATGTTCAACTTGGTGGATACCCCGGGGCACCAGGACTTCTGCGAAGACACCTACCGTGCTTTGACCGCCGTGGATGCTGCCCTGGTGCTTATCGATAGCGTGAACGGCGTAGAAAAGCAGACCATCAAGCTCATGGACGTGTGCCGCATGCGTCACACCCCGATTATCACCTTCATCAACAAGATGGACCTGGATGGCCGCCATGTGCTCGACCTGCTGGACCAAATTGAAAGTGTTTTGCACATCAAGACCGCCCCCTTTACGCTCCCCATCGGAGTAGGAAAGCTATTCAAGGGCGTGTATTCCATCGCCGAGAACACCTTCCACACCTTCAACAAGGAAGAAGGCCATCAGGAAATTATCCAGATGGAAGGTCCCGACGACCCGCGCCTGGTGGAAATGTGCGGCGAAAACTGGGTGAACCAGTTCAAGGAAGAATACGAGATGGTCACCGGCGGCATGGACCCCTTCGACCACGAGAAGTTCCTGAAGGGGGAGATGTGCCCCGTGTTCTTCGGCTCTGCGGTGAACAACTTCGGTGTGCGACAGTTGCTGAACGCCTTTGCCAAGCTGGCCCCGCCCCCCATGGTGCGCGAGACCGACAAGCGCCCGGTGAGCCCCGACGAAGATGCCTTCAGCGCCTTCGTCTTCAAGATTCAGGCCAACATGGATCCCAAGCACCGCGACCGTACCGCATTCTTGCGAATTTGTTCCGGCAGCTTTACCCGCGGGGAGAAAGTTTTCCATGTGCGCACGGGCCGCGAAATCCGCCTGGCCGCCCCGACGGCGTTCCTGGCGAAGGACAAGGAAGTCATCGACCACGCCTGGGCGGGCGATATCGTGGGCATCAACGATCCGGGACTTTTCCGCATCGGCGATACGCTGACTGACGGCGAGAAGATGAACTTCACGGGCATTCCGGACTTCGCTCCGGAACATTTTGCCCGCGTGACGCTTCTGAACCCGCTTAAGTCTAAGCAGATGGCGAAGGGCCTTGCCGAACTCAGTGAAGAAGGTGCGACCCAGCTCTATGAACCGCTCAAGTCCGCAATTCCTGTGATTGGCGTGGTGGGGGAGTTGCAGTTCGACGTGCTCAAGTTCCGCCTGCAGAGCGAATACGGCGCCGACGTGTCCCTGGACCGCGTGCCCGCTCACGGAATCCGCTGGGTGTCTGGCCCCGAAGCTGACATGGCCAAGTTCGCCGAGGAATACGCCATGGACTGCATGATGGACAAGGAACGTAACCTGGTTTGCCTGTTCCCCAACGAGTACCGCCTGAACCTGGCCATCAAGAATTTCGAGAACCTGAAGTTCGCCGAAACCTCCCAGGGGTAAGCGGTATTGTCATCCCCGCGCCCCTCTTTGTCATCCCCGCTGTCATTCTGGAGGGGCGACGCCCCGATAGAATCACGGGGATCTCCTTACTATTCATTTTTGCTTTTGCTATATTTACACCCGTAATTTTTTAACCCGAACCGCGCGGTTTTCTAACTGTGCGAAAATTCAAAAGGAAACAACAATGGCTGACAATCTGTCCGTCCTCGGCCAGGCCCGCAAGGCCTACAAGCCGAAACTCCCCGTAGCGCTCCGCAATGGCGCACTCAAAGTTGCTCTCGTGAAGGGCAAGCCCACCCAGTCCGTCCGTGACCAGGCCAAGATCAAGGCTCTGTTCCCGAACACCTACGGCGCTCCGTACATCGGCATGAAGAAGGCTACCAAGGCCGCTGCCGGTAAGGCTCTCAACGTGGGCGTGGTGCTCTCCGGTGGCCAGGCTCCTGGTGGACACAACGTGATTGCGGGTATCTTCGACGGTATCAAGAGCATCAGCAAGAATTCCAAGCTCCTCGGCTTCCTCGGCGGTCCGTCTGGCCTCGAAAACGGCAAGTTCATCGTGATCAACGAAAAGATCATGGACTCCTACCGCAACACTGGTGGATTCGACATCATCCAGTCCGGCCGTACCAAGCTCGAAACCGAAGAACAGTTCAAGAAGTGCATGGCTGTTGCCAAGGCCCAGAAGCTCGACGCTATCGTGATCATCGGTGGTGACGACTCCAACACGAACGCTGCCGTTCTCGGTGAATACTTCCAGGCCAACGGCGCTAGCTGCGTGGTTTGCGGCTGCCCGAAGACCATCGACGGCGACCTCAAGAACGAATACATCGAAACCTCCTTCGGTTTCGACACCGCCGTCAAGACCTACTCCGAACTCATCGGCAACATCATGCGCGATGCCAACTCCGCTCAGAAGTACTGGCACTTCATCAAGCTCATGGGCCGTAGCGCTTCTCACATTGCTCTGGAAGCCGCTCTCCAGACCCACCCGAACATCTGCCTGATTTCTGAAGAAGTCAAGGCCAAGAAGATGAAGCTCAAGCAGGTCATCAAGTACGTTGCAGACATCGTCGCTGCCCGTGCTGCTGACGGCAAGAACTTCGGCGTCTGCCTGATTCCGGAAGGCCTCCTCGAATTCATCCCGGATGTGGGCGTGCTCATTTCCGAACTCTCTGAAGCCCTCGCTCACCACGAAAAGGAAGTCGAAGGCCTCGACACCGCCGCTAAGGTTGAAAAGCTCTGCAACTGGATCTCTAAGGCTTCTGCCGAAGTCCTCAAGAGCCTCCCCTCCACCACTCAGGGCCAGCTGATGCTCGACCGCGACAGCCACGGCAACGTGCAGGTTTCCCTCATCGAAACCGAAAAGCTCGTCATCGAAATGGTGAAGAAGGAACTCAAGAGCCGCAAGAACTTCAAGGGCAAGTTCTCTGCCCTCAACCACTTCTTCGGTTACGAAGGCCGTTGCGCCGCTCCGTCCAACTTCGACGCTGACTACTGCTACAGCCTCGGCTTCACCGCTTCCGTGCTCGCCTTCAACAAGATGAACGGCTACATGAGCTCTGTGCGTGACCTGACCAAGGGTATCGAAAAGTGGACTGCCGGTGGCATTCCTATCACCATGATGATGAACATCGAACGTCGTCACGGTGCCGACAAGCCGGTGATCCAGAAGGCTCTCGTTGAACTCGACGGCGCTCCGTTCAAGTTCTTCGCCAAGAACCGCGACGTTTGGGCCAAGACTGAATCCTACACCTATCCGGGTCCGATCCAGTACTGGGGTCCCAGCGAAGTTTGCGACATCACCAACTTCACGATCAAGCTGGAACGCGGCGCCCTCAAGGTGAAGTAATTATCCGCATTGTCATCCCCGCGAAGGCGGGGATCTCCTTTACAAAGAGGACTGCTTAACGGCAGTTCTCTTTTTTTATGGTGGGGGAGGAATCCCCCTGGCTTCAGCCCCGCCCATGCCGGGTCTTCCGCACACCCCCTCTGCGGGGCTCAAACGCCGCACCACCTAAAGGTGGCCATGTACACATAAGCACTTCCCCAAAGAGGATAACTCTACTAAGGTGCTAAAGCACCTAGTATCGTATAAAAGTGCTAAGTGTCCAAAGGCCGCAACGCCCTGCTTTGTTTTTAAAATGTTATCTTGTAATAAAACGGAGGACCCCTATGGCCTGTGCAAATTGCAAAATCCGTGCCCAGTACGACAAGAATCCCAAGTCCCTCATCGGGCGGTTCTGGCGGTTCCACATCAACTTCTGTCCCGGCTGGAAGGCCTACCTGAAAAGCCTCTCCGACGAAGAACGCATCGCCCTAAAAGAAAAGTACGGACTCAAGTAAGGCCGTATATACATTACGTTATTCTGGACGGTTCTTTTATATCGTCATCCAGAGGCGCTTTGCGCCGAAGGATCCAGGTCCACAAAAAAAGCCCCGCAAGTTGCGGGGCCGTTTTCGTATAGTCATTACGACTTGCGTAAACGTTGTTTTCGCAAGGGCTTATTTCTTAGCTTCGGCGAGGAACTTGTAGCACACGCCGCCAATCACGCCGCCGAGAATCGGGGCCACCCAGAAGAGCCAGAGCTGCTTGATGGCAGCGCCGCCCACGAACACGGCCATGGCGGTAGAGCGGGCCGGATTCACGGAGGTGTTGGTTACCGGGATGGAGATGAGGTGGATGAGCGTGAGGCAGAGGCCGATGGCAATGGGGGCAAAGCCAGCCGGTGCGCGGCCGTCGGTGGCGCCCATGATTACGAACAGGAAGATGGCCGTGAGCACGGTTTCAATCAGGAATGCACCGCACATGCCGGTGGTCTTGCCGCCGAAGGCGTTCACGCCGTTGTTGAGCGTATCGGACCAGCCGTTGGTGGCGAATGCGCCGATGCCTGCGTTGGTGAGGTCGGGCTGGGCGATGCAGTAGAGCACGGCCGCAGCGATAATGCCGCCAATCACCTGTGCCACGATGTAGGCCGGAGCTTCCTTAGCGGGGAAGCGGCCGCCGGCAACCTGGCCGAGAGTAACGGCCGGGTTCAGGTGGCAACCCGAAATGTGGCCGATGGCGTATGCCATGGTGAGCACCGTAAGGCCAAACGCGAGGGACACACCCACGTAGCCGATACCGGTGGTCGGGACGCCGCAAGCGAGAACAGCCGCACCGCAGCCGCCAAACACAAGCCAGAAGGTGCCGATAGCTTCGGCAATGGCACGAGTAGAAAGTTTCATAAACATCTCCATAGGTTAGGGTTGAATTCGCGCTGTAATTTAGCAAAAAGGCCCCGCGAAAACCCGCGGGGCAAACATTTGCTATGAATCCAGCGATGTTATTCGCATCTTTGCTATGCAAAGATGCGCCTTTGGCATACTTTGTATGCCAAAGATTATTTTGCTTGTTTCGGCATCTGCACGGAGATATGGATGTCCTGCAGCTGCTGGAGGTCCACTTCGCTCGGGCACTGGTCCATCGGGCTAGAAGCGCTGGTGTTCTTCGGGAACGCGATGAAGTCACGGATAGATTCTTCACCTTCCATGGTAGCAACGACGCGGTCCAAGCCGAAGGCGAGACCACCGTGCGGAGGAGCGCCGTACTTGAAGGCGTCGACGAAGAAGCCGAACTTTTCCTTCACCTGTTCTTCGGAGAGGCCGAGCAGGCGGAACACCTTCTCCTGCACTTCCGGGTTGTGAATACGGATAGAACCACCACCGATTTCCACGCCGTTCAGAACGAGGTCGTAGGCTTCGGCGTTGCAATCCTTGAGATTGCCACCGAGCATCATGTCGAGGTGTTCCGGGAGCGGGTTGGTGAACGGGTGGTGCATGGCCATGTAGCGGCCTTCGGTGTCGCTGTATTCGAACATCGGGAATTCGGTAATCCACACAAATTCACGCTTCTTCGGATCGCGGAGGCCCTTGATGCGGGCGACTTCCAGGCGGAGCTGGCCCATAGCGGTTGCAGCAACCTTTTCGGGGCCTGCGATGAAGAACATCATGTCGCCGCACTTGGCGCCAACGGCGTCGCGCAGTTCGTTCAACTGTTCAGTCGTGAAGAATTTGCCGACCTGGGTTTCCACTTCGTCGTTTTCCTTGACGCGCATCCACACGAGGC
>CAMKMX010000040.1 GCA_946414025.1 uncultured Fibrobacter sp.
CGATAACGGCGAACTTGACCGAGGAGCTGCCGCAATTAAGAACGAGTACGCGCATAGTTACTTAGGGGTTAGGATTTAGGGCCTAGGGGCTAGGGACGTCATCCTGAGCGGAGTCCGTAGGACGAAGTCGAAGAATCTAGACCGGATTTTTAATTTGCATCAGGAATAATAGCATTTTGGTTTGGCGTTGGCTTTTGGGGTACGAAAAAAACTAAATTCAAGGCGATGTTCAAGAAAATCGCAGAGTTTGATAACCGGGTGTCGGTCTATTGGACCAACCGGCATTTCTCGGAGAAGGTAAACGACCGGCTCCGTTTTTATGTGCGGCTTGGTGACGGCTACATCTGGGGCGCCTTTGCGCTGTTCGTTCTCGTGATGGTGGGCTGGGAAGCGTTCTTGCCTATCTTGTGGCAGGCCCTGATGGCCCTGGCGGTAAGCCTCATTATCTATGAAGTGGTAAAGCTGAACACCAAACGGCCTCGCCCCTTTGCCGCAAACCCGCAAATCAAGGCGGAGGTGCCGCCCCTGGACAAGTACAGTTTCCCCTCGGGCCACACCATGAACAACCTGGCGGTTGCCAGTGCTGTCTTTTACGGCGTGCCCCGGTACGGCTGGATCATGCTGATTTTGCCCTTGACCTGGGGGCTTCTGCGGGTGTACTTTGGGGTGCACTGGCTCACCGACATTCTGTGCGGCTTTGTGCTGGGTATCGTGAGCTTTGTGCTGGGGCACCTGCTGTGGATAATGATTTTCTAAGCCGATGACAAACGATTTTGTAAGTGCCCAGGCCTTCTTTGAATCTCTCGCTCCCGACGAGCGGGTTTGCTTGCTGGTGCGGCACGGTGAACGGAACCATATCACGCCAAACGATCCGGATTATGGCGCCCACGTGGGGCTGACGGAGTGTGGGCGGGAGCAGGCTTTTGCCTTGGGCCGGGTTGTCTCTGCTAGTGGCGAAACGCCCACCGATGTGTGCTTTTTCTCTAGCCCTGTGGGGCGTTGTGTGGAAACGGCCGAGTTTATCGGCAAGGGTTGCGGTGTCAAGAACCCCGAGGTGGAAAAGCTGGACTGCCTGGCGGAATACTTTGTTCAAAATTATGCCGCCTATGAGGCTGTGCTGCGGGCAGGGTTTTACGAGGGTATCTGCGAGTGGCTGGCGGCCAATTCCCGCGAAGCAGAAGTGACGGAAACGCAAGACGCAGATGCTCCTTTTTACCCCCTGGCGGAACGCTCCGAGGAGATGCTTTCCATGATGCTTGAAAAGGGGCATGCCCGCGTTAACGTGTTCGTGACCCACGACGCCTGGGTGGTGCCCTGCCTTACGCACTTTTGCGGTCTTAAATTTACGCCCCAGCGTTGGATGAATTTTTTGACCGGGATGGCGGTAGTGGTCGGCAGCGACGGCCAGACTGTCCGGCGGATTGTTCCCGTGACGGCACTCCCTACGGGGTGGCTCCTTTTTTAGGGTTTTTGCCCGGTCAATCCATTTACTTTGGATGTGTTTTATATACATTTTGTCCAATGACCTTAACCTATCTGTAGATAATAAGAGGTTCTTTATGGGTTTTAATTTCCGAGGGCTGGCCTTTAAGCAGTCCATGATGATCTTGGCGGCTATTACGGTCGTGTTTGGCTTGATTTTTGCCATTATGGGTCAAAAGACTCAGGATATACTGAACAAGATTACCATCGAAAACGGTGAGGAAACCAGCCGGGCCAATGTGAATTACATTGACAAGCTGTTCAATTCAGGAAAACTTGTGGGTGATGACATTGCAGAAACCCTGGGCAAGAGGAGAATGGCCAAGGCGGATTTGGACACCTTCCTGTTGCATTCCCTTACCAACGCCCGTAACCTGATTCCCCAGATTGTGGCTGTGGTGCTGGCCTATGAACCTGGCATGGGACCGGAAACTCCCAAGGGCGAATTCATGCGTCTTGCCCGCTTTACCGAAAACGAAATCCGCCTGGTTACGGGAGCCAATTACCAGGACAAGGAATGGTATTCCAGCACCAAGGAAGGCAGGACCAGCCGTTGGCAGGAACCTTTTATCGGTGAGTTCGTTCCCGAACCCATTGCCGTCTATACCGTCCCTATTTTCCAGAAGGACAAAAATGGCGATGACGTTTTGGCGGGTGTTCTGGCCGTTGATATGTCTATTGAGTTCCTTAAAGACGAAATCGCGACGATTCCCGTTTCCAACGGGGGCTATGCCCTGATCACCTCGGAAAATAATGTGGCTGTCGCTTACCCTAAAAGCATTGCCCAAGGGAAAAGAAATCGTGAAATAGTGGTCAAGGAAATCCGCGGCAACAGCACCGTTGACTTTGACCGAAAAAACAGGAATCCGAGCGGGCTGTTTATGGGAACGGTGGCCGGCGGAGAGGAATCGGCCGTTTACTACACCAAAATCAACTCGAACAATTGGACCTTTATGGTGGTGTGGCCCGTCCAGAAGTTTTTGCAAGACCAGAGAGACACCCGCAAGCTTTTCTTGATACTTGCCCTGGGTGGTTATGGCGTTATCCTTGTCATCATCTTGCTCATTTCTTTCAGAGTGGCAAAGCCTCTCAAGGAGCTCGTTTTTGCGGCAAAGAAACTTGGCGGTGGAAATTTCGATGTGGATATTCCGAAGGTTTCTGGCCGTGACGAGGTGGCAGAATTTGCAACGGCTTTCTCGAATATGCTTTCTACGCTCAAGGCGCATATCGAAAAAGAGAAAGACATGAAACGGATTGAGCGGGAACTGGACCTTGCCCGCAATATCCAGCTTTCCATGCTGCCCGGAGCCGAGCGCGACGAAAATTCCGAAGACGACCGCCATGAACTAGCCCCCTTCTTGCGACCTGCAAAGGAAGTGGGAGGCGATTTCTACGATTTCTTCAAGATAGACAACGACCATCTTTGCGTGGTGGTGGGCGATGTCTCCGGAAAGGGCGTCGCTGCGGCTCTGTTCATGATGGTTGCTCGAATAATCCTCCGCACCATGTCAAAGAACTTGAAGTCTATAGTGGATGCCTTTAACAAGACGAACTATGCCCTGGCAAAGCGGAACAACCTGATGATGTTCGTGACGGTCTGGGCGGGAATTATCGATTTGCGCACGGGACATGTGGAGTTTGCCTCTGCCGGACACAATCCTCCTGCGGTTCGCCACGAAGACGGCTCGGTAGAGTTTATTCCTAGCCGCTCGGAACTGGTCATGGCCGCCATGGAAGATACCGTATATACCAAGCAGACCTATGACCTCAAGAAAGGCGATACCCTGTTCCTCTATACCGATGGTGTGACCGAAGCGACCAACGACAAGGATGAACTGTTCGGCAACGACAGGCTTCTGGATGCCTTGAAAAGGGGTGGCCGGCAGAACACTTCTGACACGTGCACGCAGGTCAAGAGGGAGCTGGACGGCTTTGTGCAGAAGGCTCCGCAGTTCGATGACATTACCATGCTTGCTGTTAAGTTCAACGGAAGTGACGAACCCGTATGGGAACGCTACGAAAAGACGGTGAACGTGGCCGAAAACGACAAGGGCGCTCTCAAGTCCTTTGTGCAGGATATCCTCACGCCTATGGACGGAGCAAAGAAATTGCAGATGCAGGATGCTTGGGAACGTTACGAAAAGATTGTGGACGTGATTCCTGAAAATCAGGATGTCTTGACGGCGTTTGTGGAAGGGATTCTTGCTCCCATGGAAGGCTCCATGAAGTCCCAGATGCAAATCAATATCGCCATCGACGAAATCTACAGTAACATTGTCAAGTTCTCGGGAGCTACCGAGGTGACCTTGATTGTGGAAGTCCGCAAGGCGACTCTTTCGGCAAGGCTTACCTTTATCGACAACGGTAAGCCCTACGATCCTATCAAGCAGGCAGACCCTGACGTGACCCTGCCTCTTGAAGAAAGGGACATCGGAGGTCTCGGGATATTTATTGTGAAAAAGACCATGGACAGCGTGTGTTACCGCAGGAACGGCGACAAGAACGAACTGGCCATCACCAAGACTTTATAAAAAAGGAACAATCTTATGCAGATTACCAAGACTACAGAAAACGATAAGCTGACCCTTGCCCTTGAAGGGCGCCTGGATACCTTGACTGCCCCGCTGCTGGAAGCGGAAGTCGTGGGCAAGCTGGACGGGGTGAAAACCCTGGTGTTCGATTTCCAGAACCTGGCCTATGTTTCTTCGGCAGGACTCCGAATCCTGTTTATGGCCCAGAAGGTCATGAGCAAGCAGGGACAGATGATTCTGAGAAACGTGAATTCTGACATCAACGATATTTTCAGGGTTACGGGTTTTAGCAATATCCTGACAATTGAATGATGTCTAGGGAATAATCCTGTTTAGTACCGAAAAAATTATTTTGTTGTAATTTTGGTATGAAATCATCACGACATGCGAAAATCCGTAGTATCTACGCGATACTGATGTCCACCTACGCTTACCCTGTGCGGAACGCTAAGGGCGAGGCGGTGACGGATTTCGTGTGCGGTGCAGAACAGAGCGACGACTAGACCATGCTGGCCATACTGTACAAGGGACCTGTGGTCTAGACCTAACTTGGCAATGCGTTAAATTCGGTCCCTATTTCACCTTGACAACTTTGTTTACGCCATTAATCTGTACGATAAACGTTCCAGCATAGGGCATTTCAAAAGATACGGACGGCGTGTTGGCTGTACCTTGCCAAAGTATGCTGCCTCGCAGGTCGAATATGGCGAACTTGCTGTTGGGCTGCATACCGTCTATCTTGATGAGCCTTGCCTCGGCAATGGCGTAGACGGTGCCTGCGGAAAGCGTTTTTCTAGCGAGTGCTTCTGGCGACTTACCGTCGCCGGAGTCTTCTCCCGAAGAACCCGATTGCCGTTTTTCCAAAACGGGGTGCTTGTCCTGGGCGAGGTCTTGATACCAGACGGAACCGTTTATGCTGTCCAACTCAAAATTCTGTAGGGCTGTAAGGAGTGTACCGTCTTCAAACTTGGAGGGTGCGACTTCCTTTCCATAGAAGATGGAGGTGTCGTTGTAAAGCGTGTCCTTGACGAAGAAGGCATTTTCGAGTTCGTGGCGGTCTGCGGGGTGAAGCTCTCCCAGTATGCCGTAATACTTGGTGTAACTCCCCGCGGGACTAATTGTTCCAACATTGAAGGAATTGTAGATGTAGATCCATTGATCTTCGCCCCGTTCGGTGGTGGCCCCTATGATGCCGCCTATGTGGCTACTTGCGGCGAGTGTTCCGCTGTTATAGGAATTTACGATTTTGCTTTCGGCATAGCCGGCATACCCGACAAGGCCTCCGGCTGATTCGTAGCCTTTTACGTTACCCTTGTTGTAGGATTCCGTTATCTTTATGTTGCAGAGGAAGTTACCCGAAACATAGCCGACAAGACCTCCGGCATTGCGGTTAGTTGTTTCAATATTTGCCTTATTGAAGGAACGTTTGATGGTGACGTCATCGGCTTGGCCTATGAATCCGCCTATGTAGGATTTTCCCGTGACTTTTCCAGACATGTGAGATTCTTCAATGATTGTCCCGGCATCATTTAAACCGATGAATCCTCCGACACCGAAGGAGCTACGCGAGAGCACGGTTCCCGAGAAGGTGGACTTCTTTATGGTGATTCCGTATCTTGTGTTCCCTTTTGCGTAGTTTTCTCCGACAAAACCGCCCACGTAATGGTAAACTGTGGAATGACCGTCTTCGATGTAGGAATCCATGATGTGCAGGTCTTCTATGGTTCCGCCAAAGGTTCCGAAGAAACCGATATCCTTATGTTCGCTGTCGTCTTGCTTGACGAAAAGTCCCGAAATGGTATGGCCGTTACCCTTGATTGTGCCGTGGAACCCGGTTACGGGAACCCACGGGATGTAGGAGGCCGTATCGCCGGCAAGGTCTCCGTCTGAGTTCAGAACGTTTTTGTTGACCACGATGTCTTTTGTGAGCTCCATACATCCCGTTGTGTCGGTTTCAAAACCGTTGGTTCCCATTCGTGCAGCGGCGAAACCGTAAAGTTCCTCGGCGGAGGACACCTGGAAGCACTCGTCCTTTATGGCAGGTTTTTTGGGGGTGATGGTCGATTCCTGCGCTAACAGGGCAGACGTGGCCAAGAGGGGTAGTAGGGCAAGGGACTTTTTCATAATTTTTTTCCTTTTAGCGCAAAGATAGTAGTGCAAGTGGCAAAACGCAACAAAAAAGAACATTTTGAGAACACTTTTTTTATTGGGCTTCGGTCTCTTTTTCTATCTTTCCACCCGTTGATTTTTATTAACAGTTCACTTAAATAAATGGACAAATTCCAATATGAACGAAACAGAACAACTCACAGCTGATTCCTCGGCCCAGGTTGTGGATTCTGCACCTCGGAATGCAGCAGTCGCAGCCGCCGTTGAAGCGGCTGAACAACCGGCGCTTGTGGCAAGCGAACCTGTAGCACAGGTGAAGGGCAAGTTCGACGAACAGCTCGCCCTGATGCAGGCTTCCGATGCAGCCCAGGTGCAGGCACAGCTCTCCATGCCCCACATGGACGATTCCATGGTCTACAAGATCGTGGAAACCCATGCTGGCAACCACGCCGTGCTTTACAAGACTTACGAACAGGCAGTGCTTGCCCGCGATGTCCGCGATTCTATCGAGAACGCTGCTGGCCACAAGGTGCTCCCCATCGCGAAGGCGAAGCTCGGGTCCACCTACTGCAAGGGCCAGTACTCCACCGAACAGGGCTGCAAGGGCGAAGCCGACACCTTCGGTATCGGTTCCCTGGTTGAATTCCAGGCCACGGGCCTCATCGTGGTGATGGTGGTTATCATTGGCCTCACGGTGCTCTGCTACCTCATGAGCTTCATTATGGCGAAGCTGGGTCTCAACAAGGTCAAGGCTCCGGTACCTGCGGTCAAGGCTGCTCCCGCTAGCGCTGCCGCCCCGAAGACCATCGGCCCTGCCCACTGTGACTGGGACCCGAACGCAAAGAGCGTGCACCCGGGCTTCACCAACAAGCAGCTCCAGGCTTTCCTCGGCATTGCCGCCGTGGCCGCCCTGGAAGAACACCCCGGCATGACCAACGATCAGTTCCTTGCCCTGGTGACCGCCGCTGCGACCCAGGCCATTGGTCAGCCCTGCCGCGTGACCGCCTACAGAAACATTAACTCCCCTGCTTGGACGATTGTCAAGTAAGGCAAACTTTTAAAACTCAACAGGCTTAAAGCCAGGAAAAATCAAAATGAAGAAAACAGTCCGTATCAGTTTCGAAGGCAAGACCTACGACGTCGAAGTAGAAGTTCTTGATTCCGCCGTCGCCGCCGCTCCGGCAGCCCCGGTCGCCGCTGCCCCCGCTGCCGCTCCTGCCGCAGCTCCCGCCGCAGCCGGTGGTACCGAAGTGAAGTGCCCGCTCGCCGGTTCCGTGTTCAAGCTGAAGGTCAAGGTCGGTGACAAGGTTGAAGCCAACCAGGAAGTGGCTATCATCGAAGCCCTCAAGATGGAAAACCCGGTGGTGGCTCCTTGCGCCGGTACCGTGAACTCCATCGCCGTCAAGGAAACCGATACCGTCGTTGACGGTCAGACCCTCATGACCATTGCCTAAGAGGTACAGTTAAATGAGTTCACTCTTAAATTCGGTCGTTGAGTTCGCAGGCGACACCGGATTCGCATACGTCACCGGCCCTATGGTGATTATGTGGATCGTGAGTTTCGTCCTGATGTACTTGGCGATTGTCAAAAAGTACGAGCCGCTGTTGCTCTTGCCGATTTCTCTCGGCGCACTGGCGGTGAACATCCCGAGTGCGGGATTCTACGATGGTGGCTGGAGCATCGAAGGTATGTTTACCCCGACTGCCGGTCTCTATTACTACATCAGCCAGGGTATCCACCTGGAACTCTTCCCGCCCATCATCTTCTTGGGCGTGGGTGCCATGACGGACTTCGGACCGCTTATCGCCAACCCGCGTACGCTGCTTCTCGGCGGTGGCGCCCAGTTCGGCGTGTTCGCGACCATGTTCTGTGCCGTGGCTTTCGGTGGCTTTACTCTCGGTGAAGCGGCCTCCATCGGTATCATCGGCGGCGCCGACGGTCCCACCTCCATCTTCACTGCAAACAAACTTGCAAAGCACCTCATCGGACCTATCGCCGTGGCGGCCTACACCTACATGGCTCTCGTCCCGCTCATCCAGCCGCCCATCATGCGCCTGATGACCAACGACAAGGAAAGGAAGATCCGCATGAAGGCTCTCCGTCAGGTGAGCAAGGCCGAACGCATCGTGTTCGCCGTGATGGTGATGATCGTCTGCATCCTGGTGGTGCCCGACGCTTCTGCCCTTATCATCATGCTCATGCTGGGCAACATCTTCAAGGAAGCCGGCGTCGTGGAACGTCTCGTGAAGACCTCTTCCAACGAGCTCATGAACATCGTGACCATCTTCCTCGGTACTTCTGTGGGCCTCACCATGTCTGCCGACATCTTCCTCAAGCCCCAGACCCTCATGATTATCGCCATGGGCGTTGTGGCCTTCGGTTTCTCCACCGCGGCTGGCCTCTTCCTCGCGAAGATTATGAACTGGTGCTCCCCGAAGAACCCCGTGAACCCGCTTATCGGTTCTGCCGGCGTGTCCGCCGTGCCGATGGCTGCACGTGTTTCCCAGGTGGAAGGTGCCAAGTATGACCCGCAGAACTTCCTCTTGATGCACGCCATGGGTCCGAACGTGGCCGGCGTGATCGGTACCGCAGTCTGCGCCGGTTACATGATTAGTAGGCTTTCGTAGCCTAGGGCTTCATTGCGAAGGGCGAAGCCCTGAAGCAATCCAAACCCGCATCTAATAGGAAAGCCTCCGACTCGTTCGGAGGCTCCTTTTTTTTGCTTGCTGGAAACAAAAAAAATCCCGCGATTTCTCGCGGGATTTTTGAGGGTGGGTGACCGGACTCGAACCGACAACATCCAGAATCACAATCTGGGACTCTAACCAATTGAGCTACACCCACCATGAGTGTGAGCCCAAATATAAAAAAGCCACCCCAAATTTCAAGGGGTGGTTTCCATTTTTAAGAGGAAAGGGCCGTTTTAGGGGCACTGGCGGTTAATCGTTACCCTTTTTGGCCATAATGCGCAGGAAGTTTTCCCGCTTGAAGTCGTTCCGGTGCTCCATGCAGAAGCGGGGGTAAACCGTCTGCTTGGGGAATACCTTGATGGTGAACTTTTCGTCGCAGCCTTCCAGGCAGCACTTGAAGGTGAGGTCCATGGACTCCGTATAGTTGTGGCGGAAGATGATGTTCTTGGACTCGATGCTGTCCATGCTCTTCTTCTGCTTCTGGCGCTGCTTAATGTCGCGGTGCAGTTCGCAGTACTTGGCGATGGGGTGGCCCCAGAACTCGCGGCCGCAGCCAGGTTCCTGGCAGATTTTCAGCTTGATGCGCTTTTTCTTTTTGTACTTGGGTAACTGCATAGTGTCTCCAGAGGCTTGTTCGCCATTGTGTGGGAAAGATAGCAAAATTTTTTTAGCAAGGCTTTTTTGGGGCGAAAAAAGCGTCTATAAAGGTAAAGGGTCTTTTTTTAGGAGGGTTTATGACTCGAATTTTGCGGAATCTTGTTGTTTGGGTCAGGGTGCCTTTATGTGTTGCCGTTGTTGCGGCCCTGTGCTGCATTGTGCCGGCGGGGTGCACCTGGGTGAGCGAAGTGGGGGAGGAGGAACGCCCCTTGCGTGTGACGGTGCTGGACGTGGGGCAGGGACTTGCGGTGTTGCTGGAGCATGACGGACGGTTCGCCCTCTACGACGCGGGGCCCGATTCGGCGGGAGTGGCCGACAGCCTCGGAGCCAGGGGCGTCCGGGAACTGGAGTGGGTAGTGTTGAGCCACAACCATCGGGACCATGTAGGCGGGTTTGTGGAGCTGAAGGACATTCGGGTGAAACATCTTTTCGTAGGGCCCGATACGGCAGGCGGTGTATGGAGGGATAGCGTGCTGTATATAGCTCACAAGCGGGGAATTCCGGTGGATACGCTCTTGCGGGGTGACGCTTTACAATTCGGGCTGGCGCCCGGTTCGTCTGGTGGCAGCCACCTCGGTTTCGGGGAGGTGCCGGACATTCGGGTGCTGTGGCCTACGGACTATGACGTGGTGTCGGGAAACCACGGGAGCGTCGTGCTGCAGGTTGCGTGGGGCAAGGCTTCGGCCCTCTTGACTGGCGACCTGGACAGCCTGGGGGAGCGGGGTCTGCTGGAGCTGTCGCCGACCCTAACGGCGGACTTGTTGCAGGTGGGGCATCATGGTTCTGCAGGAAGCAGCGGTCTCCAGTTCCTCGCGCAGGTGTCGCCGGAATATGCGGTGGCAAGCGTTGGGGCAACAAACCCTTACGGCCACCCGTCGGAACAGGTCGTGCAGAAGCTGAAATACGTGCTGGGCGATTCCCTGCGGTTTTTCCGCACGGATCAGGACGGGAGCGCCTGCTTTGAACTGTGGCCGGGGATGGGCGTGATTAGTCCCTGAACCCGATGCGGGCCTGGAAATGGCACTTGGTCATGTCGGCGGCGTTCATGCCAAAGATGTAGGCGTGGTGGTTGGTGTTCTTGAAGCGCACCAGGTTCACCTTTTCGCCTAGGGGAATCTGCTGGATGTAGTTCATTTGTATGGAACGGATGCCCCGGTCCTTGATTTCTTCTTTGCTGAGCACGTCGGTGACCCAATCTACATAGCGGCAGTGGTTCACGTGCTGGTTCATGTCCAGGTCGCTGTAGTGGGCGGTTTCCTGCTGCACCACGGCGGGGTCGATACTCGGGTCCAGAATGTCCATCATCTCGGGCAGGGCGTTCTTGCCCGGAAACAGCGGGATGGGGTAAGGGCTATTGGCCGGGTTTTCGGACTTGCCTGTCTTGAGGTTCACCAGGAGCCACGACGATGTGGCCTGGGCGATGGCGTTCCCGCGGGCGTCCAAGATAGAATAGTCCTTGAGGCACACCTTGTCCTTGTAGAATTCCTTGGCCCAGGTGGAAATGGAAATTTTTTCGCCCCACAGGGGAACGTGCAAAATCCGGAGCTTGATGCGGGTGATGACGGTGGTGTAGCCCGCCTTCATCATTTTCCAGAGGCCGAAACCGTTTGCTTCGGCGTCGGCGATGGCGGTTTCTTCCATGAACAGGAACAGGTTGGAAAGTTTCAGTCGGCTGTGGAGGTCGCAATCCGAAAAGCGGACTTCGAATTCCTTGGTAGTGATTTCTGGTTCCATAGGTTCCTCGTGGCTCTGGTTTACAGGGGCTGCCTTTGCGGCCTCTTTTGCGGAGTGGAGCTCCATCGGCTCCGTCTTAAAAATGTATAATTTTTACGTATGGAAGATTTTCAGTTCCGCAAGAGTTTTGAGCAGTTGCCCGCTTTCAAGTCCTTCGAGGGGACTATCCAGTTACCGGGCTCCAAGAGTATCACGAACCGCGCTTTTTTGATTTCGGCCCTGGCGGCAGGCAAGACCAGGCTGCATAACCTGCTGAAAAGTGACGACACCCGCTACATGGGCGAGGCCCTGCAGAAGCTGGGCGTGGAAATCCAGTTTTCGGATGATTTTTCGGAGGCGGTAGTCTGCGGAAACGCTGGCCCCGTGGATACACCTGCGACTCAGTCGGGTGCTCCCGTGGAGCTGTTCCTCGGAAACGCGGGCACGGCCATGCGGTCCTTGACGGCGGCCCTGACCCTTGGTCACGGGGAATTTGTCTTGCGGGGCGAAGAACGCATGCGGGAACGCCCCATCCTGGATTTGGTGGAAGCCCTCCAGAGCCTTGGAGCGGATGTCTCCTACGAGGAGACGGAGGGTTATCCGCCGGTCCGTATTAAGGCGGACGGGCTTAAGGGCGGTTCTGTTTCTGTGCGCGGAAACATTTCTAGTCAGTACCTGACGGCCCTCTTGATTTGTGCGCCCTATTGCAGGGAACCCTTGCACATTCATGTAGAGGGAGAATTGATTTCGGCGCCCTACGTGCTTTTGACCCTGGACGTGATGAAACGTTTCGGCATAGAGGTCAAGCACGAAGGGCTTTCCGATTTCTACGTGCCCAAGGGCGTTTACCAGAGCCCGGAGGATTACACCGTCGAGGGCGACGCCAGTTCTGCCAGTTACCCGCTGGCCGCCGCCGCCATCTCGGGAGGCTGCGTCAAGGTCTTGGGCATGGGTTCCGAAAGTATCCAAGGGGATCTTGCCTTTGTGCATGTGCTGGAGCGTATGGGCGTGCAGGTAAAGCTTGGCCCCGACTGGGTGGAATGCATGGGCCCCAAGGGCAAGCTGAAAAGTCTCGGCGAATTCAACGCCGTAGAAATTCCCGATGCTGCCATGACTCTTGCCGTGCTTGCGCTTTTTGCCGACGGTCCCATGACCATTTCGGGTATTGCCAGCTGGCGCGTGAAGGAGACGGACCGCATTGCCGCCATGGCCGCAGAGCTCCGCAAGGTTGGCGCCGAAGTTCGCGAATCGATGGATAGCATCACGGTGACCCCGCCAAAAGATTTGCAGAGCGCCTCCATCGAGACTTACAACGACCATCGCATGGCCATGTGTTTTAGCCTTGTTTCTTTGGGTGGTGTGTCCATCAAGATTCTGGACCCCGCTTGCGTGAACAAGACCTACCCGAGTTTCTTCGAGGATTTCAAACGGTTCGCCAAATGATCCGGTTTGCAAAAAATATTTCCGCTGTCTCGGTGCTTGCCTTGGTGTGCCTTTTCTCGGTGCATTCTCTGGCATCGCAGCCAGCCCTGGTGGCACCTCTGGACGATACCCTTTCCCTTTGGGTCATGGACAACGGTATCGGTTCCCAGCGGGCGCTTGGACGCATTGTCAAACGGTTCCAGCGCGAAACGAAAATCCCTGTAAGCATCAGGTTCTTGAATTGGGGCGATGCCTTTGCCGAAATTTCCAAGGCGCTGAGTGGCGCAGATTCTGCGGCAGCGAACGGCAATGGCCCGGACGTTTTGCAGTTGGGCTCTACCTGGGTTCCTTTCTTTGCTTCGTCCGGGGCGATTGAACCTCTGGACGCCTACCTGGAACAGGTAGGGGCCACACGTTTCTTTAGGGAAAGCTTCAAGGCGGCCCGCTTGCCCCAGGATTCCCTGGTGTATTCTTTCCCGTGGTTTGTGGACGTGAGGGCCTTGTATGCCAACGAGAAGATGTGGAAAAAGCTTGCGCTGAAAAAAGAGGAGGTGGATTCTTACTCCGAATTTATAGGCGTGCTGCGGGCTTTCGCGAAAAACGCCGCTGGCGGTTCCGATAGTGCAGCCAAGGTGGCGCCTTTCGCCCTGCCCGGAAAGGGGGACTGGACCGGCCCGCAACACATGGCGCCCTTCATCTGGAGCTTTGGCGGAGATTTCATCACGAAGACCTCTGCAGGTTACCGCAGCGCCCTGCTGGATTCTACGACCCTCAAGGGGCTGGCCTACTACCTCAGGATTTTTGCCGATAGGGAAATTTCCCCTTACGGTCTGGACGAAAATTCCGTGCAGGAAACGGAACGGTTTATCGGTGGCGGGCAGCTGGTGCTGTACGGCACCTCCGAAATTATCCGCCAGATGGAAATTGCAAGCAAGGACGGCGGCCTCAAGGATTCGCCCATCGCCGAAGACGGAATAACCATCGTGGAGCCTCTGGCGGGGCACTCGGGAATCGTTTCTTTTGTTGGCGGAAGCCATCTGGTGTTGCCCAAGGCTCACAGGCCTGCCGCAGAACGGCTTCTCTGTTACCTGCTCCGGGCCGACAACATGGACGCCTACACCCGACAGGTAGGTTTCTTGCCTGCCGACGAAAGCATCGTGAACATCTGGGACAAGGACGCCCGCTATTCCAGGATTATCGAGACCATGAAAACCGGAAAGTCTTTCCCGAACATTCCGGAATGGGTGGCCATCGAAGGAATATTGATAGAGTTTTCCAATGCCTTGGGCGACTTGTTTAGGGAAGGTTCTTCCCGCGAGGCAGTGGAGGGACAGACGGTGGAATTGTTCTGGGATGCCCACCAGAAGATTAACAAGTCTCTTGGCTATGCCGACACGCTGGACAAAGCCCACGCCGTTTCCCATATCAAGAGCTTGGTGTTTGCCCCTGTTGAAGAAGTGACTCCTGAATCCATGACGGTTGTCGTCGAAGATGAGGGAGGCTCCATCTGGGTGTTTGTTTTGGTTGTGGTCATTGCGGCTGTTGCCGCCATCGCGGGCATGGCGCTGTCGGCCCTTGTCAGGAAGAAGTAGCGGATGATGAAATTGCTCCGTTGCCTTGCGTTCTGTGCTTTTGTGGCAGCCCCGCTGTTTGCCGGGATTGATTTGGCGCCTTATCAGACCTACGTAGATTCCGTTGTGCCTGGTTCCCGTCTCGGAATTTCGGTGCGTTCCCTCAAGAGCGGAAAGGAACTGGCGAACATCCGCGGCGAAGAAAAGTTTACTCCGGCGAGCACCCTCAAAACCTTGACCACGGCGACGGCCCTGCACTTTTTGCCCCTGGACTATGCTCCCGAAACGAAAATTTCTTTGATGGGAAGTGTCCAGCAGAAAAAGTTCCTGGGCTCGGTGCAGATTCGCGGTGAAGGGGACCCGAATTTTTCGGGACGCTACTATGCGGATCCTTTTTACATGATAGATGCCATGGTGGATTCCATTCATGCTCTAGGAATCGACACCATCCGCGGAACCATCGATTTGGATACGGGCTTTTATGACGGCCCCTGGAAGGCGGAACACTGGCGCAAGAATTTTTACGACGCCTGGTACGGTGCCGAAATCGCCCCGCTGGACTTTAACGACAATTGCACCATGGTCCGTTTCAAGCCCGGCGAAAAGGAAGGGGATTCGGCTATAGTCTCCATTGTGCCTGACGTGGGCTACGTGACAGTCAAGAACGACCTGAAGACCGTTCCCGGAAAAAAGAGAAAATGGACTTGGGCCTTGGAGCCTGACAAGTCCGTGATTACCCTGGGTGGAACTATCGGCATGGACGTGGATTCCGCAAGTCTCGTGCTCCCTATCCGTAACCCCGTGGGGTATTTCCGTGCGGCGTTCATGTACATGCTCAAGGAAAACGGTATTGTTTTCGAAGAGAACCACGACATTCCCCAGGGTATCGAAATCAAGCGGTTCATCTTTTCGGCGGCGCCATTCCTGAGTATTCTGGACGAAATCAATCAGCGTAGCCAGAACTACCACGCCGAAAGTCTTTTCCGCAACATGGGCGGCAAGATTCTCGGCAAGGGCAACGTAGAGAACGGAAAGAAACTGGAAGAAAAGTTCCTTACGGAAATGGGCCTGAGTTTCGATGATTTTGAAGTCTGGGATGGAAGCGGTCTTTCGCCCAAGAACAAGCTGAAACCTTCCGTAGAAACGCAGTTGCTGGCCAAGATGGCCCGGCACCCCAGAGGCGAGTTCTACATGAACAGTTTTGCGGGCCCGAAGGTGGGTACGGGCGCCAAGCGCATGACGGAGCTGAAATACACGTGGCTCACCCGATTCAAGACGGGGTTCATCGGCGAGGCCCACGGCCTGGTAGGCTACCTGTTCCCTATGGACGGTGACACCCTGACTGTGGCCATGTACCTGAACGAGACGGGCAAGAACAAGGACGCCACCCTGAAAGACGTGCTGGACACCCTTTGGATGCGCCTTATTGCCCAGACCAACGACGATTATGCGTCGCTCCTCAAGATGAAGGAGATGTGGCTCGACGCCCAGAACATCCGCGGTCTGGACGCTCGCCTGGAATATTTCTCCCGCAAGATGGAAGGAACTCCTTACTTGCTCGGGCCCATGGGCGAGGGCTACCTGGATTCCATCGAGACAAAACCGCTGGTCTATATGGATTCCGTAGATTGCGTGACCTATATCGAGCACGCCCTGGCCATGGCACTAGCCACAAGTGAAGATTCCCTTTTCAAGGTGTTGCAGAGCATCCGCTACAAGGATGGAATTATCGATTACAGCCACCGCAAGCATTACCTGCTTGCCGACTGGGCTAGCGATACAAGGTTTACCCGCAAGCTTTCCATGCCGGGGGATACGGTGGTGGTGAAGACCATCGGAAAGAACGAGTTTTTCAAGAAGAAAAACCTGAAATACCTGGTAGATGGTAAGGAAGCCGCCGACCCTGCCGTGGAAATCCGCTACTTGCCTTATGACAAGACTCTTGAATGGGCAGGGCGTGTATACGAAGGGCCCATGAAGGTGCAGGGTGTCGGGCTTGTGGCTCCTATGGAGAATCTGGACGCCACTCACACGGGATTTATGGTGCTCACCCCTGGTGAGCTTCCCATGTTCCGTCATGCCGCTTTCAAAAAGCAGGTGCTGGAGATTCCCTTTAAGGAATATCTGGAAGGCCGAAGCGCAAAGAGCGTTCCGGGCGTTACTTTCTTTGAATTCGTGAAGCCTTGATCGAAGGCCTAGTCGCCGTAATCGAAGGCGAGAATGGCCACCATCTCGTGGTCTCCGGTACTGCTCTGCGCAGGACTGACTTCGGATTCGTTATGCTCAAAGAGAGTCCAGGCGTCTGGTGCCCAGCCGTAGGGATTGGTGGTCAGTTCTTTGCCTATGGCGATTTCGGCGGCCTCTACGTGCTCCCAGTGGATGGGGCCTGCTGGGGCTTTGTAGTACCGGAGCATACCCAGGGCTTCCATACTTTCTGGATGGTCGTCTACCAGCTGATAGACGCAGTCCTTGTAGCTTTCGCCCCTCAGGCGTATCACGCGGTAGAGCCGTTTACGGCCCAGGAATTTCTGAAGGTCTCCGTGATGGACTTCTATCTTGCCGCCTTCGCCAAAAAAGACGGTTAGTTCGCGAAATACTTCGGAACTTTCGTCCAGAAAGGGCGAGAGCTTCTTGATGAGGGCGTTGACTTCACTTGGGGCCATGCACTAATTATAGATAAAAAAACGACGATTTGCGCTTGAAAAAAGAGAATTTGCGTCAAAATGCAATTTATAATGATAATTGATTAAATATATTAAAATTATCAATTTTTATTTATAAAAAAGAAAAGGTATATTATTGGTGTAGAACAAGGAGGCCTTTATGAAGACGGTTCCCGCTACGACAAGAGCGCCAGGAAAATCTTTGGCGAATACTATGACGAATTGGTGAAAAACATGTCAAATAACGAAACCCTCCGCGAAAACAAGCGCACCGAGATGATTGGCGACTATGTTAAGGCGAAGGGTCTTTCGGTCAAGATGTATCAGGATTATGGCTGGGAGGCCAAACCCATTTCCCGTTAGCTACAGCACGCCGTGGCAGGTGCGGCTGATGACGTCGTCCTGCTGTTCCTTCGTGAGGGAGAGAAACTTGACGGCGTAGCCGGAAACGCGGATGGTGAAGTTCGCGTATTCTGCCTTTTCCGGATGGGCCTGAGCGTCCAGCAACTTTTCAACACCGAACACGTTCACGTTCAGGTGGTGTGCACCCTGGGCGAAGTAACCGTCCATGACGGTCACCAGCTTCTGGGCGCGTTCGTCGTCGCTGTGGCCGAGAGCATTCGGGCTGATGGTCTGGGTGTTGCTGATGCCGTCCAGCGCGTACTCGTAGGGGAGTTTCGCGACAGAGTTGAGGGAAGCGAGGAGGCCGTTCTTTTCGGCCCCGTAGCTCGGGTTTGCACCGGGAGCAAACGGGGCGTTTGCCGGGCGTCCGTCGGGGAGAGCGCCGGTGGCCTTTCCGTACACCACGTTACTCGTAATCGTAAGGATAGAAGTCGTGGGTTCGGCGTTACGATAGGTGTGGTGCTTCTTGATCTTCGCGATGAATTCCTTCAACAGCCACACGGCGATTTCGTCGGCGCGGTCGTCGTCGTTGCCGTACTTGGGGAAATCTCCCTTCACCACGAAGTCCTTGGCAAGACCGTCGTCACCGCGGACCACCTTCACCTTCGCGTACTTGATGGCAGAAAGGCTGTCGACCACATGGCTGAAGCCTGCGATACCTGTCGCGAACGTGCGGCGCACATTGGTATCGATGAGGGCGAGTTCAGCGGCTTCGTAGTAATACTTGTCGTGCATGTAGTGGATCAGGTTCAGCGTGTTCACGTAGATACCCGCGAGCCATTCCAGCATGATGTCGTACTTGTGCATTACTTCGTCGTAGTCCAGGAATTCGCTGGTAATCGGTGCAAGTTCCGGGCCGATCTGCATGCCGGGCACCAGGCCGCCCTTTTCGTCTTTGCCGCCGTTGATGGCGTAGAGGAGGGCTTTGGCGAGGTTCGCACGGGCGCCGAAGAACTGCATTTCTTTACCTGTCTGGGTGGCGGACACGCAGCAGCAGATGCTGTAGTCGTCACCCCAGATGGGTCGCATCACGTCATCGTTTTCGTACTGGATGGAACTAGTCGTCACAGAAATGTAGGCGGCGTATTCCTTGAAGTTTTCGGGCAGGCGCTTGGTGTAGAGCACCGTGAGGTTCGGCTCCGGAGAGGGGCCCATGTTTTCGAGGGTGTGCAAGAAGCGGAAATCGTTCTTGGTAACCATGGAACGTCCGTCCTGGCCCATGCCGCCTACTTCGAGGGTGGCCCACACCGGGTCGCCGCTGAAAAGCTGGTTGTAGCTTTCGATACGGGCGAACTTCACCATGCGGAACTTCATAACCATGTGGTCCACCAGTTCCTGGGCTTCGCTTTCGGTGAGGGTGCCATTCTTGAGGTCGCGTTCGATATAGATGTCCAGGAAGGTGGAAATACGGCCCACGCTCATGGCGGCACCGTTCTGGGTCTTGATGGCGGAAAGGTAACCGAAGTAGAGCCACTGGAAGGCTTCTTGGGCGTTGGTTGCCGGTTCGGAAATGTCGAAGCCGTAGCTTGCGGCCATCACCTTCATTTGCTGCAGGGCACGAATCTGTTCGGCCACTTCTTCGCGAAGGCGGATCACGTCGTCGGTCATGGTGCCGTCGCCCACGTGGGCGAGGTCGTTCTGCTTCTGCTTGATGATGTAGTCGATACCGTAAAGGGCCACGCGGCGATAGTCGCCTACGATACGTCCGCGACCGTAGGTGTCGGGGAGGCCAGTCAGGAGGTGGGCCTTGCGGACGGCGCGGATTTCGGGAGTGTAGCAGTCGAACACGCCCTGGTTGTGGGTCTTGTGGTATTCGGTAAAAATCTTGTGGAGGTCGGCGTTGGGTTTGTAGCCGTACTGCTGGCAGGCTTCTTCGGCCATCTTGATGCCGCCGAAGGGCATGAAGGCCCGCTTCAGGGGCTTGTCGGTTTGCAGGCCCACGACCTTTTCCAGATCCTTGAGACGCTCGTTGATGTAGCCCGGCTTGTGGCTCGTGATGGTGGAGACGATGTCGGTGTCCATGTCCAGCACGCCGCCGTGCCTACGTTCTTCGGCCTGCAGGCTCTGCAGTTCGTCCCACAGTTTCTGGGTGGCGTCCGTCGGGCCCGCCAAGAAGGACTTGTCTCCGTCGTATGCCGTGTAGTTGCGCTGAATAAAATCGCGGACGTTGATTTCGCTTTGCCAGAGTCCGCCTTCAAAGCCATTCCATGCGTTAATCATTTTTCCTCTTTGCTCGCCCGAATTGCCGTAGTAGTGCGGGTCGAGACTTCTGTTTTGTTGTTCTTTTGTGAGTCCCAATATAGCAATTGCAGGGGCCTGCTTGAACCGCCGCTGGAGGCTTGATTTTGCTTTTGGTCAGAGCGTTTTTTGAACGGAAATTTTTCGAAATTGTAATCGTTTGATGGTCATAGAGTTAGGGATTTTAGGGGCGTTGCCCCTAGGAGAAGGGGTAGGCAAAGACTTGCCCCAGATCCTTCGACGGAGTTTACCCTGAGCTTGTCGAAGGGCTCAGGATGACACTGGGCAAGGCTTTGACGAGGGGGAGACTTCCCCCCTTAGGGACTGATAAATTTCTAAATTTACCCCCGAAAAATAAAAGGGACACATTATGCCTACTATGACTTCTGCGCAGGTGCGCG
>CAMKMX010000041.1 GCA_946414025.1 uncultured Fibrobacter sp.
TCTTCGCCGACGAAAACGGCAAGACGAACCTTTCCATCAAGGATGTCGGCGGCGAGCTCCTGCTTGTATCGCAATTCACGCTGTACGCGAACTGCAACAAGGGCAACCGCCCCACCTTCAACGGCGCCGGCAACCCGGCACTTGCAAACGAGCTCTACGAATACATCGTTGCCGAGTGCAAAAAAGAAATCCCCGTCGTGCAGACAGGGAAATTCGGCGCCGACATGCAGGTGAGCCTCGTAAACGACGGCCCCTTCACGATTATGTTAGAGTAGGAACGCTTCGACCTGTTGCTTCGACTCGGCGCATGTGCGTCCCTAGACGTCTCCCACTTCGCCTTTTTCAACGAAATTTCTTATAGCCCTGGAAATCCTCATACTGCAGAAGTTCGGGCCACACATGCTGCAGAAATGGCTGCTCTTGGCGCGGCTTTCGGGCAGGGTCTTGTCGTGGAATTCCATGGCCTTTTCTGGGTCCAGAGAAAGGGCGAACTGGTCGTTCCAGCGGAAGTCGAAACGGGCGCGGGAAAGGGCGTCGTCCCTGAACTGGGCTCCAAAATGCCCCTTGGCGAGGTCCGCCGCATGGGCAGCCAGCTTGTAGGTCACCACACCGGCGCGAACATCATCTCGGTCCGGGAGTCCCAAGTGTTCCTTGGGCGTCACGTAGCACAGCATGGCGGTTCCGTACCAGCCAATCTGTGCTGCCCCGATGGCCGAGGTAATGTGGTCGTAGCCGGGAGCGATGTCGGTAGTGAGAGGGCCCAGGGTGTAGAAGGGGGCGTTGAAGCATTTTTCCGTCTGCCTGGCCATGTTGTCCTGAATCTTGTGCATGGGCACATGTCCCGGACCTTCGATAATCACCTGCACGCCGTATTCCCAGGCGATTTTGGTCAGTTCTCCCAAGGTTTCCAACTCTCCGAACTGGGCGGCGTCATTGGCGTCGGCAATGGATCCCGGACGCAACCCGTCACCAAGGGAAACAGCCACATCGTACTTGGCAAGAATCTCGCAGATTTCCCGGAAGTGGGTGTAAAGGAAGTTTTCCTTCTTGTGGACCATGCTCCACAGCGCAAGAATAGAGCCTCCGCGGCTCACAATTCCCGTGGTGCGCTTGAGAGTCAGCGGGATGTGTTTCAGCAAAAGTCCCGCATGGATGGTGAAGTAATCTACGCCCTGCTCTGCTTGTTCAATCAGGGTGTCGCGGTAGGCTTCCCAGGTCAGGTCTTCGGCCTTGCCCTTGACTTTTTCAAGAGCCTGGTAGATAGGCACGGTGCCGATAGGTACGGGACTGTTCCGCAGGATCCATTCACGGGTTTCGTGGATGTTCTTGCCGGTAGAAAGGTCCATGACGGTGTCGGCCCCCCACTTGACGGACCACACCAGTTTTTCCACCTCTTCCTCGATACCGCTACTGAGGGCGGAGTTCCCGATGTTGGAATTGATCTTGGTGAGGAAGGCGTTACCGATAATCATGGGTTCGCATTCCGGGTGGTTCATGTTGGAGGGGATGATGGCCCTGCCTGCAGCCACTTCGGAGCAGACGAATTCCGGCGTAATAGGCTTGATGCCCGATTCCTTCGGCAGAATCTGGTCCAAACGCTGGTTCTCACGGATGGCTACGTATTCCATTTCGGGAGTGATGATTCCCTTGCGGGCGAAGTCCAGCTGGGTCTTGCAATCTTCTGCACCGGGAACGTCCTTGAGCCATTCTCGCCAGCCTTCGCGAATCTTGGGAAGTCCCTTCTTTATGTCAATTTCTGCAGAGGCGTCGCCGTAAAGTCCACTGGTGTCGTAAACGGGCACCGCCGGAGTCATGGGGTCGTCAATCTTTACTTCCCGCATGCCCACGCGGATTTCGGGAAACAATTTTCCCTGCACATAAATCTTGCTGGATTGCGGAAAGGTCGCACCCTTTATATCCATATATTCCTCACTTTTCAAACGACAATATAAAAAAGTCCGGGAAAAGACCCGGACCCATATTTTTCAGATGTAAAGAATTATGCGATTATTCGGAGCAAGACATTTGCTTTACTGCTTCATAAGCTTGTTCTCGACATGATTCATCGCAATCCTCCTGCTCGCTCATCATCGTTAATCCGACAAAGACAGACCCTTCGCATGAGGCGTCATCGAAAGTGCTGCCAAAAGACTCCAGCGTTGACTGACAGTTGTCAGCACTACCCGTATCATCTCTAGATAAATTGTAAACCTTGTAGGATGTTCCGGTCCACTCGTAAATCATAGACATATCGTTATTTATTACAACTTCCCATTCGTTGTCAGTAACGGCGAAATCGCAGGTGACAGTCGTGGTAGCGGCACCGTTATCATCACCGTCGATATCGTTGTCATCATCTTCTTCGCAATAGTCCTTATCTCCCATTTCGCAAAGTTCTTTATCGGTGCAGGTTTCCTTGTGCTCCTTGCTGCAAGCCCAAGCTAGACACTCTCCGTTAAAGCTGGCAATACAGCCGTCGCTAGATTCAGCAGATGAACTAGAACCACCGTCTTCTTCTTTCTCTCCTCCCTTCGGGTTCAAGTCCTTGTATTCGGTACATTTTTTCTTAAAGTCCTTAAGGGTTTGGGCCTTGTCCTGCTTGGTGGTATTTGTCCCGAATATGCTTCCGTTTTCTTTGACCCACCAGACCGTGACGGAATCCCCATGCCATTCGTGGTAGCGGTACTTGCCATAGTCTCCGTCTTCTTGCACGATCCAGAGGTCGTCATCGTCAAAATCGCAGATGACCTTTCCTTCGTCTTCGGTGTCTCCGTCATCGTCTTTCCCTGTATCGCCCGCATCGCCTTTCCCATCGAGCTTGACTTTGTTCAGCGTCTTACAGGTTTGCATAACCTCATCAAAGGCTTCGTCACGGCTTAATTCTGGATCAATGTCCTCTTGTACATCGATTGTGTACAGGGCGCCGTTCTTGCAGGTGCTGGATATTCTCGAACCAGCCTGTTCATCGTCATAAACTTCTTCGTCTGCATATTTGCAGGCCATTTTGATGTCTTCGCCGGTAGTTACAACGACGTTGGAGTCGATGGAACCGCCCTTTTTATATGTGTAATAACGGGCAACTACGGAGACGTCCCCATCTGCCTCGGCAGTAGACGTGTATTTCCATACTTTGTCCTCTTTTTTGAAATCGCAACTGCCGCTCTTTATGTCGGGGAAGTATTTTTCGCTGGCTTCATCTGCGGCGCCTTTTGCATCGGTTCCGCTGCTACTGTCTCCACAACCAGCAAGTGCTACCATAGAGATGCCGGCAAAGCACGAAATGATTAGAGTGCTCTTTTTCATATACATTGATTCTCCTTGCCCCAAAGGCGGTTTTAAATCATATATAAATATGTACAAGGTAAATTATAAATATATACAAGGTAAATTAAAGTGTTTTGTAAGGCTTTCTCTGTCTAAGTCGGAATATTCCAAGTTGGACTACATTGATTCTGTATAAATATTTTATTTTTTCCCCTTGAGGACATTTATGGATATCAAGAAGACAAACGCTGCCCGAATCCTGGACCGCCAGAAGATCCAGTATGAGTTGATCCCTTACAAGGTGGATGAAAACGACCTGGGTGCTCAACACGTGGCGGACAGCCTGGGCGAAGACATCAACCAGGTTTTCAAGACCATCCTGGTCCATGGCGACAGAATTGGCTATCTGATATGCGTCGTTCCCGGTAATTTGGAAGTGGACCTGAAGGGAGCCGCCAAGGTCAGCGGCAACAAGAAAATCGATACCGTTCCCTTGAAGGACTTGACCCCGCTGACAGGCTACATCCGGGGCGGTTGCAGCCCTCTCGGCCTCAAGAAGAACTTTCCCATTTTCATTCACGAAACCGCCCTGCAGTTCCCGTTCGTCTACGTGAGTGCCGGTGAGCGCGGCTTACAGTTGAAGATTGCCCCGGCAGATTTGGTCAAGGCAACCCGCGGAACAGTGGGAGTGATTGCTCGCGTGCCTCCCACTGCGCCCGAAGACTGAGTCTTTGCTGGCTAAGGGTTGGTTTCATGGAATTTTTTGATTACTACGAGAAATTGTTCGGCGACCGCTGGCCGGCCCTGCTGGAATCCCTCAAGGGGGAATCCAGCTTTGAAAAGTTACAGTTCGGGGAAGGTCATGAACCTTATTTTTTGGACAAGGCGTCCGTCTTTGCGGCCGAATCGCTGGGCGTAGAGCCTGGAATGGATGTCCTGGACATATGTGCTGCTCCCGGCGGAAAGTCCCTGATAATCGCGTCCAAACTCCAAGGCTCAGGTTCGTTGCAGTGTAACGACCGTTCGCCAGACAGACGGGAACGCCTTAAGCATGTTTTGGAAAATTCCTTGCCCAAAGAATGGCGTAGCATTATCAGTGTAACGGGATACGATGGAGTCAAGTTCGGTCTCCATAGAAAGGAGTCCTTTGACCGGATTCTGCTGGACGCTCCTTGCTCTTCGGACCGGCATGTACTGAACTCTCCGGCTCACCTGGAGGTATGGTCTGCGAAGCGAATCAAGAGACTTGCGGTGGAACAGGGCTCCCTTTTGGCTTCGGCCATCGATGCGCTACGTCCCGGTGGAATTCTTGTGTATGGCACTTGTGCTCTTTCTCCACTGGAAAACGATGGTGTGGTTTCAAGAATCCTGAAAAAACGCCCCGAGGCTTGCACTGTTGAAATCTCGGATATTCCGGAGGGCGCAGACCGCACTGAGTTCGGGGTCCACATTTTGCCCGACAGGACAAACGGTTCTGGACCTATTTATTGTGCAAAAATCAAAAAAAAGCCCCGAACGGAAGGCTTTTAATAATATATCTTTGAAATATGTGGAATCGTATTTGTGTGCTCTTTTTGGCCTTTGTGACGGCGTTGCCCGCCTTGGCCGACGAAGACGACTGGGATAATGATGCCGGGCAGATTCCTGCCCAAGAGGCTCCTGCCGCTGTTGCCGAATCGCCTAGCCAGGCAGCCCCTGCTCCCGCAGAAGTGCCGGAGCCAGAATCTCCCGCTCCTGCGGTTGAGACTGCTCCTGCTGCTGAAGCTGCGGCAAAACCTGCCGAAAAGCCCGCCGATCCCTTTGCAAAACTGGACAGCGCAAAAGCCTCTGTGGACACGGTTGCCAAACCTGCTGTAGGCAGAGAAGTTCCTGTCCGTTACTGGATTATGGGCGATTCTGTGGAACAAGAGGCCATCTTTGTAAAGATTGAAAAAGATACGGTTTACCTGAAGCGCCCCAATGCCGACGAACAGAAGACTCTGGAAAAGTTGCAAGAAGAAACCATTGCCGCCATGGAAGAAAGCAATGGCCAGCATCAGGAGGAAGAGGATGAAGAAGCAGATTCCGTGGCGACTCCTGCACCGGTAGTCCCCGTTGCCGTGGCGGACACCACTCCTGCCGAACAACCCCAGGAACAGCCCCAGGAAGAGGTGGATGACGGCGCCGACGACGACTTCGAGACCGCCCTCCAGAAAGAAGACACCCGTATGAAGCTGGAAGAAATTGCCCGCGTTGAAGAGGAAATCCGCCAGCAAGAAATCCAAGATAGTATTGCCGCCGATTCCGCGAACCCCTTCATCAAGATTTACCGTTTGGACCTGCGCCGTCTCTATAACATGGAAGACGACGAGATGATCGACCTTGGCCTTTCGAATTATGTGGTTCCCGAATATGTGGATGACGAAGAGGACCTGGAGCTTTATCCGCCGGGAAGCGCAAACCTCTTTGTAACATCTGTTCCTGCGGCTTGTTCACTTTTCGTGAACGGCATTCCTATCAAGCAGGTGGCGCCGGATACCATCAAGCGCATTGCTCCGGGCAAGTACACTATTTCGGTGATGCAGGTACTGAAAGGCGTGGAATGGTGGGGTACCGCCGTGGTCCGCATCAATTCCGACAGCCTGAACCGCATAGAGATTCCGGTAGAACGACCCTCTACCAGGTTGACCCTGAATACCGACCCCGAAGCGGTAGAAGTGTTCATCAACGAGGTGCCTACGGTGAACATTATGCCCCACTACATGACAGATGTGGTGGTGGACGGAATTCGCCCCCAGGCAAAGACCAGCCTTTACTTTAGAAAGGTTGGCTACCGCGATACCACCATTGTCACCGAAATCAAGGCGTTCATGCCGAACCTGATTAACGTGGAAATGGAACCTATTCTGGACGACCTTGCCTTGATTGAAGAACAGAACGCCTTTAACGATGAACGCAGCAAGCGTCGCATTGGACGCGGCCTGTTATGGAGCTCCATCGTTCCCATTATTGCTGGTGGTGTCATGTGGTACTTGGCCGAAAAGGATTGGGATGACGCGGCCAAGAAAAAGAAGGCATACGGAATGTCTGCCTTCGAAAGTCCTGACACCAAGAAAATGGTAAAGGACAATCACGACTTGAACAAGAAGGGAGACACCAAGGCTGGCGTAGGCATCGGTTTAGGTGCTGTGGGAATAGGTCTTTTGGTTGCGGGATTTGTTCTTGCGTTCTAAGTTTTTTCTTTTGTTTTTCGGGTTGTGCGCCTCTGTGGCCATGGCCCACCCTCATGTGTTTGTTGATGCTACGGTCAAGGTCCTTTTTAATGAGAAAGGACTCTCGGGCGTCCAGAACCATTGGGTTTACGACGAGGTCTATAGCGCCGCTACGATTGCCTCTGTAGATAAGGACGGCGATGGAAATCTGTCGGCCAGCGAAAGCGATGCTTTAAGACCCGTTGTTTTCGGCGAGGCCTCCAAGGCGAATTATTTCAACTATATCCAGTGTGGTTCTGAATTCTTGAAGGTGGAAAAGATTCGCTCCTTCAAGGCTTCGGTAGAAAATAGACGACTGGTGCTGGATTTTGTGTTGGATTTTACAGTCCCTGTTACAAACGATTATACTCTGCTGGTGCTAGTAGTGGCGGATCCTTCCAACTATGTGCAGGTAACTACCGACATGGAAAATGCAGAGGCTTCTGCGCCCGAGAGTATCGATGTGGAATATTTTTCCGACAGTCTTGAGGGATTGTCCCTTTTTAAGGCTTTCCTCTCTTATGTAGAGGGGCTTTACCTCAGATTCAAGCAGAAGTGACAAATTAGCCTATAACAGGAATCCCGCCTTTGCGGGATTTTTTTATTTTTTTTTGGTATGAAACGGCTTATTTTGTCCGTGGCGCTATTTTGCCTTTGTGCGGTTTCCGCATTCGGTGCGGAGGCCGATTCCCTAGTGCAAAAAAATACACCCCCTAAAGAAGAATCAAAGTCCGGTGGTCTTTTGGACGAACTTTACCCAGTGTCTCCTGAAGAAGCCATTTCTGCCGGGCATATTCTTGGTGGTGCCACCTTGTCCTTGATTCAGGCGAATACCGAAGATGATGCGCTGAATGTCATTATCGGGGATGTGTATGAGGCCGATGGATATATGTTTACGGTTCAGGCTTTTGGAGGCTACTTTATCAAGGATGCCTTGGCCGTCGGTGCCCATTTAGGCTATTCCCGTACCTGGCTGGATGTAGATTTTTCCTTGCTGGAAGATATTGCCGATGTCAAACAGCACCGCAAGTACGTGAGCAACGGATTTTTTGTCCAGCCCTTCTTGAAGAACTACCTGAAGGTCATGGACTCTAAGAGCCTCTACTTTTTTAACGAAACCTCCGTATTGGTCCAGTATTCCTACGGAATGTCCCAGACCGATGATGGTGAAGAGATGGACAAGACCCGCAACAAGACTTGGACTATCAAGGCGGGCCTAAATCCAGGTATCTGCATTATGGTGTTGAGCCGTTTTGCCTTTGAAACCTCTGTGGGGCTTCTGGGTCTAAGTACTAGCGTCGTGGATGTGGAAGAAAATGGCGAAAGCCATAGCAGACTGGTCTATAACATTGTGAATTTCACCATCAACCTCTTGGCCTTGGATTTCTCCTTGGTCTATTTCTTCTAGGAGGCGACGATGAGAAAACTTGTTTTTGCTGGTGTTGTTGCCTTGTTCAGCCTGCTGGTAGTGGGCTGTTCGGAGGAATCCGATACTCCGCTGTTTCCGGAAGAAAAAATTTCGGAGGAGATGGAGTTGAAGCTTTCGGGGTGGACGGTGGATTCCTTAGACAAAAGGAATAAGGTAATCTATGTGAAATCAGCAAAGGGTTGGCTAGATTCCTTGGTTGTTGATTCTCTTGCTCTTCCGGGAAGTTCCGCCTTGTATTTGGCCGCCGACGACGATTTAGTGGACCCTGCGTTGGGCGAAAAGCTTGTTCCCGGTACGGTGATTTCCACGAAGGATACGAATCAGTTTTCTATCGTGGCACTGGATTCCTACAACAGGATTGCGGGCGTGTGGTTGGTGGTTTGGAAACTGCCTGAAACGCCCAAGTCTTCCAATTCCAGTAATGGCTCGTCTGGAGCTTCAAATCCTGGTTCTTCTGTTTCTGAAAATAGTTCGTCTAGTGGCGAGAACTCGGAATCTTCGAGTGATTTATCTGGCACTTCATCGGGCTCTTCACCGAATTCCTCAACAGGTTCCTCTTCAGAAGATGTTCCTGAATCTTCCACGTCTGTTGAAGCCGGTTCTAGCAGCAGTTCTGCCGAAGCTCCGTCCAGCGGTAGCGCAACACCTGTTCCGCAGACGGTGAAGCTCGAAGACTTGGATGTGGTCAACGGAAGGAGCATTTCACTGATAGGTTCTAAAATATACGTGGAAATGCCCTACGAGGCTGATCTTTCACAAATACAGTTGATACCCTTGGATACGACAAATGACTTGCGCCGTCCGGTGGATATGGAATTTGAGGATGAAGAGGGGAATGTGGCTACCTATACCGTGGTGGCGGGAGTACAGCTTCCCGGGTCGGACTTCAGTGACCGCAATGATTTCTGGGCTACCACTAGCGATGCTATGGCGGCATCAGCTAAAGTGAACCTGATTACAAGCTATTCGTCAAAAGCAAATTTGGTCTTCAAATCAGAATCTGAAACCCTGTATGCGGAGCTGTCAACGATTTCTGTGAGTAAGGGCATAACCGCATGGAAAATGGCGGGTGGCTTTTATTATGCAGGGCATTTTTCGGGAACGGATTGTAGCTACATCTATAAGGCCACCAATGATAGTGATAGCGATCCGGCAGATTTCTCTCAGTACATGAGCCATGGACAACCTTTTACCGCTAGACCTAGTGCCTTTGAAATTCGATATAAATATGTTCATGAGAAAAATTCTAATGAGACCTACCCGCAAAGAGCCTTGATATACGTGGTTCTGGTGAGTGCAGACAACAAGATTGTCGCTTCTGGAGTCATTACGGAATCTAGTTCTGTCAATGATTGGACGTTGCAGACGGTGAATCTGGACTACGGCAGTGATAATGGGTTGCTTTCTGCAGGGTACACGGGCTTTTCCGATTTAGCGGGGGTGGGCTCCGGTGACGAAGACGTGGCTTCTATCCGTGTGATGTTTGCTTCGTCTGCTTTTGCCTACGTGGCCGATGGCGGAAATGCCTTTGTGATGAGCGGAAGGTTCCGTGGTGGCGAAAATTCACAGCTGTTCCTGGATGATTTCAAACTGATTTACTAGGAGAATGAATATGGTCCTATTTAAGAAAAATAATTCTCCTGCAAAGAAACTCTGGATGGTCTTGTGGACAGGCCTTTGGGCCTTGTTGATGAGCTGTTCCGCCGATTACGATGAGTTCGGAACATCTCCCTATCATAAGTTTAATGAAATCGTTTTTGAAGAACAGGAAGGAGATGCTGAGGTTTATCCCGATGAACAACGGATGGTCATTAATCTGAAGGCCGTTCCTGATTCTCAACAGGTGTGGGATTCCGTTACGATAGAGAGTATAAACATAAGCAATATGGCGAGTCTCCACTTGGTTGAAAGCAAGGTGCTGGAATTTCCCTCTGATTCCTTGGCTCTGGATTCTCTTGTCAAAAAGATGGCCTATGTAGAGAAGAAGCTGGAGGACGGAAGTAAATTACGCCTGCCTGCTAGCCGAATACTCTATATGGTGATTATCGCCGAAAACGGGGATATGGCCCTATGGCAGTTAAAATTTGTTGTTCCGGATGAGGGTTCTTCTACAGATAATCCTGGAGAGAACGGTTCTGGCGAATCTGGCAATGATGGTGGTGAAATGTCCAAATCTTCGGATAACTCCATTTCTCTGGATTTCAAGGATGCCTTGGAGACGGTGGTGAAAGGGGATTCGATTTACGTGACGTATCCTCAGGGGTACAATGTGAAATCAGTTGTGCTTTCCAATGTGGTTATTCCCAGTAATGCAACAGTGTCGCCGGATCCAAAGTCAATAAAAGATTGGTCGGCTCCTCAAAAAATCAAGGTGAAGGCCGAAGATGGTTCGGAAAAAGTTTGGGCTGTGATAGTCTTCTCCATCAAGAGTAACGCTACTGATTTGCAGTTGCTTTTCAAAGACCAACTCAAGGTGAATCGCTCTCAGGATACGATTTATATCAAGCTGAAAAACGGCTCCTCGGTAGGAAACGCAGTCGTAGATTCCTTTGCTGTTTCTGATGGTGCTTCTGTGAGTCCTAAACCCGATACAATCAAGGCTTGGAAAAATTTCCAATCTTTTAAGGTTACGGCTGAAGATGGTACGGCCAAGACCTGGGTGCTTTCTCTTTCAATTGCCGCCGCCGACGAAAAGGTTTCAAGTGACAAGGAACTGATTTCTATTTCGGCGACAGGTGAGGAATCCGCGGCGACTATAGACAAGTCTAAGAAAACCGTTGAGTTGCATTTGAAATCAGGTTCAGACCTTTCTTCAGTCAATGTATCGCTGGAAATTTCGGGAACGGCATCACATAATCTTCCAGAGACGTTGGATCTTCGGGAAGCGGCGACGTTTACGATTACTGCAGAGGACGCCTCTTCTGAAACTTGGACATTGACGGCCTCCGTGCCGGCAGAGCCTCCGCGTGTGTTGTCGCTAAAGATTGCGGGCAGGCAGGCTATTATCGATACGGTAGAAAAGTCTATCCATGTGGATTCCCTGCCGTTCCGTACAGACCTGAAGTCCTTGGAGCTGACGGAGCTGAAACTTTCCAACGGTGCCACGGCCGCTGGTTTTGCCGTTGGTAGCAAGTATGATTTTGGAACAGGACAGGAAATGGTCGTAAAGAATGCTGCCGGGGAATCTTTTACTTACAGGGTTAAGGCCGGCTATCAGTTGCCTGGAGGGGACTTCAATAGTTGGAAAAGTGGTAAATCCTTGCCAGATTCCATTTGGGGCAATGCCAATACAATTCTCACTACGACAGAAAAATATACTTCAGGTTCTTTAATCGGGGCCGTGATTACAACAAACTCGGTTATGAATAAAATTGCCAGTGGAAGCCTATATACGGCAGATTTCAACCCGAAAGGTGTCGGAACACTTTCTATGGCAAACGCAAGTACATGGCCCGATGGGAATGAGCTCCTGGACTTTGGCAAACCATTTGCTGCTCGACCTGAATATGTAGAGGTTAGGTTGTCATATGTGGGTAAGGGGGATAGTTGCGACGCCTATATTCTCTTGGAAAATCGTACAGGAGACAAGAATATCAATCGAAAGTCAAGTGACGTGAATAAGTTGGTGGCCAGCGCCTGGTATCGCTCTACCACAGATGACAATTCGGGCCGTTCAAATCCTGATGTTGTAAGCGTTTCAGAAAGGGATGCTAACGGAATGGTGACGATTAGAATGAAGATGAAGTACGGAACGCCGCTTTCTGGTTCTCCCATCGAAAATTCATCCACGTTTAATACCGTGTTGAAGTCCACGAACAAGTCTGCCATAAACAACGGTTTGATTCAGGGTTCCGGAGATGAACCTGTTACCCATATTCGTGTAGTTTTCGCTTCTAGTGCCGACGGGAATCACTATGTTGGGGTTAAGGAAGCAAAGCTAATTGTCGATGATATTCGCCTAATTTATTAGCACTGGGCATTTTGGACCGTTTTGCCCCCGATTTGTGTCGGGGGCTTTTGCTATATTTGAGGGAGGAGGATTTATATGGCAGTTTTGAACCTTTCTGCAGCAAAGTTTGACGAGGTGATCCGCTCGGGTCAGCTGGTATTTGTGGATTTCTGGGCCACCTGGTGCCGCCCGTGCATGATGATGGGCCCCATCATCGAGGAACTTGCCGGCGATTACGAAGGCAAGGCCATCATCGCCAAGATGAACGTGGATGACGACGGCGTCAAGGACATTTGTGCCCGCTACGGCATCACCAACATCCCCAACATGAAGCTGTTCAAGAACGGCGTAGAGGTGGGTAACGTAGTTGGGGCCGTTCCCAAGGCCACGGTCAAGGGCGTCATCGACAAGAACCTTTAGTCCAGGGTGTCATCCTGAGCGGAGCAACGAAGTTGCGTAGTCGAAGGATCCAGGCCTGTTTTTTATATGTTAACTAAACGCTTAATCGTCTGTCTCGATGTCCGAAACCGCAAGGTCACGAAGGGCGTCAAGTTCAAGGGCAATATCGATATCGGCGACCCCGTGGAGATGGGGGCGCAGTACAGTGCCGACGGTGTCGATGAGCTGGTCTTTTACGACATTACTGCCAGTGCCGAAAACAGACCTTGCGACATGGAAATGATCCGCCAGATTGCAAAGCGTGTGTTTATTCCCTTCGCCGTTGGCGGCGGAATCCGCAACTTGGACGACATGCACCAGGCGCTGCTGGCCGGTGCCGAGAAGGTGAGCGTGAACAGCCTCGCCGTGCTGCACCCCGAAATTATTGCCGAAGGGGCCAAGGCCTTTGGCCGCCAGTGCGTGGTACTGGGTATGGACGCCAAGTTCGTGGGCGTTTCCGAAAAGTTCAAGAGCGGATACGAAGTGTATATCCGCGGTGGTCGCACGCCTATGGGCATCGACGCCGTGGAGTGGGCCAAGAAAGCCGAAGATTTGGGCATCGGCGAAATCTGCCTGAACGCCATCGATACCGACGGCGTGCGTAACGGTTACGAGCTGAACATTACCGACCAGGTGGCGCGTGCAGTACAGGTGCCCGTTATCGCCAGCGGTGGTGCTGGAACTCCGGCCCACATTGTGGACCTGTTCGCAAAGACCGCTGCGGACGCAGCACTGGTGGCCTCCATGGTCCACTTTGGCGATTACACCGTCCCGCAAATCAAGAGAGAAATGCTTGCCGCAGGAATTCCCGTCCGCAAGAAGATGAACGGCGAGGTGTAGCGTGAATCCATCCGTTGCGGTGAAAATTTTCGAGGCCGGTCGCAATGCCGGTGCAGATTTCGTTGAAATCTACGAAGAAGAAACCCGCGGTTCCGCCCTGGGTCTCAGGGACCGCAAGATCGAGACGGCTACCGCCGGCACGGATTATGGCATTGGCATTCGCTTGTTGTATGGCACCGAGGTACTTTACGGTTTTACCAGCGACGAAAGCGAAGAAGCCCTGGTAAAGTTGGTGCAGACTCTTGCCTTCGGGCGCATCGCTTCAAGTTCTGCGCAAAATTCTGGTTTGGCAAGTGTCGCGGAAGGTTTCGAGTTCGCCCCGCAAAAGCGGGTGTCGGATTACAACGCTGCCGCCTTCAAGGACCCGCGGGTCTTGGGCCAGGCGGTCAAGCAGGACTTTTTGTTCCGCGCAGACGAAGCCGCCCGAAAGGTATCGGACAAGGTGGTGCAGGTGGCTGCTTCCGTGACGGACTGCTGCACCACCATCAACTTGTTGAACAGCGAAGGCTTGAACCTGACGCTTGACCGCTCCCGCCTTCGCGTGAACGTGACGGTCACCGCCACGGACGGCACGGAACGTCTGACCACCCACGAATCTCCGGGCGCTTTGGGCGGTTACGAACTGCTCCCGAATTATTCTCCGGAGGCCCTTGCGACGGAATCGGCGGAACGGGTGGTGCGCATGCTGAGTGCGGGCTACATCAAGGGCGGCCAGATGCCTGTGGTCATGGGGAATGGCTTTGGCGGCGTGATTTTCCACGAGGCCTGCGGACACCCGCTAGAAACGGAAGCGGTCCGCCGAAATGCAAGCCCCTTCTGCGGCAAGCTGGGGCAGGCCATCGGGCAGCCTTGCCTTACCGCCATTGACGACGGAACTCTGGACGGCGTGTGGGGGAGCCTCAAGTTTGACGACGAGGGCATGCCTACCCAGCGCACTGTATTGATTGAAAACGGAATCTTGAAAAGTTACATGAGCGACCGGGTGGGGGCAGCCGAGGTTGGTGTGGCCCGCACGGGGTCGGCCCGTCGCGAAAGTTATAAGTACGCTCCCGTGAGCCGCATGCGGAACACCTTTATCGCCCCCGGCAAGGACAGTTTCGACTCCATGATTGAAAGCATGGACTACGGCCTTTACGCGGCCCGCATGGCAGGTGGTTCCGTGAACCCTGCCACCGGCGAGTTCAACTTTGCGGTAGATGAAGGTTATGTTGTCCGTAACGGAAAGATTTGCGAACCCGTGCGCGGGGCGACCCTTATAGGCAAGGGCCACGAAATCATGCCCCGCATTAGCATGGTAGGGAGCGATTTGGAACTGGCTACAGGCGTATGTGGCGCTTCTTCTGGTCATGTGCCCGTGACGGTGGGGCAGCCCACCATCAAGGTGGACCAGATTCTTGTGGGCGGACGGTAATTACGTTTTCCCTTTGCTCATAAAGAGCCCCTATAAGACCTGCTTTCTGTATATACCTTTTTTATGCGGGTTCGCAAGCGGTTAGATGCTGAAAAATGGGAGAATAACGCGCTTTATTGATGATTTTTACAAAAAATACCTTGCGCACTATTGGTAAATAGTGTATATTTTACTTTGCGTACTATTGAAACGGAGGAGCCTGTGGAAATTCAGAGAAAAGCCTACAATCACCTAGTGGAATGGAAAAAGGAATCCAACGGGAAGAGCGCCCTGCTGATAGAGGGGGCTCGTCGAATCGGCAAATCCACCGTGGCCGAGCGGTTTGGCGAGCGGGAATACAAGTCGTATATTCTTGTCGATTTCAACAAGGCTTCCAAAAAGGTTCGCGATAACTTCGAGACTAACCTAGACAACCTAGATGTTTTCTTCCAGGTTCTGTCTCTGGAATACAACAAACCGCTATTCAAGAGAAAGTCGCTGATTATCTTTGACGAAATCCAGAAATTCCCGAAGGCGCGGGAATCAATAAAGTACCTTGTGGCGGACGGCCGTTACGATTTCGTCGAGACGGGCTCGCTGATTTCTATCAAGGAGAATGTCGATGACATAACGATTCCTTCCGAAGAAGAAAAGTTGAAGATGTACCCTTGCGATTTCGAGGAATTTGCCAGGGCCTTAGGCGAAGACGTCTTGCTTGAGTATATTGGCAAGTGCTTTGCCGAAAAGAAACCTCTGGAAGACCATTTCCATAAACGAGCGATGCGCCTTTTCAGGGAGTATATGCTGGTGGGCGGCATGCCACAAAGCATTGTTGCGTATGCAGAGAACAATCGCGATTTTTCGAAGAGCGACAAGGAAAAGCGAAAAATTCTGGATCTCTATCGCGACGATATCAGGAAGGCTTCCAAACGTTATAATTCCAAGGTCTCCGCGATTTTTGAAAATATTCCGGGCTACCTTTCGACACACGAGAAAAAAATCGTCCTTACCGAGATTGATAAGTCCAATGCGGCAACTTTCTCCAAGTACGACGAGCCGCTCTTTTGGCTCGATGACTCGATGATTTGCAACCTTTGTTATAAATGCGACGATCCTAACGTCGGCTTTGCCCTGAACAAGAACGAGTCGCTTGTCAAGTGCTATCTGTGCGATACGGGCCTTTTGGTAAGCCTTGCTTTTAGCGAAAATGAAATTGCGTCGAACCAGTTGTACAAGGCAATCATGGACGGAAAACTTTCGCTGAACGAGGGTATGCTCCATGAAAACATGATTGCGCAGATGATTCGGGCCAAGGGGCGCAAACTCTTTTTCTATACGGAATACGATGCCGCAAAGCACCGCAACTCTATGGAGATTGACTTCTTGCTTTCTAATGAGAGTAAGGTCAATTTCAAGGTGTTCCCGGTAGAGGTGAAATCCTCGAAGAACTACACCACGACATCGCTCGGCAAGTTCAAGGACAAATTCAAGAAGCGGGTGGGCGAGTCTATTATAATCCACCCGAAACAATTTTCGGTTGAAGGCGGGGTAATGAAGATTCCGTCGTATATGGCCTGGTGCATTTAGTGCAATCTTGCCTTCGGAGGTTTAACCTCGGCTCATAAAGAGCCCCTATAAGATCTACTTTCGGAATATACCTTATTTTATGCGGGTTCGTAAGCGGTTTGACGCTGAAAAAATCAGAAAAACTGGATGATTACCTAGATGCAAAGGCGCTTTCCATAAAGG
>CAMKMX010000042.1 GCA_946414025.1 uncultured Fibrobacter sp.
AACTGAAGGACTACATCGAATTCGGTTGCGTCCGCAATTCCGTGAACTTCCCGGCTCTCGTCGATCACCCGCATGCCGGCGTCAAGAGCCGCGTCGTGGTCATCAACCAGGACGTTCCGAACATGATTTCCGAAATCACGAAGGTGTTCGGCGCCGAAGGCATCAACATTGCCTCGTTCAGCAACAAGAGCAACGGCAAGATCGGCTACAACCTCGTTGACGTCGAAAGCAAGGTGGACGACTCCATCATCGAGAAACTCTCCAAGCTCGACAAGGTCATCAAGGTCCGCGTGATCCACTTCTAATGGGCTATGAGGTATGAGGGCGGCGCAAGCGCCTTTGAGGTCGCTTCGCTTTGGGCGTAAATAGCTCAGAGTGAATGCCGTAAGGCATGAACGACCTCATTGCTCAAAGCCTTGCTTGCAAGGCGACCTCAGCTCTGGTACATCTTCCCGATTTCTTCGGCGTACCGTTTTTTTTGCGACGGTGCGTCGTTTTTTTAGAACGCTTCCCGAAGGTCGATGGTAAGGCCGATGTGCTTTCCGTCAATGAGGGAAATGTCACCACGGGCGTGGAGTTTTTCGCTCCTGTTTAGGGCCAGGCGCCCTCCGAAACCTACGGCGTAGTGCATTTTCCGCTTGAGCATTTCGCTAAAATAGGGCCCGGACTGGAATGTTTCTCCGAAGATGGTTCCCGCAAGCCGCCAGAACAGGGGCCTCCGAAATTCCATCTGGAAAATCATGGCCTGGTTGTCGTTCCAGACCCCGCAATCCACACCGCGAAAACGGTCTGTACCGTCGGGACCGGCAAGGTAACTTACCGGAATGTCGCTGCCCCTGCTTTGCTTGAAATAGGCTCCTAAGGCAAGGGATGTTCTCCAGAACAGTGGCGTGTAGAACCGAAGGTCCAGTTCTTCGGTATGAAAACGGAAGTTTCCGCCGTAAAAGATTTCTTCGAAGGCTGTATAGTAGCCTTTTGTAGGCCAGTTGCGGTTGTCCCTTTCATCTAGGACCAGCCTGTAGCCGCCCCCCAGGAACCAGCCGTCTTCGCTTCCTTCCGGAATGATTTCGCCTAGCCTGTTCTTTCGGGTTTCGCCATCTAAAACGGGTCCGTAGCGGAAGGGCAGCCAGCCAGGAATGCCGAAACTAAGCTCGATGGGAACATATCCTTTGAAAAAGGTCCGTTCGTAGGTGTCGATGGCGTCAAAGTCTCCACGGCTGCCCCTTTCAAAGAGTGAAGATTCCCATTTGTAAAGCCTGAATATGGAGGGAATGTGTACTTGGTCTGCCAAAAGCCAAAAATCGGGAGACACGCGGAAACCGTACTGGTTGCGGGTCGTGCCCAAGGCCACCAGGTCGATGGTGGAAACGTGGGCGCTCCCTTCGAAGGGCTTGAAAAACAGCACCAACAGCCCGCCGTATTCCAGTTCCGTTTCTTCGGAGTAGGCGATTACGGGCATAACCGAGAATCGCTGGAAATATTCCGGCGCACTTTCGTCTTGCGCTCGAGCAAAAATGCTGAGCAACAGACAGACGATAATGCCACGGACAAGCTTCATACCACACAAGTATAGAAAAGATTTTTGTTATCTTTGAAAAAGAAATGAGGTATTAGGGTACACACTCCTTGCACCTGATTGCAGACCTTTTGTCCTAACCACCAACGGGCTAAGCCCTACTAACCACTAACCACTAATCACTAATCACTAGAATATGGCCGAACAGAATAAAGCAGAAAAATTCGTTTTCTACATGTACAAGATGACCAAGTCGTACCCGCCTAACAAGGAGGTGCTGAAGGATATTTCCCTCAGTTTCTACTATGGCGCAAAGATTGGCATCATCGGCCAGAACGGTGCCGGTAAGTCTACCTTGCTCCGCATCATGGCGGGCATCGACAAAGAATTCCAGGGAGAAGCCTGGATTGAACCGGGCCGCACCGCAGGCTACCTGCCGCAGGAACCGCAGCTGGACCCGAACTTGACCGTCAAGGAAAACGTGATGCAGGCTGTCGCCAAGAAGCAGGCGATTCTTGACCGCTTCAACGAGATTTCCATGAAGTTCGCTGAACCCATGGAAGACGACGAGATGAACAAGCTTCTTGACGAACAGGCGAAGCTACAGGACATCATCGACGCGCAGGATTTGTGGAGCCTCGACCGCAATATCGAAATTGCGATGGACGCACTCCGCTGCCCGCCGGGCGACTGGCCGGTGACGAACCTCTCCGGTGGTGAAAAGCGCCGTGTGGCCCTTTGCCGCCTGCTCCTAGAAGAACCGGATTTGTTGCTCCTTGACGAACCGACGAACCACCTGGATGCCGAAACGGTTGCTTGGCTCGAACGCCACCTCCGTGAATACAAGGGCTCCGTGATTCTGGTGACCCATGATCGTTACTTCCTTGACAACGTAACGAACTGGATTTTGGAAATTGACCGCGGTCGCGGCATTCCTTGGGAAGGCAATTACGCCCAGTGGCTTGACCAGAAGCTTGAACGCATGAAGAACGAAGAAAAGGGTGAATCTGACCGTCAGAAGCGCCTCGCTCGCGAACAGGAATGGGTCAAGGCTTCTCCGAAGGCTCGTCAGGCCAAGAGCAAGGCCCGTTTGAAGGCTTACGAAGACTTGCTCGCCGAAGATTCTCGCGAACAGATCAAGGTGGCGCAGATCCACATTGCAAACGGCAAGCGCCTGGGCGATATCGTCATTCAGGCGGAACACCTGCAGAAGGCCTTTGGCGACAAGGTGCTGTTCGACGACTTGAATTTCAGCTTGCCGCGCTCCGGCATCGTGGGCATTATCGGCCCGAACGGTGCAGGTAAGACTACTTTGTTCAAGATGATTATGGGCCAGGAAAAGCCCGATGGCGGTACGCTCAAGATTGGCGAGACCGTGGAAATCATCAGTATGGAACAGGGCCGCGAAAGCCTGGACGATTCCAAGACCGTGTGGGAAGAAATCACCGGCGGTAACGACGAAATCTTGGTGGGCGACCGCAAGATGAATGGCCGTGCTTACTGCGGTCTCTTCAACTTCACGGGTGCTGCCCAGCAGAAGAAGCTTTCGCAGCTTTCCGGTGGTGAACGTAACCGCGTGCTTATGGCAAAGAACTTGCAGAAGCCGGGCAACCTCTTGTTCCTTGACGAACCGACGAACGATCTCGACATCGAAACGTTACAGGCCCTGGAACAGGCTATCCTCAAGTTCGCAGGCTGCGCCGTGATTATCTCCCATGACCGCTGGTTCCTGGACCGCATCGCCACGCACATCCTCGCTTACGAGGGCGATTCGAAGGTTGTGTGGTTCGAAGGCAACTGGAGCGAATACGAAGCCGATCGTCGCAAGCGCCTCGGCGAAGACGCCGACAATCCGAAGCCCATCAAGTACAAGACCTTGACGAGACAGTAATAAAAAAGGCGGCTAGAGCCTGTCCTGAGCGACAGTCGAAGGAAGCCGCTATTCTTATGTCATCCCTGGCTTGACCGGGCGGACGAGTGCTCGACACTCGTTTTAGGCCTGTTATTGTAGAGCGGAATTGTTGGGGTCTAGTACACGAAGCAATTTTCGTGTTGCTTCAACTTGTTCGTTTTTCAGATCGTATTTCTGGGCTTCTAGGATGCCGCTTGTGCAGCTCGAAATTGCTTTCCCCTTCATTTCCCTAGACTTAGAAGAAAGTTCTTCTCTGTAAGCTTCAAGATCTTCATGGGTCATTTCCATGGCGTCTTCTTTCGTTGTTCCTTCATAGCGGATGTATTCTTCGGCTACGGCAGCGCTGTCGGGCAGAGGGGAATTGAGATATATGTCGGACAAATCTCTGTATATCTTGCAGTTTTCGTAGTATGTATTGATGTAGTATTCTTCTAGAATTTGCGTATTTTGGTCGGTGATTTTTTCACTGCGGACGGAGTTGATTCCCTGTTGGAAAATGGACCTAGCTTGTTCGTAGTAGAAGGGGAGCTCCTTCGTGCTGTTGAACGATACTAAAAAGCGATCTATCTCTTTTGTTGCGTTGTTTTCCTGGCTTTTTATGCTATTTGCCATTGCGAAATACAGACTGCCTTTTTGAATTGTGGCGGGAATAAACCATTTTTTGTTCTGAGCGGCACCGTCAAAAAGCAGTTCGCCTTTTTTCAAGGAGTCATTCATTTCTTTTAGTTGTGCTTCTTTCTGACTGTCTGTGCCGTGCAACTTGTATTGGCTCAAAAATTCCTTTTTCTCCAATCCGTCAAAATAGCTTTTGGCTTCTTCGGTGCCGTCGTTTTCGACAATGGGATCTTTGAGAGTTGGCGCCACTACTGAGCCTTCTTCATCTGCTGAATTGGGCTCTTCATTTGTGGAGGATTCTTTTTTTGATGTACTTTCGTCTTTGTTTGGGTTTGAAACCGTTTGTGAACAGGCGACAAAAGCCAGAAAGCTTGAGGTAATTAACAGTAATATTTTTTTCATAATGGCCAGTTTGTACTATTTGCTGATGCAGAGTAGCTGGATGTTTCCAACTCCCTTGTCGCTAGTGTTGTTGTCGTGTATGTGGACTTTGGGGTCTGTTTCTTCGCCGTCGGAATACATTTGATACCAGCTTCCTACATCATAGGGGCCTTCTGCGGTTGTCAATACCTCGGAAGCCCACGTGAACATTCCCCAAGGAAATAGGGAGGATGCATATTTCTTTAAGGTAATCAGTTGGTTTATGGTTGGGAGGCTAGCCCCTGCTTTCTTACAAGTCGTTCTTGCAAGGTTGTAATAGTCCCCCTGTTTTTTGCAGGTGTCGTACCCGACAGCCGACGTCTTGCAGTTTTCGTCGGATTTTGCTTCGGTTTCGGTAAACAGGTCGTTGACCATTCCAAATTTTTTCAGGTTGTAGTCGCCTTCTTCGTCTTGAATTGTTGGCTTTGTGCAGTTGTTGGAATTGTCTATGTCGAGGCATCGCCTGTATGTGGTGGAGCCCTTGTTTACATGTATCTTTATAGCGGTTCCGTCATCGGTGATTGCAGTACCCTTGTTTTGGTTGGTAGAAACCTTGTTGGAAAATCCGGGTATTGCGTTCTCATCGTCTCCTGTAGATGAGTCATTGTGTGAGCAGGCGCCGAACATGAATACGGATACGCATGCAAAAGACACGACAAAAACAGCATTCTTTATCATTTTTTCTCCTTTCTGTCATTGTTCCTCTCTTGAGAAATATATTCTTTTTATATGGAAATGTTACAGCGCACCTGCTATTTGGCGTGTTTTGTCTGTATTTTGTTGGTAATCGAAAGCCTTTTTTGCTATTTTTAGCTCGTCTTTTTACACCTTGACGCTCCCGTACAAACATCTTGACTCCTAAACTCTAACCCATGCTCCACGTTTTTAGACACGAAATCCGCCTGATATTCCGGGACCCGAAATTCTGGATTCCCTTCATCATCCCGCCGGTGATTCTGGCGGCGAGCCAGGGGATTGCGGTCTCCCGCTATGGCGGGCAGATTATGGAAGGCATGGAAGGTTACATGATGCTTTTGCTGGGGTGCCTCATGGCGCCCATGGGGGCACCCTTGGCCGGCGATTCCTTTGCGGGGGAGCGGGAGCGCAATTCCCTGGAACTGTTGCAGCTTTCTCCCATCGCGCCTTCGACACTTTTCTGGGGCAAGCTCCTTGCCATACTCCCTTTCCCGGTGGTGTTCTCCCTTTTGGCCCAGTCGGCCTACTGGTTTGCCCATCCGGATATTCCTGCGGTGGCCGCGGTGGCTTCTATCCTGGGTGCCCTTTCGGCGGTGCTTCTCACGACGGCCTTTTCCCTGATGCTCTCGCTCCGGGTGAAGACGGTGCGGGCGGCGGCCCACATTTCCCTGTTCCTGATTGTGCCGCTGCTCCTTCTGGTGCAGCTGTTCCACGAGGTGTTCCTGCAGGGGCTCTTGCTGCCTGCGGTGACCTTGGCGGCTTCCGTCATCTTGTGTGCAGTTTCCGTGAGCTTTGGGCTCCGGCGATTCGTGTCCCTCTAAAGCGGTTTAGGCGCCGTGGCGGCAGGCCCCGCCAATAGACCCGAGGGAAGCCCCCGAGTCCAATACGGGGGCGGGCTCACGACACGGGCCAAACATACAAAACGCTTTTATTTTTCTTCGCGTTAGAAAAATGTAAGCGAAATGTAGATAAATTCATGGGATTCATTTCTAACTTTGGGGCCGAAATCCATAAAACAGAGAAGGTCCCCTCATGAAACTCACCAAAATTGTTGGCCTGATGGGCGCATTTTCGTCCCTGGCTCTGGCTAGCGGTCTGAATACCAACACCAACCAGTCCGCGGCTTACCTGCGTAATGTGGCCCGCTATGCCACTACCGAGGCGGACGCTCCCTACTACAACCCCGCCGGTACAGCCTTCATGACCGACGGATTCCATATTTCTCTCAACTCCCAGGCCTTCTGGCAGAGCCGTAACACCTATACGGAATCCCCGCTGTTTGGTGGGGAGAAAAAGTTCCGCGGCAAGGCCCAGATTCCGGCCATGCCCAGCGCCATGGTGACCTGGCACCGCGGCAACCTGGCCCTTTCGGGCTATTTCGGGATTACCGGTGGCGGAGGCGCCCTGAACTACAAGGACGGATTCCCCTCCTTTGACGTGGCCGTGGCCCAGATTCCCGGCATGCTGACCCAGAACGGTCTCGAAACGACGGATCACGAGGCGGACATTTCCTTGACGGGAACCTCCTACATATTCGGTTTTGCCCTGGGTGCCTCCTACCGTATCGTGGACTTTGCCTCCATCTATTTGGGAGCCCGCTTCAACTACGCCTACAACCACTACGAAGGCGAACTGAAGAATATCAAGGTGAACCCGAAGAACGAGATTCTCGGGCTGGACGGCAGCATGGTGGAGGCCGCCTCTACTTTCAATAATATTGCGGATTACCTGGCCGGGAAGGCAGGGGAGGCCGCCGGGGCAGCCGAGCAGTATGCCGCTGCCGCCGAAAAGTACGCCGCCGCCGGTGACAAGGCTTCTGCCGCCCAGAGCAAGGCCGCCGCCGAACAGTACGGCGCCCAGGCCGAAGAACTCATGGTTAAGTCCAAGACCCTTGAGGCCGTGGCAGCCCAGGTTTCCGACAAGGAACTGGACGTGGAACAGACCGGCTACGGCATTACCCCCATCGCGGCTCTTGCCATCAACTACAAGCGCCTCTCCTTTGGCCTTCGTTTTGAATACAATACCTCCATCGAGATGGAAAATGACACCAAGGTGAACCAGGTGGGCATTGACAGCTACGATGACGGCGTCAAGAGCGACAACGACATTCCCGCCTCTATCTATGCGGGCCTTACCTACTCCCTGCTGGACAACCTGCGCTTGAGCCTGGGTTATGGCCACTGGTTCGACTCCAAGGCGAACCTCCCCGGTAAGCAGGAAAAGTATGCTGACGATACCGACGAGTTCCTCTACGGCGTGGAAGTGGATTTCTTGACCCGCTGGACATTGAGCGGTGGCGTGCAGGTGACCCGCTACAACCTCTCCGACGAATACCTGAGCGAGATGAGCATCATTCTGGACAATACCACCTTCGGTTTCGGCCTTGCCTTCAGGGCTACCGACTGGCTCAAGTTCAACCTGGGCTATTTCCATTCCCTGTATAAGGACTGGGAAGAAGACGTGGAATACGGCAAGAACACCTACAAGCGTGAAAGCCGCGGCGTGGGCGTAGGTATCGACCTGGATATCTAGTTTTATAGTTTTGGAAAGGAGAAGGCCCCCGCGACTAGCGGAGGCCTTCGTTTTAGGGTAGTTATAAGCCGGGTTCTGTACCCTTTGATGTAATCTCGGGGCGATGACCATCTCTCTGGGCCAGTCGTTACCGACCGCCTCAAGCGACCTACCCGGATATCCAACAGCCGCGGGCCGCAGCCGGTCCTTGCGGACGGATTCCTGCTTGGTCTTGCACCGGATGAGGTTTACCGTGCCATCCCTGTCACCAGGAATGCGGTGAGCTCTTACCTCGCCATTTCACCCTTACCTTGCTCAGGCTTGCGCCTGAACCTGGCGGTTTGCTTTCTGTTGCACTGTCTGTCGCGTTTCCGCGCCTGGACGTTATCCAGCATCCTGCCCTGTGGTGCCCGGACTTTCCTCCAGCATTGCTGCCGGCGGTCATCCGCTACCCGGGGGTAAATATAGGAATTTTATTTCCCGGTGTCACCGGTGGAGCAGAAACAGACGGCGGTGATGAGGATGACCAAGGCGCAAAAAGACATAACGAACCTCTCTTTTCTTTACTCCCTAAATCTACATTAAAGTTAGTGTCAGAAAATGACTTTTTTGGGGTAGCGCGGAAAGAGACGCGACGCACGAGGGGGTAGGCGAAGACTACAGACTTCGCCGAGGGGGAGGCTTCCCCCCTTGTGTTTGGAATAGAGATTGCCACGCTCCTGCGGACCTCGCAATGACAATTCCGAATCCCGCATCCTGAGTCTCATAACTCATGACTGAAAACTCATTACTAATCTCACATTCCACATCTCCCTATCCCCTAGATCCTATCCCCTAACCCCTATTTTCTATATTGTCCCCGTCATGCGGATTTTGCCCTTTGTCGTCTGTGCCTTTGCGGTCTCGGTTTTTGCCGAGGGCGTGTCCGGCGCACCGGCCGCTAACGCTGCCGCTGCTGCAGCCGCTGATTCTACGGCGCCTTTTCGGGTAGATAAAATCCGCTACCACATCGGCGACGCCTTCGACGATTCCAAGTACCACACCAAGTACGATAAGTGGGCCTACGACCTGCTGAACGTCATCCATATCGAGACCCGGGAGGCCACGGTCCGCAAGTTGCTGCTGTTCAACGAGGGCGATGTGGTGGACCTGAACCTGATGCTGGAATCGGAACGGTTCTTGCGGGACCAGAACTTCCTTTCGGACGCCAGTATCCAGGTGAGTGGCCAGGGAGACTCCACCTTCGTGGATGTTTACACCAGCGACAACTGGACCCTGACGCTGCCATTCAGCATTGGCTTTTCGGGCAGCGAATGGAGCTATGACAACCTGAATTACGGAATCGGCATCCAGGAGAGCAACTTCCTCGGTCTGGGCCAGAAGGTGGGCTTTTACTACGGCCATGATGAATTCCGCGACATGTGGCAGGCGGAATATTCCGACCCCCATTTCCTTTTCCGCTACAACCACCTGGACGTGCTCTACAGTTACAATACCGACGGCTACCTGGCCAGCTGGCAGATGTACGTGCCGTTCCTGAGTCGGGGCGTGAACCAGTGGGGCTATACCCTGGCGGGTCTCAAAAACAAGCGGTTTGCCTATTATTATGGAAGCGGGGACTTGCCTCGGGGCTCTGTGGCAAGATTCTCAACCTATCTGCTTACCACGCCTCACATATATGTGTATGAGCTTGGCGTGGCCGATGGCGGCTTCGTCCAGTCCAGTGCGGACGAGACCGTTGCGAAAAACGGCACGGATGTGGCACTGAACGAGAAAACGTACCGGGAGGGAATTCTTACGAAGGATACCCTGGAATACAACGGCGAAGAGACGGTGAAGCTTTTGAAGGTGGAGGACTTTATCGAGGATTCCCTGAGTTTTCGGTTCAGCCGTTCCTTTGGCGGGAGCCTCCGCAAGTTCTACCTGGGGGCAACTTACGATTACCATCGGGAGACAGCAGAAGAGGGGCGCCTGTACCGCTACCTGTTCACCCATAACGACCAGACCTATGTCATCGATTCCGGTGCGGCGTGGGATTTGTGGCTGCCAAGGCGCAAGGATTCCCGCCTGGGCGCCTACGTGATGTATTCCAACCTGCGTTACGAGAAGGTGAAGAACCTGCACAACGCCAAGTGGACCGAAGATGTGGACAAGGGCTATTCCCTGAAGGCGCAAATCTCCAAGAACTACGAGCAGTTGGGTTCCGACAATAACGATATCCGCCTGGACTTTTGGACCAACCTTTACCTGGGCAGCGGCTGGAACCACCTGAACCTGAAAACCCAGATGTATTTTTACCTGGACCACGGGGAACGCAGGGATTTCTACGGCCGTGTTGACGGCGAATACATTTTCCATCCCAGCAATTCCTTCTCCACGGCCTTGCGGGGCCTGGTGGATGTGTACGAAGACGCCCGCCTGGGCTACCAGCTTTCGTTGGGCGGCTCCGACGGATTTGTTGGGTTCCCTACGGGTTACTATACGGGTCAGGCCAGGGTTTACGGCAGCATCGAGCCTAGGTATTTCTTTGACTTTGAAATCGCGACCCTGGTGCCGGTGGTGGTGGCCTTTGCGTCTGTGGGGGAGACCGCTTGGGAACTGGAAGATATCAACCGCAAGGACTTGATTTACGTGCTGGGATTCGGAATGCGGTTTATCCAGACCAAGTCCATCAGCAGACTGGTGAACAAGCTGGACGTGAGTTTCCCCATGAACGGGGAACGCAAGGGAATGCCCCATTTTTCCGTGACTACCAGTTACAGCCTGTGACGGATGGATTTTTGAGAGGTTGTTTTGGCTGACGAGACGAAAGAGATTGTAGAGAACAAGGTGCGCAAGATCAAGAACATGATTTTGCGGGTGGAAATTGTCATCGGCGTCATTGCCATGATTTTTGGCATAGGCCTTACGGTCTTGGTGTGGGGCGAAGGATTTTTCCCGGGAGCGCTGATGCTCATTATGACCGGGCTTATCAATATTTTCTTGGCGGTGAAGGAACTGCTGGACCCGACAGACGGCATATTCCATTGGCAGCCCCTCTTCTTTATGATTGTGAGGCGGGCCATGTTCTTTTTGAACGTGGTGCTTACGGCCCTTGTTTTCGGGACCATGACTCAATTGCTGGGGTAGGCTAGCCGCAGGTGCACGGTCAGTGCACGCCGTCTTCGTTGACTACGGGCTTTTCGGCGTACCAGGCCTGGATTTTTCCTTTGGCGTTGTCGTCGAAGGCGGATTCGTCCTTCAGGATGTTGGCGGCGGTTTCAAGGGTCTGTGAAATCAGTTCCTGGTCTTCTATCCAGTCGAACCAGCGGAACACCCAGGCGCCGCTCTGTTCGTTGCCTTCCAGGTTGCCCGCCCCGCGGGTCTGCAAGTCCAGCTCCGCAATCTCGAATCCGTCTTCAGTGGCGGCGAAGTTGGAAAGCCGCTCCATGCTGGTGTCTGCCGTTTCGCCTTCGGGCTGCATCAAGAAGCACCAGGCTTCTTGATTGCCGCGACCCACGCGGCCCCGCAGCTGGTGCAGCTGCGACAGCCCGAAGCGGTCCGGCTGGTCGATGACCATCAGGTTTGCCGCAGGCACGTTCACGCCCACCTCGATGACGGTAGTGGCCACCAGAATGTGGATCTGTCCTGCTGCGAAGCGGGCGATGATGGCGTCCCTTTCGGATTCGTCCATCTGGCCGTGGACGCCCTCTACCACCAGGGGGGCGCCGTTTTGACCTGCATTTGCAGAGACTCCGTTTAGACCTGCCGCAAAATTCCGGAGTTCCGCGACAATCTCGTCGACGCTGCGGATACTCCTTTCTCCGGTTGGTGAGCTTGCCGAACCATCGCCGGATTCCACGCGGCTCGCAATCCAGTAGCAGAGGTTTCCTTTCAAGGCTTCGCCGCAGATGAACCGCTTCATGTCGTCGCGCTTGCTTGCCGTAACAAGTCTTGTCTTGATGGGCTTGCGTCCTGCGGGTTTTTCCTTGATGGAAATGACCTTCAGGTCGCCGTACAGCGTCATGGCGAGACTTCTCGGGATGGGCGTGGCGCTCATGACCAGCATGTCGGGGTAGTCGCCTTTGGAAAGTAGCGCTTCCCGCTGGCCTACGCCAAAGCGGTGCTGTTCGTCGATGATGACAAAGCCCAGCTTGGAAAATGTCACGTCCTTGCTGTAGAGGGCGTGGGTCCCGATGACCGCGTTGCAGAGCCCCATCTGGAGTTCTCCCAGGATTTGCTTTCGTTCGGCGGCACCGGTGGCGCCCACCAAAAGTTGCACTCGGAGCCCGGCCGCCTCGAAGAAGGGTTTTAACGACTTGTAGTGTTGTCTTGCCAGGATGTCGGTAGGCACCATCAGGGCGCATTGCTCGCTGGAGCCGCATACCGCCATCATGGCCAGCATGGCTACCACTGTCTTGCCGCAGCCCACGTCGCCTTGCAGCAGGGCGTGGAACTGCTTTTTGCCGTTGAGTCCGTCGATGATGGTGTTGAGGGCGGACTCCTGCCCGCCTGTCAGCTGGAAGGGGAGGGTGGCCCGAATTTTCATGACGGTGCCCAGGTCGATCTGCCGCTCGTGCCCACGGAGCCGCTGGTTTTCGCGGCGTTTCACCATGCGCAGGCAGAAGGGTAGCAACTCCAGGATTTTCATTTCCCGCTTGGCCTTGTAGATGGCGGGGAATTCCTTTGGCAGGTGCAGCGTCCGCAGGTTTTCCATGACGGGGGCAAAGTGAAGGTAGTCCGTCAGTTCCCTGGGGCAGAGTCCCGGCAGGGTAAGTCCCGGGAACTTGAAGATGGTCTTGTACAGCCCCCGAAAGAATTTCTGTTCCATCCGGGCTTCCCGACAGGCTTCGCTGATGGAATACACCGGCAGGATTGCACCGCTAAATTCCTGGTCGTCGTCAAAGGGCTGCATGTCGGGGTGGCTCATCTGTAGCCCGCGGTATTCGCCTACCGCTCCCGAAACCAGCCACTTGGAGCCGTTCTGGATGCGCTTTGCCCAATAGCTCGTGCCCTGGAAGAACAGGAGGCTCATTTCGCCGGTGCCGTCGGTAAGGGTGGCTACAAAGCGGTTCCTGCGGCCGCGGATAATTCCCGACCGGACGACGGTGCCGATAAGGACCGCCCGCTCTCCGGCCTTGCAGTCCTTGATGGCGGTGACCTTGGTCTGGTCCAGGTAGTTGCGGGGGACGTTGTAGAGCAGGTCTGCGATGCTGTTGAAGCCCGCCTTGCGGAGGGCTTGGACGCGCTTGGGACCCAGTCCCGGTAACTGAGAGAGTTCCATGGGCTAGTCCGGAAGGCGCTCGCCTTTTTCCGCACGTTCCTTGGCCTTTTGGCGTGCGGTTTTTCCTACCAGGTTGGTCTTTTTCCAGGTGAACAGCTTTACGGGCTTGCCGTTTTCGTCGTACATCTTGATTCCCTTGGTGTCGATGGCGGCTACCAGGGCGTTGAACTTTTCGATGATGTTTACCAGCTGGTCCACGGCCTGCTTGGTGGTGAGCAGCTCGTTCATGGAGGGGGAATTTTCTATTTCGGTAATGACCTGGCTGGCCTTTTCCGTGCCCTGGTTCAGGGCGTAGATGATTTCGTTTGCCTTCTGGATTTTTTCGTTGGTCACGGCGGTAACGTATTTCACGGCGGAATCCGCCTGGCCAGTCAGGTTGATCAGGTATTCGGAGGCCACGTTGGTCTGGTCAAACAGCTGGTTCAGTTTCGGGTTCAGGGCGTTCAGGGTGTTTTCGGAATTCGTGATGATTCCTTCCAGGGTGCCCATGACTTTTTCGTAAATCTTTTGTGCCGAAGGGTGTTTGCGGTCTCCCTTGGTGATAGTTCGTATCATCACGCGGACGCTGGCCAGCTGCTGGTTCACGTTTTCCATGAGCCGAAGCGCTTCGGCAATACCCGGTTCGAAATGCCCCTGGTGGATATGGCCCTGGGGGAGTACCTTTCCTGTGGGAGAAAGGGTGATTTCTAGGCGGCGTTGCCCCATCAGGGCGTAGTTCACGTTGTTGAACTGGGTTCCTTCGCGAATCGTCAGGGGTTCGTCAAAGTTGATGACGACCCGTGCACGGTCCCCAAGCCACTTGACCTGGTTGATGACACCCACCCTGTAGCCTCGGACAACCACCACGTCTTCGGTTTGTAGGGAACCCAGCTCGTCGAAATCTACGATGGCCCAATGGCTCTCTTTGTGGTGTGCCCTGAACATGCCAAGGGCAATAAGTCCGATGATGCCTATAATGGCAAGCATGGAGATGTAGCCTATGGCTCTGTCGGAAAGATGCATGTTTTGAATATAGAAAACGAAAAAAATCTTGACTTTGAGGCATTTTGAAAATATATTAGAATGCGGAGGTTCTTGTAATGAGAAAATGTTTGGGTGTTCTGATTGTAGCTGGGGCCATTGCCGTGTGTGCAGAGGCCGAAGAGGCTACCGATGTTTTCGGTTTCCAGAAATTTTTCAAGACCAAGGAAGGCTCCTATTCCTGGGATTCCAGGCATTGGGCCAACGGGAATGCCCGTTCCCTTGCCAACTGGGCGGGCGATGCTCAGGATCCTACCCAATGGACAGATGACCGCAGTTCCGATGGGGGAGGTTTCTATGTAGATGGTCAGGGAACCATGCAAATGCTGGGTAGCGGCCCACGTTTCCATATCAACGGACAACAGAGTTGGGCGACTAATAAGCAACAATTTCAGAACGTGGAATATACGGGTTATTTCAAACGCGATGCCCTTGGTGGAGAAAATTATGGCGGCATGGTGGTGGGCGTCCGCAGCGGTGCCTTGGGGCATGGTTCTTCGGGAGGCAACAATTGCGATGCCCATACTTACTACGCCCGCTTTAGGAACGATGGTAAGTGGGATTTCGAGAAGGAATGGAAACACCCGGGAAGTTACTATAGGAGTACGTCGGGTGTAGGACACCAGGACCCGCTGTGGGGCGGGGCCGTGTTGCCCGTGGACAAGTGGATAGGCATGAAATACATTGTCTATAACAAGGATGCCTCTACGGTCCGCCTAGAAGTTTATATCGATTCCACAACAAATGCCACTCCACCGGGCAAGTGGGAACTGGCGGGCGTTGCCGAAGATTCGGGAGCGGACTGGTCCGGGGCGTCTTACGGTGTGGCGACCATTGACGGCTGCAGTTATACAGATGCCAAGGCAGCTATCCTACAGGCCGGGGACGCCATTGTCATGCGTAGCGATAACGATCATCCGTACTACAAGTATGTGTCCGTCCGTGAAATTGACCCGACGGCGCTGTTCGAACAAGGGGAGGACGTTTCATCCTCTAGTCAGGGCTCAAGCAGCTCTACATCGAATTTGGACTATAGCAGTTCATCGGAAAACCATGGACAGAGTAGTTCATCGGTGAATCCGCTTCCGAGCAGTTCAGCCTCGTATTCAGATTATAGTAGTTCATCGATGTATTCTGGTCCGAACAGTTCAACCTCGAATTTGGATTTTAGTAGTTCATCGGTGAATCTGCTTCCGAGCAGTTCTAGTAAAGAGCCTGTTCCGACCGCCATAAGACGGACCTACAGGCCTTCTTTGGAGAACGTTCCTGTCCGGCACTTTGACCTGCTGGGCCGCCCGGCAGAGAAAGATGCCCCGCAGCGAATTTATGGAAAGTAAAGACTAGCCCGAAGTCGCTTCTTTTACTAAATTATCGCTGTCTAAAATTTTTTCAAAGGAAATACAATGGCTAAGAAAGAATCCAAGAAAAAGGTTGTCCTCGCCTATAGCGGTGGACTCGATACCAGCATCATCATTCCCTGGCTCAAGGAAAACTACGACTGCGAAGTGATCGCTTTCGCCGCCGACCTCG
>CAMKMX010000043.1 GCA_946414025.1 uncultured Fibrobacter sp.
GACCCGCGCCTGCTTACGGAAGTTTCTATCGCCGTCGCGAAGGCTGCCATCGAGAGTGGCGTGGCCCGCAAGCCGATTACCGACTGGGATGCCTACTACGACAAGCTCCGCGACATGATGGGCTACGACAACAAGCTCATCCGCCAATTCAGCGATACGGCCCGCAGCAACCCCAAGCGAGTGGTGTTTGCCGAAGGCGACAACCTCAACATGCTCAAGGCCGCCGTGCAGGCGAAGCTCGAAGGTGTCGCTCACCCGATTCTGCTCGGTAACGCCGAACGTATCCAGATGATGGCGAATAAGGAACAGCTCGACCTCACGGGCATCAAGATTGTGAACCCGCGCTCTCCCGAGGAATTTGAATGCCGTCGCAAGTATGCCGAAATCTATGCCGACGAGAACGGTCGCAACGGCGTGACCTTCGAAGAAGCCCGCGACGACATGTTCGAGCCCAACCACTTTGGCATGATGATGGTGAAGGTGGGCGATGCCGATGCCTTTATTACCGGTGGTTATTCCAAGTACAGCGAAACCATCGAACTGGCCAAGGAAATTATCGGCATCCGCGAAGAATACAAGCACTTCGGTGCCATGCACATCTTGAGCACCCGCAAGGGGACCTTCTTCTTGGCGGACACCCTGGTGAACCGCGACCCCGATACTGAAACTCTGGTGGATATCGCAAAGCTCACCCACGACGCGGTGAAGTTCTTTGCTCACGATCCCGTAATGGCTATGCTCAGCTACGCGAACTTCGGATCTGACAAGGAAGCCGCCCGCGGAACGGCCAACAAGGCTCGGGATGCGGTGAAGATGATTCACGAACAGTTCCCGGACTATATGCTCGACGGTGAAATGCAGGTGAACGTGGCCCTGGACAAGGAACTGCGGGACTCCAAGTACCCCTTCAACAAGTTGAAGGGTCAGACGGTGAACACCTTGATTTTCCCGTGCCTTTCTTCGGCCAATACCACTTGCAAGATGCTTCTGGAAATGGGCGTAGGCGAATCTATCGGCCCTGTGCAGATGGGCTTGAACAAGCCGGTGCACTTTACCGACTCCGACGCCTCCGTCCATGACATCTTCAACCTGACCGTGGCCGCCGTCATCGACGCCATCGTTCAAGAGAAGAAGGACGAAGAGAAAGACAAGAGAAAATACGACAGGATCTGGTAATGACCAGAATGCTGTAAGCGGGGCGTTGCGGGGCCGGTGATTGAGGCCCCGCTAGAAGGGGTAGCCGAGGCTAGGGCCGAGGCGAGGGGAAGACATTCCCCAAAAAACTCACACCTCTAGTAGCTCAGCTTTTCGGTGGAGCCTTCTTTGAAACTGCCTAGGCGATAAACGAAATCGCAGTAGGTCTGCAGTTCCTTCAAGGCCTCTACCACCAGCGGGTCCTTGGGGTTTCCTTCGAAGGACAGGTGGAAGATGTATTCCCAGGGCCTGTCCGGATGGGGCCTGCTTTCGATGCGGGTCAGGTTCAAGTCCCGCTTGGCAAAACAGCCAAGCGCCGCATGGAGCGCTCCGGACTTTCCGGAATCGTTCAGCATAAAGAGTAGGGTGGTCTTGATGGGGGTGTCGCCGGACCCGACTTCGGGCAAATCGACGGCCACCTTCTGGATGGCGTAAAAGCGGGTGAAGTTTACGCCCTTCAGGTTCTCGATTCCTTCGGCCAGAATGTTGAGTCCGTAGAACTTGGCGGCATAGGCGCTGGCGATGGCACCGAGAGTCTTGTCTCCGCGCTTGGCTACCTCTTCGGCGCTGCCTGCGGTGTCGTAGAAGGCCACACTTTCGATACCGGGATTGCGACCGAAGAATCGGCTGCACTGGGCAAGCCCCTGGGGGTGGCTCAGCACTTTTTTCAGGTCCCCGAGTTTCACTCCGGGCAGGGCACACAGGGTATGCGAAATCTGGAGCTTTACCTCTGCCACGATGGGCAGGCGCCACTTGTAAAGAAGGTCGTAATTTTCGTAGATGGAACCTGCCGTAGAATTTTCGATAGGAATTGCACCGCCATCTACGGCGCCGGTCTCGATGCTCTGGAAAATTTCGCCGAAGGTGTCCATAGGCACCACTTCGATGTCTGTTCCGAACAAATGATAAGCGGCACTTTCGCTATAGGCTCCGCGACGACCCTGGAATGCAATCTTTTTCATGGCGCAAAAGATAGTAATTGGTCTTTAGGGGCTAGGGGTTAGGATCTAGGGGCTAGGGGTTTGAGGTGAGATTAGTTATGAGTTTTCAGTTATGAGTTATCAGTCCACAATTTGGCGCCTTCGGCGCGATTATAAAAACTCACAACTCACAACCCACAACTCATAACTCATTACCTAAACCGTCTCGCCCCTTGGTATTTGGGGCGCCAGTAGTTGTCGCTCATGGGGGAAATCATCACGCCCTTGCTGGAGCTGGCGTGGGTAAAGCGATCCCCTTTCAGATAAATTCCCACGTGGTCAATTTTCCAGAAACTGCCGAAGAACACCAGGTCGCCTTCCTGTAGGCTACCCCGGCTCACGGAACTCCCTCGGCTGTCGTCGTACATCTGGCCTGCGTTATGGGGCAGGCTTATTCCGTAATGACTCTTGTAAAGTTGCATCACGTAGCCGGAACAATCCGTACCGGACTTGGAACTGCCCCCGTAAACATAAGGCGTTCCAATCCAGGACTTGGCCAGCTGTTCCAACGAAGAACTCGAAGGTTGTCTTGTGGCATTTTCGTGAGCCATTTTTTGGGTGGCGGCCTGTTTGGTAGCCCCTGCGGTGGTGTGCTTTGCTGTTGCGCTTTTCGGCTCGCGACTGGATTGAGACTGTTTTGAAACCGAACCAGACCCTTCTGCAGATGTTGTCTGATTTTGAGCAGACTTGTAACCGCCGATACTTCTGTCGTACCCCGTGCGCACAGGGAAAGTGCAGCTGCACAAAGCTAGACATAGGCAGACTAGCGCACATTCGGCAAAGTGTTTGGCGAAGGGAAACATCAGTTGAAAGGTAGTTAATGTATCTGTTGCCAACAAAAAGACCTCCCATAAGGGAGGTCCTTTAATTGTCTTTGTGCTAGCTTAGACTAGAACATGAACCAGGTCAGATAGACCTTGGTAGCAAGTGCGAAGTCGAGGAAGGATCCTTCGCCGGCAGGATCGCTTTCGGAGTAGTAGTTAATGCCAAGACCGATCTTTCCGGTAATGTAAAGGTTATTGACAATTTCAGCGTGAGCGCCGAGCAGCACGTTAATCTGGAGAAGCATCAGGTCGATGTCGTTGCTAGCAACGAATTCCTGTCCTCCAGCAACAAGGGAACGGGGGCTTGTGTAAATGAATTCACCGCCGATTGATACAGGCAAGAAATCCTTCTTGACAAAGAAGTCGAAAGCTGCACCGATGCTCAGCTCAGTATAGTTGTCCTTTGCACTTTGTTCTTGTCCGCCGTTGGGAGTATAGGAGGATTCACCATGATGATACATGCCGAGAATCGCGGCCAATTCCATATTTTCGTTCAGCTTGAACACTAGGCGAATGTTACCCGCGTTGTTCAACAGACCGCCGACGTCAACGCCAGCACCGAAGAATGCACCGCCAGAGGACTTCTTTTCTTTTTTCTTTTCCTTCTTGGGAGCAGGAGCGGCTTCTTCTTCCTCTTCCTCTTCTTCGTAGGCGGGGGCCTTCGTCACCTGGGCCGGGGCTTCTTCTTCTTCGTATTCTTCTTCGTCCTGGGCATAGCCGTAGCTGCAGAGAGCCATAGCAATGACGGCAGAAAGGAATATCTTCTTCATTGGGATTCTCCTTGAAATGAGAGTTTTTGATGTTAATCTTATCTAATTATAAAAATTGTTCACAAAAGTGTCAATAATCCACCATTCTATGCAATTAATTCCGAAATCCGGACTCCGAATTCCGAACAAGTTACCATTCCATGCTGACTTTTGCCACCAAGAACCGCCTGGAAACCTCGTCCAGCTTGGCCGGGTCTATGGAAATTCCCAGAATTCCTGCAAAAATCACGAAAGGACTGGCCGTGGTGCCCTGGTCGTTGCATTTTACCTTGAGGTACAATGTCCCTTCCCGGTTCTCGATAGACAGGACGTGCTGGTTCAGGTCGATTTCTTGGCCCCGGTGGTTCGTGACGGTGGGGAAGGTCTTGCTGTTGAACCGCTCCATCAGGTCTGCGGGGATAGCCTCCGGTGTGTAGCGGTACACCATGGCCTTGGGGAAATGCTTGCTGAGCTTTTCTTTCAGGGGCTCGATGTTCACGATTTCCATGCCCCGGGGGAAAGGCCTGCTTAGTTCCTTCATCAGATTTGGCAGGTTCTCCGGAGCGAGGTCCAGGGGTTTCAGCAGTTCCACGCTAATCAGTTCGCAGTAGGTCTCCATACCGAGGGGCAATGCCCCCATGTTCACGATTTTCGGCTTGGGGCTGAACCCTTCGCTGAACTTCACAGGAATCCCCGCGCAAAGGAAGGTCCGCTCGAAGAAACTGAGCATGTTGTGGTGGGGCAGGAACCTGCTGAGTCCGGTTTTCTTGAAGGTAATCTTGTAGCTGTAGCTCACCTTCTGGCTGGGCCTGCGGTCGGCCACCAGCTTCTTGATTTCTTCGGGAGTGCGGCTTGGCGCCTTGTGGCGCACGGGATTGTCGGCCAGCTTGATTTCGTCGCCGAATCCGGGAATGCCGCACTTTTGGCAGTCGCCCCACTTGCAGTTGGGCACGGGCTCGCTGTTCGGGTCAAAGGCCTTTTCCCATTCCCGCCTCAGGTACTGCTTGGTGGTACCGGCGTGGATAAAGTCCCAGGGGAACACTTCGTTCTTGTCCCGTTCACGATACACCCAGCTGGTGTCGTAGCCTGTCTTTTGCCAGACCTGTTCCCACTTGGAAAAGTCGAACCGGTAAGAATCACTTTCGAAGATGATTCCCTGCTTGTAGGCCTCGTAGATGACGGGCCCGAGGCTGCGGTCGCCTCTGCTGTAGATGGCTTCCAAGAAACTTGTTTCCCAGGCGGCCCAGTTGATTTTCACGTTGGGGTGCTTGAAGAACTTTTCCCGCACGAAGCGGATATGCCCCAGGGCAGTTTCCTTGTCCATAAAGGGCGCCCACTGGAGGGCGGTAAAGGACTTGGGAATGAGGATGCCTATGCTTACCGCAATCTGAATTCCCCGATTGTACTTGCGCCCGATTTTCACCAGATTGAAGATGAGGTCGCAGAAGGCCTGCATGTCCTCTTCGTTCTCGGTAGGGAATCCAATCATCGTGTATAACTTAATCTTATTGAACCCGCTGCTGAAAGCGTGTTCGGCGGCGTCGTACATGTCCTGGTCGCTGATGGTCTTGTTGATCATCTTACGGATGCGTTCGGAGCCGGTTTCTGGGGCGAAGGTGGCGCTACGGCCACCCTTCAGTGCGGCGATTTTTCCGGCGAGTGTCTGGCCGAAACTGTTCACGCGGATGCTAGGGAGGCTCACGTCCACATGGTCGTAGAAGGGGTCGTCGATAATGGAATCGGTAAGGGCCTCTACCGGCTTGTAGTCCGCGGTAGAAAGGGAGAGGAGTCCCAGTTCCCGCTCGCCGGTGGCAAGGAGCCCTGCTTTCGCGATGTCCAAAACGTCGTCGGGGTCCAGCTCGCGACACGGGCGGTACCAGATGCCCGCTTGGCAAAAACGGCAACCCTGGGCGCAACCCCGCATGACCTCTACGCTGAAGCGGTTGTGCACCAGCTGCATGTTGGCAATCAGGTTCTTGACGGGGTAGTCCTTCGGGTCCATCTTGGGGATGAACAGACGGCGAACCCCGTTGGTGGTGGCGTAGGCGCCGGCGGCAGGTTCCGCCGGCACAATCGCGCCGAATTCGTTCTTTACCACGGGCCGTAAACTGGGCACGTAAACGCCGTCAATCTTTGAAAGGTTCTTGAGGATTTCGGCGCGCTCGAGGCCCGCCTTGCGGCCCTCGCCTACGCACCGCAAAAAGTCAATCATGACTTTTTCCCCGTCGCCTATCATGAAGGCGTCAAAAAAGTCGGCGACGGGTTCGGGGTTCGCCATCGATGGTCCGCCGGCAACTACGATGGGGTCGCTTTCTTGCCTGTCCTTCTGCCACGCGGGAATGCGGGCCAGTTCCAGCACGTAGGGCACGTTGGTAAAGTTCAGCTCCGTCTGGAGCGTCATGCCCACCACCTCGAAATCCCGCACCGGCGTATAGGTCGCATAGCTGTACAGCGGAATGTCCAGCCTTTTCATCTCGGCTGCCATGTCGTCCCAGGGGGCGAAGGAGACTTCGCACAGCAGGTCGCTCTCCCGGTTGATAACATGGTACAAGATGCGGATGCCGTTGTTGCTCATGCCGATTTCGTAAGTGTCCGGGAACACGAAGGCCATGCGGCAAAGCATTTGGCTGTGGTCCTTCACCACGCTGTTGGCTTCGCCGCCCATGTAACGAGCGGGGCTTTCTACAGCGGGCAGAGCGAGGGCTATTTTTTCGAGGATTGTCATCACCATCAATTTAGCAAATCCCCCGCCCGTTACGCCGTGAACCACAAAGCTACAAGCTTCGTCATCCTCACGAAAGTGAGAATCTGCTTGCATTTCTAGCGTTCGCCAGTTTATCTCGAGCATCATTCCTCCAGCGGATCCCCGACCCGGTCGGGGATGACAACTCTTGTGTCCCGCATCCCTAAATCCTAACCACTAACCACCAACCACTAACCACCAACCACTAACCCTCTTCCGCGTTAGGGACAGTGACCCCTTGGGGCCGAGACTACAGGCTCGGCGAGCGGAGCGAGTATGGCCCGACCCCTCCGTAGGCACAGCTAAGAGACCGGGGGAACGCCCAAATATGTTGATTTTGCTTTTTTTTGAAAAAATGTTTGTCCAAGGTCTTAGACTTTTCATAAATTGTGGAATATGAGTGTTCTTTATTATCTGGTGTGGCTTGTCGCTTTTGTGGCAGGCGTGGTTCTTTCGTTTGCGGCTCCCGAAAGCGCGTTGTCGGTGGGGGTCAAGTTTATTTTTGTGGGTGTCTGGGGCGCGGTCCTCGGGTTCATCTTTTTTATCGTGGCCAAAAGAGCCGTCCAGGATAGCGAGGCGGGGGAGGCGGAAGCGCCGGATTCCCGCCCGGTGACGGAGCTTGTGCCGGTGGTGCCGTCGGATGTTGCCGAAGGGGCGGAACAGGGCGATGTTCCTGCTGAAGGGGCTGTTCCAGAGGCGCAATCCGAGGAATCGGCTTTGCCCGAGACCGTTCCTACGCTGGAATCGGCGCGGGAGATTTTCCCTCTTTCGGACTGGGACGATTTCTGCAAGGAAATCCTCAGGAACAGGCCGTTTTCCGAAGTGGTGGGCGCTCTTGAAAAGGTCTTACCCAAGCTGTTCCCCGGTGCGGCAGGCGTGCTTTACATGTATGGCGATGCCCAGTCCGAAATGCACAAGGTTTTCTCCTTTGGCGATTACGTGATTAGCGGCGACACCATGATGCCTGCGGAATGTGCAAGTTTCAACCTGGGAAACATCGTGGTGAACGACTACAATGCAGACAAGGTGACGGCAGGCTGCACCCACCTCCATTACCACAGCCAGGGCGTTGCCTTCTGTGCGCCTATCGAGGGGCTGGAGGAACATTTCGGCACGCTGTGTATCCAGGTGGACAAGTTGCCCGACGGCGAAGATATCGATTTCTGGAAGGCGAAGGTGAGCATCGTGTCGGCCACATTCGGCCTTTACGTGGCGAACCAGAACCTGAACATCCGTTTCCAACAGCACAGTATCCGTGACAACCTGACGGGGCTTTTCAACAAGCGCTACATGGAAGAATCCCTCCGTCGCGAAATCTTCTCCGCTTCCCGCCACAAGACGCCTATCGGCATCATTATGCTCTACCCCGACGAAATTCCCCAGCTCCAGGAAAAGCGGGGTCGCCATGCGGTGGAGCAGATGCTCTGGGAAGTGGGCCAGCGTCTGCCGGGCTATATCCGGAACGAGGACATTCCCTGCCGCTACAACGGCGATGTTTTCTGCGTGATTCTGCCCGGCGCCGATTACAAGATTACCAAGGACCGTGCCGAAAAAATCCGTCACGAGATTTCGGAGCTCCAGGTGGCTTACGGCGACGGGATTCTCAAGACCTCTTTGAGTATCGGCGTTTCGGTGATGCCCATCCATGCCGTAGACGCAAAGACCCTGATCGCCACCGCCGAGGCGTCCATGCAATTGGCTTCTGCCAACGGAGGAAACCGTGTGGTCATGGCCGAAGCTTTGAACAAGGGTCTTTAAATTTCTTAAATTTGTCACATGAAAAAAATTATCGTCCCCATCGTCCTTCTGTTCCTGTGCGCTGGAGTGCTCCTGTACCTGCTTTCGGACCTTTCCGCTGGGCGGTCCTCTTTCGATGCCGACGCCTACCTGCAGGCCCGCGCAAAGATTGACTCCCTGGAAGTGGCCCTGTGGGAAAAGCAGGGCGATGCCGATGCCCAGCTCGCCATCCGGAATGACTTGGACGTCGCCTGGCAGGACTTGAACGCCCTCAGGCAAAAGACTCCGGCCGGCGAGACGGAACAAGATGAAAAGACGGTAGGCGGGATTTCTAAATCCGCCCTGATGTGGGTGGTAGGCGGCGTTGCCGCTGTTCTGGTCTGCATTATATTGCTTGCGGCCCTCAGCCACCGCAAGAAGGTCCTGACCCAGAGGATGGAAGCCCTGAAGGCCGAAAACCGGTTCCGTGAGCCCAAGAATGGGTTCGAGAACGACCCCACCATCGCGCCGCGCCCCCGTGCACCGAAGCATTCCATCATCGACGAGGCCGACGAGTTTGCGGAGGCCAAGGAGACAAAGGTTTCTTTCGAAGACGAAAACGGCAATCCCGAGAACAAGGTTTTGATTCCGGATTTGGGCAAGCGGCCCCAGCTCAGGCCCACCGCCAAGGAACGGATAACCTCCGCCATCCAGTCCCTGTCCGATGTTCTGCGGGCTCCCCGCGGCCTTTCCCGCGACAGGACCATGAAACTTAGGGCCCAGAGCCACAACGTGACCGGCAATCCGAACCTGCAGGGCAGTAACCCCTTGGAGACCAGCCGTTTCGACAAGGAACTTACCGAAAAGAGCAAGATTCTGCAGATGTCCCGCCGCGGGTTCCCCGCCTCTGCCATCGCGACCCAGCTGAAAATCCCGCAGGAACAGGTGGAAGCCATTATCAAGAGCGCCATGGAATAAGGGGCTCTTGTCCTATGCGTTATCGGTTCCGTTGCGAATACCTGGGCAGTGCCTTTTATGGCTGGCAGGTGCAGAACGAAGCCGGCAAGCAGAAATTCGTAACCGTTCAGTCCGCCCTAGAAGAGGCGCTGACCATAGCGCTCCGCTCGCCCATACATATCGCAGGTTCTGGCCGTACCGATACGGGTGTCCATGCCCGAGGCCAGTGCGTCCATTTTGATTTTGATGGCGAGCTGGACTTGCGCAAGACGGAGCGTTCGGTGAATGGACTCACCAAGAGGCTTATCCGCATTCGCGATTTGCAACCGTGTGGCGACGATTTCAACGCCCGCTATGACGCTCTTTACCGCTATTACCAGTACACCATTTTTACCCGGCCTGTGGCGCTTATGCGGGAATACGGCTGGGAATGCGGGTCCCTGAATCTGGACCTGGACTTGATGGAGCGGGAGGCGGCATCTTTCCTGGGCGAACACGACTTTATCGACTTTTGTATTCCCCGTAACGACGGCAAGTCCACGCTCTGCACGCTGACCGAGTTCCGCTTGGAGCGGGTGAACGACTGGACCGTGATTTTCCACATCAAGGGAAACCGGTTCCTGCATCGTCAGGTCCGTGCCATGGTAGGCACGCTGTTTGACATCGGCCGCGGGCGCTACCCGGCAGGCACGGTTCAAGCCATCTTTGAGAAAAATATTAAGGGCGAACGCACCTGGGCCCCGCCGCAGGGACTGGTCCTGCACGATGTGAAGTATGAGGATTATTAAATCCTAGATGGCGTCCCCGTTGCCGAGGATCATATCCACTAAGCAGCAAGCTGCAAGTGGATATTGTGATCAGGTCCGCCGTGACGTCATTCCCCTAATGGGGCTTGACTCGTTCGCCTCGGATATAGAAATATGCAAGCATATTTCTGCATCACTCAGCTCCTACGTCATTCCGGCCCTGAGCCGGAATCTAGAACTGAACTTCGTCTACTACTTAAGCAGGTCAAGCATTTCCTTGACGGCCTTTTCCATGCCCACGAACACGCTGCGGGCCACGATGCTGTGGCCGATGTTCACCTCTTCGATCCCTTCGATGGCGGCGATGGATGCCACGTTGCGGTAGTTCAGTCCGTGACCTGCCAGCACCCGGAGCCCGTACTTGCGGGCCAGCATGGTCATGTCCTCGATGGCCGAAACTTCACGGTCCACTTCTTGGAGGCTTCCCAGTTCGCAGGCGGTGGCGTATTTGCCGGTGTTGAACTCCACGAAGTCGGCGCCGACTTTCTTGGCGGCCTTCACCTGGTCCGTTTCCGGGTCGATGAACAGGCTTACGGCAATGTCGTTGTTTTTCAGGGTCATCACGTACTTGGCAAGTTCATCTACCTTGGCGGCCACGTTGAGTCCGCCTTCGATGGTAATTTCCTGGTGGTTCTCCTGAACCAGCGTCACCATATCGGGCTGCACGTTGGTGGCAAACTGCAACATTTCGGCCGTGGGGGAGATTTTCAGGTTCAGCTTGGTGGTGACCATGCCGCGCAACAGGCGAACGTCGCGGTCCTGGATGTGGCGCTTGTCTTCGCGCAGGTGGGCGGTAATGCCCATGCAGCCGGCGAGTTCTGCGACCAGTGCCGCCGTGACGGGGTCCGGTTCCCTGATCTTGCGGGCTTCGCGGATGGTGGCGATATGGTCGATGTTCACACCCAGTTTTACGGTCATGGCGTTCTCCTTGTCAATACTTCATAAAGGTAGATAAATTTACGATGGTGGTGCCCTGGGCCGCCGCTTTTGCGTCGATGGACTTCACCTTGGCGATATTGGCTTCGCTCAGCGGGATGATGATAGTGGACATGCCGCTCTTGGCGGCCGCCTTCAGTTTACGCTTGATGTAGTCGTCCAGGGCGCTGTTGGAGGGGTTGTAGGGGGTTGCCGTCTTGCAGGCCATGGACAAATCCTTGCAGGTCTCCCGCACCTTGGATTTTGCGTTCATGGACAGGTCCAGGAACCAGAGCCCGTTTTCTTTGGCGGGTTCCAGGGTGGCCTGCAAAAGCTGCCGGTGTTCTACTGCCTGTTCTGCAAAGCGGGTGGCGATTCCCTTGGCGTTTGGCACCAGGGTCTTTGCCTCCTGGATAACGGACTCGATCTGCTGTTCCGTGTGGTGGATGCGCACCGGACGGTAGCGGTTGTGTCTGGAATCCAGGCTGGTAGATTCCATCAAAAGCCAGATGACCAGTTCCTTGTTCTTTACGCGGTCCAGGTCAGGGAAGAACGTTTCCGCCATGCCGAAGGGCGTAACCATCAGGTCGTAGGGGAAGGTAAGTTCATTCAGGGCCACAATCAGCTCGGGCGTAAGTCCCGTCACCTGGAACGCTATGGACAGGTAAGAGGCGTTGTTCTTGAAAATGTTGTCCGAAACGTTCAAGGTGAGCTTCAGCGTGTCGCCTTCTGGGGTCAGGGCATCTAGACTGGCCGACTGGAAAACCGTGGGGTCTCCGTGCAGCTCTTCCATGTACAACACTTCGCCGCCGTTTTTCCGCAAGAACCTTTGGGCCTGCAGAAGGTAGTGGGTGATGGTCCGTCCGTTCCCCAGCACCCAGATTTCCCGTTTCTTTCTGGACTTTTGTGTCTGCACCACTTCCAGGTGGTTCTTCAGTTTTTCTACGAAGGGGGTAGTGTCCTGCACGGCGGCGGTGGTGTCCGGAGCGGCGACAGTGGCGGATTCCCGGTTGAAAAGTTTTTCGCCAATGCTGGTTTCTTGTAGCACGAATGCTGCCCCGGAGATAATCCCCAGGACAATAAAGATGGCAAGAACGTGCTTCAGCTTTTTCATCGCTTGGGAAAGATAGCTAAATTAAAACCGTATGCCTGTACTCTTTGCCCTCTGTGGCCCCACTGGAGTCGGAAAGTCGAAACTTTCCCTTGAACTTGCGGAGCGTTTCCGTGCCGAAATCATCGGTGTGGATTCCCGCCAGATATACAGGGGCTTCGCTATCGGCACGGCACAGCCGTCGGTGTCCGAGATGCAGAGGGTAAACCACCACCTGATAAACTTCTGCGAACCTAACCGGGTCTATTCCGCCGGGGATTTCTGTAACGATGTCCGGGCACTTCTTGAGGCGAACCCGCAGAAGAATTACATCTTGGTGGGCGGCACAGGGCTTTACCTGCAGGCATTGATGCTTGGGCTCCCGAAAATTCCCGCCATTGACGGTAGCGTGCGGGAGTCCCTGGAGGCGGACTGCGAAAAATTCGGACTCCCTTGGCTCTGCGACGAGGCCCGGAAGGTGGATCCCGAATCTATGGAAAGTGCCGACGAAAACAACAGACACCGCATTGTCCGGATTCTGGAGGTTTACCGAGGCACGGGCCGCAAGCTTTCGAAATGGAAACTGGAACGCTCCGGCGGCATCGGGAATATTCCCGTCTATTTTCTCAACCGTAGCCGCGAGAATCTCTACGCCCGCATAAACGAACGTGTTGACCAGATGGTCCGCGACGGCTGGCTGCAAGAAATCCATTCGTTGGCGCAAAGGGTTCCGCTTGCGGCTCCGGCGTGGCAAAGTCTGGGCTACCGCGAACTCCTTGCCGCAAAAGACGATTCCGAAATCAAGACTGTTTTGGATAAAGTAAAGCGGCAGACCCGAAACTACGCCAAACGTCAAATTACCTGGTTTTCCAGACAAGTTAATTCTACACAAATTAACCTTGACTCCGAAGACGCATTGCACGTCATTGCTACACCTTAGCTTGTCCTCCCCGCGCACCCTCTTGTCATCCTCGCGCAGGCGAGGATCCACTTGCATCATCCCATTGTCCTCCCCGCATCCTTCCTTGTCATCCCCGCGCACCCTCTTGTCATCCCCGCGCACCCTCTTGTCATCCCCGCGAAGGCGGGGATCTCCTCTCCCTTCCCCCTGTCACCCCGGCGAATGCCGGGGCAAAACGAACTCACCCCGCCCTTTTTGTTGACAACCTGTTGACAGACATGGGTCTACGCGGTTCACGACCCGTTTCCAGGGGTGTGTGGCGAAAAAAAGCTAAAAAACAGAAAAAATTTTCACAAAACCCCTTGCCGGGGGCGAAAAATTGTTCTATAATTGGCCTCACCCTCGGAAAGGGGGTTGCGGAGGC
>CAMKMX010000044.1 GCA_946414025.1 uncultured Fibrobacter sp.
TAGGGGGGGGAAGACTCCCCCTCGTCAAAGCCTCGCCCTATCGTGTTATGCCCGCGATTCTTCTTGTCATGCCCGCGCAGGCGGGCATCTCCTATCATCTTATCGTTCAGGGCAAGTCTTTTCCTACCCCCTCTCCTAGGGGCTTTGCCCCTAAAACCCCTTTTTCATTTGAAAAAAAAAGTAAATTATCTAAATTTGCCATTTATCGGTACCATTTTAGGATAATTCATGAAATTTGCCGTTCCCGTTTTGTTTTTTTTGAGCCTTGCGGTAAGCGTTTTTGCCGCTCCGCCCCAGGGTAGTTCCGGGAACGTTTCCATATCCTCTACCGAGCGGATGCTTATCCAGATGCTCCTGAACGACGAAAGTTTTGGCCCTACCTTCATGGAAAGGTGCACTGCCGAAGCGGATAGCCTGCTGGGAACGAAACAGTCAAAAGAAACCTGTGTCTGCGCGTTCAATCATCTGGTCAGGAACGATACCCTGCTCTACCTCTTGATGAAATCCATGGATGCTAACGGCGAAATCAAGGATTTCGGCCCTCTGGGCATGCGGCTCCTTTCGCCATGCCTCCCACCGGAATTTACTCCCGAGATGGAAAAGTCTATCGAGGACGAATGCCTCCGGGTGGTCCGTGGCGGAAACAGGTCCCGCTGCAAGTGCGCCTACAAGCACATCAAAAAGAATTATACGGTAAAGTCCCTGCTAGAAGAAATTTCCCTGGACCGGGAAAAGCTCCGGCTGAAGCTGGTGGGCCTTGTCGGAAGGTGCGTTGTCCCCTAAGGAGTAAAAATGTTCGAGTCCTTGTTCCAGAAATACCCGTTTTTTCGCGCTGTACCATGCATTCTTTGCATGGCGATTATCTTCAAGCTGTCGTCCTTGACCAACGAACAGCTGGAAGATTTTCCACAGATTTGGGACAAACTGGCCCACTTTCTGGAATACGCTACCCTCGCGGGTTGCTACGCCATGATCTGGACTCGAAACGAATGGTCCAGGCGGCAGTGGCTGCGTGTCTTGATTGTGGGTGTTCTCGCCTTGGCCTACGGCTGTACCGACGAATACCACCAGAGCTTTGTAGAGGGCCGGGACTGTAGCGCTTTTGACCTAGTGGCGGACTTGACAGGCGGCCTGTTCGGCGGAATCGTCTATGCCGTCATCACGCGGATTCTGAACCGCTTTGACCCGGTGGAAAAAAATGTGAAATGTGAGATGTGAGATTAGTAATGAGTTGTCGGTTATCAGTTATCAGTATATAATTTGGCGCCAAAGGCGCGACTATAAGAACTCACAACTGACGACTCATAACTTCTAAAATTTCCCCAGCAGAATAATCTCCCGTTTCAGTTCAATCTTGAATTTTTCGGAAACTTTATTTTGTACATACTCGCTGAGGCTCTTGATGTCTTGGGCCGTAGCGCCGCCTGCATTCACGATGAAGTTGGCATGTAGCGTGCTCACTTCGGCGCTACCTATGCGATAGCCTTTGAGCCCCGCCTGTTCGATGTAGTAGCCCGGTGCGACCTGTGTGGGGATCTCGGCGGCGCCGACCTCTAGACGTTTGAAGGTGGAACCTGCATTGGGCATGTTCAGGGGTTGCGTGGCCTTGCGTTTGGCCATGCACTCGGCCAGTTCCGCTTCCAGGTCGGCGGCGGTCAGTCCCTGCGAACTTGCGCTTTGCAGCTGGAACGTAGCCGCGAGAATGATTTTTCCATTGTCATCCCCGGCGCCATTGTTGCCGTTACTGAAAACGCTCCGTCTGTAGCCGAAACCGCATTCGGCGGCGGACAACTCACGGATGTTTCCGACAGCATCAAGGACCGTCACGCCGGTGCAGGCTTGTCCGATTTCTTGGCCGTAGGCACCTGCGTTCATATATACCGCCCCGCCCAAGGTTCCGGGGATGCCGGCCAGCTTGTGGATTCCGGCGTAGCCCTGCTTGAGGGTGTGCCGGGCGAACCTGCCCAGGGGTGTTGCCGCACCTACCTTGAACTTGCCGTTCCCCAGGTCCAAGATTTCTGAAAATTCTCCGGCGAGGGAGATGATCACGCCGTCGTAGCCCTTGTCCGAGACCAACAGGTTGGTCCCGTTACCCAAAATAAAATGTGGGAGATGCTTTTCCCGAGCAAATGAAAGCGCGTTTTTCAGGCTTTCCATGGAGCTTGCCTTGGCAAAATACCGCGCAGGGCCGCCCACCTTGAAGGAGGTGTGCGCGCTCATCGGCTCGTTTTCTTGGATAAACGGAGGGTTGGTTGGTTCCGTAATTTGCATACATCAAATATAGGTTATAGCGAGCAATTTACATTTAGACTACTGCACTACGGACTGAACCGTTCCATCGGAGAGGCGGGTAGTTATGAGGTCGCCTGCCTGGACCTGAGCCTTGCTCCGGATGAACTTGCCCTTTGCATCCAGGGTGAAGGAATACCCCCTGGCAAGGGCGGTTTCCGGGCTTGCGCTCTTGACTTTCAGTTCCGTAATTTCGAACTTGGCCTTTTCCAAATCCAGAATCTTGCGGGAACCCTGCTTTAGGCCTTCTTCGTTTCGGGAGACCCGCTGGGATTCGTTCCGCAAAATAAACTGGACCTCTTTGGCCAAAGATGTTCCCTTGATGGCTAGTCCGGATTTTTCCTGCTGGATTCGGCCAAAGACGGACTGCTGCAGGGAATGGGCGAGACCCGAAAGTTCTTCCCTGGTTTCGGACAGGAGCGTCTTGGCGCTGGCCTGGATTCCGGCCACCAGCGTGAGCATGGCCTGCCAGCTTTCAGTCATCCGCTCCACCAGGCGCTTTGCGCAATCTGTCGGCGTGATACACGAAAGGTAAGCCACTTCGTCCAGCAGGCTCTTGTCGATTTCGTGCCCGATGCCCGTAAAGACCGGAACGGGGTAGTTCGCCACGGCACGGCACAGGGCTTCGCTGTCAAAATAGTTCAAGTCCGTCTTGGAGCCGCCACCACGGACAATGCACACCACATCGATTTCAGGATCCTGTAGCAATCGCTCAAGAGATGCAAGGATGGTGGATTCCGTCTCGTTCCCCTGCATCTTGGCGTATTCGGTCCGGACCTTGAATGCGAAGGGGGAGGCTTCTAGCCGGGTAGTAAAATCCTTGTAGGCCGCCGTAGATTCTCCGGTAATGAGCCCAACATGGAGCGGGGTAGGGGGCAGTTCCAGTTCGGCATTCTTGTGGAGCAGGCCCTCTTCGGTCAATTTTTTCAAGATGGCTTGCCTGGTAATGGCAAGCTCCCCGATGGTGTAGACCGGGTCGATGTCCAGAATCTGGGCCTGGAATTTGCCCAGGGTAATATATAAATCCGCCTGGACCAGGAAACAGACCTTGATCTGTTCCCGCAATGTAAAAGGCTTGGCCGCATTTTCGGCCTTTTGGCAGATGGCCGCGTATTTGGGGATAAAGCATGTCAGGGGGAGGGTGGCCACGGGCTTCACGTTGCCTTCTTCGTATTCGGCGATGCTCAGGTAAACCACACGCTCCTTGACGGTCATTTGCGTAATGACGCCGTGGACCCATACCGCAGGGGTTTCCGTCAATTTCCGCTTGACAGATTGCAGGTATTTGCCGACAGAAAAGGATTTTATGGGCTGGTCCATATTTTTTTCAATTTATTACACCCCAAAAGATAATTTTTTTTATTTTATCAAAGTAGATAGATTTAAATGTCCTAGGAGAAACAATGAAATCTTTATTTTTTGTCTCTGGTCTGGTGGCGCTTGCCCTGGTGGGCTGTGCTGCCAACCAGCATGCCCTGAGCCGTTCCATGGAACAGACCGAAGGTACCCGTGCCGTAGCTACCGAAACCAAGGCGGATTCCGCCACCGTCGAAAGCGCCAATGCCCACCTGGATTCCGCAAAGGCCTACATGGAGCAGAAAAAGGCCCAGGAAGCCCTGGCCGCCTTCGAGGCTAGCCGTCTGGAGTACCGCTTGGCCATGCTCCGCGCCGAGCGAGATTCCATTAAGGCCGAAGACGAACGCGTCGAAGCCGAACTTCGCGCCGATGTGGAACGCAAGCTCCTTTACCAGAACATCTTGGACAACGAAAACAAGGAGGCCAAATAATGAAGACGCTTAAGTTCTTGACCGCCGCCTCCCTGGTTGCCTCGTTTGCCTATGCCGCCGATGCCGCAGCCCCCGCCGAAGTGACAAAGGCCGCTGAGCCTGCCGAAGCGCCGGCAGCAGAAAAAGCTGCACCTGCCGACACCAGCAAAAAGGCCGAACCTACCGCCTATGACGTTTGCATGGATTCCCTGAACGCCCTTGAAGCGAAAATCCCTGCAAATGCCTGGAATACAAAGCTTACCCTGCTGGAAGCCAAGGCAAAGGCGTCTGACATCCAGAACGAACTGAAGAAGAACCCCAAGGCAAATGTGAAGGCCATGGGGGACAACTGCCTTCTGTATGCCGAAATTATCAAGACCGAGATAGAGGTCCAGGAACGCCGTACCCACATTTCGGAAAACTGGGAAAAGCGTAACGCCACCAACCGTTCTATCGAAACCATCCAGGAACAGATTGCCAATGCCCGCAGTGGCAAGGTTTCTAACCTGGCTGCAGATCTCGAGGCCGAAAAGCAGAGGCTTGCCCAGACCAAGGACGCCATGAAGGAACAGGAGGCAAAACTCCAGGCCGAAATGCAGCAGAACCGCGACAAGTTCCTGGCGGAAGCCGCCGAACGTGAAGCCGCCCTGAAGGCCGCCGGTGAACGTGAAGCCGACCTGCAGAAACAGCTGGAAGCAGAACGCCTGGCCCTGGAAGCCGAAAAGAAGGCTCTTGCCGAAGAACGGGCTAAGGCCGAAGCCCGCCAGAAAGAAGCCATGAACAAGCTGAACGAACTCCAGTCCAAGCTGATTCAGGTCTCCCAAGATGCCCGCGGCATTATTCTTTCCATGAGCGACATCTTGTTTGATGTGGACAAGGCTACCCTGAAACAGGACTTGAAGACCAGCCTTGCCAAGGTGGCGGGAATCCTTACCGTTTACCAGCAGTTTAACGTGTCCATCGAAGGCAACACCGACAACACTGGCTCTGCTGAACACAACATGAAGCTTTCCCAGCAGCGCGCCGACAACGTGATGAACTTCCTTGTAGAACAGGGAATCGACGCCAGCCGCCTGACCGCCAAGGGCCTCGGCATGACCATGCCCATTGCTGACAATTCCACCAAGGAAGGCCGCCAGAAGAACCGTCGTGTGGACTTGGTGATCCAGGACAAGGTGCTGCAGGAATCCGCCGAACCCGAAAAAGCTCCGGAACAGAAGTAACATGTCCAAGACCGTATCCGCCATGGAAGCAAGGCAGAACTTCGGTTCGCTCCTGAACCAGGTGGCCTTGCAGAAAGAGGAAGTCGTTATCGAGCGGGCTGGGAAACCCCTGGCCAAGCTCGTGGACGTAGATTCCGGCGTGTCCGGAAAACTGGATTTCAGGGATATCAGCAAACTGCCCAACGCCATCTGGGAAAAGTGATTCCGTTCAAGTCTCCAGAATTAAGTGACAGGGAGGCCGCGGCAAAAGCCGTGGCCGCCTCTGGCTATATCGGGAGTGATGCCAGTTTTGCAAACATCTATCTGCTCCGGAAAAAGTATGGCACGCAGGTTGCTCTGCAAGACGGGTTCCTGTTTCGCTACTACAACGGACAGGGGAGTCGCCGGGGATATGCGTTCCCGCTAGGGGAGGGCGATGTGTCGGCGGCGCTAGCACGTATTGTCGATGATGCCCGCGAATCGGGCCGCCCGCCGGAATTCTGCCTTGTGGACGAGCCCCGGGCACAGATTTTGCGGGAATATTTCAATGCGAATTGCGTTGTCGAAACGGATGGATTTTCTGGCAAGGAAAGCGCCGAGCCTGTTCTCCATTTTGAAAATAACCGTGGCGACAGCGACTACGTTTACTCCGCAGAAGCGCTAGCGACTCTTGCGGGCAACCAGTACCGCAAAAAGCGCAACCACGTTTCGCGATTCAACCGCACTTATGGGCAGTTTGAACTGCAAGAAATCACCGCTGAAAATGCCGGCGTCGCGCTGGAAATCGAAAAGTCATGGCTTAAGTCTGTCGCCGGAGATTCCGCCTGTGAGCCTACCTGCGAATGCGAAGAGGCTGCCCGTGCCGAATGTTCCGAAGACGAACTATCCCGCATGGCAGAATACTGCGCCATCGTGGAAGCGCTGGAAAACTTCGACGCACTCGGCATGAAGGGGGCAGTCCTGTATGTCGAAGGCAAGCCCGTCGGCATGACGATGGCTTCCGAGATTGCTCCCGGCGCATGGGACATCCATTTCGAGAAAGTCATCGGGGAATATGCGGACAATGGCGGGTATGCCGTCATCAACAAGATGTTTGCCGAACGCCTGGTGGCCGCCGGTGCAAATTTCATCAATCGCGAAGAAGACATCGGGCTCGAAGGCCTCCGCAAGGCAAAACTCTCGTACTACCCGCTGACGATTCTCGACAAAACCCACGTTTCGTGTCATCCCCGCGACCCACAATGTCATCCCCGCGACCTTACGTGTCATCCCCGCGACCTTACTTGTCATCCTGAGCGAAGCGCGCAGCGCGAAGTCGAAGGATCTAGTCCGGAGTAAACATGCTTTCCTCCATCCTCTCCAAACACCAATGCGCCGCCTGCAAGTTCTGCTGTTCTTTCCGGCGTCAGAGCCTTTGGGAAACACCGCTTTTCCCGCCCGAAGTAGTCGAGAAACTGAGCCAGCCCAATGAATACGGTGTGGTGGGGGAGTTCCGTAACGGGCAAATTGTCCTTGGCCCTTATCTTACCGCAGCCTCCGAAGAAGAAGTTCAATGCACCTTCCTTGACCCGCAAAGGGGTTGCATCCTGAAAGGCGAAGACAAACCCTTCGATTGCTCCATCTGGCCACTCCGCATCATGAATAAAGACGGCGAACTCGTCATCGCCCTTACACCCACTTGCCCAACTATCGGCAAAGTCCCGACCCAGGATCTTATAAAGCTTTTACAAAAAGGGCTAGGCGAAAAGATATTCCGCTATGCCCAGGCACACCCTTATATCATCAAGGAATACCGGGACGGTTTCCCGATTATTTATCTTTAGCTCGTGAACAACAATCCCTTCGAACTCCTCAAGACAAGCGACAAGAGCAAGGCCCGCCGCGGACGAATCCGCACGGCCCACGGCATCGTTGAAACGCCGATTTTTATGCCGGTGGGCACTCTTGCAAGCGTGAAGGGTCTTTCAACCCGGGACTTGCGCGAAATGCAGGCGCAGATTATTCTCGCGAATACGTACCACCTGTACCTGCGACCGGGCACCAAGCTGATTGCGGAAGCGGGTGGCGTGCAAAAATTTATGGGCTGGAATGGCCCCATGCTCACTGACAGCGGCGGATTCCAGGTCTGGAGCCTCAAGGATTTTCGCCACATTACGGTCGACGGCGTGGAATTCAAGAGCTTGTTGGACGGCAGCCGCCACAAGTTTACGCCCGAATCCGTGATGCAGGCCCAGCGCGAAATCGGCGCCGACATCATCATGGCCTTTGACGAATGCACACCTTACCCGAGCACCGTCGAGGAGGCCTCGCACTCGCTGGACCTGACGCTCAAATGGACCCGCCGGGCCATGGACTGGCTCGCCGAAAATCCGCCGCTCCACGGCTACCCGCAATTCTTTTTCGGGATTGTGCAGGGCGGCATGCACAAGGAACTCCGCAAAAAGTCCATCGAGGCGCTCAAGGAACTCGCTCCCGACGGTTACGCCATGGGCGGCCTTTCCGTAGGCGAACCCGTGGAACTGATGTACGAAATCGCGGATTTTTGCACCGACAATCTGCCCGAAGACCGCGCCCGCTACGTGATGGGGGTGGGCACGCCCTGGAACCAGCTAGAACTTATCAAGCGCGGGGTCGATATGTTCGACTGCATTTTGCCCGCGAAAAACGCCCAGGATGGCCTCGTGTACACCAGCAGGGGGGTGCTCCGATACAAAAATGCCAAGTTCGCGCACCAGCACGATGCGCCGCTGGACCCGGAATGCGACTGCTACTGCTGCCGCAACTACAGCCGCTCCTACCTGCGCCACCTATTCAAAGCCAAAGAACCCCTCGGTTGGACGCTTTCCACCATCCACAACCTGCATTTTTATCTGCACCTGATGCAACAGGCCCGCGACCACATTGAAGCCGATGATTTCGAGGAATGGTCCGCACAGATTATCCCGCAACTACAGCAGGAAGCGGAATAAGGCTTTACGCTCTCAAACAGTTCAGCGGAGTGACATATATTCCGTCTGGGCGCCGATACGCGGGACCAGTGGCTGTGATTATCGCCATAAAGGCCATGTTCGGGTCATCGACATCATCTTTTAGTTTGTTCAGGTTTGCAGCACCTTCTTCAATGAGTTTGTCGCCACCAAGCTTGATTTCAATGGCACCCCATTTCCCTTTAGGCGTATGAACAACGGCATCACATTCAAGCCCACGACTATCTCGGTAATGTTTGACAGTTCCGCCAAGCAGACTCGCATAGATGTTCAAATCGCGCACCGCCAAATCCTCAAAGAAAAAACCGAAGGATTTTAAATCGGCCATCAAATCATCAGGAGAAATATTGAGTGCCTGGCATGCGATGGACGTATCGACAAAATGCCTTGTAGGAGTGGTGCGCACCACCGCCTTGCTGCGGAGATTCGGGTTCCATGCGTCGATGTCGCTGATGATGAACAAATCCTTGAGCGCATCCCAGTAATCGTCGAATGTTTTAGTATCCATGGTACGATTGTTCGATTCGATAATGTCCTGAATGATTGTCTTGTAGGCGGCTTCGGTGGAAATGTTTCTGGCATAACTGCGCAGAATCATCCGAAGAACTTCGGGTTTCTTATTGCGAAATTTTTCATTTTCGCTTGTGTCGAAATTGAAAAGTCCATTGTAGTAGTTTGCAGTGACATCTAGCGCAACATCCCTGTCGTCAAGAATCGAAAGAGGCCATCCTCCGCGGCAGGTATAGAAGGCCATGTCCTTTAGGGAATGCCTTTCATTTGTGTCATAAACATTGGGAGATTCACTAGAAAAAAGTTCCGCAAGTGAAACGGTCCCGGTAGAATCACCGGATTCGAAAAGAGACATGGGACGCATGGGGAGTGTTACGATGCGCCCGGCGCCGGAATGGTGAATCTTGCTTTTGTCTGCAGGGGTGGAACTTCCCGTCAAAATAAACTGCCCAAAACCAGGTTTCTCGTCAGCCCACGCCCGGATCTCATCCCAAAGTTCGGGAACAGTCTGCCATTCGTCGATAAGTCTAGGCTGTTCGCCAAGGAGTGTGTTGTGGGGTTCCACTCGTGCGAGTTCAATGTTTCGGCGTGTGACGAGGCGAATATTGCTTTTTGCCATGCGCAGGCAAGTTGTGGTCTTGCCGCAAAATTTGGGTCCAGCGACTAGAACAGCGCTGCTAGACTTGAGTAGTCGCTCAATTTGGCTTTCGATGTATCGCTTGCGATAATTGTCCATTTTGACCCCTTTTTTGAGTCAAATATATAAAATTCCCAAGATTATTAAACATAAATTCCCAAGATTATTAATTTTTTATTCCCACAATTGTTAAAAATTGACGTTTTTGTCCTTAAAAATATGGATTCAATCCATAAAATTAAAGGTTAAATCACGAATTTTAACAAGAAACACCCCCGACACGCACCCAGAAATCATCAAAGAATACCGGGTCGGCTTCCCGATAATTCTAAAGCGAACCAAATGACAAGGCAATTTTCTTGCACTTGTGTCTCCATCCAAAAGAAATGTTCTTCTATAAAATTTTCCCCTGTTAAACACCCCAGAATCTAGAAAATGTCACTTAAAAGAACGAAATATCCTTTTTTAGCCCAAATCCGCACCTTTTGTAAATTTTTGGTGCGTTTTGTCTAAATTAAAGTTATATTTATTTTGGAAATATATAGAGTTTTTGCTCTTGTTCTCTAGTCGAAATCAGCAAATTTCACCAGTACGGGAACAAGGCGAACGCTCACGTAGATACGTTTATCGAGCCGCCTATAGCGGTTCTTTTGGGCGTATTTCGACAAGCCGCTTTTGCGGTTCTGTCGCCCTTTCGGGGCGTGGGTCGTTTGCGTTTATCGTACTAGGCAATGCTGAGCCTCGACTAGGTAAACGCAGCGAACCCGCACCCCTTTTTTATACAAAATCGGGGTCGTGTTTTCCAGGGACAAGGCGAAACTCCACAGGTTTTAACCGATGGAGGCCGTTATGGCTTGGAACAGAAAGACAAATACTCGCGTCTCTAGCAAGAACGTCATTGCGAACCCCGTAGGGGTGAAGCAATCCATTGCCGTTCTTTCCTTCTCTCTTCTCCTAGCCGCCTGCGGGGGAGACAGCGGTTCGGGGGCCAAGGGCTCTGAACCAGCCGAAGGAGTCGATGATGGACGTGAAGTGGCGACCCTTGTCGACATGGGTCGTTGCACCAACGAACGTGAGGGCGATACGGTCTATGTCGCCGAAAAGTTGACGGACTACCTTTGCAAAAATAACTCTTGGGTGGACCTGAGCGAAGTCTCATCGGATATGTCCTCTGGCAAAGCAGATTCCGACACTAAATCCAGCAGCAGTAATAACAGCGATACGAATGTACCCGAAGGCTTTGTCCGGGAGAACATTTCCGTGACGGGCGTTGCACAGAAAGGGCCTTTCAAGTTCGGCTCACCGCTGAACCTGTATGAATTAAAGAAGAACCTGACCCCTTCTGGAACCGTTTACAAGGACGAAATCTCCAGCAACAAGGGCGACTTCGTGATTCCCAAGGTGAGCCTCGCTTACCCCTACGCAAAGCTAGAAGTCCGCGGCCTTTACAGGAACGAGGTAACGGGCGAATGGTCCACCGATTCCATGACGCTCCGTGCCTTGACCGACTTTTCTGAAGAACGGACAGACGTAAACATCAACCTGTTGACCCACCTGGAATACGACCGTGCTCTTTATCTGGTGCAGGAGAAGGGCTACAGCGTTTATGCCGCGAAAAAGCAGGCAGCGCAAGAAATCATGACGGCATTTGAATTTGCGACCGCCGTGACCTATTCCGAGGACTTCGCCATTTTCCAGAACGAGGGCGTGAGCGCGACTACCAGCGCGGGCAATGCAACCCTCCTTGCGATTTCGGCGCTGGTCATGGGCAACCGTAGCGATGCCGAAATTCAAAACACCATAGACAAGTTCATTGCTGACATCAAGACCGACGGCGAATGGAATGACTTGCAGACAAAGGCATCCATGGCGGACTGGGCTTATGACTTTAACTACAGCACCATTAAGGCTTCCGTGAAAAGCTGGAATATCCTGGATATCCCCGCTTACGAGACCTACCTGGACATCTATTGGAACAACATATATGGGCTGGGCGGATGCTCTGTCAACCGTAAGGATGTCGTTGCTCCGAACAGCAACAAGTTGAGCAAGAATTACATCAAGTATTTTATCTGTAACGGCAGTCATTGGGACGACGCCACCACCTTCCAGAAAGACACCTACGAATGGACAGCCGGTAAAAATGGCGAGTTAAAGAAAGGCAATGTAACAGACACCATATATATTTACAACGGCACTAAGTGGGAAGTTTCTGAAAGGGAAACAACCATCGGACTTTGCGGAACAAGTAATGCTGGCGTGGTAAGTAAATTTAACGGCACATATTACATCTGCAAGAATAAAGCCTGGACAACCGCGACTGCGCTGGAATATGACACTTATGGTAAAACTTGCTTGACAGATGGCTCAATTGTCGCTGGCAAAGTTGTAGCTTCAAATAAATATGTCTGCGATGCAGGAACCCTTAGACTTGCAAACGAGTTGGAATTGTCCCTGAACAAAGGTTGCGTGAGTTATACGGAGGGAGATGAGATAAGGAGACCACTCTCCGTGGCGCAGGATTCTATCTATCGGTGTAGTGATGGCATGTGGAATGGGTCCATAGAAAATGTTGAGGGTTATTTATTTGATTCAAGGGATAGCAAGGTTTACAGGACGGTGACTATCGGCTCTCAAACCTGGATGGCGGAAAACCTGAATTATTCTGACAGTAC
>CAMKMX010000045.1 GCA_946414025.1 uncultured Fibrobacter sp.
CGTTGATACCGACAACCTGAATGTCCTTGGAGAAGTTTTCCACAGCAGCGCGGAACACCATACGGCCGATGCGGCCGAAACCATTGATACCGAGTTTAAGAGCCATTATTGGATCCTTTTTGTTTGTTGTTGAAATTGCCACCTACCCAGTAGGTAAGTGCGTTCTTGGCTCCAAATTTACTAAAATTACACCGTTTAAGTAAGGTAGTTTTGAAAAAAATATTCATTAAAAAAGATATGAAGCCCCTAAAAAGAAGCCTTTGGTCCATAGGCCTTGTTCTATTGTTACAGATTTTGGCCTCCTGCGCCGGTAACGGAGATCCCCTGACCGAAACAAGCCCCAAAAGTGCACCGGACGGAAAGGCCAAACCGGCCCCCACAGACGCCTTTTACGACGATGCCCCAGCGGTATCCGAAACACGAGACCCGGAACATAGGTCGGCAAGCACCACCGCCCTGGATTCCAAGGGCTTCAGTTTCAAGAATCCGGGAGGCGACTGGTCCATGATCGGAGGCGAAGACGGTGCCCCCTACGAATTCTACAACGCCCGCACCGGCCGGAGGGCGGTACTCCGGGAAGTGACCCTTGCCGAAGGCGAACCCATGAACCTCATGGACCGAGCCCGCATCGAGATGCAGAGTTTCGAGTCCAGCGGCAAGAAGGCGACTCTAGCTGAAACCTACCCCGAAGAGGCCTTTGGCGCCACGGGTGCCTTCTTCGACATCATAGGCAAGCGTTACGACACACCCTACGAGGCGGTAGGCCTTGTCACGGGAAGCGGGAACCGCATCTACACCCTCACCCTATCGGCTTCGGACAACCTGCCCCCCGCAGGCGGCCTGAAAGAGGAATGGCGGGAATTTTTCGCCAGTTTCGAACTGAAGGAAATCCAGCGGGAAGAAGGCCCGGAGCTTTCGCCGGAGCACCTGCAGGACTACACTTCCGAAGCCCTGGGCTACCGCTGGGCGGTAAAGGACACCCTCTGGCATTTCTGGAACGGCATTTCCAAGCAGAACAACGACCCGGACCTGGTGCTCACTAACAAGGACGAAGACGTTTCCTTCTTTATCTACGGAGCCATCGTGCCCGCCGAAGAGGTATCCTCCCAAGACCTGTTCAAGGTACTGCTGGTTCGACTTGGCGTAGATCCAAACGAACCCAGCCTAGAAAGCAGGCGGGTCAAGGTTGGCGACCGCTACGCTCAGGAGTTCACCCTCACCCATACGGTGAACCGCTTCGACTTCAGCTACAAGGGCCGTTTCTTCTACGAAGACGGCCGCGGCATTTTGGCCGTAGCCTGGACCCAAGGGATTAACAAGAAGAAATACGGCAAGGTCATGGACAACGCCATCGAAGGCGTAACTGTCGGAGCCAAGCCCGAACAGGCCAGCGACGCCGAATCCGCCAAGAAGCAGGCCAAGTTCAACGCCGCCGTCATGAGCCAGGTGGGAATTTTGCGATTGCTAGAAGACCAGCCCCTGGTAGCCCTCAGTTACTTCGAACGGGCCAACAAGATGGACCCGGAAGAACCCCTGTACCTGATCAACTGCGGGTTCGTCTATCAGCTCAAGGAACTCTATGGTCCTGGCATCAGCCACTTCGAAAGCGAGATGGAACTGGTCCGCAAGAACGGCAAGTTGCTTTCTATTCTGGGAGAAATGTACGAAGCGGTATTCGACTACGGTCGTGCCCGCGAATGTGCCGAAGGGGCCCTTCAGTACACTCCCAACAACCCGGAATACGTCATCAACCTGAGCGACGCCCTGTGGGGACTTGGCCAGCGGCACCAATCCCTGATCGTGGTGCAGAGGCTCTACGACACCCAACCCAGCAGCCGCCTTGGCGTTTACCTCGCCAAGACCTACATGGGGCTTGACCAGTACGCCGAAGCGGTGGATATCCTGTACGGCGTGCGGGGAAGATTCGGCATGAGCAAGGAACTGGGCGAAACCCTGATGGATGCCCTGGTATTCCTGGGACGCTACGAAGAAGCCCGTGCCATCAGCGAAGAGACCCTCGCCAAGGCGCAGAACGACTACAAGATTTGGACCATGCACGGGAAAATCCTTTTCTACTCCCGCAACTACCGTGAAGCGGAAAAGGCCCTGACCAAGGCACTCTCCTTAAAGCCCGACAACGAAGACGCCAAGAGTTTCCTCAGCGCCACCAAGGCCTTTTTGGGCAAGGCGGACAACCGCACTTTGCAAAAGCCCATCACCCCCATCGAAAAGCGCACCGACGACCTGAAGAGCCTGCTTTCGCCCACCGCAAAGAAGGCCGCCGTAGAAGGGGACTTCCCCGCCGTGGTCCATTACAGCAAGGAACTGCTCAAGGCCGAAAAGAACGAACCCTGGGTCCGGAGCGAAGAAATGCTCATGGAAATCCTGGACATTCGCGGGGCCGCCATCTACAGGGAATTCACCTTCGACTTTTTGCCGGGTTACGACCGTATTTACCTGAACGCCCTTGAAGTTTACGACTCCACCTGGACGCTGAAACAGAAGGCCAGCCTCTCCGGAGCCTACATTACCTACGCCACAGAAATTGGCGGCGGAAACGAATCCCAGACGGCACATTTCCCCCTGCAGGAACTGGCTCCCGGCGACTTTATATACCTGCAGTTCAGCCGGACCGCCATCGAGACCAAGGGTATGATCCCCTACACCGATTACGTGAGCAGCCGGGATATTCCCGTGGGACAGTCCATTTTCCGCATCTACGCCGACACCAGCCGCTTTACCACCGAAGAATACGGCACCCTGGAACGGAACAACATCCAGGGCGGTCGGGAATGGAAAATCGAGAATCCCGTGGTGGTCCGCAAGGAAATGTACATGCCCGTCTATCGCGACTTCGGTTCGGGCCTGATGCTTACAGGCAAGCAGGAATGGAAAGACGTGGGCGACGACTACCAGAACCTGATACAGCACCAGTTCAAGCAAGCCGTAAGCGTGCGGGAAAAGGCCTTCGAAGTCCGGGGCAACAAGATCGGCGACGAGGCCGTCAAGGCCATCGTTCGGTTCGTGCGCCACGACATCCGCTACCGCGATGTCCGCTTCGGCGGTCACAGCCTGATTCCCCAGACCGCCGAAGTGACGCTCAAGGAGCGTCGTGGCGACTGCAAGGACATGGCCCTCCTGCTCAAGGAAATGCTTGCGGCCATCGGAGTCAAGAGTTACCTCGCCGCCATCCACCTCACCGAAGAAGGTTTCGAGCACCTGCCCACCATCCAGCAGTTCAACCACATGATCCTCTACATTCCCAAACAGGACAAGGTCAGCGAGATGTGGGTGGACGCCACCGACAAGACGGGCAACGACCGCCCCGTTCCCCTGGACATGGAAGGCAAGGTAGCCCTGATTATCAACGGCGACAACAGTCACGTGGTCACCACACCCATCCTGGAAGACAATCAGGAACACCAGATTGCCATAGACCACCGCCTGTTCATCGGCGAGAACGGAGCCTGTGAATTCCGCGACTCCGTAACCCTGCAGGGCAAGTTTGCCAGTTCCATCCGCAACCGTTTCTTCGGTCGCGAAACCAAGGAACAGGAACAACTGATGGAAAACTTCCTCTCCGAAGGAGTGCCTGACGTAAGCATCGGAAACATCCGTATCGAAAATCTGGACGCCTTCAACAAGCCCCTGATTCTCGTGACTACCTACGCCTCCAAGGGGTACTTCGGCCAGGGCACCTCCGAACTCAAGGGACGATTCCCCAATGTGTGGGAACGGAGCCTCTTCAAGCTCCCAAAGGTCTCCAAGCGCCACCACCCTATCCGCATGCCTCACGAGACCCAGTTCAGCTACCACCTGACTGTCAAGGCCCCTAGCGGCAAGTCCGTAAACATCACTGAGCCTAAACCACTAAATAGAGTTCCCGACTACGTGAGCTTTGAAAAGGCGGAGACTACAAACGGCGAGACCGGTATCAAGTGGACCACCTTCGCCCTGTACGCCGACCCCAGCGAATACGAAAAGATCCGCGAAGAATGGAACTACCTGCTCAGCGAAACCAGCCCGCTGATTGTGGTGAAATAACTACTTGCAAAAATCCACGACCGCAGGGGCCGGGTGCTTGATTAGGGCAAGCACGCTTTTATCCTTCTTGACTGCTTCCATCTGGACTGCCTCGCTGGCCCGTTCCAGGAACTGGATACAGCGAGGGTCTGCATGGACGGCAGCAAGCTGTACGGGTTCCGTACGGCGTTTGATGCTCACAAATTCCAAGGCGTGGTAATCCTGCTTCACAGCGGCAGCCACCATGGCAGCAGAAGGGCGTTCAATGTCCTGCAAAAGTTTCCAATCCTTAGAAATGGCTGCCAGCATTATCTTTTCGGTAGGCTCGGGAACATACCTCAATGCGGCAATGTCCTGCCGCACAGCCTCTGCCCAAAGGTCCTCTCCTGCACCCTTTATCTGGCGGACAATTTTCCAGTCACCACGGACCGCAGCCTGCAGTAATCCGGCATTCGTGACAAACTTCAGGATATTGGGGTCTGCCCGGACAGCCGTCTCCATGACTTCCTCTGAAACGGAATTCAAGGTCTCTACCACAGCCTGGCAAGGACCACACTTTATGTACAAAATGGCCTGAACATTCTTTTCGAAAGCGGCCAGTTGGACTTTTTCCGAGGGATTTTCAATTAAACTAATGGCATACCAGTTAAGGCCAATGGCCTCCAGCTGTTGCTCTTCGGTGGGGTTCTGAATGTTCTTGATTTCGGTCCAGGACTGCATAAAACCTCGCTTTGTCACAGAAAATATAAAAAAGCCCGGAAATGCGTAGCAGTGCAAATCCGGGCTTTGTGTTCTATGATTGTTAAACTTGGGCAGTCTTCAGCTCGTACACCTCGGGGTAGGCCTTGCGGGCGCAATCGCTACAGAGAGTGGAGAGCTTAATGCCTCGGGCACGGGCCACGGGAATCTGGCAGCCGCAATGGGCGCACTTGGCAAGGAACACCACGGACGACGGGGCCACATTCTCTACAGCGGGAACCGTAGCTACCGCCTCACCGGCCACCATCTTGCGGACCGTACTGCGGAAACGAACCTTGCCATAGGCATCCTGCACCGCCTCTCGGGTGATGCTGCACTTGAAACTGCGGCCCTTGCGGGTACGCATCTTGGCGACAAAGTTGCAGTTCGTTGCGTCCGTTCCCGAAAGAAAGGCCACAAAGTCCTTGTGGTAACGGTACAGGTCGTTCAGGTAATGCCAGCGGATTTCGTTCTCGTCGAAACCGAACATCCGGCAAAACCGCCTGTTCCCCGAAAGGATACGACCGTGCTCGTTCACTTCAAAGCAGGCCGTTTCTTGATTTGCATTCATCTCGATCATGGTGTCCTCCTGCTGTTAGATGGTTCCTAGGAAAGGAATTTCAATTTCGTGACTCTTGTTGCGGAATTCCGCATCGGCCTCGTTCAAGGGTTCCACAGAAATCCGAAGGTCTTCAAGGCTGAACTCCAGGGATTCCTTGCCCACAAAGATGGATTCCTCGGAAGGCAAGATCTTTTCGAACGGCACATCGGTCTCCCCCACCTTCTTGCCGTTCTCGTACAGGGATACCGTCTTGCCATTCCAGGTGACCATCAGGTAATAACGCTTGCCAAACTCCAAGCTGTTCTTGCTGACCACGGCGTTCTTGCAAGAGAGGCTATCGCCGGAACCGTCCGCCATGAAGAAGGCGAAACTGGGCTTGTCTGCACTGCACTCACCCTTGACCACCGCAAGACTGAACACATTCTGGTCGTCTTCGGAACCAAATCCCAGCTTGCCCACCAGGTTCTTGCGGTACGTGGCCGCCGTATCCAAAACCTTGTCCACCTGCAGAACCACTTCAACAGCAAATCCGGTCACACCATCCAAAATGCCACGGTCATCTTCTACCACGCCAAACTGGGAAGCGCCCTTGAAGTGAACCGCGCCAACGACATTCGAAGCCTCGTCATAGCTGACAAATCCGCCGTATTCCGGGCTGCCATAAAGCTTCATGCCCGCAGTCCAGGACCTGGAATCACTCACGAAATCCACGGGACCATCCTTAGCAACGGCACCAAAGGCCCACCAGCTGCGAAGGCCGTATTCCATGGAGAGCGGAACCATGACGGAGTCCGTTCCCTTTGCTCCGGCAAGCGCACCCACATTGACTTCGTGCTCCACCCTCATAAAGCGGGTCAAGTCCGCAGGAACAACCTGCAAGGTGGTTTTACCCGTAGGCACACCTTCAAGCTTGTAGAAACCCAAAGAATTCGTCGTCGCGGTCCAAGAGGAACCGGGTATGCGGACCACAATATCTGCCGACGTCGAGTCGTCGCGAAGCATGACACGGCCAGAAATATCGGCGGTTTCCGTGAGAGTCACCTTATTCAGCTCAACATCCTTGCCCATGAATTCCACCACTTCATAGTAAGCCAAGGAATCTACGGTAGCCGAAATTCCATAGTTGCCGAAACGTTTTACGGGCAGGCTGAACTTGCCCTTGGAATCCGTCTCGTCAGAAGAGGTGACCGTATCTGCCTCAACGGACTTGCAATAGACCATGGCGCTTATTACAGGAGCACCCTTCTTGTCGACCAAAATACCCGCAATGGTGTTGGTCTCTTCACTGACGCCGCCGGCCACTTCGTTGTCGGAGCAGCCCACCCAGGCAAGGGCGGCAAAAAGGAGCCCCGCAAAGGCTGTCAAGTAGAACTTATTCATCTTGCGCCCCCTTTTGCGTATTACGGTTTTCTCTGTTGTCGGCACCAAAATTCTTGGTCAACGGGAAAAGCTGCATGTTCAAGCGGTAAACCTTGTCCGTCCGGGAATCTTCCAGGGCAATTGCCGCAATGCGCCGGCGGAAAGCTTCGATTTCCATGCTCACCCGCTGGAAAGCCTCTTCGGAAAGCCCGAGGGTAAGGCCCGAAATGTCCCGTTCCTTCACGGGAATCTCGTCCAGGGCGCGCACGGCAAGTTCCCCCATCTGGCGGTGCATTTCCCGCACCGAAAGGGATGCCACCTCCAGGTTACCCGTAGAAATCGCCTTGCTGTTCTGCTTGAAAGCACCCTTCGAATCCTTTTCCAGAAGGCCCGTCTTCTGCAACAGGGCCAGGGACTTTTTGACGTTGGCCGTCTCGCCATCGAAAGCCAACTTGCCCGCCATCTGGGCAGGAGTCGCCCCGGGCATGTTGGGAGCCATTTCACGCAGTACCGGGTTCTGCCAAGACTGGAAATAGTCGTACTGGTCTTCGCCGATAATTTCCCGGTTGTTTTCCCGGGCCATTTTCCGCATGGCAGCAAAGGAATGCTTTTTGGCGGCAGAATCCTTGGACTGGTTGAATGCCACCAGTTCCCTAAAATACTGGAGGTCCACGCCGGTAAGGCCCATGGCGGCAGCAGTGCGTTCCACACCCACATCGCTCAGATTCGCCTTGCCGTCGCAGACAAGCTTTAAAAATACAGGAGAGGAATACCCGGCATCCCGGGCAAAGTCGCGCCAGGTAAACCCTGAACGGTCCTTCCGCTCGGTATAGAAATCGCGTATAAAAATGCGAAAATTCTGGTATTCCATCACAGGTTTCATACAGATGCAAATATATACTTTTTTCAGGCGTTTCGCAATATTCTCACGATACAAAAATTAGGATTTTTTGCAAAAATTGACAGATTTTAATAATTTTACAATCATTTTCGCACTTTTCTATGATACAGATAAGACAAAATGGAATATTCCATATCACAGGAATGCGACTTCAAAGCAAAAAAAAACGCCACTTTTTCAGGCGGCGTTTTGAAAGGAATTCAAAGAATTACCCGTATTAATTTATGGCCTAGCACCCGGGGCAACCGATACAATCCCCAGAACAGAAAATTCCACCGCAGCCGGAGCAATATCCCGAACCTCCACCACCCGAGTTTTCTACGTAGCCCGTACAGAAACCGTCATGAGCAAGGCCATAACGTTCTACTCCGTATGTTTCTGCACACCTAAAGTTCGAAGGACATTGCAAATCTCCATAGGCCAGGTCACAGGATAAATTGCAGGATTCGTCGTATCCTCCTGAATCGTCCCCATATCCTGTAGTGCATGAGGACGGCACTCCATACGTTGACACTTTCGATTGACAATAATGGTAACTCCAGGTTCCTCCCCAGCACTCCGAGTCCTCTGGGCAATCGTCATCGGACGAACAGGCTAGATAGCAACCTCCCGTAGAAGTTATCACGCCACCAAAAGACTCACAATCATCACGAGTCCAGTTCCATTTTTTGATCGAATTTTCGTTATTTGAATAATCCGAATGCTCGCCCCAATCATCATCCGAACGGTAATCATCCGAATCGTAATCAGAATCCGAGTTCGCTTTGTAATTCGAATCTGTCGGTTCTACGCTGCAGGCGCTAAGAAAAAACATAAATAACACAGCAAGCAGCCAAATTGCTTTTTTCATATTCTCTCCTGTATAAGCCTGTTTAGAACTCGATTCCCAACGATAAAATGACCATACCAAAAGCCATAATATAGCCTTCGTAAGAATCATTGTAGTCACTTGAATAGTAGGAATTTTCGGGATTGGAATAACGCCAATCCTGGTCAGACACAAAAATGGTTCCCGCCATAAGGCCCATATCCAAATAAAGATGGTGGTTAAACTGGAACCTGTAACCGCCGCTTACACCGGCAACAAAAGTACTCCATCTCTCTTCCTCTTCCCTAAGTTGCCCTTTTCTATACAATGCATTGGTCTTTCCAAAATCAAAGAAAGATCCCAAGACCCAACCTCCGTTACTCTTGGGAACAAGCATCCTGAATTGGACCCCTATCGCAAAACCAGCCATATCATCGGGATCATCAGAAACCGCTCCATAGGCAAAACCAAACTGTGGTAATCTCAAATGAACATCGAACAGGAACGATGTGCCACTGCGATACCCGACGCCAATCATGGGGCCCCACAAAACAAATCCCAATGGTTGAGCCCAAACACTAAACCCATTTTTGGAAGCTTGATACCAAACCGATTCTGGATTATCAAAAGGCGATATCTTTTTCTTTTTAGGAGTTTCCTCTTCTTCTTCAGCAGGCTCCTCTTCAGCAACTACGACTGGGCGTTTCTTCTTCTTTTTTACCACAGGTGCAGGTTCCTCGACAGGGGTTTCTTGCTCAACAGGAGCTGGCGCAACCACCGGTTCGGGAGCAGGTTCAGCGACAGGCACAGGTTCTACAACAGGTGCTGGTTCAGCGGCAGGCACAGGCTCTACAACAGGAGCTGGTTCTGCAACGGGAGCAGGGACTGGTTCAGCGACAGAAGCAGGAGCCGGGACCGCTGCAGGAGCCGCTTCAGCCGCCGCTGTTTCGTCAAAGACTTCCGTTTCACCATTGGCGTAGGTAATGCTTACCACTTTGGACATAGGAGCGTTAATGGTCGGACCTTCCAGGTAGCTCCATTTTTTGTAACTGACCACTTCCTCGGTCATTTCCAAGATTTTTACTTGGATTTCTTTGCCGTTCTTAAAACGGACTGTGTCCTGAGCAAGGGCATTATTGAAACAAAAGCCCACCGCTATGAGCAAAAAAAGAACATTGCGCATAAATTCCCCTCTTTTATTTTATTCAAATATAAAAAATCCCCGAGAAACGGGGATTCTCACATATTTCATTAGGCCTTACTTTAATTACAATTCGGCATTAGCCTTTTTCGGCCACATTTATCCCACAAAGTGTGAGCCAGAGCCCTCAAGCGAAAGCTGAGGGCGGAAGCGAGAGAAAAAGGGCCTACCAGCGATTAGTCCCCTACATTAGCCCTTTTCGGCCACAAAGATTCTGCCATTGCGGAACAACTGCATCCACGGGCCGTCTTCACCCCATTCCGCCGGATGCCAGGAGTACTGGCAGGTACGGAACACGCGTTCGGGGTGCGGCATCATCACGAGGGCGCGGCCGTCTTCGGAGCAGAGGCCGTTGATGCCGAACGGAGAGCCGTTGGGGTTCAGCGGGTAGCGTTCGGTGTATTCGTGCTTGCCGTCCACGTAGCGGAGCGCCACGAGACCAGTTTTTAAGCATTCCTCGGCGGCGACCCGGCTAGCGAATTCCGCGCGGCCTTCGCCGTGTGCGACCGCAATCGGGAGTACGGAGCCTGCCATGCCCTTGAGGAGCACGGCCGGAGTGTCTTCGACCTTGAGCGTGCAAAAGCGGGCCTCGAAGCGTTCGGAGAGGTTCTGCACAAAGCGAGGCCAGTGCTTGGCACCCGGAATCAAGTCCTTGAGGTTAGAGACCATCTGGCAGCCGTTGCAGACGCCGAGCGTGAAGGTGTCCTTGCGGTTGAAGTAAGCTTCGAATTCGGCGCGGGCCTTCGGGTTGAAGAGGATGCTCTTGGCCCAGCCTTCGCCGGCGCCGAGAACGTCACCGTAGCTGAAGCCACCGCAAGCCACGAGACCGTTGAAGTCCTTGAGGCTTACGCGACCTTCGAGAATGTCGGTCATGTGGACGTCGATAGATTCGAAGCCGGCCTTCTGGAAGGCTGCAGCCATTTCGAGTTCGCCGTTGACTCCCTGTTCGCGAAGTATTGCCATCTTCGGGCGGCTGGCGTAGTCCTTCACGACCTTCGCACCCGCCGCCACGTCGAAGGTGACCTTCGGCGTGATACCCGGATTGTCCTGTTCCAGCTTGAGCTTGTATTCGCTTTCGGCGCAATCCGGGTTATCGCGGAGGGCCGCGATGCGGCGGGTCGTGTCGCTCCAGATGGCGCGGAGATCCGAGAGGCCTTCAGCGTAGTCACCGATGACCAGGTTGTACGTATCGTTGAGCGTCGCAATTTCAGAAACCGTATCACCGAGACCAGCAGCTTCGAACGCAGCCTTCACAGCAGCGAGGTCAGCATTCTTCACCTGGAGCACGGCACCGAGTTCTTCGTTGAAGAGGGCGTCGATGAGGTTGCCCTTGAGGGCGGCGGCCATCACCGTCACGCCCACGTGGCCTGCGAATGCCATTTCAGCAAGCGTCGTGTAGAGGCCGCCATCGCTCTTGTCGTGGTAGGCCATAATCTTGCCAGCCGCATTGAGCTTCTGGATTGTTTCGAAGAAGGCGCGGAGTTCCTTGGCGCTGTCCACATCCGGAGCCTTGTCGCCGAGGTTGTTGTAAACCTGAGCGGCAATGGAAGCGCCCATGCGGTTCTTGCCACGAGCGAGGTCCACGAGAACGAGGGTCGAATTTTTATCCTGCAACAGCTGCGGGGTAAGCGTCTTGCGCACATCGGCACACGGAGCAAAGGCACTGATTACGAGCGAAATCGGAGCGGTCACGCGGTGGCTACCCTTGTCATCCTGCCACACGGTGCTCATGCTCATGGAGTCCTTACCCACCGGAATCGTAATGCCGAGATCCGGGCAGAGTTCCATACCGATGGACTTCACGGCTTCGTAAAGGTCGGCACCATCGCCTTCATAGTTCGGCGTAGCCATCCAGTTTGCGGACAAGTTCACGCGGCCCATATCAGGCACGCAAGCGGCAGCCATGTTCGTGAGGGATTCAGCCACCGTCATACGGGCAGCAGCAGCCGGAGAAATCAAGGCAACCGGAGCGCGTTCGCCCATGCTCATGACTTCACCTTCGTAAGTATCGAGAGTTGCGCTGGTCACGGCGCAGTCAGCGACAGGCACCTGCCACGGGCCAACCATCTGGTCGCGGCAAATCATACCCGTCACGGAACGGTCACCGATAGAAATGAGGAACGTCTTGTCGGCGACGGTCGGGTTTGCAAGCACGCGGTGAGCCACGTCCTTGATAGTTGCATCGGCCGGAACCACCGTGGAATTGAGCGGGCGCTTCTGGCTCTTTTCGTTACGGATCATGCGGGGCGGCTTGCCGAGGAGCACACCGAGCGGCATGTCAATCGGAGTCGTACCGAAGTACTTGTCGGTCAGAGTCAAGTGCTTTTCAGGGATAGCCTCGCCCACCACGGCGTACGGGCAGCGTTCACGCTTACAGATGGCGTCGAACACGTCGAGCTTGTCACCCGCAATAGCGATAACGTAACGTTCCTGGGATTCGTTACTCCAGATTTCGAACGGGC
>CAMKMX010000046.1 GCA_946414025.1 uncultured Fibrobacter sp.
AGACTCATTATGAGCTCCTGTTTGGTTTAACGTTAAGTTTCGATAATTTCGAACGGGGATAAATTTACAAAAAAACGGACCCCGGCTAAAGGTCCAACCTCCTAAAAAAAGGTGCTTTTTTCCTTTTTTTGTGTTTTTTTCTAAAAAATAAGGTAAATTAGTGGTATACAAGCAAATAAGCATTTTTCCGAGGAAATATGAACTGGTCCTACTCTAGAGAGCATCAAAAAAACATCCTTTGCATGATCATGGCCGGCGGTCAAGGAAGCCGTCTTCAACCCCTCACCCGGGACCGGGCAAAACCCGCCGTCCACTTCGGGGGAACTTACCGTATCATCGACTTCGTGCTGAACAACTTCATCAACTCCGGCATTTTCAAAATCAAGGTGCTGACCCAGTTCAAGAGCGATTCCCTGAACAAGCACATTTCCGCCGCCTGGAACCTGAACGCGAGCCTGGACCAGTATGTGGACCTGGTGCCCGCCCAGATGCGTACCGGCGACGACTGGTACCGGGGCACCGCCGACGCCATTTTCCAGAATATCAACCTGATTACCGACGAGCGCCCCGACCTGGTGGCCATCTTCGGAGGCGACCACATCTACAAGATGGACATCAACCAGATGATTGATTTCCACCTGAGTCGCGCCGCCCTCCTCACCATTGCGGCCATCCCGGTGCCCGTGTCCGAAGCGTCTGAATTCGGCATTATCGAAGTGGATGCGGACAACCGAATGATCGGTTTTGAGGAAAAGCCCAAGAACCCGAAAGAAATGCCCGGCAACCCCGGCTACTGCCTCGCCAGCATGGGCAACTACATCTTTACCAGCAAGTTCCTGGTCCGGGAACTCATGAAGGGTGCCGCGAGCGGCGCCACCGACTTCGGCAAGCACATTATCCCGAGCCTCTACAAGGACTACCCCGTCTACGTGTACGATTTCAACACCAACATTGTCCGTGGCGAGCAGGCAAGCACCAAGGGCTACTGGCGCGACGTGGGAACCCTGGACGCCTTCTTCGAAGCCAACATGGACCTGTGTTCCGAAAACCCGCCCTTCGACCTGTACAACAACTACTGGCCTATCCGCACCTACAACTGGAACCAGCCTCCTGCAAGGTTCTTTGCCGGCGAAGGCAATGCCCACCAGGGTGCTGCCATCGATTCCATCGTGTCTTCGGGCTGTATCATCGGCGGCGGCACCGTGGTCAAGAGCATCTTAAGCCCGGGCGTCACCATCCAGAAAGACGCCCTGGTAGAAGAGGCCATCCTATTCCCGAATGTGACCATCGGTCCGGGCGCCAAGGTGCGCCGTGCCATCATCGAAAAGGGGCTACACATTCCTGCCGGTTTCCAGATCGGCTACGACCTGGAACGGGACAAAAAGTTGTTCCACGTGACCGACTCCGGCATCGTTGTTCTCGCCAAGGATACGGTGATTAAGGCTTGATAGTAACGAGTTGTGAGTAACGAGTTGCGAGTGGTTAGGCCCTAATCGCAAACGTCTAAAATAAAAAGAACCCGTTTCCGGGCCCTTTTCTCAGTGGTTAGTAAACAGTGGTTAGTATACAGGGCGGCTCCGCCGCGATTATAAATCCTAACCACCAAAAGCGTGCAAAACGAGAGTCAAATAATTATGCTTGCACAATTATTTGACCGAGTGCAGCCGCGGACGCCGAAGGCGTCAATCACTAGCCTCTAACCACTGCGCGGCATTGCCGTGCTTAACAGCCGAGTTTTGCGGACAGGTAAGCTTCCAGCTCGTCGATCTTCACCAGTTCCTGCTTCATGGAGTCGCGTTCGCGAACCGTCACGTAGCCGAGCTTTGCCGGGTCGGATTCACCCTCGCCCACCGTGTCGAAGTCCACAGTCACGCAGAACGGCGTGCCGAGTTCGTCCTGACGGCGGTAGCGCTTTCCGATAGACTGCGTTTCGTCGTATTCCACGTTCCAGCGGTTGAGGAGCTTCTGGTAGAGTTCTTCGGCCTTGGCCTTCACCTGGCCCTTCTTCACGAGCGGGAGAACGGCGACCTTCACCGGAGCAATCTTCGGATCGAAGTGGAGCACGGTACGTTCGTCGTTTTCGAGTTTTTCCACATCGTAGGCGTCGCAGAGGAGCACGAGGAGCAGGCGTTCCACACCGAGGGACGGTTCCACAACGTACGGGATGTAGCGCTTGTTCTGCACCGGGTCGATGTATTCCTGCTTGACCTTGGATTCGTTCTGGTGCTGCGTCAAGTCGTAGTTCGTGCGGCTTGCGATACCCCAGAGTTCGCCCCAACCGAACGGGAATTCGTATTCGACGTCGGTGGTACCGTTGGAGTAGTGAGAAAGTTCTTCCTTGGCATGTTCGCGGAGGCGGAGCTTTTCCTTGTTCACGCCGAGGTCGTTCACGAGCCAGTCGAAGCAGTACTTGCGCCAGAAATTGTACCAGTCAAGTTCGGTGCCCGGTTCGCAGAAGAATTCAAGTTCCATCTGTTCGAATTCGCGGGTACGGAAGATGAAGTTACCCGGAGTGATTTCGTTACGGAAGGACTTACCGATCTGGCCCACACCGAACGGGATGCGCGGGCGGACGTTATCGACAATGTTCTTGAAGTCAACGAAAATACCCTGAGCGGTTTCCGGACGGAGGTACACCTTGTTGCCTTCGCCTTCGATCACGCCGATTTCGGTCTGGAACATCAGGTTGAATGCGCGGGGCTTGGTCCAGTCGGTCTTGCCGCAGGTCGGGCATTCAATCTTGTTGTCCATCATCATCTGGTGGACTTCGTCAAAGTTCTTGCCGGCGCAGCAGCCTTCGCCGAGCTTGTCTTCCAAAAGTTGGTCGGCACGGAAACGTTCGTGGCAAGCGAGGCAGTCGACCAGCGGGTCAGAGAAGTTGCCCACGTGGCCAGAGGCCTTCCAAACGCGGGGGTTCAAGAGAATAGAGCTGTCGAGACCGAGCACGTCCTGGCGGCTGGTCACGAACTTCTTCCACCAGAGGTTCTTGATGTTGCGCTTCAGTTCCACGCCATACGGACCGTAGTCCCAAGTGTTGGCGAGGCCGTCGTAAATTTCGGAGCCGGGGAAAATGAAACCGCGGCGCTTGCAGAGGGAGATGATGTCCTTGAGGGCATCCTGAACTTTCTTTGCCATTTTAGGGTCCTTTTGATTTTTATGCGAGCAAATTTAGAAAATAGTGGCTAGTGGTTAGTGGTTAGTAAACAGGAAATAGCAAAAAAACATACCTAACAAGGGCAAACAGGCGGGAGTTCTTTCGTTTAAAATCCTCCCCCCTCTAATCCCTAACAATTATTCTATATTAGCCAAACATCTATGAAACGCCTCGTTTCCATACTCCTGTTCTCCCTCCCCCTCTGCCTCTGGGCAAAGGAAGACGGCATGGCCGAAAATGCCGTGCCCCTTGTGGAGCAGCCTATGGAATCAGGCGCTGAATCCTTAAGCGAAGTTCCTGCCGAAACCGCCGAGAATCCGGCAGGCACGGTGGAACTCACCGAAACTGTCGAAAATCCAGCTGGTGCAGTCGAACTTACCGAAGCAGAAAAACTTATCCAGCAGGAACTGGCCGAAATAGAGGCCGAAAACCTAGAAACAGAAGATGTTGCCGAGGCAGACTCCCTAGCCGGAGAAGGCGAAGAGGGTGCCGAAGGCGAAGCCGGAGCCGAAAGCGAAGAAGCCGACGCCGAACTGGCCGCCGACATGGCCGCCGCCGATTCCGCCAGTGCAGACTCCGCCGTCAAGTCCCTGTTCCTGGATATGACCGCCTCGGCCATGCCCTCCGAAAGCAGGCGCATCTCGGGGCCCTACGGCATACGAACCTACCGCATGCACCGTGGAGTAGATTTGGGACTCTGCCACGGCGAAGACCGCACCATCGTAGCCGCCTTCGCAGGCAAGGTGGTCAAGACCCGGAACCAGGGCCGCCGCAGGGGCTACGGCAAGTACGTAATTCTCGACCACGGAAACGGCCTCACCACGCTGTACGCCCACTTGTCCAAATGGAACGTAAAAGTCGGCGACACCCTGCAAGCAGGCGACACCATCGGTATAGGCGGCAACACCGGCCGCTCCTTCGGAGCGCACTTGCATTTCGAGATGCGCTACAACGGGCTCTACATAGACCCCTCCACCGTCTTTGATTTCGAGAACGGCAAGTTCCGTTGGGAACAGACTGAGATTGACCCGGTGGCCCTACAGCAAAACGAGGACTTTTACCAGAAAGAACTTTCCAAGCACCGCTACTACAAGGTACGGCGCGGGGACTGCCTCGGAAAGATTGCCCGGAAATACGGAATTTCTATACGCAGGCTCAAACAGTTGAACGGCCTCAAGAGCAACATGATCCGCCCGGGCCAGGTGTTGCGCTGTTCGTAAGCCTCCATCTTGTCATCCTGAACGGAGCGTTAGCAAAGTGAAGGATCCAGGCCATAAGGTTCTTACCGAATAATACGGTATCAAGACACAAAACTGGATGCCTCAACCCCTTACAGGGGTTTCTGCATGACGAGGGTACTATTTTTTCTTTTCTTTCAGCTTGACTTTGCGTTCCTTGGAACGGAGCCTTTCCCACGGTGCAAAAGAAACCACCGGAAACAAGAAAACGTAGAACCACAGGTTGAAGGCAAGCCACGACACGGCAGCTTCTGCCACCTTCACGCCAGAAACGGTCGACTTGTCCATATCGAACAACAAAGCCGCCACCGCCAAAAAAGACGACACCGTCACCGGGACCAACAGCTTTTTGCCGCTACGGATCAGCGCTCCTGCCTGGGGAGTCCCTTCGGCAAGATGTTTTGCAGAGACAAGGGCCAAAGCCAAGACCGATGCAAAGCCGACAGCGGAGAAAACCGCCCATACCAAATAAGCTGGAGCAAAGGATGGCAGCAAAGCTACCATTGCAGTCAAGAGCACCCAGCTAAAGGCAAAGGGGAAAAGCACATTGGCAACGCCCAGTTTTGCAAAGAGCAAAAGGAGCAGAGCCACGCCGGCAAACACGCCATAGAATATCAGGACCATGCTTTCGGCACCGCCCAAGGCGTACAAGGCAAAAACCATGGCACTGAGGCCAAACAAGCCGGCAATTCCTCCACGGATTCCCGCAAACACAAACAGCAGAACCACCAAGGCCACCGCAGAAACGGCGAGATACTGGCCACCTTGCCACAGAGATGCAAAGCCCCCATGTTCAGCCAGCCACATTCCCAAAGATTCCGAAGAGGCCACCGGCATTGAGACCATGGCCTGCCAGCGGGTTGCCACAAAAGTCACGGACAAAACAACAAGAAGTACCACCGAAATCAGGCGGAATCTCAAAAACAGTTCCAGCAGTTTCTGAATTTTACCAGGTTTTTCACGCAAATCCATTTTTACCTCGATATAAGCAATTTTTGTTTCTTTGTCCAAGTTTTCTTTTTGAACCCGTCCGAAGCCTCCACTTCGCTACGGACCACATAATGGTATAGCCCGTTGGCCAAAAGCCTTCCATGATTGTCACGACCGTCCCAGCGGGTCATGCCAGAGACCGCATTCTTGATGACCTTCACAAGGCGGCCATTCTGGTTGTATATAAAGATGTTCACCGTAGAATTGCGGTTCACGGCCAGGTTCTTGAAATAGAAAGTCGTTCCCTTCTTGCCCATGGGGTTCGGCACGTTGAAAACATCCTGCAGGCCGGACTTCATTTCTTCGGTCAGTTCCAGATTGAGCGTCTTTGTAGCCACATTGCCCAAGACGTCCTGGGCACGGACCTTGAAAACATATTTACCTTCGGGGTAATTTTCGGCATTGAAAGTCTTGCGGACCACCACCTTCTTAGAATTTTGCTCCAAGAATATCGAAGGATGATAAGGATTTTCCACCCCCACCACCTCAAAAGAAATTCCCTCATCGGGTTGCTCCCTGAAATCAATGGCAGTCGAATCCTCAATAGTCACCTGGAGACAAGCAGGGAATTGCATCTTGACCGTCTCCCCGTCTGCAAAGTAAGTAGCGACGCCGCCACTATAGCAGGTCTGTATCTTGATTGATGGCGGAACTTGGTCATTGATGGAATCGGCATACGACGAAACTCCGGAAACACGGATATTCTGCTTCAAAAAACGACCAACCGTTCTGTCGTTAGATGAATAAGCCCAGGCTGCCATCTGAGCAGCCGTATCTCCAAAAGATAGCTTTCGCGGGGAGATAAACTCCGTCTGGAATTTACCGCCCTTAACAGGAACCTTTAGGGAATAAATTAAAGACCCATCGTACAAAACATCCACAGAATCTGGACGAGACTCTAGCCCATTATAGAGTTTCTTGTTGCGTTTGCCCTCTCGCAGGGATATGGCAATCTGTCCATCTTTCATACCGGACACGCTACCAGAAAGAACTACCTTGTCCAATGCCTGAAGCGTATCCATATCGGTATCAAAGAGGATCTTCATAGAGGCCTTTGGCATCTGAATGACAGGTTCCCCTATCAGTACATATAGTTCGTTATTATAGCGTTGACGGCTGAAGCCAGAGCTCACGGAATTCTTTGCCTCGCGGAAAGCATCCCCGATAAGAACGCCCTCCTTACCAAGTAACCGAATCAGAAAACCACGGCCAAAATTCTCGTTGTACTCGGCAAAGGTTTCTCTGGATGAGCCAACTGATGCGATGGAGCCCACCCTTGATGCCAAAACAAATTCTTCAGATAGCGAACGTGCGTTTCCCTTGTCAAAGCGCCCAACAGTGCAAGAAAAGGAATTGAGAATGGTCAAACGCTTTTCATTGGAAAGTTTTGAGATGTAGTTTGGCTTCAGCAGGCCCTCAGAAGCCCAATCTGTCATAGATCCATGACCGAAATAGGCCGTAATGAGCGTTCCCTGATTCATAATGTTGATAAAATCATCCACGGCGTCTTTCTTCTGCCCGGCGGCATCCGCGGGATAGTCCAACAGGTATATTTTTTTCAGATTCCATTGATGATTTTGCGCAACGGCCATACTGTCAAGCGATCTGGCAAGTGCCTCCTGCAATTTGGTATGTTCCGTATAATCCACATTGTAGCTGTTAAGGGCATCATCTGCGGCAAGCAACAATGTTGAACGCCATTCCGAATGGTCAAAAGCGCCAACCTTTTCGTAGGACTTTACCTTCTCGATGTAGTCTGAAAGTTCCCGCACCGTCGATACCGGCAAGCGCCCTACAGCCACATCCAGGTCATAATCCCCGTAAAGAATTCTTTCGCCCGGATCTAGGACTCCAAAGAAATCATCACTCACTACGGATTCATATTCATAGGGGGGCATAAAATTCTTGCCCAGCTGTGTGTTAATCCCGCGGTAATCATAATGACCTGCCCCGAGGAGCAAAACATATTTGAGTTTGCTGCATTTGGTCTTTGCGTAGGCGATGTAGTTGCGTATGGCCACAGGAGAAAGAGCTCCGCCCGTATATCTGGAATATACGTCTTCAACAGAGACAACCGTTGTAGCAATGGTCGTCACCGCAGATCCATCTGAACGGAATTTGCCCAGGGTCACTGCACCATTCAAGAATTCCGAAGGCGATATAATCAGGTATTCCGTGCGGGAGTCTATGCGGGAAATATCCGCAAGCACACCCGATGGTTTTTGAGGAAAGCCTGAAATGTCGATAGATTTCTTATAAGCACTCTTTTTGTAAACAAGGTAACGTACATCATCTGAAGCCGCTACACTATCCTTTGCAGAACCGTTCTTTACCGGCAAAAGCCCAACCTGCCTGTAATTCAGGAACTTCATCACCTGCATATTTCCACCCACAGGAATCTGGATAACACCAGAAACGCGTCCTGGCAAGAGCCAGTCAGCAGAATCTATCGCAGGAGTCCACTGATAAGCAATCGTATAACCATCAAAACGGTCAAACTGATAATCGTTCGGTAGCAGGGTCAAGGAAAATGAGTTATCCGAATTTTTTAAACCAAGATTATCTAGCCTAAATGTATTGCCAGGCATCAGGATCGCCGCACTTCGTGGCATTTTTTTCCCATTTACCGTCATGGAAAAATGGATACCTTCCATACGTTGAGAATAAGGTTTACCAGAAAATTCAAAATCGGTTTTCTGATCCCCTTCCTTTTCGACCTCATCCTTCCATGTAGAACGGTATGGGAAAAAAGATACCCCCAGATATTCCTTGCCACCTGCAATACGACCAGGCAAATTCTTGACCTGTGGCATAATCAAGTCTGAATTGGAATAGGTGCTAGAATCCAAACGACTATGCCATAGCCAAAACCATTCTCTGCCCGAAGAACCTTCCCAGTCCCCCATCCGACCATAGTAAGTGTCCCGCAAGATGGCTTCTTTTTCTGCGCGGACATAGCGCATCCATTCTATGCTCTTGCCCGTACCGGAAGGTTCCTTCAGAAAATTATCCAGACGGAGCCCCTTTCCCGAGGATTTCCAACCCAATTGGAAAACCTGGTAAAAGGAAAAAGGCGAATGGGAATGAAAATAATCCATCTTGCCCATTTCAGCAGACGGATCCTCGGAATCGATACGTTTCCATATAGACGTTCCGTACCCCACAAAAAGGAGCGTATCGCCGTCGTCGAAGATCCCGTTTCCGTTCTTGTCCCGGACTTCGATGGGGATTTCAAAAGTCTGGTCCGGCTCGAGCTTGGCCTTTTCGGGAACCTTGTCGCTTAAAGTGTCCGGGGACGCCGCATAAATACAGAGTCTATCGACCTGAATTCCGTCCAGGTCTCCCTGTTTTTTTATCTGGACCAAAGCCTTTTTGATGGAGGCAAAATCTACCGCGTAGAGACCGTCTTCGCTGAAAGTGGCCACGTTCTTGTCGCCTACCGCAAACTGGGCGATAAAGGTCACAGAAGCGTAAGCCTGAGAAACCGCGAGGCAACCCAAGGCAAGCAACAATGTGGACCATTTCAAGCGCATATTACTAAAATACAAAATAGACCATTAGGGAGCAAAAATGTCCATTTCGAAGAATCCGTTGCCGTTCACACGAAATTCCACCGTCTCTCCCGTAGCAGCTTTCGTCTTAAATATCGTTACATATTCCGGAGGTATCCCCCTTGAAAGTATTGACTCCAGTTCATCGGGCTTGATAAAGGCAGAGTAATTCCAAGAATCCATATACCAATGCCAGGGCTGCCAGTTAAACAAACCACGAACAGACTGAACAAAAGCCCGAAGCATCAACGCATACTCATAACGGAAATAGTCCATGTAACTGCGGACCTCAGACCGCTTTTCTACAAAGGTTTTCTTGGCAAAATCCCTATCAAAGCGAAGTGGGGTCTTGTCAGCCTTGTCATAAGTAAAACGAATCAGCTTTTCCGATAAGGCGATTTTTAGATTTGGCTTGTCCAAGTGCAAAAAGACCATCGGGGATTCCTGCCGATAATCCCTGAGAAACACCCGCGGGTCCGGTTCCGGATTCAGCTTTAGAGGCTCCGGTTTTGCATCCAGGGCAGAAAGTTCGTAGAACACAAGAACCTCCCCCGCCCCCTTCGAAAAAAGGATGGCCATCAGGGGCTTTTCCCGCTCAGAAATTACCCACACCATCTGGGGCTTCTGGGCAGTTTTCATAGAAGGCGCAACCACCGACATGATTGAAGGATCTTTCACTCCGGTGCTGTCCCATTCCATCCAGGTGCCAGTTCCTCCAACAGAATCCAGAACGGCAAACAAACGGTCTCCGCTGAAGGGCGTCTTGGATTCCACCGCTCCCGAAATCTTGGCGGGAGCGGCGATGGCGCAGGCGCCAAAACACAGAAGCAAAAACAAGCACTTGCAGATACTACGCATCGTGTATTCGTCTAACTAAAAACCGATAGGCTCCAACAGGGAATCGTCCAGCCTGGAGTAGGTCATGTGGTATTCCTTCTCTATCCAGTAAAGGGCCAGCTTGCGGTTGGTCCAGTTCTTCTTGACTGCGATAGACTCGATTCCCTTGGTGATCAGAGGGAGCGTTGCCGGCAGGTCCAGTTTCCAGGTCTGGTCATCCCAGACGAACAGCATAATGGGCACATCCGGACTTTTAGCAAGACCTATACTTCCACGGTCGTTTTTCACCTTCATAGGACCAAGTTGCAAACGCAAAAAGCGGTCCAGCATGCCACTCTTGCTGAGTAGCATAAAGAGCATGCGGTCATCTTCGGTTTCCCAGAGGTGCTCCCGCTCATAAAGGCGGTAAAGAATAATGGAATAGGCCTCATAAAACTGACAGGTGTCCAAAGCTTCTGCGTCGTAGCGGCGGGCATGGGTTTCAAGAGTGTCCAGCCAGTATTCCGAAGTATCCGTCAAATAGCCGTACAGGACTTCAGCAGATGCCCCATTCCGAATACCGTCCAGAAAGTTCTGGAACATATTTTCAAGCAGGGCCTGCTTGTCTTGAACGCGTTCCTGGTACTGAGCATTTTTCGCCTGCGCATTCTGGGGGGCATCTTGAAGGACACTTCCCTGGGATGCGTTGTCCGCAGAGCCCGCACAGGCGGTCAACAGCAAGGAAACGACCATAGCGAGGGGCACAAGAATTTTATCTTTCAAGATATGCATCGCGATACCTACTTAAAAATGAGTCTGGACCAACTGCTAGGCGCCTGTACCCTGAAAGGTTTCCAGGGGTCCGGTCCCGGCGGGCAACACAGGAACAAGACCAACACCGGAGTGCAGCTGACCTTACGGGAATACAATTTAGAAATCAAATCCTCCGAAGGGAGATCCGCCAAGGAAAATAAGGTCCACGCCCTGCACCGTCTGCAAATGGCTCTTGCCCTCAGGGTTCGGGAAACGCCAGAAAACCCAGAAATTCCCTTTCCCGGAAGCAACGGACATATCCAGCCAAGCAACCCGCTCTTTCCATTGTTCGTGGCCCACGTCTTTGACCGTATGGCCCAAAAAAACGGAGACACCAAAGAAGCTGCAAAAGCTTTTGGACTCAGCCCCAGCGCCTTGGTTAAAATTTTAAGGCAAAGCAAGCCCTGTGCTGAAAAATTACAAAGTTGTAGAAGAAAAGATCAACCTGATTAACAAGATTGTTTTTCAGTAGCAAAACACCCCGCCACTCGTCGTGACAGGGTGCTTTTGCAAGTTTGTCATTGTGGCACTGAATGTGCTTATGCAAGAATTGCTCACACCTCAGGTTGACTTATAGCATCAAATTAGAGATTTTAAGGGCTTTTAGCTCCAGGCATGAACATATCAGAATCCCGCTGGATTAGTTCGCCTGTGGAATTGTAGATGTTTTCGCCGAGATAATAATCGCAGACAGTCTCGCGCATACGGGTGAATTCCTTGAGACTGTGCTTGCCACGTCCTTATGCTGAATTTTGTCCTTATCCATAGGTTTTCTCAATACAATTATACAAAAATAACGGGGCAATGCCCCGCCATTTTCATTGTTTAGGAGATCCTTCGAATTCGTTTCCTTCGGCGGTTCGGCAGGCTCACCGACCTTAGGAAACTTCGCTCAGGATAACACCTTATTTTACGACACGAGCATCATGGAGAACACCATGACGAACAGCGCGACGGTTTCGCCGACGCCGAGAACCATCAGGTAGTTCACCAGGCCCTTGCCGGTTTCGCCGAGGGCGTTGCAGGCGT
>CAMKMX010000047.1 GCA_946414025.1 uncultured Fibrobacter sp.
GCGGCCGCGGTGGCGAAGGTGAAACGCACCCGATGGATGAAAACTTCATGCACGCTATCGAATCTGGCCTGCCTCCTACGGGCGGCGTTGGCTTCGGCATCGACCGCATGGTTATGCTCCTCACGAACCAGCAGACCATCCGTGACGTGCAGCTGTTCCCGCTGATGAAGCCGGAGACCTGCTAGGCAGAGCCTTGTGTTTAGACGAGAGAACGCCGCTTCGCGGCTACAGACGAAAGACGAGAGAACTTTAAGGTAAAATGGCTACTTTTGCATATAGAAAACTGAGTGTCTATCAAAAAGCCCAGCAATGGGTGATAGACGTTTATGGATTATGCAAAAAATTTCCTGATTATGAAAAGTTTTCTCTGACGAGCCAGGTCCGTCGTGCGGCTGTGTCTGTAACGTCAAATATAGCTGAAGGAATGAGTCGTACATCAAATAAAGAAATTGCCCATTTTCTTGAAATAAGTTACGGCTCGTTGATGGAAACTCAAAGTCAGTTAGAAATAGCTCAATTGTTAAACTACATTACAAAGGAAACTTTGGACGAAATTGACCCAAAGACGGAAGAAATTGCAAAGATGTTGTCTGGTTTAAAGTCATCGAAGATGCGATAATCTCTCGTCTCTCGTCTCTCGTCTCTCGTCTATGATACGCAAACTCGAACTTCTAATCGCCTGGCGTTACCTGGGGGCTCAGCGCAAGAGCCTGTTTGTATCGCTTATCGGCATTTTCAGTATGCTGGGGGTGAGTATCGGCGTGTTTGCGCTGGTGGTGGCCCTCGCTGCGGTGAACGGTTTCGAAGAAGAAGTCACAGCTCAGATGATCGGGAAGGACGCCCACTTTGAACTGATGGCCTACAACGGTGAGCCCGTTACCGCCTACGATAGCCTTATCAACGAAGTCAAGACCAGGGATTCTTCTGTAGTAGCCGCCTCTCCCTTTATCATCTACAAGGTGGGAATCAGCTCCAAGAAGGTGAATGACGGTATCGTGATTTACGGAATTGACCCGGAAACGGCGAAGAATGTCACCGACATCCACAAGTACATCAAGTGGGGAACCTACTCCGTCGATAGTCTAGAAGACATGGGCGGTACCCGCCGTCCGGGAGTGATTCTCGGGTCGGGCCTGGCCAACCGCCTCCGGGTGGTGGTGGGCGACAAGCTGGTGCTCCAGACTTTCCAGAGCCCGGACGAGATGATGACCGCCGGCGGTCCCAAGATGATGATGTGCGTGGTCAGCGGTATTTTCGAGACCGGTACCTACGAATACGACGGCAACCTGGCCTATGTGGGAATTCCCGAACTCCAGAAACTCCTTGCCATGGGCGATGCAGTGACGGGCATCCAGTTCCGCATTACGGACCACTGGAAGGCGGGCGAGGCCATCGACAAGGTTTCGGAGTGGCTGACATACCCTTACTACGTTATCGACTGGAAAACCAAGAACATTACCCTCCTCAAGTGGATGAACTACGAAAAGTTCATCGTGGCGGCGGTGATTTGCCTCATTATCTTGGTGGCGGCATTCAATATCATCAGTTCCCTCATCATGGTGGTCATCGACAAGACCAAGGAAATCGGCATCCTCCGCAGCATGGGCCTTGGCAAGGCTGGAATCATGCGGGTGTTCATGCTCATGGGCAGTTTCATTGGCGTGGGCGGCACCATCGTGGGCGGCACCATCGGCATTGTGCTTTGCAAACTGCAAGAGGCTTATCACTTTATCAAGCTCCCTGGCGATGTTTACGTGATTCCCTACTTCCCGATTTCGGTGCACCTGATAGATGTGGTCTTGATTTTTGTCATCGGCATTGCCCTCTGCGTTCTGGCGACGATTTTGCCCGCCTGGAAGGCTAGCAGGCTCGATCCTGTAGGGGCGATTAGGCACGAATGATGTACATTAAATCCCGTAACAGCGTCTTGTGTTTTCGCGGCAGCGCTTGTAGATTTCTTCTACGGTGACATTCTTGACTTCGGCCAGTTTTTCGGCAATGTAGGGGATGTATCCCGAATGGCAATTTTTTCCGCGGTAGGGAATGGGGGCCATGTAGGGGCTGTCCGTTTCCAGGAGCATCTGGTCGAGGGGAACCAGGACAGCGGCATCCCGCACGTTCTGGGCGTTCTTGAAGGTGACAATTCCCGTAAAGCCCACAAAAAAGCTGGAATTTTTACTAGCCCCGAATTCCAGGAGCTGTCCCGCGAATTCCGGTGTTCCTGTAAAGCAGTGGACATGGATTTTTTTGCCTTGCAGGTCTGCATTGCGAAGCACCGCCAGGGCGTCATCGTCTGCTTCCCGCAGGTGGAGCACCAGGGGCTTGCCGCTTTCGATGCCAAGTTGCAAGTGCCGTTCAAACAGTTTGACCTGTTCTGCCCGATGTTCCAAATCGTAATGGTAGTCCAGCCCGAACTCCCCGCAGGCGACGCACTTGGGGTGTTTCAGGAATTCCATCATTCGGGCTTCGTCTTCGGCGGTTTCCGTCAGTACATATTCCGGGTGGATCCCGTAGGCGGCATAGACGTTCGGGTGTTTTTCCGAAAGTTCCCGTGCGTATTCAAAGTCCTTGGGGTCGCAAGCCACATGGATGAATGCTTCGGGCAAGGCGACCTTCGGGTCGGCATCGTGGGGGAGTCGCTCCAGTAGCGAATCCAGGCTTTCGCCGGAGTGCTGCTCGTAAGAATCTAGGTGACAATGAGTATCAATGAACATGGTAATTAGTTCGGAATTCGGAGTTCTGAGTTCAGAATTGAATTAATCGCGGCGTTGCCGCCTTACTTATTAATTCCGAAATCCGAATTCTGAAATCTGAATTAATAAGTGACTTCCACAATTTCGTAAGTAATCACTCCCTTGGGGGCTTGCACTTGTACCTGGTCGCCCTGCTTTTTACCCATGAGGGCTTCGCCGATGGGGGACTTCATGCTGATACGGCCCTGGAGCGGGTCGATTTCTTTTTCTCCAACGATGCTGTAGGTCCGTTCCCGCTTGGTCTTGATGTCTTTCATCTTGATGGTAGCGCCGAACTTGATTGTGCCATCGGTAGGGGCCTGGGTTTCTACCACCTGGGCTCCGTCCAGGATGCGGTCCAGTTCCCGCAGGCGGCGGTCGATTTCCCGGACCCGCATGCGGCCGTACGTGTAGGCGGCATTTTCGCTACGGTCCCCTTCGGCGGCGGCGGCCTGCACCTGGTTGATCATAGCGGGGCGTTCCTCGTATTTGAGGTGCTCCCATTCTGCTTTCAGTTTTTCAAAGCCTTCTTTAGAAATCAAATGCTTCATAGACTGTAAAATATATAAAAAGGCACTGGGCTCGAGGTCCGAGGCTCGGGATGGCAGTAGTGAGCGATGAGCGGTGTGACCTCACAGCCCTAGATTCTAGTCTAGCCCCTAGATTCTAGCCACTATTTTTCTATATTTGCCCCGCGATGATTCATTTTAGGCACAAACCCATAGACAAGAACGAGTCCAAGTACAAGAGGCTCAGCCGCATCTATTACAACCGCATGTTCCCCAAAAGGCAGGACGCCTTGAAGGTGGCATGGTCGGTTGCCGCCGGCGTGTTTATCGGTATCTGGCCCACTATCGGCATAGCGATTATCCTTACGGTGGCCTTTTGTGCCGTGTTCAGGCTCCCGAAAGTCCCCGGAATCGTGGCTTCCTTCGTGGCAAACCCCCTTACCCAGTTCGGTTTCTTTTACCCGGCGGGCTATGCCATCGGTTGCAAGCTGTTGAAGCCTGAAAAAATCAATTTCGATTTCCTTTCGGAATTTGAGGGGCTGTCCTTTAAGAATTTTATTTCTGTCATAACTCACCTTTGGCACGATGCGGCGGGCCATCTAGCCGCTTTTATGGTGGGTATTACCATCGTAGCCGCCATCGGCGGGGCAATATTTTTTGTACTGGCCTATTTTATTGTAAATTATCGCAAGAAAAAATGGATGGCGGGCAAGACCAGCTATATCCAGAACTTGATTGCCGAAGACGAGGCTTTGATTAAAGAAGCTCACAAAGGAAAACACCCTATGATGCACATCTATCCGTTCAAGGCGCTGCGCCCGGTGAACCCGGCCGAAGCCGAAACGATTTCTGCCCTCCCGTACGACGTGATGAACCGCGCCGAAGCGAAGGCCATGGCCGAAGGACTCCCGCATTCCTATTTGCGCGTGACCCGCGCGGAACTGGAACTGCCCGATTCTGTGGATGCCTATGACCCGAAGGTCTATGCCCATGCCCGCGAAAACCTGGACAAGATGATTGCCGACGGTGTTATCGCCTACGACAAGAAGCCTTGCCTCTACGTTTACCGCCAGACCATGAACGGTCGCGAACAGTACGGCCTGGTCTGCTGCGTGCCCGCTGCCGACTACTTCAACGGCATTATCAAGAAGCACGAACTCACTCGTGCCGATAAGGAAGAAGACAGACTCCGTCATGTGCTGGCCACCAACGCCAACACCGGTCCGGTGTTTTTGACCTACCGCGACCAGGGACAGTTCGACGTGTTCGGTGCCGTCACCAAGCGTAAGCCCGTTTACGATTTCGTGAGCAAGGGCGATGGATTCGGCCACACGGTTTGGATTATCGACGATGACGCCGAAATCGAAGCTATCCGCAAGTCCTTCGAAGCTGTGCCGGTGAGCTACATCGCCGACGGTCACCACCGCAGTGCTGCCGGAGCCCGTGCTGCCAGCTACCGCGCCGAACAGAACCTTAACAACACCGGTGACGAAGAATACAACCGTTACCTCGCCATCTTGTTCCCCAGCACCCAGCTGAAGATTCTGGACTACAACCGCGTGGTGAAAGACCTGAACGGTCGCACTCCGGAACAGCTCATGGAAGAGATGAAGAAGGTGTTCGATATCGAAGCTCTCGACAAGATGCAGAGCCCTGCCAAGCAGAACCAGGTGAATTTCTACATGGGCGGCAAGTGGTACGCTTGCACCTTCAAGGCCCAGTTCCTCAAGAACTTGGGCCCAGTTGATAGCTTGGACGTGTCGCTCCTCCAGAAGCTTATCCTTAAGCCGCTCTTCGACATCGACGACCCGCGCACCTCCAAGCGCATTGACTTTGTCGGTGGCATTCGCGGTCTCGGCGAACTGGTGAAGCGCGTGGATAGCGGTGAATGTGCCTGCGCCTTTGCCATGTACCCGACCACTCTCGATCAGCTCATGAACATCGCCGATGCCGGTGAAATCATGCCGCCCAAGAGCACCTGGTTCGAACCCAAGCTCCGCGACGGTCTGTTGGTCCATTCGCTGGATTAATCATTGACACATGTCGGATAAGTTTTAGGGAGGGGAGAGCCCTCCCTTTTCATTATTTATATTTTCATCGAAAAGTGAAATTGTCGAGGGATTATGATTTCAATCCGTCACCTGAAAAAAGTATTCCCTAATGCCACGCCGCTGCTGGACGTGAATGCCGAAATTGAAAAGGGCGACATCATTTCTATTATCGGCCCTTCGGGTACAGGCAAGTCCACGTTCCTTCGCTGTATCAACCGTCTGGAAACTCCGACAGCAGGGGAAATTCTGATTGACGGCAAGTCCATCACGGCACCTTCGGCAGATGTTCTGTCGCTCCGTCGCAAGATGGGGATGGTCTTTCAGAGTTTCAATTTGTTTAGTCACCTGACCGTTCTCGAAAACATTATGGTGGCCCAGGTGGATTTGCTCCATCGGACCAGGAAAGAAGCCTATGAGAAGGCCATGGCGCTCCTCCATATGGTAGGCCTTGCGGACAAGGCCTTGGATCTGCCCGAAGATCTTTCCGGTGGGCAGAAACAGCGTGCGGCTATCGCCCGTACCTTGGCTATGGACCCTGAAATTGTACTGTTCGACGAGCCCACCAGTGCCTTGGACCCCACCATGGTGGGGGAGGTCCTTGCGGTTATCCGTAACCTTGCAAAGCAAGGACTGACGATGCTCATCGTTACTCACGAAATGAAATTTGCCCGGGATATTTCCACCCGAATCTTTTATATGGACCAGGGTGTCATCTACGAGGAAGGGACTCCCGAGCAGATATTTGACAATCCGCAAAAGGACAGGACTCGTCAGTTCATAAGACGTCTTAAGGTTTTCGAAGAGGTGATCTTGCCTTCGACCTTTGATTATATGGGGACGGTGAACAGACTTTATGCTTTCGCAGAGAAGAACCAGGTTTCCAAGAGAATGTCGAGAAACATGCTCTTCGCCTTTGAAGAAATGGTGGTTCAGTCCATTTTGAATAGGCTTTCTGTAACAGAAGAAATCCACATGGTCATGGAATATTCCGGCGAAGGTGACGGCCTGGTGATAAAGGTTGAATATGGGGGCGAGGCCTTAAATCCGCAAGACGGCATGGACGAAGTCTCCCGCAAATTTTTGGAACTGGCTACAAACACCATTGTTCACAATTATTCCGGTGGCAAGAACACCGTGGAACTGCGTGTCAGGTAGGGGAGGACAAAGATGCTTTTGAGTTTTTTATTCCTTGCCTGCCTGATCCTTTTGGGCTGTAACGAACCCGAAGAGCCGATTCGTTCCACGGACCTATTGAACGATTCCCCCAGTACCGTCTCGGTCCGTGACGAAGGTGAAAAAGTCATGGACACTACGTCGGCAGTCGACTTGAAGGACGTGCCGCCCCAGTTCAGGGACAAAAAGCTCAAGTACAATTCCATAGCCGAGATGAACAAAAACGAGAATCTGAGACTCGGTATGCAGACGGGTTTCGTTTTCGTTGACAAGGAAACGCGGCGCCTTCTCCCAAAGGCGAAAATAGACTATTACAAATCTACGCCGGACATGGCCTACCTTGTGGCGAACGGTAAGTTGGACGGCTTTATCAACGACGAACCGGTGATTCGTTATGCGGCTTTGGAAAACCCGAATCTTGGCTATATTCATGCGGGTTTTGAACCCATGGATATCGTGGCGGTATTCCCGAAAAAGGAGAAGGGACGCCGTCTTCGTGACGAGTTGAACACCTATATCGAAAAGTACCGTGCATCGGGCCTTCTGGATTCGATTGACAACCTGTGGCTGGGACACGACGAAACGAGAAAGGTCGTGGATTTCCCGAAGGCAAAAGAGGGAAAGCCGACGTTCAAGATGGCGACGAGTGCCATCAATCCGCCGTTTGAATACATTAAGGACGGTAAAGTTGTCGGTTACGAGATGGACTTGATGGCCCGGATTTTTGCAGAGATGGGGTATGGTCTTGAAGTTCACGATGTCGCGTTTGAATCAGTTATTCTCGGTGTCGAAACGGGAATGTATGATTTTGCGGTAGCAACGTTGAGTACAACCCCGGCGTTCAAGGAAAAGAATTTCCTGTCCAATTCGTTCTATGTGTCGGAATGCGCGATGGCAGTGCAGATTCTGGATGAAAAGAATGTGTTGTCGCCTGCGAAAAACGGTGGGGCAAGCGACTCTGCCGCCATTGTCGAAGAAGGCCTGATTACGTCGTTGAAGTCCAGTTTTGTGCGGACCTTCGTCATGGAATCCCGCTGGAAACTGGTGACAAATGGCATCTGGGTGACTGTGTATATTTCCATACTGTCGGCATTGCTCGGTACGGTTCTTGGATTCCTGATTTGCCTGATGCGCCTTTCCAAGATTAGAATTGTAGATGCCATCGCCATTACCTACATCCGCATTCTGCAGGGGACCCCTTCGGTGGTGCTCCTGATGATTCTGTTCTATGTGGTGTTTGCCCGTACGGGAATCGATGGAGTCTGGGTAGCTGTCATTGGCTTTGGCATGAACTTCGGGGCCTATGTTTCCGAGATGATGCGCACGGGAATCGAGGCGGTAGACAAGGGGCAGATGGAAGCGGCTCTTGCCCTGGGTTACACGAAACCCCGTGCTTTCTTCAAGATCGTGTTGCCCCAGGCGGCCAGACACTTTTTGCCGGTGTACCAGGGTGAATTCATTTCGCTGGTGAAGATGACTTCGATTGTGGGTTACATCGCCATTCAGGATTTGACCAAGGCTTCCGACATTATCCGCAGTCGCACCTACGAGGCGTTTTTCCCGCTGATCACAACGGCAATCATCTATTTTACCATTGCCTGGTTCTTGACACGAGTGCTCACGGCCATGCAGAAACGCCTGGACCCGTATCGCCGCCGGAACCGACTCCTGCGTCATTCCCGCGCCCTACATTGTCATCCCCGCTGTCATTCTGGAGGGGCGACGCCCCGATAGAATCACGGGGATCTCCCTTAAATTCTACATTTACATCGATGCCTCGCCTTAAAACCACATTCCTCAGCCTGCTTGCCCTTGCGGCGTCCGCAATGGCGGCTCCGGCAGATTCGGCGTCGGCCTCTACGGGGGCGGCTTGTGCTGACGGCACGGTTATTTCCTCTGTCCGTTTCGAGGGCCTGGAACACACGAACCCCCGCGTGGTTCAGCGGGAACTTTTGAACAAGGCGGGGGAGGCTTTCTCTACCGAAAAGTTTGAGACCGAAAAGCGCCGCCTGCAGGACCTGGACCTGTTTACGGATATTACGGTGTCCTGCGACGGGAGCGTTGCTGGAGTATCCCCCGAGCCACGAACCTCGAACCTCGAACCCCGAGCCTCGAACCTCACTTACACCTTCCAGGAAATTTTCCGCTGGATTCCCGCTCCGGCAGGCAAGAAAACCGACCGCGACGGGCTCATGATCGGCCTTGCCCTTGCAAACCTGAACGTGCTGGGTGAGGACATCCGTGCCGAGGTCCAGTACCGCACCTCTACCGACCCGTTCCTGGACAATAACGAATACGCCTTCTATGCCAGTTCGCCCTACCTGTTCGGCCTGCCTCTGGGTTGGAACTTGGAGTTCCTCCGTACGGACAGTTACGATGACATTCGCGGTTTCCAGGACGACAGTTGGCTTCTGGACCTGGACTTGGATTACGGAATTTCCTCCCATTTGTCCCTGCTCATGACGGTGGCTGGCCGCGAGTTGAAGGATGCCGCTTTCTTGCCTGAATTTGGATTCGGTTTCGCTTTCGATTTCCGTGATAGCAAGCTGGATAGCCGCCGGGGAGTCTATTTTGAATACATGCTGACCCATGTGGGCGAGGGTGACGATCGCGATTTCAGCTGTAATATAATAGATGATGGCGCGACTTGTGATGGTGGCATGGGTGGCGAGAATTATCGTGAATTCTTGACGGATGCCAGGGCCTATTACACGCTCTGGCGCTTTGTGACGGGGGCGACAGCCCTGGTGCGTTACCGCCTGGGCGATGTGGAACGCTACGACTATTACTACCACGGTGGGGCAAATACCTTCCGCGGCCACGAGGCCGATTCCAACTACCTGGGAGTCCACGAAGTGCTATTGACGTTGGAAGAGCGTTTTGTGCTGATGGAGCGCCATGCGGCAAGCGTTGCCGGCGTGAACTTCTTCTACGGGGTGCAGCTGGTGGCCGGTCTGGACGGAAGCCTCTTGTGGGACAAGGGCCGCCCCGGCTGGGACGATTACGAAGGTGCAGTCTATGGGGGAATACATCTGGTGATTCCCGCCCTGGACCGTATCCGCCTGGAGGTAGGCTACAGCCCCGACAAGGGTGAACCGGTGTTCTACTTCGGCCTCTTTGACAAGGTCACGTCGTCTCGCTGGAGAAGTAGATAGTTCGTTTCGGGAGCAGGCTGAGGGCCAAAATTCCCTTGCACGCCGCTTTTGTAAACTGAAATTTACGCGAAAGCTGCCTTTATTGCGTTCAAAAACTCCTTTTATCCCCGTTTTTTGCAGGAAAAAATTTTTTTTCGCTTTTTTTGCCATTTTTTTGGACTTTTTTCGAAATTTACTTGTATATTCCTAACAGCAAAGACCAAAAATGCCTTTTTTGGGGCGTTTTTAGCGTTTATATGTAATTGGAGATGTATATGGCAGAAGACTTGCAATACCTTATGGAACGCATCCAGAAAGATGCTGTCGATAAAGCAGAAAACGAGGCGGCGGCTATCATTGCCAAGGCCAAGGAAAAGGCGGCCGATATCGTGAAGGCTGCCGAAGCCGAAGCGTCCGCCCGTCTGGAAAAGGCCGACAAGGACGCCGAAGCGTTCACGGAACGTAGCGAACGCACCCTTGAACAGTCCGCCCGCGACCTTTTGCTTTCGGTAGGCAAGAATCTCGAAAAGATGATTATGGACCTGTTGAACCTCGAGGTGGAGAAGTCCCTGGACGAATCCACCGTCAAGAGCATGCTCCTCACGGTAGCCAAGTCCTATACCTCCGACATCGAGGTGGATTTCTCCGACGCCGATGCCCGTAAGCTCAGTTCCTTCGTGATGGGCGAGTTCAAGAAGCAGCTTTCTGCCGGCGTGAAGGTCGAAAGCGACAAGGGTGTCAAGTTCGGTTTCCGCATCAAGCTCGATG
>CAMKMX010000048.1 GCA_946414025.1 uncultured Fibrobacter sp.
CTTTCTTGCGCGATGCGGTGTTGTAGAACTGTAGAGCCATTTTAGCCTCCGTTAATGCGGCGCAACCTGCGCTGCCGGCGCCAAATATAGAAAATACGCGACTCTAAGCTATCAAAATTATTCCTGCGGCTCCCCTTCCACAGACATTTTCCGCTGGCCCGTAATGAACTGGTGCACGTAGGGGTTCGCGGTATTCTTGATTTCATCTACCGTCCCCACCTCGATGATACGGCCGTTGTAAAGCATGGCAATGCGGTCCGCAACCTTGAAGGCGCTCACCATGTCGTGGGTCACCACCACAGAGGTAACGCCCAGCTTGCTCTGCATGTCCAGAATCAGGTCGTTGATCACGTCGCTGGTAATGGGGTCCAGACCGGTGGTGGGTTCGTCGTACAGAAGGATTTCAGGGTTCAGGGCGATGGCGCGGGCAAGGGCCACACGCTTTTTCATACCGCCCGAAAGTTCCGAGGGCATCTTGGTGCGAAATTCCGGCACCAGGTTGATCATCTTGAGCTTTTCGGTAACCACGTTCTGGATCTGCCTCTCGGAAAGCTCCGGATGGTGTTCCCGCAGGGCAAAGGCGATGTTCTCGCCGGTGGTCATGGAGTCGAACAGCGCCCCCATCTGGAAAAGCATGCCCATCTTGCGGCGGATGGTATGGGTGTCAAAGAACTTGGGCGTACTGATGGTCACGCCATCTACCGACACCTCGCCACCGTCGGGCTGCAGAAGCCCAATCATGTGCTTCAGGATCACGGACTTTCCACCGCCGGACTTACCGATAATCACCATGGTCTCCCCACGGCGAATATCCAAGTTCACGTCTTCCAAGACGGTCTGAGCGCCAAAGGACTTCCGAAGCCCCTTCAGGCGAATGGCAATATCGTTCGGGTCAATCTTTACATTGGGCATGACTAGGTTTTAGGTTGTAGGTTATAGGTTTTAGGGGCTAGAAGAACATCACCGCATCCAGGGCAAAGTCCGCAATCAAAATCATGAGGCAACTGGACACCACCACGTTCATGGTAGCAAGGCCCACGCCGCGGGCGCCGGGCTTCGCGTTCACTCCGTTGTAGTAGGCCAGCGCAAAAATCAGGGTTCCAAACACGAAGGACTTGATAATACCCGCCCACAAATCCATGGAGTCGAACAGGTACTGCATACCCGTATAGTAGGTGTAGGTGGTAATATCCAGGGCGAGCACGCACACGATCCAGCCGCCAATCAGGGCAAGCGCATTAGAAATGGCAGTAAGGCAAGGGATCATGGTAATGAAGGCCACAAACCGGGGCAAGGCCAAATAGCGGTACGGCTCAAGCCCAAGCACCGTGTAGGCCATCAGTTCCTCTTTCTCCTTCATGGAGCCAAGCTCCGCGGCCACGGCGCTCCCTACACGGCCCGCCAGCACGATAGCGGTCAACAGGGGTCCAAGCTCGATCAGCACCATCTTGCAGGCGGCAGTCCCCACGAACTTGTCCGACACCAGGTTGTGGAACTCGAACTCCGCCATGATGGTAGCCACCATGCCCGTAAAGATTGACGTCACAAAGAGCAGGGGCAGAGACGACACGCCGATGGAAATCATCTGCTTCACGATCAGGTCCGGATTCTTGTACACGTGGGGCAGCTGCTTCAGGGTCGAAAGCAGCAGGCACACGATCTCGCCGACGCTGGCGATACCCTGGACAATGACCTTACCGATCCAAATGATAGGGCTGAGCAGAATCATGGGCCGAAATCTCCAAAGCCAACGGGTTCAGAGCCGCCACCGTAATCGTCGTAAGAGTACGGCTGGTCGCCGCCCTCGTCGCCACCGTCTGGTGAAGCATTGTAGAAGGTGGTGTATTCCGGTATAAAGGTCATGGGGATGTCCTTCACCGAACCGTTACGGTGCTTGGCCACAATCAGTTCCGCACTGAACTTGTCCTCTTCCTTGTGGGTCCGCACAAAAGCACGTTCCACAAACCAGACCATATCGGCATCCTGTTCGATAGAGCCCGATTCACGAAGGTCACTGAGCTGAGGCCGGTCACGGCCCTTCTCTTCTACCTTTCGGCTCAGCTGGGCAAGGGCAATCACCGGGATGTGCAGTTCCTTGGCCAGAATCTTGAGCCCGCGGGAAATATTGCCGATAGCCACCGCGCGGTTCTCTTCGTTGCCGGTCTTCATCAGCTGCAGGTAGTCCACCACCAGCAGGTCCAGCTGGCCCCTGTGCTTGAGCTGGCGGGCCTTGCTCATGAGCTCCATGATGCCCAGGTCGGCGTTGTCATCGACATACAGCGGGGACTGGTTGATAGGGGCCACCTTCGCGATAATCTTGTTCATCTCGTCACGGTTCAGCTTGCCGTTGCGGAGCTTGGACTGGTCCACCTCGGCCCTGGAACAAAGCAGGCGCTGTGCCAGCTGCATGCCGTCCATTTCCAGACTAAAGAAGGCCACGTGCTTGTTGTAGTCGATGGCAGCGTTGGCGGCAATAGTCAGGGCAAAAGAGGTTTTTCCCACGCCAGGACGGGCTGCCAAGATAATCAGGTCCGAATTCTGGAGGCCGTTGGTCAGCTCGTCCAGTTCCTTGATGCCCGTGGGGATTCCCGTGATGCCGTCCTTGCGGTTGTTGAGCCGCTCCAGCAAGGGCGAAACGAAATTCTCGATGGGTTTTACCGAGCCCTTCACCTGCTTGTCGGCGATGGCGAAAATGTCCCGCTCCGCATCCTGGATCACATCGTCCGGATTGAAGGAAGGGTCCATGGCCTTCTTGATGGTCTCCGAGGCCGCCTTGATCATCTTGCGCAGGGTGGACTTGTTCTTCAGGTGCTCCAGGTTCCACTCCACATTGGCCGAAGACGCCACCGACTCCATCAGGTCGAAAAGGTATTCCCGGCCGCCCGCCTCGGCGAGCTTGCCGTAGCTTTCCAGTTCCGTCGAAAGGGTCAGAAGGTCGATGGGAGTACCCTTGCGGTAAAGCCCGCTCAGGCCGCGCCAAATGAGCTTGTGCCGTTCGTAGTAGAAAAAGTCCTCTTCGGTAACCACCATGATGACGGTCCCCATGACTTCGGGGTCACGGAGGATACCGCCCAGCAAAAAGCGTTCCGCCTCCAGGTCGTTGGGCACCTGGCGGCTTTCAAAATTCCTGTTGTCGCTTACATTTTCAGACATAACTATTCACGATAAAGATAAAATTTTTGCCTGAAAGACACACCCCCTACCCCTTGTCATACCCCTTTTTCTTTGAGCCATATGATAAAAAAACATAGGATGTCATGGTGCGGCCACTAAAGGATATTCCTTCTCTATGAAAAGGAATACATCCTATTTTCTACAAAAGAGCACTTTTTTTGATTGAACACACCATTCCAGTGCATTTTTTATGTGAATAGTCTTGTCTTTCACGACTTCATCCCGAGTTTCATCGAAGCAAACCAATGTTAGTTCATTGCACTTGAGCGCGTCCGAAGCCTGGACCAAGGCCGAGGTTTCGCGATTAAACGCTTTGGTAGAATCAATCTCGTAAGCGACTTGCACGAGTTCCTTTGCTTTATCTTGTCTGCAAACAACGAAATCGACTTCTTTAGATTGCGACGACGGCTTATAATAATACACGTCATCGAACTCCTTCGCGGCTCGACGCAACAGTTCGATGTAAACCATGTTTTCAAGTCGCCAGCCCAGATTCTCTTGCGAGAGGGCGTTTTCACGATTGGCGATAAATCCCGTATCAATCACATAAGCCTTGCTGTTACGGAGCCGGACTTTGCTCTTGAACGAATGCTTGCTCAACAGTCCAATCAAGAAAGCCTGTTTAAGATAGTCCACATATTTTATAGCAGTCGTGGTGCTGTTCAGTCCAAAATTCTCCGCCAGGGATTTGTAATTGACCTCTTGGCAAGAATTGTTGATTATGTGGTTCGCAATGGTACGGAGTACCTCGGCATGGCGGATTTTGAATCGACCCGCAATATCCTTTAGTATTATAGAGTCAAATAAACTTTGTATGTAAGCACGTTTGTTGTTAATGTTTTGCAGTTCCGGGAACCCACCATATTGCAGATATTCCAGGAAGGCCGATTTACGAGCGGCCTCTGCCTTAGTCGTAACATCTTGCAGATTTACCTGATGAAAGGAACAATATTCCGCAAACGAAAACGGATAAAGGCGTATTTCGTTGTAACGTCCGGTCAAGTGCGTCGCAAGTTCGCTACTCAGCAGCTTTGCGTTGGAGCCTGTAACAAACGCGTGTAATCCCTGTCGCAAAAGACGGTTCACAAACAAATGCCATCCATCAACATTTTGAATTTCGTCGAGGAGGATATACTGCAGGTCCGTACCATAGAGCTGATAAAGGCAAAGCAGAAGCGTGTTCAAATCTTCAACGGTAAGCGACATCAGACGATCGTCATCTAGGTTCGCATAAGCATAATTGATGCCATGATCCTGCAGCACCTTGTGGCATATCGTCGATTTACCACTACGACGAACCCCGATGACCACCTGCGCAAGCGAACTATCCATTTCAAACAGAGCTTCTTCACTACGAGACACCCAGGAATCACGCCTGGTTGTGATTTCTTCTTTCTGTTCCGCAAGAACCTGTAGTAGCTTTTTTTCGTCCATAAGGCACCTCTTAATGGACTAAAATATATATTTTTATTCAATAAAATGGACTAAAATACAGAAAATAGTTCGTCATAATGGACTAAAACGAATAGAATTGGCAATTTTAGCCTAAAAAAGGCAATTTCAGCTTTAAAATTCCCTTTTGACTATCAGGAATATAGAATGAGCCCACGACAATTAGCGTCGTTTATTTATCGCTTAAAGTAAGAGCACTTGGGCAAGTGCGTTTTCCAGGTCAGCAGCTTGAGCTGCTTGTCGCCTTCCATGGCGAAGGCATCTACCAGCGCACAGGTCTTGACGCCTGCGAATTCCAGGTCGGTACCGGCGGACTCCATGAAGTTCTTGCCCCTGCCGAATACCTGATGGAACAGGGGCTCCCCGAAGGTCACCATGGTGGAAGGCGCGAGCAGGGAGAGTTCCTTGGCGAGCATCTTGCGGAGCGCCGCCTCCAGCAGGGGCGGGAAATTCCTGGATTCCGGCAGTTTGTAGAGGAAGGTGACCCCGATGGATTCGGGGGCGACATTCAGGCTAGCGAACATGCGCCTGAGCATTTCCGCCACGGAGCTTTCGAAGAAATGGCCCGCCGGGATTTCGGCGTGAGGGGCCTGGAACAGAAGCAATACCGCCGGATGCTCAGGGCCCTCATAACGGTAGAAGGTCTTGCCGGCATAAATCTTTTCGTTGTTAATTTGTGCGTAAAAATCCTGAAGGGAAGCGGCCGACTCGAAGGGGCTTGCGGTCCGGGAAACGGAACGGGGGGCAGGCATCGCATCGGACATGAATACAGGTGCCTGGGGTTGCGATGGCTGCACCACTTGCGGCCTAGTCGCAGGACGCGGAGGCGGCACAGCGGAAGCAGCAGGAGCAGAGAAAGCAGCGGAAGCGGTGGGTCTGGACGGTGCCACTGCCGGAGCAGCGGGAGCAGCCACGCGTTTCTTGGGCGTCCAGGGTTCGTCCAGATACACCTCGGAATCCCCCAGGTCCATCTGTCCCTGGAGGTAACTGCGGAGTGCACTAAAATCGAATTCCTCAGCCATGGCGTTCTTCCAACTTGCGGTTCACAAAATCTACAATAGTTTCCGACAGTTCCACCTTGGACCCCATCTGCATTTCGGGAACTTTTTCGCCCGGCGTCACCAGGGCGTAATTCACATTGTCAAAACCGAACCCGCTGTCCTTGGCCACGGGGGCGTTCAACAGCAGGGCGTCGGCGCCGCTCTTGTGCAATTTTTCCTGGGCGTGCTCCGCGAAATGGTCCGTCTCCAGAGCGAAGCCCACCACCACCTGGTTAGGCTTCTTGGCGGCCACACTGTCCCGCAGAATATTCGGGTTCGGCACCAGTTCCAGCACCAGCTGGCTCCTGCTGTCCTTGATCTTGCTTTCGGCAGGGTCTTTCGGGCGGTAGTCGGCCACGGCGGCGCAATGCACCAGGACATCTGCACCGGAGAGGCGTTCCATGACGGCCCGGTGCATTTCGCAGGCACTGCGAACGCGGTGTACCGCGGCGCCGCCCGGAAATTCTGCTTCCATGGGACCCGCCACTACCTCTACGGAATATCCGTTGGCAAGGAACACGGAGGCGAGAGCCACCGCCGTCTTGCCGCTGCTCCTGTTAGAGATGTAGCGCACGGGGTCGATGGCCTCTTCGGTGCGGCCCGCCGTAATGAGGACGGTGCGTCCGTGTCCTGGGAGGGACGGATCCTGCTCAGGGAGGGAATCGCTTGCCAAAGGTGCCGCGGGGGCGTTGCGGGGGTGTCCCCCGCTAGAGGGGGTAGTGGGCGACGAAGTGCCCACGAGGGGGAGGCTTCCCCCTTCCACCATCTCTCGCCTCTCGTCTTTCGTCTTTCGTCTTTCGTCTAACCTTTCAATAAAGCTTACAATTTCCGCGGGTTCCATCAGGCGGCCGGAGCCGACTTCGCCGCAGGCCAGTTCGCCCGCGGGGGATTCCAGCACGTAGGTGTTCTCGAAGGAGCGGAGGGTTTGGAGGTTCCGCTGGACAGCCGGTGAGTTGTACATGGCCACGTTCATGGCGGGGGCCAAGAGGCGGGGGCAAGTGCAGCTCATGAAGCAGAGGGACACGGGGTCGTCGGCCAGGCCGTAGGCGAATTTTCCGATGGCGTTGGCGGTGCAGGGGACCACCAGGTAGAGGTCTGCCCAGCGAGGAAAGTCGATGTGCTGAAAGGGGCGAGCCTCGACGGCGCCGTCCTTGAGGTAAACGGGGCACTTGGAGAGCGACGCGAAGGTGAGGGGGGCCACGAAACGGGTGGCGGCCTCGGTCATGGCCACGCGGACCTGGGCGCCTTTCTTCTGCAGCAGGCGCAGGAGTTCACAGCTCTTGTAGGCGGCGATTCCGCCGGTGACTCCCAGGAGGATTTTCTTTCCGTTCAGGTCCATGGGTTAGGGACTAGGATCTAGGGGTTAGGGGCTAGTGCCTTATCCCTTCACGTGGATGGCCGCGGCGAATTCCTTGAGGAGGGCGGGGTCTTCCACCTTTTCCCAGAGGGTGCCGGTGACGATGATGTTCGCGCCTGCGGCCACGCGGACAGCCGCCGTTTGCGGGTCCTTGATGCCGCCGCCGGTGATGATGGTCATCTCGGTGGCCTTGCGGGTGTAGGCGATGTGTTCCACGGGTACGGGTTCTTCGGCGCCGCTGCCCGCTTCCAGGTAAACGTAACGCATGCCCATGAGTTCTGCCGCGATGGAGTTCACCATGCTGAGCTTGGGCTTATTGGCAGGTACCGGCATGGTGCCGCTGATGTATTCCACCGTGGTGCGCTTGCCGCTGTTGATGAGCTGGTAGGCCGTGGGGATGGCTTCCATGTTGAGGGCGCGGACCAGGGCGCCGCCGCGAACCTGCTCGTCGATGAGGTAGTTGGGGTTGCGACCGCTCACCAGCGTCATGAAAAGCATGGCGTCAAAACCGGGAACCACCTGGGAGGCACCCCCCGGAAAAAGCACTACAGGCAGGTCCACATGGGCCTTGAGAGCGGCCACCTGCTTGGGGAGCGTAAAGTTCCCCAGGTACGAGCCTCCCACCAGCAGCAGGTCTGCGCCGTTTTCGGCGGCCATGGCGCCCGCCTTCACGAAGGCGGCCTCGTCCGAAGTGTCGGGGTCCAGCAGCACTGCAAACAGTGCGCCCCGTTTCTCGATTTCGGCATTCAGACGGAGTTCGGTCTTTCCTGGTTTCATAAAAATCCTTTTGCCAAAGTGGCTAGTATCATAAAGATACAAAAAACAGGGGGTGCCCGCTTGCTACTATATTTGTGGCATGGAGTTTTTCAGCAAGATTGACATTCCAAGGCCAGGTTTTGGCATCGACTACACCAAGAAACTGGCGTTTTTCGGGTCCTGCTTTGCCGACAACATCTCGGCGCAGTTCGCAAACCGCGGGTTTTGTACGCTCTCCAACCCCTTCGGGACGGTGTACAACCCGGTTTCTTTGGCGGCACAAGTCAAGGCGGTTGCCGAAGGGCGTGTTTTCGGGGATGGGGATGTTTTTCAGGACGGCTGCTGGAATCGTGACGGTCAAAACGGGTGCGGAGATCGAGATCAGGAATATCGAAGGGCTCAAGACGCCCGCGGGCCTTGGCACTGCTGGGACGCCCACGGGTCGCTTTCGGGCGCGACAAAAGAAGAATGTATCGACAAACTGAATGCCGCCGCGGCAATGGCACGGGATTTTTTGCAGAAGGCAGACGTGGTGTTTGTCACCCTGGGTACGGCCTTCGTGTATTTCTTGAACGCAGGCGGTACAAAAGATGGCGGGACCTGCGGCAGGGTGGTCGCCAACTGCCACCGGCAAGACCCGAAAATGTTTGAACGCAGGTTGATTAGCGTAGAAGAGACTGCCGACGCAATTCGCAGGATTGTAGAAAGCCTGCACAGCCTCTCCCCCACCGCCAACATCGTCTTTACCGTATCGCCGCTACGGCACATAGCCGACGGAGCACACAACAATACACTTTCTAAGGCGACACTTCAACTCGCCGTTGACAAGATTGCGAAATGCGGGACTGAGATTGTCACGGTCGCACCGCTCCCTCGCAATGACATCGCAAGTCGAGCAAGCGCGGGAGTTTACTCACGCATTTGCGAGACGCAGCAGTCATGCGCTTCGCGCAATGACAACATCCATTATTTCCCCAGTTACGAAATCGTGATGGACGAGTTGCGGGACTACCGCTTTTACGCCGACGACATGATTCATTTGTCCAAAATGGCGGAAGAATACATCTTCGAACGTATGGTGGACACCTATTGCAGCGAAGCCACCCGCGAAAACATCGCCCGCGTGGAAAAATTCCTGAAGATGGCGAACCACCGGATTGTAGATGCGACCTCTCCCGCCACCGCCGAGTTCCAGAAAAAGCTCGCAGCACAAGCCGCGAGCCTTGAAAAAATGATTCCGGGACTTAATCTAAGCGATTACTAGCCCAACTTCGCTCTAATCCAGTTGTTGGCGTTGGCAATAGCACCGGCAATCTTGTCGACTTCCTTGGTGCCGGCCTGAGCGCGGTCCGGGCGTCCACCGCCGCGGCCACCGCAAGCAGCGGCGAGGTCCTTGACGAGGTCACCGGCCTTGATGCCCTTGGCCTGAACGTTCTTGCCGACCATCACGGCGATGCTTCCGTTGCCTTCGCCCTTGTTCGCAATCACGGCGACGCTGTCGGTGTCGAGCTTGTTCTGAACGCCGTCCAGCAAGTCCTTGAACTTGTCTTCGGGCATGTTGAGTTCGCGAACGTAGAGGTTCACGCCCATCACGTTGATGCCGCCGTTCAAGAGTTCGGCAGCGGCGAGGGTCGCAAGTTCCAGTTTCACGGACTGCAGGCTCTTTTCGAGATTCTGCGTCTTGACGAAGCTCTGCTGGATGCGGTCGAGAACTTCGGCGTCCTTGCAACGGAGCTGTTCGCGGAGGGCGGTCAAAATCTGCGTGCCGGCGCGGAGCAGCGAGAGAGCGCCACGGCCAGAGACGGCTTCGATACGGCGCACGCCGGCAGACACGCTAGATTCGGAGATTATCTTCACCATGCCGATGTTACCGGTGTTCTGCACGTGCAAGCCACCGCAGAGTTCCTTGGAGAATTCTTCGTTTGCGCATCCCATCTTCACGACGCGGACTTCGTCGCCGTACTTTTCGCCGAACAGAGCCATGGCACCGCTTGCCTTGGCTTCGTCCACGCCCATCACCTGGGTGTTGACCGGCAGGCATTCCATCACCTTCGCGTTCACGATGTCTTCGACCTTCTGGATTTCTTCGGCGGTCATCGCGTTGAAGTGGCTGAAGTCGAAGCGGAGGAGTTCGTTCGAAACGAAGCTACCCTGCTGCTGCACGTGAGTGCCAAGTACTTCGCGGAGAGCGGCCTGGAGCAAGTGGGTGGCGGAGTGGTTCTTGCGGATGTCGTTACGGCGGTCGTTATCGACGGTCGCCATGAACACAGCGCCCATCGTCGTTTCGTTGGCCGTGCCCTTCTTCACCTTGCCGCGGCAGAGGGCGGTGTCGTTCACCTTCACGGTGTCGAACACATCAATTTCCAAATCAGCAGAAACGAGCGTTCCCTTGTCGCCGACCTGGCCACCCATTTCGGCGTAGAACGGAGAAGTTTCGAGCACTATGGAAAGCACGTCCTTGTCGACCCGCCAGCGTACAACCTTCGTTTCGCAAGCGGAAAGTTCATAGCCCACGAACTTGGTGCTTTCTTCGC
>CAMKMX010000049.1 GCA_946414025.1 uncultured Fibrobacter sp.
AGTACAACCGCCTCCTCCGCATCGAAGAAGAACTCGGCAAGGCTGCTGTCTATGCCGGTGACCCGCGCAAGGCTTGCAAGGCCGCTCCGGCTGCCAAGGCTTGCAAGAAGTGCGGCTGCAAAAAGGCCTAATCAGGCGAGAGTCGCGACGGCAAGCTCGCTTGCCGGCATGACCGAGCCGCAAGGCCTGCGCTACGAAGTAGCGCAACGCCAAGTAATTTCTTAAACCAATAGAACTTACTGAAAGAGGCGCCCCTATCAGGGGACGCTTCTTTTTTTATCTTGGTGGCGGAAGGTATCGTTTATGAAAAAAGTGGACATGTGGTACAAGGCCGAAGGTTACTGCGCCGTAGAAGATTTTGAACTGGCGAGCTACCTGCTGTTTGAAGCCGGAGTGGCGACCCTCGAGGAACTGGACCCGAAGGCCGATGGTCGTACGGACTTTTGTTTTTATACCGACGACAAGGCCGAACGGGACCGCATCGTAGGGGAGTTCCCGCAGTACAACTGGACGCTCAGCGAGGAACCTGCCAAGGATTGGGACAAGTGGTGGCGGGACCGTGCGCAGCCTGTGTCCGTTTCTCCCCATCTGTGGGTGCGCCCGCCTTGGGTGGAATTTACGCCCGAAGACCCCGAGGCCGTTGTGCTGGAGCTGGAAGCAAAGACGGCCTTTGGTACAGGGGAACACGACACTACCAGCAGTTGCGCAGCCCTCATGGAATCGGTAGATTTCAAGGGGAAGACGGTTCTGGACATTGGCACGGGTACGGGAATTTTGGCCATGTTTGCCCGGCGTCTGGGGGCGAAACTTGCGGTGGGTACCGAAATCGACCCGTTGACCATTCCCTGTATTGCCGAAAACTTCGAGCGGAACGGCTTTGGCACGAGCGATTGCGTACTCGGCTTTTTGGATGCCTTCAAGGATGGAACGAAATTCGACGTCATCCTCTGCAACATGATCCGCAGTGAACTCTGGCCACTTCGTGACGACATTGAAGACTTGCTTGCCCCCGGCGGTGAACTGATTATCAGCGGTCAGCTTCTGACCGAAAAGGATTACATTCTCAAGTGGTTCGAAGAGGCCGGATTCAAGGTAAAGCAGGAACGAATCAGTACAGAGTGGTGGAGCGTGCTTGCCCACTCTTAAGTAGTCTTGACGATAGCGTCGTCATCCCCGGCTTGACCGGGGATCCCTTTGCTTTCGCTCGTTCTGGAAATTTTTCTTTTTATTCCCGAACTGTGCGGCGCGACGCTCCTTGCGGGCGGAATTTTCCCAGCGGCCTTTTTCGCCGACCTTCTTGGGCACGATGGTGCCGGAGCGCTGCTCCCGCTTTTGCTGTTCCCGCTCCCGGTATTCGGCGTTGGTTTCCCGTTCCTTGCTGGGGAAAAATTCCTTGCCTTCGGCCTTTGCGCTACGGCTTAAGAGCAGGCGCCCGATCTTGCCCAGCTTGAGGCGCTCCAGGGTGGCGCGGATCTGCGGGCGGTTTTCCGGAATGTACCAGAAGAAGAATTGCCTCTGGCTTTTCTTTTGCTCCGGAGTTTTCGCCACGTAAAGGGGCTTTCCGTCGGGAGTCATCTCGGAATAGAACATCTCCGTCGCAATCGTCATCGGCGTAGGCGTGAAGTCCTGAACCTGTTCCAGCTGGAACCCCAACTGCTTTGTCTCCAGGGCGAGCTCCGCCATGTCGGCTTCGGTACAGCCCGGATGGCTACTGATAAAGTAGGGGATAATCTGCTGTTTTTTGCCGATGCGCTTGCATTCGTCGTCGAAGAATTCCTTGAACTTGTGGAACAGCGTAAAGCTTGGCTTGCGCATGAGCTTGAGCACTTCGTCGCTCGTGTGTTCCGGCGCCACCTTCAGGCGTCCGCTCACGTGGTAGTCGATGAGCTCGCGGGCGTATTCCTCGTGGTCGCGGCGCAGTTCTTCGTCATTCGTTTCCTGCAACAGCATGTCGTAACGCACGCCGCTCCCGATAAACAGGTGCTTTACCTTCGGGTGGTTGCGCACTTCGCGGTAGAGCTCCAGAATTTCCTTGTGGCGGGTGTCCATGTTGTCGCAAATCTTGGGCGTGAGGCAACTGGGCCGTGCGCACTTTTGGCAACGGCTCTGGTCGCGGCCCCGCATGTTGTACATGTTGGCACTGGGGCCGCCCAAGTCGGTGATTGTGCCGGCGAATCCGTCCATCTTCGTTATCAAATCTACTTCCCGCAAAATGCTTTCACGGCTACGGCTGGCAATGAACTTTCCTTGGTGGGCGTTGATGGCGCAAAAACTGCAACCGCCGAAACAGCCACGGTGGGTGTTGATGCTGAACTTGATCATGTCGAAGGCGGGTATGTTTCCGCGCTTCTTGTAGCGGGGGTGGGGCTCGCGGGCGTAAGGGTATTCAAAGCTTTCGTCCAGTTCGCCGTATTCCATGGGCGGGTAGGCGGGATTAATCACCACGGTCTGTTCCGCCACATCTTGCAATATGCGACGCTGGAACCACTTGTTGCATTCGATATCTACCTTGCGGCAGTTCTCTATCTGTGTGCGCTTGCTGGCGAGGCATTCTTCGTAACTGGCGAGGCGCAAGTCTTCCCAGTTCTTGTTCTTGGGAACATTCCCTTTGGGTGCCAGGTAAGCTGTCTGGGGAATGGAAGTCAGGCTGGAGAAGGGTACGCCCTTTTTCAGGAGTCGCACCATTTCTTTCAGGGGCTTTTCGCCCATGCCATAAACCAGAAGATCTGCCTGGGTGTCGAACAGAATGCTGGGCTTGAGCCTGTCACCCCAGTAGTCGTAATGGGTCACGCGGCGCAGGCTCGATTCCAGCCCGCCAATCATCAGGGGCACATCGGGATACAGTTTTTTCAGGATTTTTGCGTAGGTGTACGTTGCGTAATCAGGGCGGAATCCCGCCTTGTTGCCGGGAGTGAAGGCGTCGTCGCTCCTTAAACGTTTTGCAGCGGTGTAGTGGTTCACCATGGAGTCCATGCCGCTACTAATGGCAAAGAACATTCGCGGGCGGCCCAGCTTCTTGAAATCCCGCAGGTCGTCGCGCCAGTTGGGTTGCGGGAGAATGGCCACCCGCAGGCCCTCGTGTTCAAAAAGCCTTGCCACTACGGCGTGGCCAAAGCAGGGGTGATCCACATAGGCGTCGGCGCTGATGATAATCACGTCCACGTAATCCCAACCCAGTTCGTCTAGGTCTTCTTTGCAGATGGGTAAAAATCGTGGATCGTAATGGGCCATGGAAGCAATTTAGAAAAGAAAGTATGAAATAATTCGGAGTTCGGAATTCGGAGTTCGGAATTGCTTATCTAGAATAAAAATCCTAATTCCTACTTCCTAATTCATAATTAGCTAAATACTTTATAACATTTTCCCTCACCTTGTTCCCCCGGACTTTCCCAAGCAAGATTTCGATATCTTCTAGAGGTGCTTCCATAAAGGCTTCGGCGCTCTTGTACTTGGAAAGAATCTTCACTCGGGTCTCGTGCCCTACACCGGGCATCTTGAGCCATTCCACTTCCAGGTCTTTCTTGCGCTTGCTCCGCTGGTAGGTAATGGCAAAACGGTGGGCCTCGTCGCGGGCGTTCTGCAACAGCTTTAGCGCTGGGCTTGTGCGGTGCAGCACGATGCTCTTGCGGTCGTCGGGGAACACGATTTCTTCTAGCCGTTTGGCAAGGCCGATAAGCGGTAAATCCTGGTCATGGCCCAGTTCTTTTAGAATCTGCATGGTGGCGTCCACCTGGCCCTTACCGCCGTCGCAGACCCACAGGTCGGGCATGGGGGTGCCCTCGTCTTCGAGCCTGCGGATACGGCGGGTCATGACCTCCCGCATGCTGGCGAAATCATCGACGCCGGTAACCGTCTTGATGATAAACTTGCGGTAGTTGCTCTTGTCGGGCTTGCCGTTCTTGAAGGCCACGAGACTTGCCACGGTGTTGGTTCCCGAAAGGTGAGAAATATCGACGCACTCGATACGGAAGGGGGTCTTCTTGAGTCCCAAAACTTTTTGCAGTTCAAAGACGCTTTGGTCGATTTCGCTGTACTTTTGCACTTCGGAACGCATTTCCACCAGAATCATGTCGGCGTTGGCCCCTGCCAGTTTCAGGAATCCCACTTTTTCGCCCCGCTGGGGGTTGGTGAACCGCACCTTCCGCCCGGCCTTTTCGGAAAGCGTCTGCTGTAGCAGTTCCGTATCTTCGGGAAGGTCGATGTCGGTGGCGATTTCGGCGGGAATCATGGGCACGTCCATGTACCAGGGCAGCACCATCTGGCGGAAAATTTCGGTAGCGTCATCTTCTAGCTTGCATTCCAGCCGGTAGTGCCTGCGCCCCCGGAGGACCCCGTTCCGGTATTCGAAAATAACCGCGGCGGCCATGGTCCCGTTCCGCCGGAGCGTCAAGATGTCCAGCGAAAGGTTCGGGTCGCTGACGTCTGTCTTCTGGTGGATTCCCGTGGCTTGCAGGGCCTGGATGGCGTCCCGCCGTTTGCCCGCCGTCTCAAAGTCCAGATTTGCGCTGGCCTCTTCCATTTCACGCTGCCAGCGTTCCAAAAGGTCGTCCCGCTTGCCTTCTAGCAAGAGCTTTGCCTGCTCCACCTTTTCCCGGTAGGCTTCTTCGGAGATGAGTCCTGCACAGGGGGCGTCGCAGCGTCCGATGTGGTAGTTCAGGCAGGGGCGCTGGGGCTTGGCGAGAGGCAGTTTCAGCTTGCATTCCCGGATGTGGAAAAGCCGCGCCGAGAGGTCGATCAGTTGGTCTATCATTCGGGACCCCATGAAGGGGCCGTAGTACAGGTTGTCGTCCTTGTGGACCGAACGGGTCAGGAACAGCCTGGGGAAGGGTTCCTTCACCGAAAAGGCCAGGTAAGGGAAATGCTTGTCGTCTTTCAGCAGCACGTTGTACTTGGGCGTGTGCTTGCGGATGAGGTTCGCCTCCAGAATCAGCGCTTCGGACTCGCTTTCGGTAATAATCCATTCGATGTCCCGGATGTAGGGGAGCATCAGTGTGGCCGCCCGGTGGCCCGTGTGGTCGGACCCGTCAAAGTAGCTCCGGACTCGGTTCTTGAGCACCTTGGCCTTGCCGATGTAGATGATCTTCCCCTGGGCGTTCTTCATGATGTAGACGCCAGGGAGTGCCGGCAGTTCTGCGAGCCGCCGTTCGATATGTTCGCCGAATTGGAGCATTACTCCGAAAATAGAAAATCCCCAAAAAACAATGCTTTTTTCTTGTCCTTTTGTCAAATTTTTATATATCTTTTTATGGGGATGTTCCCCCTGGATTTACGGAGAAAAAATGAACCTGGAAAATCTGAACGTTCTTTCACAAAAGGTTGATGGCGTCTTGTCCACGGTACGTGGCCTGCGCCAAGAGGTTTCAAGCTTAAAGGTGCAGCTGGCCGAAGCCCAGTCCGGCCTGCAAGACAGGGAATCCCTGCTCCAGACGGCCAATGCGAGTTTGGCCGAATGCAAGGCGGCTCTCGATGTGAGGGCGAACCAGGCGGCGGTCCAGGCCGAGGCCCTGAACAAGAAGGAACTGGCCCTCCAGGAACTGACCCAGAATTTGGAACAGGCAAAGTCGGACCTTGCCGCCAAGGAACAGCAGATTTCGACCCAGACGAGCGCCCTTTCCCAGAAAGAAACGGTCCTTGCGGGCAAAGAAGCCGAGCTAGCCGAAAAGACGGCCCTCCTTGCCCAGAAAACCGAGGAAATCGAAGAGAAAAACCGCCAGCTCGTAGCCAAGGACGAAATGCTCAACGAGCGGGACATGTCCTTGAACCAGAAAGACGTGGAACTGGCGGACAAGGCGACCCTGCTTTCGAAAAATGCCGAAGAACTTGCCATGCTGAAGCAGGAACTTGCCGAAAAGGAACAGATGCTTTCTTCCAAGATTGTGGAACTTGCAGGTAAGGATACCGAGCTTGCAAAGAAGACCGAGGAATTGGCCCAGAAGGACGAAACGATCCAGAACCAGGCCGAAGAAATTGCCGAAATCCAGGACAAGTTCAAGCAGCTTCTGGCCACCATCGAAAAGGAACTGGGCGCAGAATTCCCCGTGGACCAGTTCGTGGAAGGCGTCGAAGGAACGGCTCCCCGTGCCCCGATGGCACCTTCGGCAACGATTGCCACGGCGACAGTTGCAGCGTCGGCGGTTGCTGCCGACGATACCTTTGAAGAGCCTGCCCAGGAGCAGACGGAATTGAATTTCGATGAGCCCCCTCAAGAAGAACCGTCCGCTACCCTGACAGATGATTTCGAGATGCCCGCAGACGCTTCGGCAGACTCAGCGACCGAGACCGTTTTTGAAGAGCCTGCCGTGGAGGAACCCGCCGCCGAAGAACCTGCAAAGGCTGCGGAATGGTCGCCTGACCCGCTGTTACAAGAGGAGCCCGCTCCTGAGGAGCCTGCGAAGGAAGAACCGGCGGACGAGTTCGTGGAAGACCCGAGCCTCGGACCTATCGTAGATATGACCATGTCCAGGGATGACGAAGAAGAAGAGCTTCCGGAAATTCACGGGGCCAATGAAAAGGACGATGATTTGTTCGCGAGTCGGGAGGGCTCGCAAGGAAATTTTTTCGGCTAAAATGGCTGATGGACGATGATCCATTCGGCGTAGGAATGCGATAATGGCAGATTTGAATACACACAGACCGGTAACCGTAACGGTGGCCAAGGAAAAACTGCAGATCCGTACGGACCTTTCCGATAGCGACCTGCAGGAAGTCCTGGGCTTTATCGACGAACGCTTCGAAAGCTTCGGCAAGTACAACTTGGAAAATGCAAAACGCCTGGCGCTTCTGGCGCTGGACTTGGGCCAGCAGCTCTTCGATGTCCGCAAGATGCTCCGGCAGGCAAAAGTCCAGATGGACCAGATGGACCAGCGCCTGAAGGAACTTTCGTCCCTCCTGGAGGAGGGCCAGGACTCCTCGGAAGCCTGGAAGTAATCGGAAAACCCCGTTTTTGAACAAATTTCGGGGTTTTCTAAGATATCAAAAAAAACACTTGTTTTTAGCGCCGTAGTTAGGTATATTAGGGACATAGGCATCCCACGGATTAACGCCCGATCTAACAAGATTATAAAAGCTCGTGGCTCTTGAGATTCAGTTTAGGCGCGCTTTGACGCGAAAAACAAAACCCCAAGGCACTGCTATCATTTCAGAATGAGTAGCTTCGAGTGTTCCACCGTGAGGGATGCCTTTTTTTATTAGGTTTTAGGTGTCAATATTGAGTTATCCGTTATATTTTGGCGCCAAAGGCGCGACTATAACAACTCACAACTCACCACTCATAACCCATAACTCCATGTCATACGGTATTCTCTTTCTCGGCATTTTTTGGGGTTTCTTCTTTTTTGTGCTTTCCATGGGACGCAAAAAGGCGTCCCGCGAAGAGGTGAAAAAAAGCCTGAAAAGGCGATTGCTCATAAGCTTCGCCATCCTCTTTGCGATCCTTTTGTTCCTGTTTATTGCACAACCCGGAATGTAGTTTTTGTTGCGGTGTACGCCCCTTTTCTAGATTTGGCGTATGGACATCTCTAAAAATTTGTTTTCAAAAAACTGGCTGGTCGCGCTGGCTTTTATCTTGTTTGTGGCGTCTTGGAGCTATGCCGCCGATGGCGTTCGCTACAAGGATCGTCTGTTCAAAGTCTCAAAGGCGAGGACGGTGACTGTCGCCAAGGATGTTCCGTTTTTGGATTCCGAGGACGGTGCTAATTACAGCTCCCTGTCCTCACTGATGGAACCTTTCGGTGTCGAACCGATGATGTACTTCTATAGTAAAGAGGTTTCCAAGAAGCAGCCCTTGCTCATGGACATCTATGAACCTGTCGACGACACTGCCGAAAAACGCGCTGCCGTTATCGTGTGTCATGGCGGCGCCTTCGTGGCCAGCAGCAAGGATGATTTTACCCAGAAATCCGTGGCTTATACGGATTCCCTTGCGGCCCGTGGCTACGTGACGGCTTCGCTGGAATACCGCCAGGGCGTGCTGATGAGCGAGGTGGAAACACAGGATGGTTACGACGAAATCATCGACAGTGTGGACTTTGCCCGTACGGTGTACAAGGCTATCCAGGATGTTCATTCCGCCGTTCGCTATTTCCGCAAGAATGCCGACGAACTGAAAGTCGATACCAACAAGATCTACATTGTCGGGAACAGTGCTGGCGGGATGCTTGCGCTAGAGAACATTTACGCCAAAAGCAAGAAGGATTTTCCGGCCTACGTTGATAAGAAGGGAACTGCCACTCTAGGCGAACTGGATGAATATGGCGAAACCGGTGTGGGAGGGCATGCAAACGGCGTGGTGGCCCTGTGGGGTGCTATTCACAAAGCGGATTTGGTGAAGAACAGTAAGGTGCCGGTGTTCCTTGCCCATGGAGATTCGGATTACGTGATGCCTTTTGGCAAGGGGCATGCTATTAGCGATGTAGACCGCATGCTCGGCGAAAAGGGTAGTATGCTGAAAATGTTTGGAATGTCTCTGAATGTCCACACACCCACCCTGTATGGAAGCGCCGTCATTGATTCTATTCTCAACGCGGGAAAGGTTTACCACGAGTTCTACGCTCCGAGGGGATTCGGCCTGAAGCACGAGTTTTACGATGCAACCCGTACCGACGAAAACGGCGATGAAGTTGTATATGCAGATTCCGTACAAAATAAGGTCTTTGCTTTCCTCTACAATCTGGCGGTGGATTCTGTGCCCGCATGGAAAAAGCCTACTTCTTTGCCTATGGTGGCCTTGGCTTTGGCCAGCCGCATAACTATGGGGGAGGACAACCGGAGCTTTACGGTGGAGCGGGGTGAAAACCTTGCGTATGCCGTGTTCGGGTTGAACGGCCGTCGTGTCATGGCGGGGCGGGCCTCCAGGGGTCAGACCGTCGATTTAAGCATGTTGCGCAACGGCGTCTATTACCTGCGGGTCCAGGGAGAGCCTGTCCGTCGGATAGGCCTGCGAAAATAAGCCGTATTCCACTACAATTCGACATTTGTATGCCTGCCTTAAGCGTGTAGGACCTTTAGCCCCCCAATTGTCATCCCCACGAAGGTCGGATTGAGCCTTTATGTTCCCCCAATTGTCATCCCCGCGAAGGCGGGGATCTCCCTTTGGGACGCCTTTTTTTCTATTTTTCAGCCCACTATGGCAAAAATTCTCTTTAAAAAACAGTTATCTCCTGCGGTATTCCAATT
>CAMKMX010000050.1 GCA_946414025.1 uncultured Fibrobacter sp.
ACTTGTCCTGTTCGAGGACGGGGTCGAGGGATTCGAGGAATTCGCGGACAGCCTGATGGAAGAGGGCCTGGTCCGGATCGCGGGCGACGACCTTGTCATAGACTTTCTGAAGGTAAGCATTCTTGATTGCCATTTTAATATATCTCCGTTGAGAGTTTTGATTGTTAATGTTTTTAACGCTTGTAAAGATAGCAAAGGGGCATGACAAATAGTGAAAAACCGGCAAAAATCTTCAAAAACTTACATTTTTGTAAGTTAGTTTTTTATCAGTTTTATAAATCGCCTTTTTTCGTTAAATTTAAAGGCACATAGTCAGCAAAACTTACATTTTTGTAAATTTCTACATCATCACATCAAAAGTTTACAAAAATTTACAAATAAGCAGGGCAATTGACACGCCTGACACCCCACAAATGCTATTATTTGGTAAACACAAACCTGTCATTCCCGCCTTGGGCGGGAATCTCCTATGACTTTTATGCTTGACGAATTTTTGAAAAACACAAACACCCTGGCCATCTTCGGCCACGTGCGGCCCGACGGTGACTGCGTCAGCTCTACCCTGGCCCTGTACAACTACATCCTGGACAATTTCCCGAACATCAAGGTCCAGGTCTATCTGGAAAAATTCCCGGAAAGCTACAAGATTTTGAACGGTGCCGACAAGGCGCTCCCGCTGTTCGAAAGCTCCGACGGGAGCGAACCCTTTGACGCGGCGGTGCTCATGGACACGCCCTCCTTTGAGCGTGTGGGTGCAGGCGGAGTGGCATGCCTACAAAGCGCCCAGAAGACCTGCAACATCGACCACCACATCAGCAACCCGAAAAATCTCTGCAGCCTGAACATCGTGGAGCCAAGCGCCAGTTCCGCCAGTCAAGTGCTTTTTGAACAGCTGGACCCGAGCAAAATCAGCAAGCGCACCGCAGAATGCCTCTACCTCGGAATCGTCCACGACACGGGAGCCTTCAAGTTCAGCAACACGGGCAAGCGGACCATGGAAATCGTGGGCACCCTTATCGACAAGGGAATCGACTTTGCCCGAATCGTAAACGAGACCTACTACACCCGCACCTACAAGCAAACGCTGGTGACCGGGTTCGTGCTGCAAAACTGCAAGCTCGCCCTAGATGGCCGCGTAGTACATGCCTACGTGACGCCCGAAAAGATGAAGGAATTCGACGTAACGCCGGTGGACCTAAGCAACGTCATCGACACCCTGCGTGAAGTCTCAGGCACCGAAGTGGCGGTGTTCCTGTACCCCGTAAACGGCAAGTACAAGATTAGCCTCAGGAGCAACTACGTGGTGGACGTGAACGCCATCGCCAAGGAATTCGGCGGAGGCGGCCACACGCGGGCTGCCGGCGGCGATACGGACCTATCGCCGGACGACGCGATTCGGAAAATTCTTGACCTTGTAGAAAAGCAACTAGGGTAATTCGGCAATCCGAACCGGGTAACGTCACAAATTCGTCATTCTCGCACAGGCGAGAATCTACTAAACTACAAGCGGATCCTCACCTTCGTGAGGATGACAAGTTCGTGAGGATGACGAGCGTACAGGTCTCAATCCAAACCCTTAACGACCCGAAAAATCTTCAGCAGGTAGCGCCGAACGGGGCGGGCAATATACCAAATTTTAGCACACAAATTACCACAAGGGCCATAAAGGGGGCGTTTTTTGCCAGTTTCTCCCACCACCTGAATGGCAAGGGCCTTCACACCCTCGACAGTGCAATGTTCTCGACCCTGGAGGTTGCCGTCCCCCATCAGGGTGATGCGGTCGCCGTCAATGCCTACGATGCGATGGACCACATGGCGGCCACCTTCTACCTGGGCTAGCACCACGTGCCCGACCCGAAGTTCCCGGGGTTTCTCCAGCACTACGCTTTCGCGCCCTCCGATGATAAAGGGATACATGCTCCGGCCGTTTACAGGAAGCGTCACCTGCACGCCCTCGCCTACCAGGCGGATGGCTTCGGAAAGGATTTGTTCGTCAGTGGGCATGTTTATGGATCCTATCGCTTCGCTCCAGGATGACGTTTATTATTGGAATCTAGGATGACATCATCGGCAGAAACATTCTCGTTGCACAGTTTTGCAGCGGCCTCGTCGGGCAGGCATTCCAAATGCCAAACGGGAACGTTTTTCGCCAGGGCGTTTTCCGTAGCGTGGAGACCGTCGGCAACGGATTTGTCCCAACGCTTGCCCGAAATGCTTGTGACCAGGGCGGCATAGGCCTGCACACCTTTCAGGCGGACAATCTTGTTGTAAGGCGCCTGGGAAAGCAGCACGATCCCGCCTACGGGAGCTTGCACGTTCCTGTAGCAAGGGGTTTTTCCGCTCCAGGGGGAGCCGTAAACCACGGCGCGGGACTCGTCCGGGCCGTGGTCGAAGAAACGGACCACCGGATTGTCGTCGTTCATCAGTTCAGAACCGACCATGTGCTTGAGCCAGAGCCTTGCGTGAGTGCTCTTGCCGGTGCCGCTCTTGCCCAGGAACATGTAGCCCCTGCCCTTGTAGCTGACCACCGCCGAATGGAAAAGAGCGGTACCCAGGCCAGCCGTGGCCAGGGCGTACAGCACCATCAAGGAGTTGTTCAGGGCGAACTTTTGCAAACGCAGGTCCTTGGCCGCACTGCCCATCAGCAGGCGGGCCTCCCGATAGCCATTGGAACAAATCAAAGTTCCCGTAGAAACATCCCGCAACAGAAATTCAAAGACCGACTCCCCCGCCAACCTGTGCCCGCAGATGATGGTCTGACCCTCGTCCTCTTGACGGATTTCTTCGGTATAGTCGAAGGGGGCGGGCGGCAATACAGATAGCGAGAACACGTTGACCCCGGCATCCCGGAACGAGTCCGGGACAGGCTCTAGGCCGGGGTGACACTCCGCAGGTTGCGCAAAGGGTTCGTAGTTGTCCATGCACTTGGCGAAGAAACCAGCTTCCCCGTCCACCGTCACGGAGAACAGGTGACCGGCCACCTTGTAATAGCGGGTCTCGCTCATAGCCCAATCCTCCGGCGCTTCACCCGCAAGGGCATCAGGTAAAGGGTGTGTCGCCAATACTTCAGTTCCTTGAAAATGGCGTTCATGGGGTCAAAAGGCAACCAACTCAAAGCCTGCCTGCGGTCCCTAAACCACCGCACAAAAACATTCCGGGGCTTCTGACGGTACTTGCCAAAGTTCCCGCCCACCAGGGCCAGGCGGAGCAAGCGCCGACCCCGCCAAGCACAGGGCTCATAGAGCATTAGGTCCCGTTCCAGCCCCAGCACCTGCTGCAAGACCCACATCACCGCGCTGCAGGCGTGCACCATGCCGAGCCCGCGAATAGCCTGCGCCACCTCACGACGCACCTCTGCCGTAGAATTCTTCAGCAGAATATAATAGTCGATATATTGCCGGAGCCCCAGGCCGCCGCTGTAGAAATGCTGCTGCAGGTGGGAAAGCTGCATCACCAGGGCGAACTTGATGCTGGGGGCGTAAAAACCTTCGGGCACCATCTGGGCGCTCAAAATTTCCCGGTTCAAGAAATCCTGGAGTTCCTGGCTCTTGTAGGGGTTACCGGAAGCGGGCCTGTAATGCACTTCCGCCATGATTCCGTCCTTGGTGCGTTCCAGGTGGGCATGGTGCCAGAAACGGCCGAACTCCAGAGCCGACTTTTCAATCATCCCCATCTCGACCAACAACTGGTTGATGCTTTCGCGACCGCCTTCCACCCAGATGTCGATATCTCCCGACTGGCGGAGGCCCGGGTCCGGGTACAGCCTGGCGTTGGCCTGTCCCTTCAAGATGGCGTTCCTGCGGCCGGCCTCCGTAAACAATCGGGTGAGCCTTGCCGCCTCCTTGTTCATGAGCCCGTTCATACCACGGATGGCCTCTACCTCGGTGGCCCAGCGCATAAGCAACTGCATGGGCGGCCGGCTTTCCTTGGGGAGCTTCTCGATACCCGCAAAGGCGATACCCAGCACCGACTGCTGCTTTGCCAGAGAATACAGGCGGGTCCATTCGTCGGAATCGAGCTGCTGCGGAAAGTCTACGCTGGAACTTTCGGCTCCAAGGCCTAGGCGAAGAAGCGCCGAAAGAAGTCGAACAGTTTTCTGAGAGGGAACGCCCATGGAGTCAAGTATAAAAAAAGGAGATGCCGCATCAAGTGCGGCATGACAATGAACAAGGTCGTTTCACGACCGCGCCCACTTAAGGCGCACATCACAACGAGCTAACGGATGCGCCTAGGCCAAGTGGTCGTTAGACGTGGGCGCGAGACCCAAGGGACCCTCTTCATATAGGCTGGCATCAAGCAACGAAACCTGCGGATCCATCTCCACCACAGTCAATTCCGGTGCGAGATACTCTTTCTTTTTCATTTCCATCTTTTCTCCATTAAGGGACCGGAGATCCCTGAATCACGCCGATTACATCCGGCAATTCTTTTTCTTCATCATCCGACAAAAGATTTCGATTAGGCAGACCCAAATATACAAATTCTATTGTCGGGACTTGGTACGGCTTTTTCATTGTACCCTACTTTACAACAACCCTCTTACCGTTGTGGTAGTAGGTTCCCTGAACCTTGGGCTGCCCGTTCAGCTTGCGGCCCTGCAAGTCATACCAGCGGTCCATACGGAACTCGCCTGTCTTGGTATCCAAGACACCACGTTCCACAATGTTACCCTGTTCATCCTGGACAACCACGTTGATCTCATCCGGGAGTACCGTTCCGAAGCCAGAACCGACAGCAGACTTGGTGGCAGAGGAGCCATTCAATTCACCCCTGTACACCAAGTAGGCTCTCATAGGATTCACATAGGCACTGCTTCCAACCTTTACAAACTGACCTACCGTAATTTTATCCACGGCCTTACCGGCAAACCCGTAGGCACGACCTAACAAATCATCCCGTTCGCCGAACACAATCTTCTCGTATGCAGGCACAAAGTACCAATCGCTAGTACTACCGATTTGCTTTTCGCCATCTACGGTCTTCTTGAGGGTAACAGGCCCATCAAAAGTCAGCGTAGACTGATCGGCAAGCATCACATAGGGTTCGTAGGCATACAGCTGCGAAGACTTTTCGCCAAGAGTAATCGTCTTGAAATCGCCCGATATGGAAGACAGAACATTAAACTTACCACCATGAGTATTTGCGACCGCAATATCAAAAGGCAACACAATGGTAGAGCGGTTACCCACCGGGAAAGTCCTATCAAAGGTTACTGCATCCACTTCAATATCTTCAGGAATATTTGTCTCTTCTTCGGAATTACCATCAATCACCGCTTCCTTATGGCCGTCAGAGGCATAAGTGTAAATTTTCACGGCACCATACTGGACAGAATCGCGATTTTCCACCCAATGGGGGTAAAGATCAAGGTTAATATTCTCGGTAAGTTCAAATCCCAAATCATACACTTTTTCGCCATTATCGCTGGTTGCCCAACCATCGAGGGTATAATTTTCCAGCACGAAGTCTTTTATCGAAGTATTCAAAGTGTATGCGACATTCCAATATCTCTTTTCTTCCTTTTTACCCAGTTTGTTATTGACAGCCTTCAACCTGCTACCAGGATTGTAGTTAATCTTGGTATACCACTGTGCATAGACGGTCAAGTCCGCTTCTATATCCTGGATATTCCTTATGGCTGTCTTAAATGTCGGTTCCAGGAACCAATTGTCCATGAACATTTTATTCTTAGAATCATAGGCATTCTTAAGTGTCAGTACGGCAGGTCCGGTATATGAACCGGGATTATCCTTATGATTAGTGACAATTCCTTCGCCAAATCCCAAATTGTAGTTGATGCTGTAGGTGTTGCAGGTCCAATGGGGATACACTATCAAATTCGCGTTTTCTTCATACCAAACCTTGCCATCGCTGTCGAAGGCAAAATCCAGGTTATAATTTTTGTCTACATAAGGAGCCCTAGACCAACCATCCTGCACACAACCCGCATGCGCATAGACTTCCTGGACTCCCTTGAGAAGCATCGGTTCGCCATAGGTCTTTACGTCGCTCGTCACCGTTCCCGACACCGTATTGCCCGAATTGTAACGGACAATGTACTTTTCCGGGGTCCACTTGGCGTACAAGGTTTTTACCCCCGTGGAACCCGAGGTAATCTGCGTAGCCAGATTTTCAAAGGTTTCAACACCCTCGTTGTTGCTGTAGTTGTAGAACCAGCCGTCAAAGGAATGTCCTTCCTTTGTCGGGGCTGCAAAAACAATATCCGTGGTGTCTATGGTGTAGCTCGAAGGATTAGCGGCATTGTTGGTGCCCCCGTCCAATTCGTAATTGATGACAAACCTTTCCGCTTGCCAATGAGCATACAGAATGATGTTATCTGAAATCTGGGTTTCAAAATCAAACACATGCTCACACGGAGTTTCCATGCACCAATCCACAAAGGAATACCCTGCATCCGCAATGGGATCTTCGGGCTGGGCGACAGACGAGCCTGCTTCGACCTTCATAAATTCCACTCTGGATTTTCCATGTTCATTGGCCTTGTAGGTCACGGTGACCGTTTTAGCCGCAGTCCAAACCGCATATATCGTCGTATCCTTGTCAAGGATGATGTCGGCCAAGTGGATTGTATCCGCAGAGCTAATCTCGTGATCTTCTGGGAATTTCTTCGATTCCCACGCCCAGCCAGTGAAATAATACGTCTTGTTGCCATCGCTTGCATCCTTGTAGGTTTCCGGCACATTGAACCCTTCTATGGAGACAATGTCACCCCTGGATACAGAAACTTCCTTTGTGTCAGCACTGCCTTCAGGGAATACACCCGGAGCGGCACTAAACGTGACCTTGAACATGGGTTCCCAAACCGCATAGATTGTGGTGCTCTTGTTTGCCGTTCCCAGACTTGCCGAAGGATCCGTCGCATCGCTCGCCACGGCCCAGCCAACAAAAGTATTGTCGGTACGCGTAGGCACGGAAATTTCGTCGGCGGTTATTGCAGCGCCCTTGGCAACCACCTTGGAGGTCTTTGACCCTGCAGCAAAAGTTCCGCCATTTGCATTGAATGCAACCTTGTAACCATCGGAACCGTTCATGGAGAGTCCAGATAGCCCTACAGACCACATATCGCTGGTTTCACCGGAACAAAGTCCGGTTTCGCTATTCCACGTACCACCGTTCAGGACGCAGACCACTTCTTCGGTGTTCACATCGTCCTTTTTTGTCGTCGTGACTGTTTTCCCATTTCCAACTCCGCTATAATCGCCGGAATAATACAACCCCTCCTGTGTTTTTACTGTGGAACTTTCATAGTTACCGACAATTCCACCCAAGGAACCACCAGTGCTGATGAGGGTATCCCCAGCAAAAATGCACGAGGACAAATTCACCGTACCACCGTTTCTAAGCGCACCAACAACCCCACCAACATGGGTGCCCTGGCCAGAGGCCGTGATACCCACCAGGCTTAAGCAATTGGTAATGGTAGCATTCTTGACGTTTCCAACAAGTCCTCCGACGCGGTTGTTGTCGCCACTTGTGGTTATGTGGCCTTCGACAACGCAGTTCTCGACGGTTCCACCTTCCATCCAACCTACAAGGGTACCTACGGAAATGGGATTATTTTGTGAAACTCCAGTCTCTCCTGCAGACGTTGAAGCGTAAATATCCGATATACCAACAGTCAGGTTGCTGATTTTGCCATTCCCGCTAAGAACTGCAACTAAGCCTATGTTCTGGGCATAAGCCTTGGCTCCATTTTTCGATTCGCCCGTAACCTCAGAAGTCGCGTTATTTGCAATTTCGGAACCTTTGATGTAAAGGTTTACAATAGAGTGGCCCTGGCCATCGATTTCACCAGTGAATTTCGGAGACCCTGTTCCGGCAGAAATAGGGATAAAGAGTTTTCCTTCAAAATCGAGGTCAGCAGTCAATTTCACCTTGGCAGCCCCATAGGGGTTTGACTTGTGGACAGTCATACAGGAAAGCCACGCCAATTTTTCCGGCGTATCAATCTCGTAATAGCCGTCGCCATCGGAATCCGTCGCCTCTACCGTCAAAAAGTCGCCCCAACCCGTGCCAGTCGCACAGTCAAGAGCAAACCCCTGGCTTGCCAAAACCAGGCCGGCAATTAGGACAAATTTGTTCAAAAACGACCAATTTTTCATATTTTCTACACCTTGTTTTTTTTTCTTTACATGGTACAATTTAGAATATTTTACTTTGTCAGTCAAGAGTAAATCGCACAAAATGCTTACGAAAATATTACAACAAAAAACATGTGACGGTGGTCACCCTGTAAACCTATAAAATGGGCGGGAAAATGCCTGTACGAGGGTGAGGATGGGAGATCCCCGTGATTCTATCGCCACGGTGTGGCTCCAGAATGACAGCGGGGATGACAAAGGGAGGGGTTTTAGGGGGTGGCCCCCTAGGAGAGGGGGTAGCGGAAGCCGCAAGGAGATCCCCGCCTGCGCGGGGATGACATAAGTAAGGCGGGGTGATAGTGGATCCTCGCCTGCGCGAGGATGACGAGAAAGGAGAGGGAGGGCTCCCCCTTTGGCAAATTTTTCTACATTTTCGCGCGAAAAATTTTATCCAAGGATAAACTCATGAAACGTACTCATAACTGCGGCCAGCTGCGCAAGGCAGATGTTGGCCAGACCGTAACACTCGCCGGTTGGGTGGACCGCCGCCGCGACCATGGTGGTGTGATTTTTGTGGACCTCCGCGACAAGTATGGCA
>CAMKMX010000051.1 GCA_946414025.1 uncultured Fibrobacter sp.
ATTTGTCATCCTGGAGGTCGCGCAGCGACCGATAGGATCCAAGCCAAAAGCTTAGAAGCCGCACGGGTAAAACCGCGCGGTTTTTCTTTTTATATTTAATCTCACACCTCACAACTCATTACTCACTACTCATCACTCATCTCACACAAAAGTTCCGAACTCTACATTCCGAACTCTGAATTCCGAAATCCGAACTACCATGCTCTGCCCCCACTGCCATTCCGAACACAAAGACAACGCCACCTTCTGCCCCCATTGCGGGAGCGACGCCGACACCGGCTGGAAAGAAGGCGCGGAATTTACCGACCTGGAAACGCCGGACTATGATGAAATTGTCGAAAATGAATTCGGGACGGACGAATACGGCAACAAGAAGAAAAAGGCGAACCCGCTCGCCATAGCGGCTGCGGTAATTGTAGCCCTCGCCTTTATTGCGGCATTTGTCTTACACTAGGCAAGGGTCTTTTCCAGCTCTTTGATGGTCTCCCCCGCTTCCGTGAAGTCGTAGTCTCCAATCTGGTCTTTCAACTTCTTGAGCAGAGCCTCTTGAGCGGAGCTGAACGCAATATCCTTGATGGGTTCAAAGTCCCGCTTGCACATAGTGGCAGAGCATGCATCCACATGCAGCTTGAGATTTTCCAGAACGCCCTTCAGTTTTTCTGCAGCCTGGGGGTCAGTCTTCTTGGAACTCGTGTCTTCCTTTTCGGAATTCATGTCGGCAAGAACCTTCGATAGAGCCTCTACCAACTTTTTAAGGGCTTCTTCAAAGGCAATGAGTTCGTTAAAGTTCTTCTGCTTATTCAGTAACGAATTTTCTAACGCAAGCCCCAGTTTCTGGACATTGGCAGCTCCGATAGTACCGGACAAGCCTTTGATGGTGTGGGCGATTCTTGCGGCGTCTTCGAACTTGGAGGCTTCTACGAACCTTCGTAAATCCTGGGCCTTGCTTCCGTAATCGTTGACAAAGCCCTGTACAATCCTGAGATACAGTGTACGGTTGTTATTGGCGTGATAGAGACCTGCAGAAATATCAAAGTCCGGAATCTTCTGGAACCTGGCGGCAAAGTCCTTGTCGTCAGAAGAAAGCTGTACAGAATCTGAAGACACCACCGTAGTGGTCGTCTGAGTCTCAGCTGTTTCGGAGGCTATTGGCAGGAACTTCGCCATCTCTTCATAAAGAACGGTGGGGTCAATGGGCTTCACGATATGGGCGTTCATACCCGCTTCGAAACATTCTTCCTTGTCTTTCTGGAAAGCTCGGGCACTCATGGCAAGAATCGGGACTTTCTGGAAATACTCTTCTTTCTTTTCACGAATCAGCTTGGTGGCCGTCAAACCGTCCATAATGGGCATCTGGATATCCATCAGCACCAGGTCAAAGGAATTGGGCTTCAAAAGCTCAATCGCTTCTTTACCGTTGTTGGCAATCATGGCGGTAAGGCCAACGCTGCTTAGCAGGGAAACGGCCAGTTCCTGGTTCATCTTATTGTCTTCAACAAGCAAGACCTTGGCATCCTTGAAGTAAATCTTGCGCTTTTCTTTCTTGACGGCCTTCTGGTAAACCGGTTTTTCGCCAACGGCCTCCTGCATTGCCGTGAGCAGCGAACTGATCTGAATGGGCTTTGCTAGGCAACTGTTGAACCCGATTTCTTCGGCATGGATACGGTTGCTTTCTTCGAAATGCAAGGGGTGCATCAAAATCTTTGGAATTGTCAGCATGTTTGTAGGCAGGCCCTTCACAAAGTTGAAGCCATCCGAAATAGGCATCTGGTAATCCACGATAAAGATATCGTAGGGAGCCTCCCCTGCCGATTCATGTGCCTGAATCAGGTCGATGGCCTCGTCAACAGAGCAGGCCTCTTCTACAACGCAACGGAACTTTTCAAGAGTATGGCGCAACACGGAACGAAGGTTTGCACAATCGTCCACAAGCAAAATGTTCTTGTTCTGGAAGGAGTGAACCGACTTCCACTTGGGAGCGCCCACCTTGGGCGCAATGGGAAGCGTAATGGTAAAGTAGAATCGTGAGCCAACGCCGGAGGTGCTTTCCACCTTGAGCTGCCCGCCCATCAGTTCTACCAGGGACTTGGAAATCACAAGACCTAGGCCTGTACCGCCGTACTTGCGCGTGGTAGAACCATCTGCCTGAGTGAAGGCGTTGAACAGGCGCTTCAGCTGTTCCGGAGTCATGCCGATACCTGTATCCTTGACGCTGAAGGCCAGCTGGACATGGGTATCCGTCATCTTTTCCATCTGCACTTGAAGGGTAATATCGCCTTTTTCCGTAAACTTCGTCGCATTGTTCACCAGGTTGGTGAAAATCTGAGAAAGTCGAAGGGGGTCACCCATCAAGGTTTCTGGAATTTCAGGGTCCACATCTACAATCAGCTCGATAGGACGCCCCGTAATACGGACCTCTGCCAGGGCCGCCACCTCGCTGATGGTATCTTGCAGCACAAACTGAATGACTTCCAGTTCCTGCTTCTTGGCTTCAATTTTCGAGAAGTCCAGAATGTTGTTGATAATGCCCAGCAGGGACTTTGCAGCACTGCTGATACGGTCCACAAAGCTGTGCTGCCGCTCGGAAAGTTCCGTTTCCGAAATCAGGTGTGCCATACCGATGATGGCATTCATGGGCGTACGGATCTCGTGGCTCATGTTGGCCAAAAATTCGCTCTTGGCCTGAGTGGCCTGTTCTGCAATCTCGCGTGCCTCCACCACTTCGGAAATATCGACCATGGAAAGCATATAGCCCACCACAGATTCCTGGACCTTCAAGGTAACCGCCTCGCCACGGAACCAGATTTCGCCCTTGCCGTCCTGTGAATTCAGCGAGAAGGAATCTTTCCAGATTTCTTGCTTGGAGAAGGACTTCCCTATAGACTTGACAATCTCTTCGGGCATGCCGCAAGAACTCAGGTCGTCCAGCGAAAGCCCTATCAAGTGACGCCATTCCTGGTCAAAGACATCGGCCAACTGCTTGGACATGTACTTGATGTGGCGAGTCCTGTCAAAAATAATCAGCAAGGAACGGTCCGCCGACAGCATGATGGTATCCAGGATAGTATCCTTCTGGATGCCGCTGGTTTCATCGGTAATCATGAACAGGTAGCGGATACTTCCGTCGTCTTCCACCAGCAACTGAAAGAATACATTCCACCATGATTCTTCCCCGTTTGCGCTGGTAACCTTCACAATGGTCTTGCGTTCGCTGGGGTGTAGTTCTCCGCCCATGGCCACCTTGCGGGCAAACTTTTCGAAATCCTCGGACGGGAAAAATTTCCAGAGAATTTCACCCTTGATGTCTTCCCCATTGTTCAAGAAATCGATAATGTTGGCACTGGCGTGAAGAATATCGAAGGAATCGTTGGTCAGAATCAAGCTAAAGTTAGGCGTTGCAAGAAGTGTATCGAACAAGGTACTGGAGCTGACACTCTCGTTCAGGTCTTTTTCGATAAGCCACTTGAAAAGGAGATGCCCAGCAACGGCGGCAATTATCATCATGAAAAGAACGGCCAAAGTCACAAGAAGCATGATGGCGTTCAGGTCTTCGCGGAGCTTGGACACCACCTTATTCTGCTGGATAACATGGATGGCATACATGGGGGCCTTGGTCATGGGAGTCACCATGAACACATAGTTCTGGTGGCGGGAATTGGCCCGTTCAAAACGGAAAACTTTTCCGTATGTCAACGAATCGTTGCTAAAACCTTCTAGGGCAAGGTCACGAAGTTCCTGAATCGTATCCAGTTCGATCTTTTTGACATTGGTCTCGTAGGGGAAATAGGTATATACCGTTTCGTTGTCGTTTCCCATCAAGATGGTAACGCCGCCCTCTTCCCTTGCAATGCTGGAAATCAGGGAACGAATCTTTTGCAGGTCGATATCTTCGGCAACCACACCGCGAATCTGCCTGTCCTTGTCCCAAAGCGGGGCGGAAATGGACAAAACGTTTTTCTTGAGGGCAGGCTTGATATACGGGCCCGTCAAGGCAATGCCCTTGTTGCGGGAAGCCTCTAGATACCAGGACTTTGTGCGGACTTCGGAAACGGTTTTTTCCAGTTTTTCACCAAGGGCGCTCATGTATTCGCCGTTGGAGAATCCGTAGAAGACATCGGAAATGTCTTCGTCTTCTTGCTGTTGCTTTGCAAGAACGGAGCGCAAGGACGCTTTTCCCGTCTGTTGAACTTTCTTCTGGAACTTGATGAAATCATCCTGTTTTTCTTGAAGGTAGAGTTCACACTGACGGATGTTTTTCTTGAAGCTGTTTTCGGTACTGCTGTAGGCCGAAGAAATCAGGGTGGACTTGATATAGAAAAAGAATATGAGGATAAGGGCCACCGTAGCAATCAGCACGGGAACCATGTAGACCAAAGAGATTCGCCAGTTCAGCTGCCGGCGCTTGTCGTTTAAAGAACTATCGCTCAAATTCCTTCATCCTTGAATTTCTGATACAGTGCGGGAAGCGTGTCGGCAATTCCGGCAAAAGCCTCCACCACATCGGGGTCAAACTGCTTTCCCTTGCCCTTGAGAACTTCTGCAACCGCAACTTCGTGAGGCAGAGGTTCTTTGTAGGGGCGCTTGGAAACGAGGGCGTCATAGACGTCGGCTACGGCCATAATCCTTGCACAAAGGGGAATTTCGTCGCCCTTGAGCTTGCGAGGGTAACCGTTGCCGTCGTAATATTCATGGTGACACCAGGCAATATCGGCAGCGATCAAAATCATGGTCTTGTCTTCGAGACCCTTGGCGGCATCCACCAACACGTTGTAACCCATCGCGGCGTGTTCCCGCATAATGGCACGCTCTTCTTCGTTGAGCTTGCCCGGCTTGCGGAGAATCTCGTCCTGGATGCCCACCTTGCCGATATCGTGCAGGGGGGCTGCCGTCGCAAAATAATCTACGTATTCGCTATTGGGAATGTCCTTTGCGAATTTCGGATTTTTCATCAGGATTTCGGCCAGCTTCTGCACCACGAACTGGGTCCTCTTGATGTGACCGCCGGTTTCCGGGTCACGGTATTCGGCCAGAGCGCCGAGGCTGGTGAGCATTACCTTCAGGGTGTTTCTCAGGTCCTGGGTCTTTTCGATGACCAACTCGTTGAGGTGGTCACGCTGACGCTTGTATTCCAACTGGTTCTTGATACGGAGCAGCACCAGGTCCGGAGAGAAGGGCTTGCCGATATAGTCAACGGCACCCAGGTTCAGGCCGGTCTGTTCGCTCTTGGAATCGGACTTTGCCGTTAAAAAGATGACCGGAGTGCCGCCCAAGATATTCCGTGCCTTCATCTGGCGGAGGGTTTCGTACCCGTCCATCTCGGGCATCATTACATCCAAAAGAATCAGGTCGGGCTTGACCCTCTCGGTGAGCGTCAAAGCCTTGTGACCATCGAGGGCTACAAAAACATCGTAATCGTTTGAAAGAATTCCTTCGAGAACTTCGATATTGGTCTTGGTGTCGTCCACCACCAAAATTTTCGCGCGCGTTGCTTCCATAATCCAAATATATGTATAAAAAATTGAAATAACACAGATTGTCTTATTCCAAATTGGACTATGTTAACGCGTTATTACGCAAAAACTTACAAAAAACTTTTATGGACGCAATTGAGCATTGCCCAGGACCCGATTCAGCTTGATGAAGGCGTTTACAGGGTCGGCGTAGTTCCAGACGCCGCCCAGGACGGCAATGCCCGCCGGGGCGAAGGGGCGGACGGACGGCAAGGTTTCTTCGTCCAGGCCACCCGAAAGAATAAGCGGGATATTCGAGGGATTGAAGCCTTCCCTATCGGTTTCCAGCCGTGACAGGTCCACGCAAGAGACAGGTTCTACCGCAAAGGCGGGCTGAAAAACCGGCCCGAGAAGGGCTCCGGCTACCCAGGGAGGCAGTTTCGTGATTTCTTCTACGCTCTTGCAGGCGGCGACGGTATTTATCCTGTACCAGGAGGGCGGAATATCGCCGGCAAGGCGGGAACTGTCGCAGAGGCAGCCCCGGACTTCCAGCCGCTCCGCCATATCCGGCGTGCCACGTACCCAGATGCGGTCCCGGCATTCCATGGGAAGCCCGAGAAGCCAGCGTTCGTATTCGCTTTCGGAGGCGTAGGGAGTGCCGTTCCTCCCCCGCTTCTGGAGGATTAGGCGGGAAAGACCCCGGGAAAACATCTGCTCGATGTCGTCGAATTCGGCGGAAAAGTCGTCGGGAGCGGTGATGAGCCACAGGTGGAGCATGGGGAGAATATAGTAATTAGGGGCTAGGGGTTAGGATCTAGGGGTTAGGGGTTAGGTATTAGGGCCGCAGGGGACAAGAAGTGTCATCCAGAGCGACGAAGTCGCGAAGGATCCAGTTCAAAGGGATAGGTAGCTAGGGGTTAGGATCTAGGGGCTAGGATCTAGGATTTAGTAAGGCTGGTCTCAAGAGGTGTCATCCTCGCGAAGGCGAGGATCCGCTTGAGTAGGAACGTATGAGGTGTGAGGTGTGAGATGTAGAACAGAAAATGTAAAGCAGAATTTACACGGTCGGCGGGTATTTTTTCAGAAATCCCTTGCGTACGGGGTTTTAGGGGCGGGCCCCACCTTGGTGGCCATGCGCACTAAGGGGCAAAGCCCCTAAGTGCTGTCCGCCCTAGGAAAGGGGGTAGCGGATGCCGAAGGGAGATCCCCGTGATTCTATCCCCTATCGCTATGCTCCAGGGCTCCAGAATGACAGCGGGGATGACATTGGGCAGGAGCGAGGGGGACAACAGTCCCAAGGCGAGAGTTCTGGCAAACGAAGTTTGGCATAACCGAGCCGGTCTGTTGGGGCTTGAGCGTAGCGAAAGACCATTTCTCCCCATCTAAAAAAAACCTTATATTGATGTCAATTTTCAAATTTTTTTCCCCCCGCCCCCTCAATCTTTATATTTTTCATCTTGGATTTTACGCTTTTGGCTCCAAATGGGCCGAAAGTGCACTTAAATCAGATTTTTTCGAAAAAACCTAAAAATTGGAGACACACATGGCAAAAAAGATG
>CAMKMX010000052.1 GCA_946414025.1 uncultured Fibrobacter sp.
CAAACATTTCCCTGGTGTTCACCAGGCCGAGTTCCTTGTAAGAAACTGCCATTTGATTTACCTCTTGATTGTGTGGCGACCTGGGTCGCCGGTTTAAAAGTTACGGGGCTAAAGATAGCAAAAAAAGACAGCCCCGGAAGGTGGATACAAAAAAATACCCCGGAGGTTAGTCCGAGGTATCATTTCAAAAAGTTTCGGAATTACACACCGAAAGCGGCGTCGGCTGCTTCGGTATTGGCGGCAGCGTTTTCCGCCACGTTTTCGGATTCGGCGGCAGCAGAAGCGGCAATGGCTTCTTCGGTCACGTCGTTGCTTGCCTTTTCAATCATGGAAAGCTTGCCTTCCTTGAACTTGTACATGGCGATGGTGGTGGGCTTCTTGGTGAGCTGGATGTAACCCTGACCGGCCTGGCTGTTGAGGAAACGGGCCTCGTGGGCCATCATGACCACGGCACGGAAAACAGAACCTTGGCATTCCTTGCTAGCGTAAATATCGTCGAGATAAACTCTCTGGTCGGACATCGGGGTACCTCCGAAATTTTTAGAAGAGGGAGAGGGATTCGAACCCTCGTTACCGTAAAGTAAACACGCTTTCCAAGCGTGCGCCTTCAACCACTCGGCCATCCCTCCTTAGGATGTGAGGCCAAATATAGATGTTTTTTTTCCCCTTGTCAACCGATTTTAGGCCATTTTTACATAAAAAAACAAAAAAACTGTAAACTGTGGTTAGTATACAATGGTTAGTATACAGGAACGCTGATATCAAGATGTCTTTTTTGTACATATCCTAACCACCAACCACCAACCACTAAACACTAACAGAAAGTTCATCCCACACGACCTGCATGAGCGGTTCAAGGGTCTTGGGGGTGAAGTCGAACTTGATGTTTGCGGCGGCAAAAAGGTCCGGCAGGGGGCGGCTGCTCCCCAGGCTTTCGGCACGGAACAGGTCGTCGATGGCCTTTTTCGGGTCTTTCTTGAAGTTTGCCCACACCTGCAGGGCTCCAATCTGGGCGATTCCGTACTCGATGTAGTAGAACGGGCACTCGAAAATGTGGAGCTGCTTTTGCCAGAGGTTTCCGCGGACCGCTTCCAGGCCCGAATAGTCGATGCCTGCGTCGTAGCGGTCCATGATTTCGTTCCAGATGTCGGTGCGGTCGCTGGCCGTGTGCTCCGGGAAGCTGTAGATGCGGTGCTGGAAACTATCTACGCTGGCCACCCAGGGGAACAGCCAGATGACATCCGTCAGTTCGCCCAGGATACTCCGGGAAATGGCCTCGTGGTTGTCTCCGTAGAAGGGTTTCAGGTTGGACATGCCGATGAGCTCCATGCTCATGCTGGCCACTTCAGCAAATTCCGCAGGAACGTCCCTGTAGGCCACAATAGGCTGGTTCGCCAGGGCGAACTGGTGGAATGAATGTCCCGATTCGTGCAGGAGCGTGTAGATATCCCGGTCCGTGCAGGCGGAATTCATGAAGATGAAGGGGAGGCGGCTCTCGTCAAAGCCGATCTGGTAGCCGCCGGGGGCCTTGCCGAGCCTGGAATCCGGGTCGATAAGGTTCTGGGCCTGCATCTCCCTGGCCCACTTGCCTGCCTGGGGGTGGATGCTTTCGAAAATCCGGTCCACCTTCTCGATGAGTTCTGCTCCGCTGGAATAAGGCTTGAGGGCGGGCCTGTTCAGCGGGTCGACGTCCAGGTCCCAAGGCCTGAGCTTTTCAAGACCCATCTTCTGGGCGCGTTTCTTGTAGATTTCTTTCAGCAGGGGGAGCACCAGCTTCTCGATGCTCTCGTGGAAAGCCTCGCAGTCGGCGGGGGAGTAGTCGAACCGGTGCTTCGCGAGGAAAATGTAGTCGATAAAGTCCCTACAGTGGGCGTTCTTGGCCACATCCTTACGAATTTTGAACAACTTATCAAAAGCTCCGTCCAGGGCGTTCTTGTCCTTGAGGCGGCGTTCCCACATGGCCCGCCAGGCCCGTTCCCGCAAGCCCCGGTCTGTATTTTCCATGTAGGTCGCCATCTGCTGCATGGTCTGGGTCTTGCCTTCGAACTCCACGCTCATGCCGCCGGTAATCTTCTGGTAGGCCTGGATTTCCTTGTTTTCTTCGGTTTCCAGGGGAATATTGTCGGGGGAGAACAGGTCCAGGGAAACCTGGACGCCCTTGAACCATTCGCCGAACTCGCCCTTGAGTTCGTTTTTGGCGGGGTGAGCCATCAGTTTCTTGTTCAGCTTGTCGTCGTACTCGTTGATGACTGGCTGGATGTTTTCCACAAAGTCGGCATAGGCCTTGGCCGCCTTTTCGTCCTTGGTGTCGCAGGTCATGGCCACGTAGCGACGGCAGCTGACTTCGCCCAGCACAGAGTTCAGCTCGCTCCAGTCCAGAATCCAGTCCCATAGGGGAGTGGCGGCCGCGGGAATGTCCCGCAATAGCAGGCTCCGGTAAAGCTCGCTGATTTTCTTTTCGTCATCGGGATTCAGGTTTTCGGGGACAAAACGACGGGGGAGTTTCATAATCATTCCTTCGGGAAAATGGAATAGACCCAGTCACTGACAAGGCCGTCCAAAAGGGATTTCCGGGCCCTGTCTTCCAGGGCGCGCATTTCTTCGGGAGAAATGGGATGTTCTATGTCAAAATCAAAGGAGACCAGCGGGCCTTCGGCTTCCAGGGATACGGAAATTTCGCCCTTGGCGCGGTACTTGGTGATTCCGGTCAGGGAGAGAAGCCTTTTGTCCAGCGGGAAATCTGTCGTAAGCGTGATGTCGCTTGCGCCGGGCAAAAGCACCGTAGAATCCTTCAGCTGCAATGGCAGTTCTATTAGGGTGTCCAGATACAGGTTCGCCTTCAGATTCCGGACCCACAGGGTGTCCGGGCTCTGGTTGTTTGCCGTCATGACGGCCGTCAGGTGCGCCTTGCCAAGTTCCTTCTCGATAATCCCTCTGGCCAGGTTCTGCACGATAAGCACCACCTGAGGGTTCGGCAACAGCGTAGACTTAAGGTTATTGACCTGCTCGAACAGCTCCGGATTGATGGTCACGGAATCCAGCGCGAGTTCCTTGAATTCTAGCTTGGTCTTGCTCAGGATGCTTGCTGCGTCGATCTTTCGGGTTGCCGCACAGCTCTGCAGCAGCACGGCGGTAAAAAGGCAGACGACCGCCAGCAGGATTAAATTATATTTGGAGGGCATTTTGCTCATTTCGTTTACAATATATAAAGATAGAAAATGTAGGATTGGCCAAATTTGACAAATTGAGGCAAAAATTGCTATATTTTATTGCCGATAATGCGGGTTATGTAAACTAGAAAAACTAAATTTGAGAAGGGGCATATAAACAAATCTTTTTTCACCGTTTTATATGCCTTTATTTTTACTTAATTGACTGCACGGGCATATAAAAAGCAACATTCAAAAAAATTATATGCCCCATGAACGCATTTTCGTCAATTTTACCTGATATAAAATGTAATTTGATCCTTTAATACGCCTTATTTTTTTTGAAATATGGGCTTTAGGGCATATAAAAATACCGTTTTCCCATTTTTTATATGTCCTGACAGCAAAAAGTGTTTTGTAAAAGCATATAAAAAAATAATTATAGCGCAATTTATATGCCTCTTGATTCTTTTTTTCATAAATGTTTCAAAATTATACCAGATTTGCCCGTGCAACTACTCTATTCCGGTGCTTTGCCATTGGCACATAATTTGCTATCTTTGGGCGTGATTTTGGCTAGAAAATGTAAAACTGTAGCCCGTCAGGAAAATTTTTAAAGGATTTATTGAAATGGCAGAAGATTTGAACGAACAGGAACCGACCGCAGAAGAAAAGGCAAAATTCGAAGCAGACGTGCTCAAGGCCGCCGAAGACGCGATGAAAATGGATGGTTCGGCAAGCTCACCAACCGAGAATAAGGTCGACGCAGAACGTCATCCTGAGGAGCAAAGCGACGAAGGATCCAGTCCGGACGCACCTGCCGACGCTTCCGCCGAGCAGCCCGCAGACACCGCCTCTGAACAGCCTGCGGAACCCGCTACCGAAGACCCGACTGCCGCCCTCAAGGCAGCCCTTGCCGAGGCTAACGACCGGAACCTCCGCCTGATGGCCGAATTCGACAACTACCGCCGCCGTACCGCCAAGGAACAGCTGGAACTCATCGAAACCGCCAACGGCAAGCTCCTTGAAAAGCTCTCCGAAGTCCAGGACAACTTCGAACGCGCCTTCGCCAGCGAAAACAAGGCCCAGGATTTGGAAGCCTTCGAGAAAGGCATGCAGATGATTTACAACCAGTTCGCAAAGATTCTCACCGACGCGGGCCTCGAGCAAATCGACCCCACCGGCGCGGAATTCGACCCGAACATGCACGAAGCCCTGATGCAGCAGCCCAGCGAGACCGTGCCCGAAGGCCACGTGGTCACCGTGTTCCAGAAGGGCTACAAGCTCAAAAACAAGATCTTGAAGACCGCGAAGGTCATCGTCTCCTCCGGGAAATAGGCCCGCACTAAACTATATTTGACCCATGCTGAAGATTAACGGACAAGACGTAGATGCCGCAGGCAAAACGCTGGAAAGCTACATTACCGAAGCCGGATTCAACAAGGTGCGCATTGCCGTAGAACGAAACGGAGAAATCGTTCCCAAGTCCAAATACGGCGAGACCGTCCTTGCCGACGGCGACTGCGTCGAAGTCGTGAACTTTGTAGGTGGCGGCTGATGTCGGCTGGCGAAGCACCCCTCCCCTCCCGAGAGCAAATCCTGGCCGCCCTGGTCCAAAAGCAGGGGGCCGACGCCGTCGAGAAACTGCAAAAAGCAACTATCGCCGTGTGCGGCCTGGGAGGCCTCGGCTCCAATATCGCCATTTCCCTTGCCCGTGCAGGCGTTGGCAAGCTGATCCTGATTGATTTCGACACGGTGGACATCACCAACCTACACCGCCAGCAATACAAAATGAACCAGGTGGGCATCCCCAAGGCGGAAGCACTCCTCCAGAACCTGGAAGAAATCGCCCCCTACGTTCATTACGAGGTCCATCAGGTCAAGGTCACCGCCGAAAACGCCGTCTCCCTTTTGCAGGAGGCCGACGTCATCTGCGAAGCCTTCGACAAGGCCGACGCAAAGGCCATGCTGGTGGATACGGTCCTGGAGAAACTTCCTCAAAAATATCTGGTCGCCGCCAGCGGGATGGCCAGCTACGACAGCGGAAACGCCATCCTCACCCGCCGCATTACGGACAAGTTCTACCTCTGCGGCGACGGCAAGAACGACGTGGACGAAGTCGTCGGGCTTGTAGCCCCCCGCGTCATGCTCTGCGCCGCCCACCAGGCCCTGACCGCCATCCGGCTCGTGCTCGGTCTGGAATAAATATTGCCCCTAAGACCCCGAATGGCACGCCAAACCGGGTTCAGCCTACTGAAGGCTCTTGATGAATTCCGGGGCGAAGTCGACTCCATTTGACCATGTGATGCCCTCCCCGCCTGGGTTAGTCCCTAAGGCAGCCAATCGGGACGACTTTTACACCGTCAGGTCTCGTATATGCCATTTGCCCGCCAGTGACAACCATCAGCAGGTCCGGTTCACGAAGTTGAATTTGGTCGCTTTTCTTATTGTGTTCCCGTATAAGTTCCTTTAAAGTCGTCAGGTGCTTTGCTCCTTCCTCAATTTCGCGACTCCCCAGCTTAAATTCTATCAAGGCATAGCGTCCGTCATTCAAATGCAACACGGCATCGGCCTCGAGCCCGGTCCTGTCGCGATAATAAGAAAGTTCGCCACGTAGTTTTTGTGAATAGACCTTCAAGTCCCTGATGCAAAGCGTCTCGAAAACAAAACCAAAAGTTTTCAGGTCTGTGTAGAAGTATTCGGGAGAGACGCCCATTGCGGCAACTGCAATCGAGGGGTCGGAAAATTCCCTCTTCTTCCCTGAACGGATAGATGTGGCGGAACGGATGGATGGGCTCCAGGCGTCCATATCTTCTATGACGAATAGTCTGCGCAGCGCGTTTAAGTAGGAATCCAGTGTTATTATGGAAAAATTGTCCGATTCCGATAGAATGTCCTTATGGATGCTGGAGGTCTTTGCCAACGTTGAAATGTTCCGGGCGTACGATTTCAGGATAGCCTTTGTCCATTTGGGGTTTCTTTCGACTCCGTCAACCGTAGATATGTCTGTCTGGCAGATGTTTTCGAGATAGTCCTGCGCGACGACAAGTTGAGCATCATCGCCTTTCTTGAAAAGAGCGGCCGGCCACCCGCCACGGCAAGCGGCATGAATTAGTTGTTCTATCGAAAGGCTTGACGTAATCCCGTCAATATCGCTTTCGGGGGCGTCGAACAGTTTTGAAAGTGATATTTGGCCATTGGATTCCTGTGATTCGAAAAGGCTCATGGGGAACATCTTCAATCGTGATATTCTCCCCGTTCCCGAATGGATTGTCTTTGAAAGATCAAAACTGGAAGAACCCGTCAAGATAAAGAGCCTGTCTTCTCCCCTACGGTCCACTTCCGTGCGGACGGCGTCCCACAGAATGGGGGCGTCCTGCCATTCGTCAATCAATCGAGGATTTCCCCCTTTCAGCAATAAAGACGGTTTAATCGATATGGTTGCAAGATAACTCTCCCTGAAGTCGGGATCTTGCATCTTGACAACGCTTTGGGCTTTTTGTTCTGCCGTCGTAGTCTTGCCGCACCATTTAGGACCGACTATAAGAACGGCACCCGAGGAACGAAGCCTCAGGTCCAGTTCGTCGTCAACCATTCTGGGAAAATACGTTTTCATATTTACCAATATATATTCGTTTTGTAAAATTGTCAAGTTTTGTTTTGTGTTTTTGTTCAATTATGTTTTGTATTTTTGCTCAATTCTGTTTTGTACTTTTGGAAATTTTCAAATGTTTTAATATGAAACACGCCTTTTTTGCCCCTTTTTTCGCTGTTTTCTTGTTTCAGAACGAAACAAAATGGCCGTTTTTTGCCAGTTATTAGCATTTGGCACGGGTTTTGCTTA
>CAMKMX010000053.1 GCA_946414025.1 uncultured Fibrobacter sp.
ATGAAAAAATGGCGCATTGACGATTCCCGCGACTTGTACAACGTCAAGGGTTGGGGCGTGAACTTCTTCGACATCAACGAGAAGGGCCACGCGACTGTTCACCCGCTCAAGGAAGGCGGTCCGGACATCGACCTGTACGACCTGGTGCAGGAACTTTCGCTCCGCGACGTCTCCACTCCGATGCTGCTCCGCTTCCCGGATATCCTGGACAGCCGCATCGAGAAAATCAACGAGTGCTTCAACAAGTCCCGCAAGGAATACGGCTTCAAGGGCAGTTACTACAGCATTTTCCCCATTAAGGTGAACCAGCAGCGTGCGGTCCTTGAAGAGGTGGTGCGCCACGGCAAAAAGTTCAACATCGGTCTCGAGGCCGGTTCCAAGCCCGAACTCCACGCGGTGCTTGCCAACATGGACAACCCCGACGCCCTCATCATCTGCAACGGCTACAAGGACGAGGACTTCATCGAACTCGCCCTCCTCGCGCAGAAGATGGGCAAGAAGATTTTCATCGTCGTCGAGAAGATGAACGAGCTCCACCTGGTGGTGGAACTTTCCCGCCGCATCGGAGTGCGCCCGAACATCGGCATCCGCATCAAGCTGGCAAGTTCCGGCAGCGGCAAGTGGGAAGAATCCGGCGGATACCACAGCAAGTTCGGCCTCAATAGTTCCGAACTCCTGGAAGCGCTGGACTACATCAAGGAAGAGAAAATGGAAGACTGCATGAAGCTCATCCATTTCCACCTGGGTAGCCAGATTACGCATATCCGCAACATCAAGAACGGCCTTCGCGAAATTTCGCAGTTCTACATCCAGATTCGCAAGATGGGCATGAACCTGGAATTCGTGGACGTGGGCGGCGGCCTGGGCGTGGATTACGACGGCACCCGCAGCACCAACGCGAGCTCCGTGAACTACTCCATCCAGGAATACGCCAACGACGTGGTTTATGCGCTTTACGAGGCCTGCGAAGAGGTGAACCTCCCCCACCCGAACATCATCGCGGAATCGGGCCGCGCCCTTTCGGCGCACCATTCCATTCTGGTGTTCAACATTCTGGAAACCGCGAGCCAGGCATTCTTCGACGACGAGGAACACGAGATTGGCGACGACGCTCCCGATGCGCTGAAGGACCTCTACGGAATTTACAAGGGACTTTCCCCCAAGAACCTGCTGGAAAGCTGGCACGATGCCATGCAGCTGAACGACGACGTGCTGAGCGGTTTCAAGGTGGGCGACTACGACCTGCCCACCCGCGCCATGAGCGAACGCCTGTTCTGGAGCATCGCCCGCGAGGTGAACCAGATTGCATCTGAACTGCGCCACCCGCCTTATGAACTGGCGGAACTCCCCCGCCTGTTGGCCGAAAAGTACTTTGGCAACTTCAGCTTGTTCCAGAGCCTGCCCGACAGCTGGGCCATCGACCAGATTTTCCCGGTGATGCCAATCCAGCGCCTGGACGAGGAACCCACGGTGGAAACCACCATCCAGGACGTGACCTGCGACAGCGACGGAAAGATTGCGCTCTTTATCCGTGGCGGCGACGTGAGCCACACGCTCCCACTCCACAAGCTCAAGAAGAACGAGCCCTACTACATCGCGGTGTACCTCGTGGGGGCCTACCAGGAAATCCTCGGCGACCTGCACAACCTCTTCGGTGACACGAACGCTGTTCATGTCGTCTGTAACGACCAGGGCGGCTACGAAATCGAGAAGGTCATTGACGGCGAATCCGTGGAAGACGTGCTGGACTACGTGAACTTCAGCGACAAGGCCCTGGTCCGCAACATGGAAAACTGGGTGACCCGCTCCGTGAAGGAAGGCAGAATCAGCCTGCAAGAAGGCAAGGAATTCCTGAACATCTACCGAAGCGGCCTGTACGGGTACACGTATCTGGAGTAAACCTAGCGCAAAAAGCCCAGGCGTCCCTCCCCTGTCTGTAAAAACTGATTCATATAGTCTTTAGCCGCCTGGCAGGCGTCGGGTAGGCTTTTGCCCAAAGCAACATTGGCAAGGATTGCCGACGAAAGGTGACAGCCTGTGCCGTGCTTGTCCACACCCTGGAGACGGGGTGAGGCAAACTTGAACTGTCCTTCGGCAGTCCATAGGGTATCCACCGCATCGTTCCCCTGGGAATGCCCGCCCTTCAGAAGCAAGGCAAAATCCTTGCCCAGCGTGATTTCGTCTCGAGAGGCCGACAGGCCGAACCCGAAAAGGGCGAACTCGTCTTGATTTGGCGTAATCAGGTCCAGGCGTTTCATGATGGGCACAAAGTCATCTTGGTCCATGTTCCGCAAAAAACGGTAGCCCGCACTGGCACTGGCCACCGGGTCCCACAAGATGAAGGCGTCTGGCGACTTTTCCCGAACGAAATCCACTATTCTGCCCAGGTTCTTGGCGTGCTCCACCATACCTATCTTTACATACTTGAAGGTATAGGACTTGAACAGGGTAGAAAGTTGAGCCTCAATACGGTCCCAGATGACCCAGCCGGGAGTTACGAACTCGTTTTCGTTCTGCTCCGTCATGGCGGTACACACGGCCTCGCCATAGACCCCGAAATGGGCCATGGTCATCACGTCGGCGAGAATTCCCGCACCAGCAGAGCCGTCGAAACCGGCAATCGTGAGCGCCCTTGTCATTTTCTCCATACGGTTTCTAAAATACATAAAAATCGCAAGCGAAACTGTTTTTCGCCTGCAAAATATCTACATTTCTCTTGTCATTTTTAAAGGAATTGAAAATGCCCCGTTTACGCGTTTTAGTTTTGATGGGCGGCCCCTCCACAGAGCACGATGTTTCCGTAGTGAGTGGCACCGGCGTGGTCCGCGCCATGGACCCCGAAAAGTATAACATCCACCCCGTATTGATCGACAAGGACGGCACCTGGCACTGGTCCGCAAGGGAACTTTCCCCTTACCAGAAAGACAACTTCTCCGTCAATTATTTCCGCTCCCTGGAAGGCTCCGCCGCCGTGACCAAAAAATCTCCGGCCCTTTCGGAACTGCCCTCCGCAGACATCGCCTTTTTGGCCCTCCACGGCAAGTGGGGCGAAGACGGACACATCCAGGCATTGCTTGAAAACTGGGGTATTCCCTACACCGGTTGCGGCCTTTTGGCTTCGGCCCTCGCCATGGACAAGATCAAGTCCAAGGAAATCTACAAGGCAAACGGAGTCCCCACTCCCCCCTACCGCGTGATTTTCAAGCACGACTTCAACGGCGACACTTTGGTTAGCGTCTCTGACGAACTTGGGTTCCCCCTGGTCATCAAGGACCCCCTGGGCGGCTCCAGCATCGGTATCGGCATCGCCAAAGATTTGGACGAAGCCGGCAAGATTGCAACGGACCTGTTCAAGGATTCCGACCGTCTGCTCTGCGAAAAATTCATCGCCGGCGAAGAAGCCAGCTGTGGATACATCGAAGGCGAAAAACCCCTGCCGCCTACCGAAATGCGCATGACCACCCGCGAGTACTTTGACTTCGAAGCCAAGTACAACGGCGAATGCCAGGAGGTGACACCGGCCGAATTCAAACCCGAACTCACCGCCCGCATCCAGGAACTGGTGAAGAACGCCCACTATGCCCTGGGCGGTGCCGGCTACAGCCGTACCGACGTGCGTATCGACAAGGACGGTAACCTGTGGGCCATCGAGACCAACACCCTGCCCGGCATGACCCCCACATCGTTGCTCCCGCAACAGGCGGCCTGCAACGGCATCACCTATTCCAGCCTCATCGACCTGATTATTGACAAGAGCCTTACTATCAGAAGGTAAGTGAGTTGTGAGTTATGAGTTGTGAGTGGTGAGGTTCGAGGCGCGAGGTATGAGTTTTCCCCATTACACATCTCGAGTCCCGCAACCCTACGGACCTTCGGTCCTAACCACCAACCACGGGCTTACTGCCTAACCACTTACCACTAAGCCCCTACTACCTAATACCTACCACCTATCACCTATCCATGTCCTTCGACCTCTTTGTAGATACCTCCCGAAAGGGAATTTCCATAGCCATCGCGGGAAAATCCGGCGATGGGACTTGCGGGGCATTCTATAAAGAAATCGTGGACCCCGAAGCCCGGGGCGAAACCCTCAGCAAGAACCTGGACAACCTGCTGGAACAAAGCGGCATCGCCCTCCAGGATATCGGCCGGGTCATGGTGACTCTCGGGCCGGGCTCCTTTAGTGGTCTCAGGACCGGCGTGGCCTTTTGCCAGGGAATCTGCTTCAGCGGAGCCCGCAAGCTCTACGGAGTATCAACGCTAGAGGCCCTGGAATGCTTTTCCGAGGCCCCCGACACAGCCGTCGTGGTAAAGGCCCGCAAAGATTACTGGTACCTGCGCCTCTGCGGACAGGAATCCTTCGATTCTACGGAGGACGTTCTCGCGAAACTCGGTGCAAGCCTGCCCAAGTTCGCCGTGGTAGACGTTACCGCCCGTGATGACGCCCGCCTAACAGAATTTTTCTCTGCCAATAGCGTTAAAACCTTTCTCGATGAGGGTTGCCCCCTGAGCCTATGGGCCAGGCTTTTCGAAAACCACGAACCCTCCCTGATTCAAGAAGCCAACTACATCCAGCCTTCCTATTTCGAGAAGGGGCATTAGGCTTTAGCGGGGTACACCATGCCTATACGCCCCATGACCGAAGCGGACCTGTCAAACGTTTTAGCCCTGCAAAACACCCTCGGTTTCCAGAAATGGAACGAGAAGCAATTTCTCTCCGAGCTCCGCGCAAACTACGCTGTGTGCCTGATAGCTGAAGATACGGGAACATTTGCAGGATACGCCATTTTCCACCTGATGGGAAGCGATTCCGAGCTTCTGACCATTGCTGTCGACCCCAAATTCCAGCGCAGGGGTATAGCCTTCTCGCTGTTGTATGAAGGCCTCCACAAGCTGAACCGAGAAAACGGGGACCACTGTTTTCTAGAAGTCCGCGAAGGGAATGACCGTGCGCGTGCGCTTTACGAAAAACACGGATTCCAGGCATATGGCAAGCGGGAGCGCTATTACGACGATGGCGAAACGGCTATATTGTACAAGTGGTAGCTCTGCGCCAAGGGATTCAACATGCTATTGAAAAAAGACAAGCGAATCAAGAAGACATCAAAAAAATTTTTGGGCTTTGCCATAGCCGTTGCCTTTTTACTGGTGCTGTGTTTTTACTTGATTATGACCTGCAGCGGTAAGTGGCTTGTCCAACTAGATGAATTCAAGCACGTAAAATGGGTAGTCTTACTAGATGGCCAAGGCCAGGACATGGAGCGCAACGACATGGCCGCAAAACTATTGCGGGAACACAGGGTCGATTCGGTATTGATTCTTGGACGTCGTATTTACCGAGACCACTACAATACGGATTACTATGCCGAAGATCTAATGAAACAAGGAAACATTGACAGTAGCACCGTGTTTTTGGCCCGACACAATGACGCTTCTACAATTGAAGAAGCCTATACAATTATCCCCTGGCTCAAAAAACGAAACGCCGACACGGTGTTGCTGGTAACAGCCACCGCCGCAACAAAACGCGCCGCCAGGATATTCAACTCCCTCGCCGGGGGCAAGCCCCACTTTATCGCTACTGATGGCGTTTCTGATTACTTCGTACCTGACGCATGGTATTCTAACCGGGAATCTATGAAAATATGGGCCAAGGAATGGGGTGCCCTTCTGCTTTCTCATTTTGACCTTTGGAACATAGACACCATCGGTGTCGCGGACTCCGTGTACCTTGCACCTATTCGTTCCCTAACCGAAGAGCGAAAGGTTGATTTTGTCGACTTGCAGAAGATGCTTCCCAGCGTCAAGCGAAAGATTGATACGTTGAGCACGCCACAACCCGCAGATACGACGGCCACACAGTCCAAAGACACAACCACCGCCGGCAAGGACACTCAAACGGCAGCCACAACGGCCAAGTAAAGCCGAGACACAAGTCCCTAGCCCCTAGATCCTAACTCCTAGATCCTAACCCCTAAATCCTAGCCCCTAAATCCTAGCCCCTAAATCCTAGCCCCTAAATCCTAACCCCTAGATCCTAGCCCCTAAAAAAACTCCCCGCCAGGGTTACCGGCAGGGAATTTGAAAGATTCTTTAGCGGAAGTGCGGATATTATTACGTCCGCACTACTAGCGCCATGTAGAAATCTTACTTGGTGATGACGCGGGCCATTTCGCAAACCTTGTTGCTGTAGCCCCATTCG
>CAMKMX010000054.1 GCA_946414025.1 uncultured Fibrobacter sp.
AGGCGTCGAAGTTACGAATACGGGTCATGCCGTGCTTCTTGAACATGTCGGCATGAAGCTTGATCATGTCGCGGGGCTGCGGGGCGAGGGCCACCACGTTGATACCGCGGGCAAGGGTCTGCAGACGGATGTTCGGGCCGACAACGCGGCGGAACTCGTCCATCATGTCGAAAGCGTCTTCGCCGCAGTTCTGGTACAGGGCCTGGAAACGGGCGCCACCACCAGCTTCAAAGTGGGTGATGCCGGCCTTCACGGCAGCTTCCACCGCGGGCATAAAGTCCTTGGCGAAAACACGGGCACCGAAAATAGACTGGAAACCATCGCGGAACGAGGTGTCCTGGAACTTGATCTTTTTCATTTGTGTCTTCCTATGGGATAAATCCCTGGTTTTTACTGTACAATAAAATACGGGGGGAAATATAGATAATTCGGAATTATGATTTCAGATTTCGGATTTTTATTCCAGATAATAAGTCCGAAATCCGAGCTATGAGTTCCAAATTAATCTTAATTCCGAAATCCGAACTCCGAATTCATAATTAAATAAACATCATGGTGTTCAGTTTGGCCCGGTATTTCCAGGTAAGTTCGTGCTTAGGCCCCAAGACGCCAAAGAGGGTGAGCATGGCCTTCTTGGCGGCCCCGTCGTTCCATTCAGGGGCTTCTACAAACAAATTAAGGAATGCCTGCAGGGCACTTTCGAAGTCTTCGGCACAGGCCAGCTTGCAGGCCTCGTGGTAGACGACAGCTTCCTTGCCTGTAACGTTTTTCTTGGCGGCCTCGGCATGAAAGTCCAGCAGCTCGAGCAGGGATTTCGCCTCCCGGTACTGGTCGTCGGCTTCGGTGAACTTGGCAAGAACTTCCTTGGCCTTTTCCGTATCGCCTAGGCCGAGGCTTGCCTTGGCCCACAAGAGCTGCAACTTCTTGTCGTCGGGGGTCTTGGCGAGGGCCTCGTCCAGCATGGGGAGGGCCTGGTCAAAATTCTTCTGGGCGATGGCGTCTTCCAGGGCCATCTGGAAACGGGCCTCGTCACTCACGAAGAACTTTTCGAGACGCTTCTTCAGGTCCGCTTCGGGGAGTACCCCCTGGATGACATCGGCAATCTGGCCTTTGTCTACAATATGGACTTCAGGCACGGACCGCACCCGGAACGCCTGAATCAACTGCATATTTTCCCGTTCATCGCAACTCACGACGCCCAGCGTAAAGTCCATGCTGGTAGAAAGCTGCCCCAGCAGCTGGGAATAGGGGGCGCAGTCGGGGTATTCTGCCGAGGAGAAAAGCACGGCGACGGCGCGGTTTTCGGAGGCCTGAGCCACCTCTGTTTCAAAATTTTCAGCGGTAATTTGAACTACTTTAGCCATACGCTAAATATAGAAAGGTATGAGCTCGGGGCGTTGCCCCTTTGAGTAATGAGGTCGGCACTGCGTGCCTTTGAGCGATTGATAGAAAATTCCTCATATTTCATACCCCAGAGCGCCATAGGCGCGACCTCAAACCCCAAAGGAAGCCGAAGGCGACCGACCTAATTACTATATTCCCCCTCATGAGTACCTGCCCGTTTTGCAAATCCGAAGTCGCCCAGATGAAAATCGGTCATCTGGACCTGCGCATGTGCCCCAAGTGCTTTTCGGTGTTTTTCCCCTGTGATCAGACCACGGCCCTCCGGGGAGACCTGCCGGACAAGTCCCGCGAGCTCTGGTACAATGCCCTGCTTGCAAAGAACGTGGCGGACCCGGACATGACAGGCGCCTGTTGCATCGACCACGGCGAGCCGCTGGTAGATGGCAAGATTCCCGACTACGGCTACGAGGGCAAGGTGACCACATGCTGCAAGATGTTTCACTTGCCGCCATCCATGGTCCTGCGCATTCTCAAGCGGACCATCGACTCGCCTTTCCAGAAACCGGCCTCTAGCGGTAAGCACCATTTCTTTTTTATCCGCGCTATCGATTCACTTGTTTCTAAATTGTTTGGTGAAAAACAACCCGATGAAGATCCTTTGGATGCCATTCCGTACAACATCCACCTGAAAAAATTCTTCGAGTAGCATGAAAAAGACCTATATCATCCTTTCGGCTATAGCGGCAGCGGTCCTGCTGGCTTACCTGCTGCTCCCCAAGGTCACCTTCGAAGAGGCGGTGTTTCCTCTTGAAAAGGGCGTGACCCTGCTTGCCTACGATGATCAGGCCGACGGAGGAATGTCCAGGATTGAATTCGGGAAAGACGGGGGCGCCCTTTCTTTCCGCTGCACCCTTGGAGAAGATACCACCCTTGCCGCCTGGTGCGGGCTTCTCTGGAACTTTGATCCGGACAGTGCCAAACTTTACCGCAACTGGTCCCTTGTAGATTCCCTGATTTTTGACATGGAAGTCCAGGGAACCCAAGAGGTCTTGGTGAAACTCTGGACCTACGACCCGGACATTACCGATATCAAGAAGGCCAAGACGTTCAGGCTGCTGATGAAGGAACTGCCCCTGCAGAAAGGCCGTAACCGCGTCGCCATTCCCATAGACCAGCTCTACACGCCGGATTTCTGGTACGAAGATGTGAAGACGGAATCGGGCAACAAGCACACCCACATGGAAACCGCTGCACGGCTGGAAATCGCCCCCGGCTGGAACCAGGCCCGAGGCAAGTCGTTTTCGCTCAAGATTCACGGCATCAAGGCCATCGGCATGAGCAGTTTCAGTTTCGGAATCGTGCTCGCTATTTTTGTGATGCTGACCATTATAGCCGTCGGCAGGCGGCATCAGGTCAAGGACGAAACCGAAAGAGAAGATGAAGAACAGAAATAAGATACTCGGTTTAATATTCTTTGCCGTAGCCTTCGCCTTGTGGGGGCTTTTCTTTACGCAGTTCAAGAGCAACTCCCTGGAGTTGTTCCCGTCAAGGACTTTCGAAATCTACACCCTGACAGACCACGAGGCCATGGGCTTTTCCACCTCCGAAGTGACGGTAAGCGATTCTCTCGTGGATGCAGTGGTGAACATCCGGAGCGGCAAGGCGTTCCCCTTTGCCGGGTTCGGTTTCAACCTGATGTCCCAAGACGGAAGGCCTGCAGGCTACATGGACTTGTCCAGGTTTGATTCTTTGGAGGTGGAAATTTCCACCGTGCGCATGAATACCATTGGCCTACGCATTCTCACAGACGACCCTCAGTATTCGCAGAAGGGACTGTACATGAGTTACCGCCCTCTGGAAACCCAGGCTCCGGCGGGTCGAAACTTCGGGGGGGCCAAGGTCGCTATCGCCGATTTCAAGACGGCGGAATGGTGGCTGGCGGGCATGGGACTAGAAAAAGATGATGGCCTTACCTACTTATATAGGGCCATACTTCTCGAGGTTTATAACGGCCGGGGCACCCTGCGGGGAATTCCCGACGCCATCCAGGTCAAGTCCTTGCGGCTTTGGGGTGAAAACCGCGATTTTAAGAAGGGAATGTTCTTTGGTCTTGGACTGCTGGCCATACTCTTTGTATGTTTTATTTACAGGGTTTTCCGCAAACCAGAAGATAGAATCGCCCGGAAACAACAAATGGAAAAGGTCGCCCGTCTTTTGAAGTCTACGGACAAATCTCAGGCCGAAATCGCTCTTGAAGTGGGGGAGAAGAAGGCCTCTCGTCTAGAGCGGAATTTCCGCAAGGTCTACAGGCTTTCGCCGCTGGAATACAGGAGGAAAAATGATTAAGCATTGGAACTTGGACAAGGTCATGCATTTCCTCAAGATCCTGGTCCTGTTTACGGTCGGGATGTTGCTAATCTATTACCTGAGAGGCGTCCTGTTTCCCTTCTTTGCGGCGTTTCTCATTGCCTATATCGTAGATCCCATAGTGAACCGCTTGCAAAAGAAGGTGAAGCACCGTATTATCGCTGTCGTAATCGTGTTGTTGGTGGCGGGGCTTGCCATCGCAGGCGCTCTTCGCCTGTTTATCCCTTTGGTGATTGGTGAAGTACAAAACCTGGGCGTTCTTATCGCCAAGGTGTTCAATGATTCGGAATGGGCGGCACGGATTGAAAAGTTGATGCCCGGCGGATTGTACGAAACCATCCAGTCCTTGATTTCTTGGGAGCAGTTGTCCGCTTCCATGCAGCACCTGGATTTCTGGAGAGAAGTGCAGAATATCGCTGGCAAGGTTCTTCCGGGAGCCTGGGGTGTTCTCTCCTACACGGGAACAATCGTTCTGTGGTTCTCCGGTGCAGCAGTGATATTCATGTATCTGGTGTTTATCATGCTGGATATGCCCAAGCTCCGTCGGGGCTTGTACAGCCTGGTTCCTGAACGGTTTCAGGACAATGCTATATCCTTCGCGAAAGAAACAGACCGTTTCATGGGAACCTATTTCCGCGCCCAGTCCCTGGTGGCCTTGACGGTGGGTACCCTCTATGCTATCGGTTTTGGTATAATGGGGCTTCCTATGGGGGTTGCCTTCGGGCTTTTTTCCGGAGCCCTCAACATGATACCCTATTTGCAGCTCACCACTATCCCGCTGGCCCTTGTTTTGGCCGTGGTTCACGCCTTGAATACGGGCATGCCCTTCTGGGAAGTCGCCCTGATTATTTGCTCCATCTACCTTGTTGTACAGGTCATTCAGGACTTTTTCCTGGTTCCTCACATTGTCGGAGGCTCCATGAATCTGCCTCCCGTGGGCATTCTTTTGTCCTTGTCGATATGGGGTAAGTTGTTGGGCTTCTTAGGGTTACTTGTAGCCATTCCGTTCACTTGTCTGTGCCTGGTGTACTTGCAGAAGCTTCCCAAGAACAGGTATGACGAAGACCTTGATTCGCCCGAACCGCCCCCCGAGGCTTGATTTATGGGGGTTGGGGAAAATCAAGAAAAAAAATTTTTTTTTGAAAAAAGTTCCCCATTTGTCAAAAAAAAAGGTATAATATACGCATAACTTTCTTAAACCTAACTCAGGAGTTAAAAAATGAACAAACAAGATCTCATTGAAGCCATCCTCGCTAACAAGGAAGCTGGTTTTGAATCCAAGGCTGCCGCTGGCCGCGCTGTTGATGCCGTTCTCGACGGTATCGCCGCCGGTATCAAGAAGGACGGCAACGTCCAGCTGATCGGCTTCGGCACCTTCGCTGTGAAGAGCCGCGCTGCTCGTACCGGTCGCAATCCGCAGACTGGTGCCACCATCAAGATCAAGGCTTCCAAGACTGTTGGCTTCAAGGCCGGTGCTGCCCTCAAGGCTGACGCTGCTAAGTCCAAGGCCAAGAAGTAATCGATCTTTTGAGGTCTAAAAAAGGCTGCCCTTCGGGGTAGCCTTTTCTTTTTTGCTAAAATAAATGTATCTTTATACAAAATAACAACGAGGCATAACAATGAAAAAAATAGTCTTTGTCCTTTCGCTAATCGCCATGGTGTCTATAGTTGCCTGCAAGAAAGGTTCTGATGCTGACACGGAAGACCCGTGTACCAACGACCCCACCTTGCCGGAATGCGGTACAACTATCGAATAAGCTCTTTTTCGCGTAACTTATTGTTATTCAAGCAATTGACAGCTCTTTTAAAAGAGTTGTCTTTTTTTTGTAAATACATATTGCCTTTTTTACATTTTTTGGCTATATTTGCGCAAGTTTGAACTGAATGAACTTTGACTGATTAAGATGATTTTGCATAAGGTCAATAAGGCAAAGGCACCTTGCGGAACACACGGTTCCGATGCAGTTAAAGTTTTTCCGTTTTCTGATTTTAATTTTGCTGAACCATTTGGTTCGGCATTTTTTTTACCCAGCGTCAAAGCGACGCTCACCCCCTATGTCACCCTGGAGCGTAGCGATAGGGTCCAGGGCTGTTTAACACAAGAGTTTAATAATTAGTATCAACGGAGATAAACAAAATGAAGATTGAAGGCATCGACAAAGTCCTTATCATCG
>CAMKMX010000055.1 GCA_946414025.1 uncultured Fibrobacter sp.
ATCGCCGACGCTCTTGTGAAGGGTGGCGCCAACATCCTTGAAATCCAGCTGGCCTTCAGCGACCCCAGCGCCGACGGTCCGGCGATTCAGACGGCATCGACCATCGCTTTGGAAAAGGGCTACTCCACCAAGCAGGGACTTGCCATCGTGAAGCAGATTCACGAACGCCACCCCGAGACGCCCATCTACATCATGACCTACGGTTCCCTGGCCTTTACGCCGGGCGTCGAAAACTTCGTGAAGATGAGCAAGGACGCCGGCGTTTCCGCCTGCATCATTCCGGACTTGCCTTTTGACGGTGACGAAGGCTTGACCGAAGCTTGCAAGAAGCACGGTCTTGAAAACATTCCGGTGGCCGCACCCAGCATGACGAAGGAACGTCTCGAAACGATGGCCTCCAAAGGGTTCAAGTACATCTATGCCGCACTCCGTGCGGGCACTACCGGCAGCGAGACGACCATTGACCAGGCGACCCTGGACTTTATCGATACCGTCGGTAAGGGTGGCGCCAAGGTGCTGGGCGGATTCGGCATCCGCAATGGCGAACAGTCCAGAGTGCTCTCCAAGCATGTGTATGCCGTGGTGGCAGGTTCCGTTTTCGTGAACATCGTGCTCAATAACGAAGATTCCGATGAAGGTCGCAAGAAGGCCATCGTCGAAATCGAGGCGAAGGCTAAAGAGATTTCGGGATCTTGATACGCCGAGATGATAGTGGATCCTCGCCTTGGTTCGACTTCGCTCACCACAGGTCACGAGGATGACGAGATTGTTCGCGAGGATGACGAGTATGGTCGCGAGGATGACGAGTTTGTTCGCGAGGATGACGAGAATTATCGCGAGGATGACGAGTTTGGTCGCCAGGATGACGAGAAATACCGCGGGGTCTTAGGGGCAGGGCCCCTAGGCGTGGGGGTAGGCAAAGACTTGCCTTAGATCCTTCGACGGAGTTTACCCTGAGCTTGTCGAAGGGCTCAGGATGACACCTAGGCAAGGCTTTGATGAGGGGGATTCTTCCCCCTTTTTAATATGGACTATTCCTTGTCTTTCTTGGAGTGGCAAGCGCACTCGCCGCCTTCGCAGGGGCAGTGGTAGCAGTCGCCGGTTTCGGCGTAGTCCCTGCCGGTCCAGCAGAAGGTGCAGAGCTGTTCGGCCGGGAGCCCGATGGCGTGTATCAGGTCGTCGATGCGCTGGAACGCAAGGGTCGTGAGGTTCAGCTTCTGGCGGATGTATTCCACCATGCCCTTGTAGGCATCGCTATCGGGGTCGGTGTATTTTTCCAAGTCCGGATGTTCGCCTTCCTGGTCGCGGATGTAGCGGCGGGTAATCAGGTCGTATTCGTTCTTGCTGCGGGAGAAGTTGATGAACTTGCAGGGGAACACGAGAGGCGGGCAGGCGATACGCATGTGGGTTTCTTTACAGCCCAGGGAGTAGAGCTTTTGGGCCTGCTTGCCGAGCTGGGTGCCACGGACGATGGAGTCGTCGCAGAACACCAGGCGGCGGTCCTTGATGAGTCCCGGAATGGGGATGAGTTTCATGGAGGCCACGCGCTCGCGCTGTTTCTGGTCTTGCGGCATGAAGGAGCGGGCCCAGGTCGGCGTGTACTTGACGAAGGGGCGGGCGAACTTGATGCCTGCCTCGTGGGCGTAGCCGAGGGCGTGGGAGGTTCCGGAGTCGGGGATTCCGCAGGCGGCATCGGCTTCGGTAGGAGTGCGCTTTGCAAGGGCGGAGCCGCAGCGGTAGCGGGTCATTTCCACGTTGCGTCCTTCGTAGCAGGAGGCAGGGTAACCGTAATAGACCCAGAGGAAAGAGCAGATGGCCATCTTGTCGCCGGGCTTGACCAGCGTGGTGTCGCCATCGGGAGTGAGTTCCACGACTTCGCCCGGGCCCAGGTCGCGCACGTGTTCGTAGCCCAGGTTCTGGAGGGCGCAGCTCTCTTGCAAGGCAATCATGGCACCGTCTTTTTTGCCCAGCACGATAGGCGTGCGGCCCCATCTGTCGCGGCTGGCGTAGAACTTGCCTTTTTCGTCCATCAAAAGAATGGAGCAGCTGCCCTTGACCTTTTCATGGACATACTTGAGACCGTCGACGATGGAATCCTGAGTAGCAATGAGGGCGGACACCACTTCGGTGGGCCCAACCATTCCACTGGTGGTGGAATACTGGAGCTGCATGCAGTTGTTCTTGAAAAGCTCGTTCTTGATTTCTTCGATATTCGTAATCAAGCCCACAGTCACGATGGCGAACGTACCGAGCTTGGAGGTCATGACCAGCGGCTGCGGGTCTGTATCCGAAATAACGCCAATGCCCATGTTGCCCGAGAAGGTGGCCAGGTCGTGCTCGAACTTGCTGCGGAAGGGAGTGTTCTGGATGTTGTGGATGGAGCGGTGGAAAGTTCCGTTGGATTTCAGCACCGCCATGCCGCCGCGATGCGTTCCGAGATGTGAATGGTAGTCGGTCCCGAAAAAGAGGTCGCTGACGCAATCTTCTTTAGAAACCACTCCGCAAAAGCCACCCATGTTGGACTCCTTGTCGTAAAAAAGGGATTTTGTGCGGAAAAAATTAGAAAAAATGTCCAACCCAAGGGGTCTTTCATTCAAAAGCACTGTTTACTATCTTTGAGACTGGAGATTCTTTTACAAGGAGTGGAAAATGAAGAAACTCGTCCAGTTTTTTGCTATCGGCTTGATACTCATGGCGATAACGGCCTGCTCCCCTACCCTCCACGCCATGGGTGCGGCCGCCATGCCCGCCCCCGTGACCCACAGGGCCACCTCGGATAGCGCAGTCTCCGAAGTCGAAGTGGCGGCCTCCGGATTCTGGGCCCACAACGGCGACGCAGACAACATCAAGCAGATGAACGGCGGCGGCGGAAACATCGCCGCCACCTACCGCCTGGGAAGCGTCTTTTTCGTGAGTGCCGCCGTGGGCGGCTACGGTGGCTCTCTCAAGTTCAGCTGTGACGAAGACGCCGACTGCAACGACATAGTCACCTTCACCAACGAAGAGAAGCAGAAGTCCTACAGCATCAACGGGTCTGACAACTACAACGACTGGCTGAAAACCGGCGAAGGCAAAAAGTCCTACGGTTTCTGGAACCTGCAGGAACGTATCTTGCTGGGTATCGACGCCAACCTGGGCAAGTATATCATTCTGGGCGTGGCCGGCGGTATCCAGGCCTACCAGGGAGACTCCGACTACGACGACGTCCGTGAAGACCTGGGCGACATCGGCTACATCGACAACTCCGACGCGAGAAACGGGTTTGCGCCTGCATCGGCCTGGTGGATTGGCGTGCGTTTCGGCAAGAACGGAAAGTTCGGGAACTTCACCATCGAATTCGACGACGTGTACAAGGGCACTATCGGGGACTGGGTCGGCGCCCGCAAGTACACCTACGCCCACCCCACCGGATTTTTCCTGGGGGTGACCGAAGGCGACCTGATTTCTTTGGGCGTGTTCGTGGGTAAGCAGTTCGTGTTCTAGGATTTGGTTAGCCCCTTTTTCAGCATCTCCATAATGCAGTGGTACGCCTGCGTGTATTCTATCTGCATGATGGTGGTAATCTTGTTGGCTGCGGGGGTTGATATCAAAAAATTTGACATCAATTTCAACTTGGCAAGGTGGTCAAAATTTTTGGCCACCTCCTTTTTCGGAAAAAAAATAGGCCCCAATGTAATCATATGTGCATAATTTGCACGCATGATTTCTCATGCCAGTTCACCCTCCGGCTGGTAAAGCACGATTTTGCTCAGCATTAAACGCCCTCACCTCATCCGTAAGGACTTTCTGCAACTCAGCCTTAGGCAACAGCAATTGATAATCCGCTACGCCAATGGGTTTATCAATACCATCGAGCGAAAGTTCAACTTCAACGGAATCCTTTGTCGCGCACAAGATAATGCCGATGGACCTATTTTCACCTTCGCCTCGCTCCAATCGATCCAACAAAGACAAGTAATAATTCATTTTTCCAACATATTCCGGCCTAAATTCTCCTATTTTCAGGTCTATAGCCACAAGACTTTTTAACTGGCGATTAAAGAAAAGCATATCGACCTTTCTTATTTTATCATTGTATTCCAAAACATGTTGATTTCCAATAAAGGCAAAGCCCTTGCCCAACTCAAGAAGGAACTGCTTAACTTTTTCAACCAGTTTCTTTTCAAGTTCAACTTCCTCTAAGGAATCGGTTACGCCTAAAAAACCAAGGTTATACGAACTTCGGAATGTTTCGTTCGCAAATTCGACCTGGTTCTCAGGAAGGGTCTTTTTGAAATTATTTGCCGGGTTGCTCAAAACGGCATGTTCGTACATTTGCATTTGAACGGCATTAACAAGTAAATCGCGAGGCCAGCCCTTAGAAACGCATTCCGTTGCATAAAAAAGCGCACGGTCATCATCACCCGCCACAAAACGCATCAGTAACAGTATATGTCCCCAAGGCAAAAGTGCAACAGCCTGTTGCACTTTTGGCGCACTAAGACTAAAACGCTCATAAAATTTTTTCATATCCCACAAACTTCGCGGAGACAACCCCATATCAGGAAAACGTTCCTTCAAATCAACCGAAAGACGTTTGACAACGGCGTTTCCATGCTTACTTTCCAGTTTCCGTTCATGAAGCAGTTTACCTATTTCCCAATAGGCGGTATTCTCGCTCGCATTGAGTTGGCGGGCGATGCTTATCCTGGTTTCGTTAATTACTGCGACAGCCTGTCGCAGAATTTCATTGTATTCAGATTCTTGTTGTTTTACGGGCTTTTTGGCCATAAAAAGTTCCTTTTTTTGAGCATTTTGAACAATACAGGGTCAAAACTGCGACATGCTGTCGCAGTTTTCGGTGTTTTCTTCCTTTTTCCGCACTTTTCCTCCTTTGGGGTAAAAAAAAGACCGCCCCGCCTGCGCGGATAGCGATCTTTTAATACCACCTTTTCTGGTGCAGGGGGTAATATACAAAAAGGAGGACGGAAAAACAAATTATTTGTAGGGGGAAGCCTCCCCCTCTAACAGGCCCTCAGTCGTCGGCTGATTCCATTTTTGTTTCTCGTTGCGGGAACGTTTTCCCGATGGTAGTATTCTTTTTTAGAACAACAAATGTGAAAAAAGAAGCGCTGTGCTTGGTGTTGACGGTTGCTTTGTGCTTGCTCGGTTCATTACCATTGGTATTTTTTACGGGGTTTTAGGGGCGGAGCCCCTAGGCGAAGGGGTAGCGGAAGATACGGCTAGATGGCGGGTCGTGGCCCGCCATGACGACGTAGCAGGAGCGAGGGGAAGGCTTTCCCCTTTCATATAAGCGCCTTTTTCGTGAGCATTTCTAGTAACTAGTAACTAGTAACTATCAACTATTAGCTATCTTTGTGCCCATTATGGAAACTCGTTACAATTCTAAAGATGTGGAAGCCCGATGGCATAAGACCTGG
>CAMKMX010000056.1 GCA_946414025.1 uncultured Fibrobacter sp.
TTAAGGAAAACCACTATCCGAAGTTCGGCAAGCACCTCCCGAAGGAACTCTCCGAAATCATCGACATGATCCAGGATCGTTTGAATAAGGCATAATTGTTCGTAAACCGAGAGTTGCGGACAAGCTTGCTTGTCCATAACCGAGGCGATATGCCTGCGCTCGAAGAGCGCAACGCATAATCAACCTTATCTTTCCTAACGGAAATCTTTAAAAATCCCTGCTGCCAGCGATGGTGGCGGGGATTTTTTTTGTGATATACCTCTCGTTTATTTTGACATCCGGTCTTTATTCCTCAATTAAATGTATATTAAAGATGCTTTGGGTCTTGGAGAAGCGAAAATGTTCTACAGACATTTGAAAAAAATAGCGTTGGCCTTAACCAGTTTTTTCTGGGCCGGTTGTGACGACTCCGGCTCGTCGGCCGTATGTCTTTATGGTCCCGACCCAAATTACAGCAGTGCCGCTGAAAACCCGGCGTCCAGTTCCAGCGAAGCTACAAAAGAAAGTTCCAGCAGCAGTGAGATGCAGCAGGCCATTGCCCTGTACGGTGTGCCAAATGATATTGCCAACTGTTACTTGAACAAGGGCGATTCTACGGTCCATTGTGGAGCCAGAACGGAGTGCAAACAGCTGACCGAGGAACGTTGGGAGAGCGAGTACAAGTGTATCGAGGATATTTGTCCTGATTATGGTGTTGTTCGCGTTTCCGAAAATACTTACGAGTGCGACGGAAAAATTCTTAATGAGGCTGAATTCAAGGCCAAGTACAACATAGCTTATGAATATGATCCTTCTAAAGAACCTATCACTTGTAATGAATCCGACGAGAATACCGTTACATGCAACGATGGTGTCACGTATACGGTAACGACCGACGAGAAAGGAAACAAGACTTATACCGATGGGGAAGGGAATTCTCTTTCCGAAATAGAATTCAACGAAAAGTACGAGATTAAAGAGGTAATGAACGCTCCTCTTTATGGTATTTTTTGGTGATGAAGGGTGTGCTTGGTTATGTTTCGTAAGCATTGGACAAAATTTATCCTGGCTCTGACGAGTTTTTTCTGGGCGGGGTGCGAAGATTATTCTTCGTCGGAAGCGGTTTGCCTCTATGGTCCAGACCCCAATGGGGCCTTCGGTCCTCCATCTGAAGAGCTCAGTAGTAATTCTGCTGATGAAAGTAGTGCCTCTGAAGGCTCTTTTTCAACTACTTCATCTAGTTCGGCTGCGGAAAGCTCTAGTGCCGAAGCTCTCTCCAGTTCCTCGGAAACGGGAAAATTAGTGGCCCGTAAGGTTATCAACGTTATGAGTGATATGGAGGTGATTCCGGATACCTGTGAACCGAATCGGGAAGGGTATAATCCTGCCTATATGGCTCCTTCCCAGACTGCAGAAATTGCGTTTTCTAGCAAGATTGCAAAGATGCTTGAAAAAGAGGGTATCACCCCCGAAGCGGAAGAATGCCTAAAGGACATTATGGCCCACTTGCAGCAGCCCGTCATGGCCTATGGGGTGACTTCGGAACTGGTTCTCGATGTCAAGTGCAAAGATGGTTCTACCTATTTCTCCAAGTCCACCTTGCGGTATGCGGAACGTTATGAGGTGACTCCGGAAGAGTTTGTTGCGATGTCCGAAGCGTGCGACAAGAAATTCGATGAAGCCACACAGAAACTGACTGAACGGGCGGAAGCCTGTCTTGAGCCGAAGGAACAGGACATTGAAAATCAACCTTAAGAAAAAACTTGCCCTAGAAGCCTATCGCCTCTACCGACATAACGAGATCAAGGCCCACCCGCTGACCTATTTCTTTTGGGAATGTACGCTGCGCTGTAACCTGCACTGTTTGCATTGCGGAAGTGACTGCGTCAAGGAAGCCATTCCCGACATGCCTTGCGAAGATTTCCTCGGGGCTCTGGACAAGCTTGCTCCCCACATCGACCCGAAGCATTTTATCGTGGTGATTACCGGAGGCGAGCCTCTGATGCGCCCGGACCTGGAGGAATGTGGCCACGAAATCAAGAAACGTGGATACCCCTGGGGTATGGTGACCAACGGCCTTGCCATGACGCCTGAGCGTTACAAGGGACTTTTGAACGCCGGTCTCCGCTCGCTTACTATCAGCCTCGACGGCCTCAAGGAAAGCCACAACCATTTCCGCGGCGCCCCCACCAGCTTTGACAATGCGCTCCGGGCCATCGACATGGCCGCTCACACCCAAGGGCTCACTTTCGACGTGATGACCTGCGTAAACCGGGAGAACCTTAAGGAACTGCCGAAGATTCTCGAAATTCTCCTGAAAATCGGCGTGAAGCGCTGGCGTATTGCGACGGTGTTTCCCAAGGGCCGCGCCAAGGACAACCCGCTGTTCCAGTTGACCAACCAAGAATTCCGGCAGGTCTTTGACTTTATCCGGGAGGTGAAGTCCCTGAAGGTCATCAACGTGAATTACGGTTGTGAGGGCTTTCTCGGGAGCTACGAGAAGGAAGCCCGCAATTACCCCTTCTTCTGTCGGGCCGGTGTGAACGTCAGTTCCGTTCTTTGCGACGGGAGCATTTCGGCTTGCCCGAGCCTGCGGGGCGACTACATCCAGGGGAACATCTACAAGGACGACCTCTGGGATGTGTGGCAGAACCGCTACCAGGTGATGCGGGACCGCCGCTGGGCAAAGATCGGCGACTGCAAGACCTGCAAGTACTGGCGCTACTGCGAAGGCTCCAGCCTGCACCTTCGGGACGAAAAGACGAAGGAACTGGCTTATTGCCACGTAAAGCGCCTGGAAGACGCCGGGGCGTAATCGGGGGTGTTAGGGGGTGTCCCCTTAGGAGAGGGGGTAGCGGCCCTTCGGCGGGCTCAGGGACCTTTGTCACGGAGCCAACGAAGGAGAGCGAGGGGGAGACTTCCCCCCTTGGTTCGGGGTGAAAAATGCCCGATTTTAATCCAAAAATTGCCGTTTTTAAATCTTTATCCCTTTACGATTTAGCCGTTTTATGCTAAATTTGGGACTCCAATAGCAACCCAAAAAGGATTACAAAATGTATTCTATTGTTGAAACAGGTGGTTTCCAGTATAAAGTCGAGCTGGGCA